>NZ_JBYSYO010000003.1:0-343688 GCF_058783455.1 Herbiconiux sp. FW305-C-125 | reverse complement strand
CCAGCACGCCCCGGATGCGGCCGGTGCCGCCGAGCGTCTGCGCGATGGCGTGGTCGTCGTCGCCGTCGGTGTCGGCCCGCGAGCGGCGGCCGGCTCGCAGCAGCCGCGTCACCTCGGGCACCAGGTCGCCGAACCGGTCCGATGACCCGCCGGCGCGGCCGGTGGAATCGGATGCGCCGGGCGGTGACGAGACGATCACCTCGGCATCCGGGTCGAAGACCGCGATCGCGCACTCGAGCCGCTCGGCCGCCTTCGCGACCGCCGCCATGAGTCCGCCGTCGCCGAGTGTGGCGAGCGACACGGCGCGCTGTGCTTCCAGCGCCCAGTCGAGGCGGGCGCGGGCGTCGGCGGCTTGGGCATCCGCCACCCAGCGGCTGATGGCGATGAAGGGAGTGCGGTAGGGCACTTCGAACAGCGGCAGGCCCGCCTCGCGGCAGGCGCGCACGAGCGCGGCCGGGGTGCCGCTCTGCACCACGTCGGCCCCGAAGCCGAGGGCCACCACGCCGGCGGCGACGAGGCGGGCGACGTAGTCGTCGATGGGGGTGGGGTCGGCGCCGGAGAACTGGCGGCCGGTCGTGAGCAGGAGCTGACCCGGGCCGAGGAAGGGTGTCGGGTCGTCGAGGTCGGAACCGTGGGCCCAGAGCACCTCGCGGCGAGCGGCGTCGGCCGACGGCACAACCACGCGCAGGCCGAACGCGGCATGGGCGAGCAGGGCGCTGAGCGGGGCGGGCACGCACCGATCCTACGCCGTTGTGCCATGGTGGCATACAGTGTGGTGCGGATTGCCGGATCGGCACCCCACGCCGCGTCGTGTGCGGCGTACGGTCATCCCAGATGACCCTCTCGAAAGGAAACGACATGAGCGCAGCATCCGAGGCCGACGTTCTCGCAGCCGTCCCCGGCCGTCTCTTCATCGGCGGCCAGTGGGTCGAATCGTCGAGCGGCAAGACCATCGACGTCTACGATCCGGCGACCGGTGCCGTGCTCAAGTCGATCGCCGACGCCACTCCCGAAGACGGCATCCGGGCGCTCGACGCGGCCGTCGCAGTGGCCGACGAATGGGCCGCCACTGCCCCCCGTGCGCGCGGCGAGATCCTGCGCGGCGCCTTCGATCTGCTGCAGCAGCGCAAGGACGACGTCGCCCTGCTCATGACGATGGAGATGGGCAAGCCCCTGGCGGAGGCCGCGGGTGAGGTCGCCTACGGCGGCGAGTTCCTCCGCTGGTTCAGCGAGGAGGCGGTGCGCATCTCGGGCCGCTACGGCAGCAACCCCGAGGGCACCGGCACGATGGTGGTCTCGCAGCGGCCGGTCGGCCCCTCGTTCCTCATCACCCCGTGGAACTTCCCGCTCGCCATGGCCACCCGCAAGATCGCTCCCGCGCTCGCGGCCGGCTGCACCGTCGTCATCAAGCCCGCGACACTGACCCCGCTCACCACGCTCTACGTCGTGCGGCTGCTCGAGGAGGCGGGCCTCCCCGCCGGCGTCGTGAACGCCATCACCACGTCCACCTCGAACGCCGTGTCGGCCCCCATCATCGCCGACCCGCGGCTGCGCAAGCTGTCGTTCACCGGGTCGACGCCGGTGGGCCGGGCGCTCATGAAGCAGGCATCCGAGAACGTGCTGTGCACCTCGATGGAGCTCGGCGGCAACGCCCCGTTCGTCGTGTTCGACGACGCCGACCTCGACAAGGCGGTGGAAGGCGCGCTGCAGGCGAAGTTCCGCAACATCGGGCAGGCCTGCACCGCTGCCAACCGGTTCATCGTGCACCGCGCGGTGTCGGCCGAGTTCTCGCGCCGGGTGGCCGAGCGGGTGGCCGCGTTCCGCATCGGTCGCGGAACCGAGGAGGGCGTGAACATCGGCCCGTTGATCGACGACGACGCGGTCGACAAGGCCGACGAGCTGGTTCAGGACGCGGTCTCCCGCGGAGCTACCCTGGTGGCCGGCGGCAAGCGCGTGGAGGGCAAGGGCAGCTTCTACGAGCCGACCGTCGTCACCAACGTGCCCGCCGGCAGTGAGATCCTGCGCGAGGAGATCTTCGGCCCGGTGGTCAGCGTGGTCGAGTTCGACGACGAAGACGAAGCCGTGCGGCTCGCCAACGACACCGAGTACGGACTGGTCTCGTACGTGTTCACCGAGGACCTGGCCCGCGGGAAGCGGATGATCGAGAAGCTCGACACCGGCATGATGGGCCTCAACGTCGGCGTCATCTCGAACGCCGCCGCCCCGTTCGGCGGTGTGAAGCAGTCGGGTCTCGGCCGCGAGGGCGGCTCGGAGGGCATCCACGAGTACCTCTCGACGAAGTACACCCTCATCCCCAACTCCTGAGGGGGCGGGGGCGCGGGGCTACCAGCCGTCGGTGAGTACGGCGTGGAGGGTGTCGACGAAAAAGTCGGCACCCTCGCGCGTCAGGGTGAGGGGCGGCTTGATCTTCAGCACGCACTGGCGGTCGGAGGTGGGCTGCACGATGACGCCGAGTTCGCGCATCCGCTCGCAGATCAGCAGGGTCTCCTCGGGGGCCGGCTCGCGGGTGCTGCGGTCGCGCACGAGTTCGACGCCGAGGTAGAGGCCGAGGCCGTGCACGGCGCCGATCAGCTCGTGCTGCTCGGCCAACGCCTCCAGGCGGCGCTTCAGGTGGGCGCCGACGACGCGGGCGTTCTCCTGCAGGCCCTCGTCGCGCAGGATGTCGAGCACGGTCGTGCCGACCACCGAACTCACCGGGCTGCCGCCGGCCGACGAGAAGAAGTACCCCTGTGACCGGTAGCGCTCGGCGATCGCGCGGGTGGTGATGACGGCGCCGAGCGGATGCCCGTTCCCCATCGCCTTGGCCACGGTGACGATGTCGGGGCGCACCCCCTGCTGCTCGAAGCCCCAGAAGTACTCGCCGAGACGGCCGTAGCCGACCTGCACTTCGTCGGCGATGCAGAGGCCGCCCGCGGCGCGCACGGCGGCGTAGACCGACTCGAGGTAGCCGTCCGGCAGCGGCATCCCGCCCGCGTTGCCGTAGAACGCTTCGGCGATGAAGCTCGCCGGGGCGCGGCCTGCCGCCACGAGCTCCTCGATGGTCGCGACCGCATCGACGGCGTAGCGCGCTGCGTCGGCGCCGCGGTATCGCCCGCGGTACGCGTTCGGGGCGTCGAGGGTGTGCACCCAGGCCGGGCGCGTCGACAGGGCGCCGGGGTTGTCGGCGACGGAGGTCGAGACCGCGTCGGCCGCATCCGACCAGCCATGGTAGGCCTCCCGCACCGCCACCACGTCGCGCCGGCCCGACCAGGCCCAGCCGATCCGGAGCGCGAGATCGACCGCCTCGGTGCCGCTGTTGACGAGGAAAACGGTGTCGAGCGGATCGGGCAGCAGAGCTGCGAGCCGCTCGGTGAGCTCGGCGATCGCGGCGTAATTGAAGCGCGAGTTCGTGTTGAGCAGGGTGAGCTGACGGGCGACGGCGTCGGCGATCCGCGGATGCGCGTGGCCGACCGCGGCGACGTTGTTCACCATGTCGAGATAGGGCCGGGCGTCGGTGTCGAAGAGGTGGTGCCGCCAGCCGCGTTCGATCTCGGGGGGATCGGCGTAGTAGTGCTCCTGCACGTCGGCGAGGTGCCGCTCGCGGCGGCGCAGCAGGGCGGCGGCGTCCTGCTGCGCCGCGGGGGAGTGGGCGGCCGGCGCCGGGTCGCCTGCGTGCACCGCGGGGGCGGAGGTGTGGGTGGCCGCGGCGGCGGGATCGCCGGCGTGCAACGCGCGGGCGGAGGTGTGGGTGGCCGGGGCGGGATCGCCTGCGTGCACCGAGGGGGCGGGGGAGTGGGCGGCCGGGGCGGGATCGCCGGCGCTCGTCGTGACGGCGGGCGCTGTGCCGGCGGTGAGGAGCGGGGTCGGGTCAAGCACGAACGGTCGCCAGCCCGGGAGGAGGTCGGCCGTGGTGAACCAGGGCGTCTCGTCGGGTGCGAGGTCGGGGCGCAGAAGCCGCACGCCGAGCGTGCTCCCGGCCGCCAGTGACCCGAGCACGCCGCCCGCGAGGGTTGCCGCCGTGGCTTCGGCGGACGCGGCGTGGCGAGTGGCGTGCGCCGCGCGCCCGTCGTCGGTGAGGTCGGCGGCCGATTCGGCGGTCGCGGTGTCGGGAGCGGAGTGCGTCCCGATCGCGTTCCCGGCGAGGGCGCCGCCAGCGGGCTCGGCGGTGGCATCACGTTCGGCGGCCGGCGAGTGCGTGGGCGGGTGCAGCCCGCTCAGCTCCAGCACGAGGCCGTCGTCGGACACGAGGCGCAGGACCCCCGCGGGGTGCTTGCCGCGCTCGGTCGCGGTCGGTGCGGCGTCGGGCAGGAGTTCCGGGAGCAACTCGGCCGAGAGCCAGGTGCTGGTGCCGCTCCAGGGTGCGTGCACCGAGAGGGTCGCATCGGCCGTGACCGCCACGCCGAGGGCGGCGCACGGGTGCGGGTGCGGCGACTCTCGGAACGAGCGGGTCAGTCGCCGCTCCGCGAAGCGCGTGCTGACCGCCCGCGCCGAAGCGAGGTGCGCGGCCTCGCTCGCGGCAGCTGCCTCCCCATCGGCCGCGCCGAGCTCGACGGTCCCGACGGGGTTGGAAGCGGTTCCCGCGGTCGACGAACCGCTGCGCGCTGCGGCGTCGGGAGCGGCGCGGAGGGCCTCGGCGACGAGGGCGCGCTCGGCGTCCGGCTCGGCGAAGCGGCCGGCCGCGAGCAGCGGGCTCGTGCTGGACAGGTCGACCGCCACCACGGCGTCGGCGCGCAGCCCCGGCAGCAGCGGATGCGCAGCCGCAGCCGCGACCGTCGCGGGCGCGGGGGCGGCGAATCCGGCGGCCTCCCGCACCAGAGCCGTCATCACGGCAGTCGGCACGCTTGTCGCGACCTCGAAGATGCGGTGCTCGTGGGCGGCGTTCGCGCGGGTGTAGTCGTTCTGCGGGTCGATGGCGGCCGCGTGGTGCGCGCTCACGACGAGGGTTGCGGCGCGCGCCACGATCAGTGGCCAGAGCGCATCGGCCTCGGCGGGAGAGAGCGGTCGCAGCGCGCAGAACGCGCGCACCGCCGGCAGGATGGACACCGCCGACGCACCGCGATGATGCAGCACCGACGAACAGGTCACGGCCAGTTCGGCCACCGCCCAGGAGTGCACCACGTCGCCGAAGTCGATGATCCCGGTCGGGTCGAGCCGCCCGCCGCCCGCCCCGACCGGGCGGCCCACGGTGTTGTCGTCGGTGAGATCGCCGTGGATCACCTGGCGCGGCAGCTCGGCGTCGAGCCCCCGCACCACCTGGTTCGCGCTCGCCGACGCGACTCGAACCCGGTCGGCGAGCGCCGCATCCGTCACCGCCGGCAGCAGGGCGGTCACCAGGGCGTCGGCGTTCCGGAGATCCCACGACAGCGTCCGCTGTGCGCCCGGATGCTCGAATCCGGCCAGCGCGAGCACCGACCGCGCGGCGAACGACCCGAGCGCCGCGACGGCGGCCGGCGCCAGATAGCGCGGCCCGGAGAGCGGGGTGCCCTCGACGAAGTCGAGCATCCGCACCAGGAGCGGGCCGCCCGCGCCCGACACCTCGACCGACCCCACCGACACAGGGTCGCGCGCACCGTCGAGCGCGGCTCGGGTGCGGGGCGTCGCAATGCCGGTCGAATCCCCGACGAGCGCTGCCGCGAGCGATTGGGCGATGAGTTCCTCCGCCGTGGTCGACGGATGCGCGAACTTCAGCAACGCGCGCGGGCCCCCGTCGGCCGGCGTCAGCACGAAGTTGGCGTCGTACTGGCTGCCGAGCGCCTCTGCTCGACCGGCCACACCGAACACGCGAACGGCGACGGCCTCGGCCTCGGCCACCGACACGACGGGTGCCGGAGTGACTGTCTCGGCGAACGACGACGGATCGGGCAGGGCGCTCACGAGCCCATTCTGGCATCGGGACTTGACACCGTACAGTCGACCTGGTTGGTTAGTTACATGAGTAATGAACCAATGAACGGCACGCAGCGTGGATGAGTCGCGGCCGATCTTCGTTCAGATCGCGGAGCAGATCGAGAACGACATCATCGGCGGCAGCCTGCCCGAAGAGAGTCAGGTGCCGTCGACGAACGAGTTCGCGGCATTCCACCGCATCAATCCGGCGACCGCCGGTAAGGGAGTGAACCTCCTCGTCGACGACGGGGTGTTGTACAAGAAGAGGGGAATCGGCATGTTCGTCGCCACCGGGGCGCGGGAGCGCCTGGTCGCCAAACGCCGCGATCAGTTCCAGAACGAGTACGTGAAGCCGCTCGTGACCGAGGCCGGCAAGCTCGGCATCTCGGAGTCGCAGCTGGTCGAGATGATCCGGCGGGAGGGCACCGAATGAGCGCCGTGATCGAGGTCGAGCACCTCACCAAACGCTTCCGCTCCGTGGTCGCCGTCGACGACGTGTCGTTCGGCATCGAGGAGAACACCATCACGGGGCTCCTCGGCCGGAACGGCGCGGGCAAGACCACCGTGATGCAGCTGCTGACCGGGCAGGACTTCGCCACCCACGGCGACATCCGGGTGTTCGGCGAGCGCCCGGTCGAGAACCGGCAGGTGCTGCAGCAGGTGAGCTTCATCAAGGAGAGCCAGAAGTACCCCGACGACTTCAAGCCAAAGCACGTCTTCCGCACCGCGCCGTGGTTCTTCCCGCACTGGGACGCCGAGCTCGCCGAGCGCCTGATCGACGACTTCCGGCTGCCGCTGAACCGCCGCATCAAGAAGCTCTCGCGCGGCCAGCTCTCCGCCGTCGGCGTCATCGTGGGCCTCGCGAGCCGGGCCGCCGTGACCTTTTTCGACGAGCCGTACCTCGGTCTGGATGCGGTGGCCCGGCAGATCTTCTACGATCGCCTCCTCGAGGACTACGCCGAGCATCCGCGCACCATCGTGCTCTCGACGCACCTGATCGACGAGGTGTCGAACCTGCTCGAGCACGTGATCGTGATCGATCAGGGGCGCATCCTGCTCGATGCCGACGCCGAATCACTGCGCGGGTCGGCCACCACGGTGGTCGGCACGCGGGCGCTCGTCGACTCCTTCGTGGCCGGCCGCGAGGTGCTGCACCGCGAGGGCATCGGCGGTCTCGCCTCGGTCACCGTCGGCCGGCTCGACCCGGCCGAGCGACGGGAGGCCGGCGAACTCGGCCTCGAACTCGCCCCCGTCTCCCTCCAGCAGCTGGTCGTGCAGAAGACCGGCGCCTCGACCGGAATCGAGCAGAACGCATGACCGCCCTCGACACCTCCACCCGTCCCGCATCGGCTGCCGCGCACGGCGCGGGCCGCATCCTGCCCGTCGCACGCCTGCATGTCGTGAACCGGCTGCAGGTGCTCGTGATCCCTGCCCTCATCCTGCTGTTCATCCTGGCGGTGAACATGGTCATCTGGTGGCTGATCCTGCGCTCGATCACCGATCCGGCCGATCGCGCCGACGCCCAGGAGGGGCTGCAGTACAGCGGGGCGTCGTTCTACGTGTTCGTCTATGCCATCGTGATCGGGGTGCAGGCGGTCGCCTACGCCTTCCCCTACGCCCTCGGCATGAGCGTGACCCGCCGCGACTTCTGGCTCGGCTCCGCCCTTGCCTTCGTGGGGCTCTCGGCCGTGTACAGCGCGTTCATCACGCTGCTCGCCGTGATCGAGCAGCTCACGAACGGCTGGGGCCTCGGCGGCCGGATGTTCACGGTGCTCTACTTCGGAGGCACCGATGCTCCCTGGTACGAACGGTTCCTGCTGTTCTTCGCCGCGTTCCTGTTCTGCTTCTTCGTCGGGGCGATGGTCTCCACGCTCTACCAGCGCTGGCGCGTGAACGGCATGCTGGTGTTCTTCGCCGGGCTCACCGTGCTCGTGCTCGGGGGGATCGTGCTCACCACCCTCACCGACAGCTGGCCCGCCGTGGGAGCGTTCTTCGTGGCGGCCGGACCGGGTGGCCTCGTCGCCTGGAGCCTCGTGATCACGGCGCTCGCGGCCGTGGTGGGCTTCGTGGTGCTGCGGCGGTCGACGCCGAAGAACTGAGCCCGCGCTCGACGGGAGGGGCGGTCCGCGATGCGCGGTCCGCCCCTCCCGCTACACGAGCAGCTGGTGCTTCGCCAGGTCGCGGTAGAGCGGCGTCGAGGCGACGAGCTCGGAGTGGGTGCCCACGCCCACCACGCGGCCGTGGTCGACGACCACGATCTGGTCGGAGTCGACCACGGTCGAGAGCCGGTGCGCGATCACGATCAGCGAACGGTTCTCGGCCACCGCGTCGATGGCCTCGCGGAGCATCTGCTCGTTCAGGCCGTCGAGCGACGACGTCGATTCGTCGAGCAGCAGCACCGGTGGCGCGGCCAGCAGCGCCCGGGCGATGGCGAGGCGCTGACGCTCGCCGCCGGAGAGCATGACGCCGTCTTCGCCGACCGCCGCATCCAGCCCCTCGGGGGAACGCTCGAGCACCTCGCCGAGGTTCACCGCGTGCAGCACCTCGACGCACTCGGCGTCGGTGGCGTCGGGGGAGCCGAGCAGCAGGTTCTGGCGGATGCTCCCCGCGAGCACCGGCGCATCCTGCTCCACGTAGCCGATCTGCGAGCGGAGCTCGACGCGGTCGAGCTGCCGCACGTCGACGCCGCCGAAGCGCACGGCGCCGGAGGTGGGGTCGTAGAACCGCTCGATCAGGGCGAGGATGGTCGACTTGCCGGCGCCCGACGGGCCGACGATCGCGGTGCGCTTCCCGCGACCGGCCGCGAAGCTGATGCCGTGCAGCACGCCGGTCTCCACCTCTTCGGTCTCCGGATGTTGCTCCGACGAGTCGCCCGGGGCGACCTTCTCGTCGTAGGCGAAGTGCACGTCGACGAACTCGATCGCCGGCGCATCCGCCGAGGTCTGGCCGGGCGCGGCGAGGGCGGCGATCGCCCGGTCGTCCTGACCCTCGACCGGCAGCTGCACGATCTCCTGGATGCGGCCGAGCGCGCCGAGCGCCTGATTGACCGAGTTGATCGCGCCGAAGGCCTGCCCGAGCGGCATGATCATCATGAACAGGAAGAGGATGAACGACACCAGGCTCGCGATCGTGATCGCACCGGATGCCACACGGAAGCCGCCGACCCCGAGCACCACGAGGAACGAGACCTGCAGGGCGATGCCCGCGATCGGTACGACGAGAGCCGAGATCTTCGCGACCCGCACGCCCTGCTCCCACGCGCCCTGCGCATCCTTCTCGATCGCGGCGATCTCGCGCTCGGTGGCGTTCGCGGCCCGCACCGTGCGAATGGCGCCGATCGAGCGCTCGACCGCCGCCGCCAGGTCGCCCACCTTCTCCTGCTGCTTGCGGCTTGCCGTGCGCACCCGACCTGAGATGGAGACGACGGTGACCACCGAGACGGCGATCACCAGCACGGTGAGGCCGAGCAGCACAGGGTCGATGATGAGCATCGCGATCAGGGCGCCGAAGAACACGAGCGAACCGCCGATCGCGTCGACGAGACCCTGCGTGATGACGGCGTAGAGCAGCGTGGTGTCGGAGCCGACGCGCGAGACCAGGTCGCCCGTGCGGCGGGTGTCGAACTGCGAGATGGGAAGGCGGAGCATCCGCTGCACCAGCTGGCGGCGCGCCGAGAGCACCACGCTCGTGCCGGTGCGCTGCAGCAGGTAGTGCTGAAAGCCCGAGATGAGGCCCGAGACCACGACGAGCGCGACGAGGGCCAACACGAGCAGGCCGAGGGGGTTGCCCGCCTGCACCACGGTGATGACCTGACTCACGAGGAGGGGCTGCGCGAGGCTCGTCGCGGCGCCCACGATGCTGAGCGCGATCACCACCGAGAGCACCTTCTTGTGCTCGAACAGGAACGGCAGCAGCTGGCTGAACTTCGCGCGCGGGCCGTCGTCGGGCTTGCCGCCGCGACCGCGGCCGAAGGGGCTGCGGGACCGTGGGGCCGGTCGGGGGTCGTCCTTCGCGGGGGTGGACGTGGTGGTCGACATGGTCTTCTTTCTCTGCGGGGTGACGGATGCGCGGGCCGGCTCAGTGCCGGCCGTACTTCTTGTGCACGGCCTGGCGTGACACGCCCAGGGCGAGCGCGATCAACTGCCAGGAGGCGTTCGCGTTGCGGGCGCGGCGCACGGCGACGGCCTCGATGCGATCGAGCTCGTGCCGGAGCTTCGCCACGGCGCGCAGCGACACGATCGGGTCGTTGCTGCCCGCGTCGGCGGCCAGTGTGTGCACGTCGGTGACATCCATGCTGTCAACCTACGTTGACGCATCCGCTCTGTCAACTTGGGTTGACGCGCGGGCGTGTCGGTGGCGGCGCTTACACTCAGGGCATGAGCGACGCGATGCGGTGGGCGGGTCAGCGCATCGACGCCCTCGCCCCCGGCACGCTGCCCGGGCTCGCGCGGGTGAGCAACCTCGTGCAGAGCGTGCGGTCGCCCGAGTTCGCGGGCATCACGTTTCACGAGATCCTGGCGAAGACCGCGCTCAACCACGTGCCGGCCACGGCGAAGATGCTGCCCGACGAGTGGACCATCAACCCCTACCGCGGCTGCACGCACGCCTGCGTGTACTGCTACGCCCGGCCGACGCACGAGCACCTCGGGCTGAACGCGACGAGCGACTTCGACAGCCAGATCATCGTCAAGACGAACATCGTCGAGGTGCTGCGGGCCGAGCTCGCGAAGAAGCGGGTGCTGCCACCGCGGGTCGCGCTCGGCACGAGCACCGACCCCTACCAGCGGGCCGAAGGGCGCTACCGGCTGATGCCGGGCATCATCCAGGCGCTGGGCGCGGCGCGCATCCCGTTCTCCGTGCTCACGAAGGGCACGCTCATCCGGCGCGACATCCCGCTCCTGGTCGAGGCCGATCGGCGGGCGCACGTCGAGCCGGGGCTCTCCATCTCGTTCGTCGACGCCGAGCTGCAGCAGTCGCTCGAACCGGGCACCCCCACGACGGCGGCGCGGCTGGCGGCGCTCGCCGAGATCCGGGCGGCGGGGCTCGACTGCACGGTGTTCCTGGCGCCCATCCTGCCGCTCCTCAGCGATCGGCCCTGGCAACTCCAGCAGATGGTTCGGCAACTCGCCGAGGCCGGCGCGACGGCGGTGCTGCCGTCGGCGTTGTATCTCAGTTCGACCGTGCGGCCCGGGTTCTTCGCGTGGCTCGGGCGCGAGCATCCGTCGCTCGTGGGCGACTACGAGCGCATCTACGCCGGCGGCTCGGAGGCCGACCCGCGGTACCGCCGGTGGCTCGACGAGCAGCTGCAGCCGCTGCTGAGCCGGCACGGCTTCCCGGCGCCGGATGCGGGGGTGCAGGACAAGTTCGCCCTGCGCGGCCGCCGCGCCGCCCCGCCTCTGGCCGCACCGCCGCCGCCCACCCTCTTCTGAGCCCGCCGCCGGCATCCTGCCCCCGCCGCCCGGAACGACGGAGGTTCGGGTGCCGGGTCAGGTGAGGGTGTTCTCGAAGTCGATGTCGCGGGTCTCGCGGCTGATGATGAGGGCGCCGAGCGTGATCAGGGCCATCAGCGACAGGTAGTTGCCCACGAGCGCGGGGCTGCCGTCGGCGGCGGTCCAGAGCGCCACGGCGATGAACGGCGCGACCGCCGCGCCGAGGATCGACGCGACGTTGTAGCTGATGGCCGAGCCGGTGTAGCGCACGTTCGCCGGGAAGAGCTCGGGCAGTTCCGATCCCATCGGCCCGAAGGTGAGTCCCATCAAGGTGAAGCCGATCACGAGCAGCGCCATCACGCCCACGAACCCGCCGGCGAAGAGGGGCACGAAGAACAGGCCGAAGGCGGCGATGCCGATCGTGGTCCAGATGAGCGTCATGCGGCGGCCGAAGCGCTCGGCGAGCGGGCCCGCGACGAGCGTGAAGATGCCGAAGAACACGCATCCGACCACCAGCATGATGAGGAACTCGTTGCGGTTGTAACCGAGCCCGGGCACGAACGACTCGGGGTCGAACGCCTTGCCGGCGGCTTCGGCTGCGGCCTGCGCCGACTCCACCGACGACGCGGTGGTGCCGAACGTGAGCGTGAACGTCGTCATCAGGTAGAACAGCACGTAGGTGGCGAGCATGATGAAGGTGCCGAGGATGAGCGGCCGCCAGCTGGTCTTGAAGACCCGCGCGAGCGGCAGCTTGGCCACCTCGCCGGCGTTCACGACCTTCGTGAACGCCGGAGTCTCGACGAGCTTGAACCGCACGTAGAGGCCGATGATCACGAGCACGGCACTCGCCAGGAACGGCACCCGCCAGCCCCACGCGAGGAAGGCCTCGGAGTCGAGCGTGGTGCTCAGCACCAGGAACACCACGTTCGCGATGATGAAGCCGATCGGCGCCCCCAGCTGCGGGAAGGTGCCGTACACGGCGCGCCGGCCCGCGGGCGCGTTCTCGGTGGCGAGGAGGGCGGCGCCCGACCACTCTCCGCCGAGCCCGAGGCCCTGACAGAAGCGGAACAGCACCAGGAGTCCGGGGGCGAGGATCTGCCAGCCCGGCGTGAGCCCGGTGGGCAGCGCGCCGATCAGCACGGTCGCGATGCCCATGGTGAGCAGCGACGCCACCAGGGTGCGCTTGCGCCCGATGCGGTCGCCGAAGTGACCGAACAGGATGCTGCCGATGGGCCGGGCGATGAAGGCGACGCCGAACACGGCGAACGACGACAGCAGCGCGATGGTGGGATCGGAGTTCGCGAAGAACAGGGTGGGGAAGACCAGCACGGCGGCGGTGGCGTAGACGTAGAAGTCGTAGAACTCGATCGAGGTGCCGATGAGGCTCGCCAGGATGACGCGACCTCGGGTGTTCGCGGGTGCGGCGGGCGGGGCGTCGAGCGTTGTGGTGGTCATCGGAACCTTCGGTCGGCAGCAGACGGCTGAGTCGGAGCGGAAGAAGCAATTTTACGCTGCCCTAAGATGTCGGGGGTACGTCTTTCGAGGGAGTGGCACGTGGGCAGAGTGGTCGTCGTGGGTTCGTTGAACATCGATTCGACGGTGGAGGTCGAACGGCACCCGCAGCCCGGCGAGACCCTCATGGGCGGCGACCTGGTGAAGTACTTCGGTGGCAAGGGCGCGAACCAGGCGGTCGCGGCGGCGCGAGCGGGCGCCCGGGTCTCGTTCGTGGGCCGGGTCGGCGACGACGCCGATGGCGACGCCTACCTCCGCCGGCTCGCCGGGTACGGCATCGACACCGCGCACCTCTCGCGCACCACGGGCGTGTCCACCGGTCACGCCGCCATCGCGGTCTCGGCCGACGGCGAGAACACGATCATCGTCTCGCCCGGCGCCAACGGCCGCGTCACCGTGGGCGACCTCGCGTCGCTCCGCGAGCTCGGACCGGGCGACGTGCTGCTCGGTTCGCTCGAGATCGACACCGAGGTCGTGGCCGAGGCCGCGCGAATCGCCGCAGCGCGCGGGGCTCGCGTCATCCTGAACCTCGCCCCCTACGCCGCGCTGCCGGGCGACGTGCTCGACCTGGCCGACCCGATCGTGGTGAACGAGCACGAGAACGAGTTGCTCGCGGCTGACGGCTACCACCCTCGCTCGGTGCTCGTGACCCTGGGCTCGAAGGGGTCGCGCTGGGGTGAGCACGAGGTGCCGGCCGGCGCCGTGTCGGCCGTCGTCGACACCACGGGTGCCGGCGACTGCTTCTGCGGCACCCTGGCCGCGGGTCTTGCCGCCGGACTCGGCGAGCGCGACGCGATGGAGGCCGCGAGCCTGGCCGCCGCCGCCTCCGTCGGCTGGGTCGGCGCTCAGCCCTAGCCCGGACTTCGCCAAACGAAACGGCGACCGCCCCTCCCTGAGGGTGCGGTCGCCGTTTCGTTTGGAGAACTCGACGGATTACGCGCCGCGGATGGCGCGGAGCGTCAACGCGGTGGCCACAGCGGCCTCGGCGGCCTCGGCGCCCTTGTCCTCCTTCGAGCCCGGGAGGCCGGCGCGGTCGAGGCCCTGCTTCTCGTCGTCGAGCGTCAGCACGCCGAAGCCGACGGGCTTGCCGGTGAGGATGCTCACCTGCGTGAGCCCGCTGGTCGCGGCATCCGACACGTACTCGAAGTGCGGCGTGCCGCCACGGATGATGACGCCGAGCGCCACCACCGCATCCGCGCCCGCCTCGAGTGCCGCCTTCGAGACGACGGGCAGCTCGAAGCTGCCTGCCACCCGCACTTCGGTGACGGTCACGTTGGCCGCGGTGAGAGCACGCCGTGCGCCCTCGATCAGCCCGTTCGTGATCTCCTCGTGCCAGGTGCCGGCGACGATCGTGATGCTCAGGCCCGTGCCGTCGAGGTCGAGGTCGCGACTCGGGGCTCCTGCTCCGCTCATGGGTTCATGTCCTTTCAGCGCACGGTCGAGGGGAGCACATGCCCCATCCGGTCGCGCTTGGTGTCGAGGTACTTCTGGTTGAACGTGGATGCGCCCACCACGAGCGGGATGCGCTCGGCCACCGTGACGCCGTGCTCTTCGAGCTGGCGCACCTTGTCGGGGTTGTTGGTGAGCAGACGGATGCTCGTGGCGCCGAGATCCTCGAGGATCGCGACCGCCGCGCCGTAGTCGCGCGCGTCGGCGGGGAGGCCGAGGGCGACGTTCGCGTCGAGGGTGTCGAGGCCGTCTTCCTGCAGGCGGTAGGCGCGCAGCTTGTTGACGAGGCCGATGCCGCGACCCTCGTGGCCGCGCAGGTAGACGACCGCACCGCCGTGCTCGGCGATGAGATCGAGCGAGGCGTCCAGTTGCGGCCCGCACTCGCACTTCAGCGAGCCGAACGCCTCGCCGGTCAGGCATTCGGAGTGCACCCGCACCAGGGCATCGGGCGCGGTGGGGTCGCCGGCGACGATCGCCACGTGATCGGCGCCGGTCACGAGATCGCGGTAGGCGCGCATCCGGAGGGCGCCGTGCGTGGTGGGGACGGTGGTCTCGACCTCGAAGTGGACGCGGGGCGCCTCGGCGGGGACGTCGTTGCGCGCGGCGACGGCGACCGCCTCGGCCGAGGCGGGAACGGTCACGGGATCGGCGGACGCGGACGCCGCGGGCGAGGTGGCTGTGCCGCTCACCCCGTCCTGCTCGTTCAGCCACCCGATCAGCAGCTCGATCGTCGTGACCGGGAGCCCTTCGCGTTCGCCGGTGGCGAGCAGCTCGTCCATCAGCATCGCCGAGCCGTCGTCGGCGATCATCTCGCCGATCACGCCGACCGGCGCGAGGCCCGCGGCGCGCATCAGCTCGACGGCGGCCTCGGTGTGCCCGGCGCGCTGGCGCACGCCGCCGTCGACGGCGCGCACGGGCAGGATGTGCCCGGGCCGGATGAAGCTCGCGGGGGTCGACTCCGGGTCGGCGAGCAGGTTCAGGGTGCGGGCCCGGTCGTGCGCGCTGATGCCGGTGGTGACGCCTGAGGAGGCGTCGACGGTGATCGTGTAGGCGGTGCGCCGGGTGTCTTCGTTGTTGACCACCATCGGGGGCAGCGCCAGCCGGTCGGCCAGGTCGCCCGGCAGGGGCGCGCAGAGGTACCCGGAGGTGTGGCGCACCATCCAGGCGATCCACTCGGGGGTGGCGAGGGCGGCCGACATGATGGCGTCGCCCTCGTTCTCGCGGTCGGCCGCGTCGGACACGATCACCGGCTTGCCGGCACGCAGCGCCTCGAGCACCTCGGGGATGGGGGAGAGCGTCATGAGTTGCTCCTTTCGAACTGCTCGAACATCGCGAGCCGCTGCACGTGGCGCGCCAGGATGTCGGTCTCGAGGTTCACCCGGTCACCCACGTCGAGCGTGCCGAGCGTGGTGGCCGCGAGGGTCTCGGGGATGAGCGACACCTCGAACCAGTGCGAACCGTCGGGCTCGTCGCCGATGGCCGACACGGTGAGCGAGACGCCCGAGACCGCGATCGACCCCTTGTCCACGACGAGGGGCGCGAGGCCCGCGTCGAGCGAGAAGCGCAGCACGCTCCAGGCCTCACCCGGGGTCACGCTGAGCACCGTGCCGGTGCCGTCGACGTGCCCCTGCACGATGTGCCCGCCGAGCCGGTCGCCCACCTGGGCGGCGCGCTCGAGGTTCACCCGGTCGCCCACGGCGAGCGACCCGATGGTCGACATCGCGAGGGTCTGCGCCATCACGTCGGCGGTGAAGCTGTCGGCGGTCTGGTCGATGACGGTGAGGCACACGCCCGACACCGCGATCGAGTCGCCGTGCCCGGCGTCGCTCGCGGCCAGAGGGGCGCGCACCGTGATGACGGCGGCGTCCGCCGTGTGCTCGAGGGCGAGCACCTCGCCCAGTTCTTCGATGATTCCCGTGAACACCGGGTCACTCCTTCGTGGACGGCACGCCGTCCGGTCGTGCGACGATCCTGATGTCGTCGCCCAGTCTCGTGAGGTCTGTGATGCGCAGCCGGCGTTGCTCGTCGATGGTGCCGACGCCGAGCTCCGTGAGCGCGCTGCGTGGCCCACCGAGGAGCGTCGGCGCGAGGTAGACGAGCAGCTCGTCGGCGAGCCCCGCCGCGAGGAACGCGCTCGCCACCGTCGGGCCGCCCTCCACGAACACCGACCGCACCTCGTCGGCGTAGAGCTCCTCGAGCACAGCGGCGAGGTCGTGCGTGGCGAACACCCGGAGGGGCTGCGGATGCCCGTGCACCCGTGCCCCGGCCGGCACCGGGCGCGTGCCGATCACGACGGGTGCCGGCTGATGGGGCAGCAGGCCCGCCCCGCCGTCAGCGGTCGGAGCGTCGTCGCGCGCCGTGAGCGCCGGGTCATCGGCGAGCACCGTGCCCGTGCCCACCACGATCGCGTCGGCGTCGGCGCGGCGCCGGTGCACGTCGGCGCGCGCCGCCGGCCCGGTGATCCACTGGCTCGTGCCGTCCGCTGCCGCGGCGCGCCCGTCGAGGCTCGACGCCCACTTCACGGTGACGAACGGGCGGTGCAGGCGCACGGCGGTCAGCCAGGGGCGGATGGCCTCCTCGACGGCCTCGGCACCGAGGCCCTGCTCGACCTCGAGGCCGGCCGCGCGCATCCGCTCGCCGCCGCCGTGCGAGCGTTCGCCCGGGTCGGCCACGGCGTAGACGACGCGGGCGACGCCGGCCTCGATCAGGGCGACGCTGCACGGGCCGGTGCGGCCCAGGTGGTTGCACGGCTCCAGGGTCACGACGGCGGTCGCGCCCTGGGCGAGCGCGGGATGGGGGAGCTTCGACAGGGCGTCGACCTCGGCGTGCGCCGTTCCGGCGCCGCGGTGCCAGCCCTCGGCGATGACCTCGCCGGCGGGGGAGAGCAGCACGCACCCCACCTGCGGGTTCACGCCGTGGCGCGGCCCCCGCAGGGCGAGCTCGAGGGCGCGAGCCATCGCGGCGGCCTCGGTGGTGGTGGCGTTCATCCGGTCCTCGTCTGCTGACGTGGCCCCGGGGGTGCGCGAGAATGCGCCGGCCGCCCCGCGATCGCCGGGCCGCCCGTGCTTCCTCCCATCCGGACTCGACAGGCCTTGCGGCACTGCCATCACCGTCGGTTCTGGAATTCCACCAGATCAACCCGCCCGCTGCGAACAGCGGGACGAGCTCGCGGACTGTCACCGCCGGTTCAGATTCTCACTGACCCCGGAGCACGTTTCTTACAACTGTTATACCGCAACGCGCCCGGAGCGAGGATATTCCCGACCCGGGCAGGGTGAGCGCGGGCTACGGCACGATCCGGGCCGCCGGCAGCGCGAGCGGCGCGGGAGCGCGGCCGACCACGCTCGACAGACCCCAACCGGTCACCTTCGCCAGCGCCTCGACGACGATGCCGGTGGACATCTTCGACACGCCCTCCTCGCGCTCGATGAAGGTGATCGGGAACTCGCCGATCGTGCCACCGGAGCGCTCGAACAGCCAGGCCAGCTCGATCTGGAAGCAGTAGCCCTGCGAGTTCACGGTGCCGAAGTCGATCGTGCGCAACGAGTCGGCCCGGAAGCCGCGGTAACCGCTCGTCAGGTCGTGCAGCTTCGACTGCAGCATGATGCGGGCGTACGCCGTGCCCGAACGGGAGATGAGCTTGCGGTAGGCGGGCCAGTTCTTGATGACGCCGCCCGGAATCCAGCGGGTGCCGATGGCCATGTCGGCGCCGCCCCGAAGGAGGGCGGTGAGCCGGGGGAGCTCCTCGGGCTGGTGCGAGCCGTCGGCATCCATCTCGACCACGAAGTCGTAGTCGCGGGCCAGCGCCCAGCGGAACCCCGCGGCGTACGCGGCACCCAGCCCGTTCTTCTCGGTGCGGTGGAGCACGTGGATGCGCGCGTCGTCGGCTGCCAGATCGTCGGCCAGCTGGCCGGTGCCGTCGGGGGAGTTGTCATCGACGATCAGCACCTCGACACCGGTCTCGGCGGCGAGGACTCGCGCCGTGACACTGGCGATGGAGCCGATTTCGTTGTAAGTCGGTATCACCACGACAGTTTTCGCCATAGTTTCCTCAATCGATCAGGTGCTGCCGGACCGGCGGCGCTGGAAAGCGTATCGATGCTTTCTGTTCATTTTCCCCAGCTACGCTCAGCATTCTCTTGGAAGATACGAAAAGTTCCACTCTCTTAGTTCACATGTAAGAACGGTTTTCTCGCTATGACAAGTGCGCCCGTAACGAAGTCGCGCCTTCGCATTCTCGCTGTGGAATTCGTGCGGTTCGGCCTCGTGGGCGGCGTCGGTTTCGTCGTGGACGTGGGGGTCTTCAACCTCCTGCGCACCACCGTCATGGATCCGTCCCACATGCACGAGGGCCCGGTCATCGCGAAACTCATCTCCACCGCCCTCGCCATCCTCGTGAACTGGCTCGGCAACCGGTACTGGACGTTCAAAGAGCGCCGCCGCGCCGACATGCTCCGCGAGAGCATCGAGTTCTTCGCGGTGAGCATCGCGGGAATGGGCATCGGCCTGGCGTGCCTGTGGTTCTCGCACTACGTGCTGCACTTCACGTCGCTGCTCGCCGACAACATCTCCGGCAACGTGATCGGCCTGGCGCTCGGTGCGGTGTTCCGCTTCGTGCTCTACCGGATGTGGGTATTCGGCGAGCACCGGGTGCGGGTTCCGGATGCCCGGGTCGAGGCCGCGGGGAAGACCACCTCGATCTCGTGAACTGAGTCTGGTAGGTTCGGCAGCAATCAACTGGCACCAACAAATTCAACAAGCCTTCGAACAGCAGCGGGAGAGTCCGCCCGAGAGCCGTCGGGTCGGCGCCGTAGGAGCAATTCCTCTCCGGGAAACTCTCAGGCCCCAGCACCGCTGCCGTTGGGCGACTCTGGAGAGCGAGTTCCGGCGGGGCACTGCCGCCGGCGTTCCACCGACGGGGCAAGCGGCGATCGCCGTGGAATCTCTCAGGTCAGGTACAGAGCGGAGAGGGACACCCAGCGGCGCGACCACGCGCCGACCTCGAATGGAGTCCCGTGACGCTCAGCATCTTCGATCTCTTCTCGGTGGGCATCGGCCCGTCGAGCTCCCACACCGTCGGGCCCATGCGTGCTGCGGCATATTTCGTCGAGGGTCTTCTCGACGGCGGCCGCCTCGAGGCGGTGGAGGCCGTGCGAGTCGACCTCTACGGCTCGCTCGCGGCCACCGGGCCCGGGCACGGCACACCCACCGCGGTGCTGCTCGGGCTCGAAGGGCTGCGACCCGAGACCGTGACGCCGGCCGAGGTGGATGCGCGGCGCGCCGCCATTGCGGCCGACGGCGTCACCCGGCTGGCCGGGCGGCTGCCGATCGCGCTGACCGAGCGCGACGTGGTCATGCATCCGCTCACCGTGCTGCCGCGACACACGAACGGTGTGCGGTTCACCGCGTTCGGGGCGGACGGGGCCGTGCTGGCCGAGGAGACGTACTACTCGGTCGGCGGCGGGTTCGTGGAACGGGAGGGCGATGAGGGCGCGGCCGCACGGGGAGGCGGTGGTGCGGCAATCACGGCGCCCTTCCCGTTCCGCACGGCCGCCGAGCTGCTCGAGCACTGCCGGGTTCGGGGGGTCGGCTTCGCTGACGTCATGCTGGCTAACGAGGTCGCGCTGGCCGGCGGCGGCGGGGAGGGGGCGGCGGCGGAGGTGACGACGCGGCTGCTGGGCATCCGGGACGTGATGGACGAGTGCGTCGCGACGAGCCTCGCGCGCTCCGGGGTGCTGCCGGGAGGGCTCCAGGTGCGCCGGCGTGCGCCCGAGTGGCGGGAACGGCTGCGGGCGGCCGACCCGAACGGTGCGCCCGAGTTCTGGCAGGAGTGGGTGAACCTCGTGGCCCTCGCGGTGAACGAGGAGAACGCGTCGGGTGGCCGCGTGGTGACGGCCCCCACCAACGGTGCAGCGGGCATCGTGCCGGCTGTGCTGCACTACGCCCGCACGTACCTGCCGGAGAACGGGCTCGACGACGACGACGTCTGCGTGCGGTTCCTGCTCGCCGCCGCGGCGGTGGGTGTGCTCTACAAGGAACAGGCGTCGATCTCGGGCGCGGAGGTCGGGTGCCAGGGCGAGGTGGGCTCGGCGTCGTCCATGGCGGCGGCGGGACTCGCCGAAGTGATGGGCGGCACCCCGGAGCAGGTCGAGAACGCGGCCGAGATCGCGATGGAGCACAACCTCGGTCTCACCTGCGACCCGATCGGCGGGCTGGTGCAGATCCCCTGCATCGAGCGCAACGCCATCGCCGCCTCGAAGGCGATCAACGCCGCCAAGATGGCGCTCTGGGGCGACGGCAGTCATCACGTCAGCCTCGACCAGGTGATCACCACCATGCGCGAGACCGGCCGCGACATGAGCGACAAGTACAAGGAGACCGCGCTCGGCGGCCTCGCGGTCAACGTCGTCGAGTGCTGAGCCCGGGGCGCGCGGCTACTGTGGAGGAGTGAGCGCGGGCGGAACGACGGGCGGTGCCGGCGGTATGAGCGACCCCGGCCCGGGCCCCCGTGCACGCTGGCGGTCGGTGGCGCAGGCGTCGATGGCGCCGGTGCGGTCGTTCCAGGCATCCGCTCGCACGCCCCTGCTCCAGGTGCTCAAGACCGCGGCGGCCGCCATCATCGCCTGGGTGGCGTGCTCGTTCATCGCCACCGACGAGCCGCCGATCTTCGGGGCGATCGCGGCGATCCTCGTGGTGCAGCCGAGCGTGAATCAGTCCTTCAGCCGCGCGGTGGAACGCTCGATCGGCGTGATCGTGGGCGTGGTGGTCGCCTACACGGTCGGGCTGATTTTCGGGGCGCCGAGCTGGCTGATCCTCGCGGCCATCGTCATCTCCCTATTGGTGGGATGGGCGCTTCGCTTTCCGCAGTCCTCCACCGTGCAGGTGCCCATCACGGCCATCCTGGTGCTCTCGGTCGGCGCGCAGACGCCCGGCTACGCGGTCGAGCGCATCATCGAGACCGTCGTCGGCGCGGTGATCGGCGTGTTCGTGAACTGGCTGATCGTTCCGCCGCTCGCCGTGCAGCCGGCGCACGACGCCATCGCCGGCCTGGGTCGCGAGGTGGCCGCCATCATGGACAAGCTCGCCGAGGTGCTGACCGCCCCGAGCGACGAGAAATCCCGCACGCTGCTGCTGGTCGAGGCCCGGCTGCTGCGGCCCATGCAGGCCCGCGCGACCGCCACCCTCGAGACGGCCGAGGACAGCCTGCGCTTCAACCCGCGCCGCTCGGCGCACCGCCAGGTACTGACGACGGATGCGGAGCTGCTGTCGATGCTCGGCCGCGTGATCACGCGGACCCTCGGCATGACGCGGTCGATCAACGACCACTACGACGACAGCCTGCGCGACGAGCCGATGGTGACCTCCATCGCCGAGGAGCTCCGCCGGGCCGCGCACGACCTGCGGCTGGTGATGGAGAACGTGGCGCTGCCGGCCGGCGAGGAGGAGCGGCTGAGCGATTCGGAGCCCGCGCTCACGGCGCCCATCCGGGCGCTCTCACCCGATCCGGCGCACTGGATCCTCATCGGCTCACTGCTCGAAGACCTCCGCCGGGTGCGGGAGGAGATCGTCGGGGCGGTCGACGACCTGCACTGAGCGTGAGCACTGAGGGTCTGCACTGAGCGTCAGCCGGCGGTCGGCACACCGCCGGTCTGCACCCCGGGGTGGTCGCGCTCGAGGCTCGCGCCCTCGATGTCGACGTTCGGCAGCACCCGGTCGAGCCAGCGCGGCAACCACCAGGCCGAGCGGCCGAGGAGGTGCATGAGCGCCGGCATCAAGAGCATCCGCACCACGAAGGCGTCGATCAGCACCCCGAACGCCATTCCGAAGCCGAACGAGCGGATGATCGTGGAGTCCGAGAAGATGAAGCCGCCGAACACCGACACCATGATGAGCGCCGCAGCGATCACCACCGAGCGGCCGGCCCGGAAGCCCTGCGCCACCGCCAGGCGGGCGGGCGAGCCGTGCACGAACGCCTCGCGCATGCCGGAGGCGAGGAACAACTGGTAGTCCATGGCCAGGCCGAACAGGATGCCGACGAGGATGATCGGCAGGAAGCTCAGCACCGGACCGGTGTTGTGCAGCCCGATGAGCTCCGCGCCCCAGCCGAACTGGAACACCGCGACGGTGAGGCCGTAGGTGGCGAACAGCGACAGCACGAATCCGCCGGTCGCGATGAGCGGCACCAGGAGCGAGCGGAACACCACGATCATGATGATGAGCGACAGGCCCACCACCACGATCAGGTAGAGCGGGAGCACGTCGGCGAGGGCCTCGGAGATGTCGATGTTGATGGCTGCCTGCCCGGCGACGCCCAGCACGATGTCGCCGGTCGGCCCGTCGACGGCCGGCAGCGAGCGGATGCTCTGCACGAGCTGCTCGGTGCTCGCACTGTTCGGGCCCTCGGCGGGCAGCACCTGGAAGGCGAGCAATGTGTTGTCATCGGCGGTGGCGACCGGCGCCACGGCCACCACGTCAGCCTGATCGGACAGCGTCTGCGCCACGTCGACCTGGGTGCGGAGGAGATCGTCGTCGCTCAGGCCCGCGGGCACAGTGGCGCTGACCAGCAGGGGGCTGTTGGCTCCCGGTCCGAACTGGGACTCCACGATCTCGAACGAGCGGTAGCTGGTCGAGCCCGCCGGCTCGCTCGACCCGTCGGGCAGACCGAGCCGCATCGAGAGGGCCGGGATGGCGACCACCAGCAGCGCGGCGATCGTGGCCACCACGGTCACGACCGCGCGGAGGGTGCTCATCGGCTTCACCGCGACGGTGGCGTGCTTGGCGTGCCCGATGCTCGCCCGAGCCCGCCGGCTGAGCAGGCGCTCGCCGACCCGGCCGAGCACGGCCGGCGCGAGCGTGATCGCCACCAGCACCGCCACTGCGACGCAGACCGCGCCGACCGTGCCCATGAGGCCGAGGAAGGGCACACCCGTCACGTTGAGGGCGAGAAGCGCGACGATCACGGTCGAGCCGGCGAACACGACCGCGGTGCCCGAGGTGCCGGTGGCCAGGCCGATCGACTCGAGCACGGGCACACCGGCCAGCAACTGTTTGCGATGCCGGTTCACGATGAAGAGGGTGTAGTCGATGCCCACGGCGAGGCCGAGCATGACGCCGAGCACCGGGGTGACGGATGCCATGTCCACGAGACCCGAGAAGGCCAGGCTCGCCGTCACCCCGACCCCGACGCCGACCAGCGCGGTCACGATCGGGAGGGCCGCCGCCACGATCGAGCCGAGCATCACGATCAGCACGATCGCCGCGAAGACGAGACCCGCCGCTTCTCCGACCCCGAAGATCTCCGGGATGCCCTGGGCGATGTCGGTGCCGAAGTCGACCGTGGTGCCGTCGACGGGTGAGTCCTCGAAGTGGGCGATGGTGGCCTGCTTGACCTCTTCCGGCAGGTCGAGTCGCGGCTCGGTGAACGAGACGTTCACGATGGCGGCGGAGCCGTCGGCCGAGACGACGCCGATCCCGTCGGCGAGGTCGCTCAGCGTCTGCCCGAGCTCGGCCTTCGCCGCGCCGGCCTCGAGCTGCGTACGCTGCTCGTCGAGGGTGGCCTGCTGCTCGGCGAGTGCGTCGAGCTGCGCGGTGAGCTGGGCCTGCTGGGCGTCGAGGGCGGCGAGCTGCTCGGGCGGCGCGCCGCCGGCCTCGGCCTGAGTTCGGGCATCCGTCAGCTGCTGCTGCGCCGCATCGAGCTGGGCCTTGCCGGCGTCGAGCTGCGCCTGGCCGGCGTCGAGCTGGGTGCGGCCGTCGGCCAGCTGCTGCTGCCCGTCGGCCAGCTGCTGCGCCTGGTCGGCCTGCTGCTGGGCGGCGGCGAACGGGTCGAGCACGGAGGCGACGCCGTCGAGGTCGCCGGCGCTGGCGGCGAGGTCGGAGATGGCCTGCTTCTGGGCATCCGTGAACGGCTGGCCGTCGGTGGTCTGGTAGACGACCGTTCCGGTGCCGCCGGCGGTGTCGGGCAGCTTCTCGGCCAGCTCGTCGATGACCGCGCCCGAGGCCGTGCCGGGGATGTCGAAGCTGTTGCTGAGGGATCCGCCGAGGGTGAGGAACGCGGTGACAGCGAGGCCCAGGATGACGACCCAGGAGGCGATGACCGCCCAGCCGCGGCGGGCCGCGAACGAGCCCAAACGGTACAACAGCGACGCCATCTGATCTCCTCGTTCGGGCGCTCGACGGCGCTCGGTCCGTTCCCGCCCCTGAGCATACGCGACGTCTCGTCTAGAGTCTGACGATATCCTGAACCGATGAGTGACCACAGAGCCGGCCCCACCCGCAGCGCCGCGGCCCGGGAGTCGATTCTCGACGCGACCGCGCGGCTCTTCCGCGAGCAGGGGTACGACCACTTGACCATCGAGGGGATCGCGCGGGCGGCGGGGGTCGGCAAGCAGACGATCTACCGGTGGTGGCCCTCACGCGGAGCGCTGATCGCCGACTGCCTGATCGAGGGCCGCCTGTTCCCCGTGGACTTCGACGTGCCGAACACGGGCGAGCTGATCGCGGATGTCGAGACCTGGCTCGGGCGCATCCTCACCGTCCTCGAGAACCCGGGCGGCAGCGCGCTGTTGCGGTCGCTCGTCGGCGCCGCGGCCGAGGACGCCGCGGTGGGCGACCAGCTCAGCGCGAGCCTCGGAGTGGAGCGCTCGCTCGCGGAGCGGCTCGCGGCCGGTGTCGCCGACGGGCAGCTGCCCGCGTCGACGCCGGTCGAGCCCCTCGGCGACGCCATCCTCGGGGCGCTCATCGTGCAGTCGCTCAGCCGCCGAGGCGACCCCGCGCAGACCCGCGCCCTCGTGCGCCACCTGCTCGCGTCGCCGCCGCAGATGTAGCCGCAGCTGCCGCCGATGGGCGCATCCCGCGGCGGCGGGTCGGCGCAACCCACCACCCCGCACACCGCCCTCGCCGCATCAGCGAGCCCCCCCAGGGCGGAGGGCGTCACCGGGCCAGGGCATGGCGTCACGCCCCCGTAGCGGTCTGAGAATGGCTCGCCTGCTCGCCTGCTCGCCTGCCTGGCGGGCGTATTGGCTCAGCGGTGGCGGGGGAGGAAGCCGACGCGGTCGTATACGGTGGCGAGCGTGACCTCGGCGACCTCGTTCGCGCGGTCGGCGCTCACGGCGAGGATGCGGTCGAGCTCGGCCGGGTCGTCGAGCAGCTCGAGGGTGCGCTCGCGGATGGGCGCCACCGTGCCCACCACCACCTCGGCCAGCGCCTTCTTCAGGGTGCCGTAGCCGCCGCCGGCGAACTCCGCCACCACCTCGTCGACCGAGCGGTCGGTGAGGATGGCGAAGATCGTCAGCAGATTTGCCAGCCCCGGCTTGGCCTCACGGTCGAAGCGCACCTCGCCATCGGTATCCGTCACCGCACGCATGATCTTCTTCTCGGTGACCTTGGGGTCGTCGAGCAGCCAGATCAGCCCCGCACTCGACTCCGCCGACTTCGACATCTTGGCGGTGGGGTTCTGCAGGTCGTAGATCTTCGCGGTGTCTTTCAGGATGTACGGTTTCGGCACGGTGAACGTCTCGCCGAATCGCGAGTTGAAGCGCGTCGCGAGGTCGCGGGTGAGCTCGATGTGCTGCCGCTGGTCTTCGCCCACTGGCACGTCGACCGCCTGGTAGAGCAGGATGTCGCCCGCCTGCAGGATGGGGTAGGTGAAGAGGCCGACCGACGCCGAGTCCTGCCCCTGCTTGGCCGCCTTGTCTTTGAACTGCGTCATGCGGGCCGCTTCGCCGAAGCCGGTGAGCGTGTTCAGCACCCAGGCGAGTTCGGCGTGCGCCGGCACCTGCGACTGCACGAACAGCGTCGACCTGTCTGGATCGATGCCGGCCGCGATGTACTGCGCCGTGGTGCGGCGGGTGTTGGCGCGGAGTTCGGCCGGGTGTTGCGGCACCGTGATGGCGTGCAGGTCGGCGAGGAAGAAGAAGGCGTCGTGCGACTCCTGCAGCTTCTTCCAGCTGAGCAGGGCGCCGATGAAGTTGCCGAGGTGCAGCGAATCGGCAGATGGTTGCATGCCCGAGAGCAGGCGGGGCTTGACGGTGTCAGTCATGGAATGGTTCTCACAGTTCCGGTAGGAATGCTGCGCCGCAGCAGCGGCGGCGCAGCCATGAATTTACAGCTGGTAGTCGACGACGACGGGAGCGTGGTCGCTCCACCGGGCGTCGTGGGTGGCCGCGCGGTCGACGGTGTAGTTCGTGACCGTGGCGGCGAGGTCGGGTGTGGCGAGCTGGTAGTCGATGCGCCAGCCGGTGTCGTTGTCGAACGCGTGCCCGCGCTGCGACCACCAGGTGTAGGGGCCCTCGACCTCGCCGTGCCATCGGCGGCCGATGTCGACCCAGCCGAGGCCGGCGCCGTTGTTGTACGCCGGGTCGCCCTCGGCGCCGAGGAACTTGTCGAAGTAGGCCCGCTCCTCGGGCAGGAAGCCGGCGCGCTTCACATTGCCCTTCCAGTTCTTGATGTCGAGGGTGCGGTGGCCGACGTTGAGGTCGCCCACCACGAGCGAGAGCGGGTTGTGCTCGCGCAGCAGCGGCAGGTGCACGAGCATCGCGTCGAGGAACTTGTACTTCTCGTCTTGCTTCGGGGTGTCAGCGACGCCCGAGTGCACGTAGGTCGACACCACCGTCACCAGCTTGTCGCCCCACTCGTAGTCGGCCTCGAGCCACCGCCCGGCGCTGTCGAAGTCCTCCGGCCCGAAAGTCACGCGGTGGATGTTCGCCCGGTCACGGCTGGCGAGCGCGACGCCCGCCCGGCCCTTGGCGGTGGCGGGGTCGTGCAGGATGTTCCACTCCGGCCCGAGCAGGCCCTCGAGATCGCTCGTCTCGGCGCGCACCTCCTGCAGGGCCAGGATGTCGACGGCGCGGGAATCCAGCCACTCGCCCATGCCGTTCCGGAACGCGGCGCGCACGCCGTTCACGTTGACGGAGGCGACACGGAGGGGCTTCTGGGGCATGCATCTACTGTAGCGGCGGCCACTGACACCGCTGGCGGGTGCGGCCGGGCGCCGGTCAGAGCCTCTTCGAGAGTTTCACCGCATCCGCTCGGTCGAGTCGGTCGAGCCGCTCGAGCTTCTTGCGCACCCGGCGGCGGGTGAGCCCATGACTGCTCGCGAGCTCGTTCTGCAGCCGCTCGCGTTCGGCGGAGACGAGTGTGTCGCGCGCATCCGCCACCCGCTTCTGGCGCTCGATCTCCAGTTGCTCGGGCGTGAGCGCCCGCGGGTCGATGCCGGCGTCGTCCATGCCCACGGCGATCCAGGTGGCCGAGAGCAGGATGACCCGGCACACCAGGTTCAGGAAGATCATGATCCCGATGATCACCGCGAACGACGCCAGCAGCGGATTCGAGCTGGCGCCGCCGAGCAGCTGACTGCCGAGGATCTTCAGCACCCCGAGCCCGGCGCCACCGATCACCGCACCCGCGACCAGCCGGCGCAGCGGGATCTTCACGCCCGAGAGCACCCGGAACGCCACGCCGAGCACGAAGCTGTCGAAGGCGAACACCACGAGCACGCCGACGAGCCACGCGAGGAACAGGGCGACGGGGGACTCGGAGTCGACGCCCACGAGGTCGAACGCGAACGAGAGACCCTGGTTGCTGATGAGGCTCACGGCCGAGGAGAGCACGATGGCCACGCCGAAGCCGAGGGCGAGCCCGAAGTCCTTGAGCTTCAGCAGTACGAAATTCGTGGTGGGCGGGTCGAGCTTGAAGATGCGCCGGATGGAGTCGCGCGTCGACGCGAGCCAGCCGACCGCCGTCAGGACGAGTCCGACGAGGGCGATCGCGCCCGTCCAGCCGAGGATGCGCGCGGACGCAAGGGTGTCCGGGTCGATCGCGCCGTCCTTGCCGATGAGCCCGGGGATGGCGTTGCTCAGCTGCTGCACCACCGCATCCATGAGCGACGGATTCGAGGCCAGCACGATGCCGAAGATGGAGAAGCCCACCCAGATGCCGGCGAAGATGGCGAAGACGGCCTGGAACGACATCCCCGACGCCATGATCTCGCCGCCGCTCGCGCCGAACCGCAGGAACACCCGCACCGGCCGCAGCGCCATCACCCAGGCGATCAGCCGCTGGATGCCCGACTTGGGCTTCTCGGGCGCCTCGTCCTTCTTCGTCACCGCCACGGCCGGCCGCACCCCGCCCCCGCTCCGGGTGGTGGCCCGGTCGTCCGCGACGGCGGTGCCGCGCCGCGAGCCGCCCGGGTCCCGCCGCCCAGCGCCGCGCTCCGTCCCGCGCGGGTCCCGCCGTCCAGCGCCGTGCTCCCCACCGGCAGCAGTGTCCCGTCCCGCCCCGTCCCGCTCCTCACTCATGCCCACGAGCCTAGAACGCCCCCCGCCCCACCGCCCGTCCCCATCCGCGCACCGCCCGGCCCATCCGCGCACCGCCCGCCCCATCCGCGCACGGCCCGCCCCATCCGCGCCTCGCCCGTCCATATCGGCGCCCCGAGCCGTGGCCCGCCCGCACCCGCCCGCCGCCTGGCCCGCCCGTTCGCACCGGACTTGCCGCCTTGCACATGCCCCGTCCCGATTTCAGGAATATGTCCTGTATTCAGGAGCGTCGGGCCTGAAAAGGGGACAGGCGGCTGAGGGAACCTGAATCGGGGACTTGGCCGAGGGCGGCATCGCGGCCTCGGAAGAGCGTCGCCCGCGTCGCCTCCAGCACGGCTGGGCAGTCGAACATGACCTGGGCGTAATCGAAATGCAGCACGCCGAGGTCGAGCAGGAGGAGTTCGGTGTCCCGCCGGTAGTCCCGCGAGGACTGGTCGGCCGAGCCGTGGACTTCTCGGCTGTCGAGTTCGACCACGAGCCATCTGTCGATCATGAGATCAACTCGAATCTTCGACGTGATCCAGACCTGGGTGTCAGCAGCGATTCCCGCATCGGCGAATCGAACCCGCGCGACGGACTCGGTCCCGGATTCTGCCTTCGCATCGACTTGGCGCAGACATCGGGCAAGGTTGTCGGGGCATCCGGCAAACGCTGTGCGGAGCTCGGCCGCGCTGATGGTCCGGCGGTGAAGCGCGGAGTCGAGGGTGGCGATCGTGTGCCAGTGCGGCTCGTGCCGGGCGGCGGTCAGGATGGCCCTCGGCAGGCTCTCTACCGATGGGTCGGCACCCTCGACGCCTCCTCCGCCCCAATGGAGTACCACGTCGTCGCGCCGACCGAGCGGGCGACCAGAGTCGGGGTCGCGGAGCCTGCCCGCGTTGGAGGGAACCCTGACGTGCAAGCGCTCGTCGGGTGGCGTCCAGAGCTGCCAGTGCCGCAGGGCGGTGGTCGATGCCGCGCGCCCACCCAGCCGCACTGCACGCACGAGCTCGCTGGGTGCGCTCGGCAGCGCGTAGTGACCGCGACGGATCGGCACCAGGCTGGCGCTGGTCACCGCGCGACGCAGGGATGACCGGGTGTGTCCGGCGGCGACGAGTTGGGCCGTGGTGAAGATCGACTGGACGGGACGGCGTGAGGCGTGCATCCGTTGACCATCCCGCGTCGGGCGCGAGAGCGGGTAGTGAACCCTGAGACTGTGGATAAGTCAGCGGTAGCTGGAGGATGTGAACGAGGTGGGCGGTTCGCCGTGTTCAGGAGATCCGACGAGAATGTCCCGTTCTCAGGTGGTGGGCACCTGAGAACGGGACATTCGCCTGAAAACGGCAGGGCAGCGCGGCGGGGTGGGGCGGGTTAGGGCTTGCCGCGCATAATGGCCTGCTTCACCTCGGCGATGGCCTGGGTGACCTGGATGCCGCGGGGGCAGGCATCCGTGCAGTTGAAGGTGGTGCGGCAGCGCCACACCCCCTCCTTGTCGTTGAGGATGTCGAGGCGGGTCGACGCCGCCTCGTCGCGCGAGTCGAAGATGAAGCGGTGCGCGTTCACGATGGCAGCGGGGCCGAAGTACTGCCCGTCGGTCCAGAACACGGGGCACGACGAGGTGCACGCGGCGCAGAGGATGCACTTCGTGGTGTCGTCGAAGCGGGCGCGGTCGGCCACCGACTGGATGCGCTCCTTGTCTTTCGGCGGCTCGGTCGCCGACTGCAGGAAGGGCTGCACCTCGCGGTAGGAAGCGAAGAACGGCTCCATGTCGACGATGAGATCTTTCTCGAGCGGCAGGCCCTTGATGGCCTCCACGTAGATGGGCTTCGAGATGTCGAGGTCTTTGATGAGCGTCTTGCAGGCGAGGCGGTTGCGGCCGTTGATGCGCATCGCATCCGACCCGCAGATGCCGTGCGCGCACGAGCGACGGAAGGTGAGCGACCCGTCCTGCTCCCACTTGATCTTGTGCAGCGCGTCGAGGATGCGGTCGGTCGCGTACATCTGCACGTCGAAGTCCTGCCAGCGCGGCTCGGTGTCGACATCCGGGTCGAAACGACGGATGATCAGCGTCACCGTGAAGGCTTCGACCGGCGCCTCGGGTGCCGGTCCGCCGGCGGGGGCTTCGTCAACAACCAGGGACATCAGTACTTCCTCTCCATCGGCTGGTAGCGCGTCACGACGACGGGTTTCCAGTCGAGCCGGATGTGGTCGGCGGCATCACTCGAGTGCGGGTCTCCGGAGAGGTACGCCATCGTGTGCTTCATGTAGGTCTCGTCGTCGCGCTTCGGGAAGTCGTCGCGCATGTGACCGCCGCGCGACTCCTGGCGGTTGCGCGCGGAGTAGACGACGACCTCGGCCAGGTCGAGCAGGAAGCCGAGCTCGATCGCCTCGAGCAGGTCGGTGTTGAACCGCTTCCCCTTGTCTTGCACCTGGATGTTGCGGTAGCGCTCGCGGAGCCCGTGGATGGTCTTCGTGACGGAGGCGAGCGACTCGTCGGTGCGGAACACCTGCGCGTTCTTGTCCATCTCGTCCTGCAGCTCCTTGCGGATGGCCGCGATGCGCTCGGTGCCCGTCCCGTTGCGGAGTGACGCGACGAGGTCGACGATCGCCTTGGCCGGTTCGGGCGGCAGCGGCGTGAAGTCGACCGTCTGCACGTACTCGGCGGCGTTGTTGCCACTGCGCTTGCCGAACACGTTGATGTCGAGCAGCGAGTTGGTGCCGAGGCGGTTCGAGCCGTGCACCGAGACGCAGGCACACTCGCCGGCGGCGTAGAGGCCCGGCACGACGGTGTCGTTGTCGGAGAGCACCTCGGCCTTGATGTTGGTGGGGATGCCGCCCATCGCATAGTGCGCCGTCGGCATGACGGGCACCGGTTCGACCACGGGGTCGACACCGAGGTAGGTGCGCGCGAACTCCGTGATGTCGGGCAGCTTCGTCTCGAGCACCTCGGCACCGAGGTGGGTGCAGTCGAGCAGCACGTAGTCCTTGTGCGGGCCGGCGCCGCGACCCTCCGCGACCTCCTGCACCATGCAGCGCGCCACGATGTCGCGCGGCGCCAGGTCTTTGATGGTGGGCGCGTAGCGCTCCATGAACCGTTCACCGGAGGCGTTGCGCAAGATCGCGCCCTCGCCTCGCGCTCCCTCGGTGAGCAGGATGCCCAGCCCCGCCAATCCGGTCGGGTGGAACTGGAAGAACTCCATGTCCTCCAGCGGCAGGCCCTTGCGCCAGATGATGCCCACGCCGTCGCCGGTGAGGGTGTGCGCGTTCGAGGTGGTCTTGTAGATCTTGCCGAAGCCGCCGGTGGCGAAGATGACCGCCTTGGCCTGGAAGACGTGGATCTCGCCGGTGGCGAGTTCGTAGGCCACGACGCCGCTGGGCTTGTCCACACCGTCCACCGACGTCATCACGAGGTCGAGCGCGTAGTACTCGTTGAAGAAGTTGATGCCGAGCTTCACGCAGTTCTGGAACAGCGTCTGCAGGATCATGTGGCCCGTGCGGTCGGCCGCGTAGCAGGCCCGGCGAACCGGCGCCTTGCCGTGGTCGCGGGTGTGCCCGCCGAAGCGGCGCTGGTCGATCTTGCCCTCGGGGGTGCGGTTGAACGGCAGGCCCATGTTCTCGAGGTCGATGACCGCGTCGATGGCCTCCTTCGCGAGGATCTCCGCCGCATCCTGGTCGACGAGGTAGTCGCCGCCCTTCACGGTGTCGAAGGTGTGCCACTCCCAGTTGTCTTCCTCGACGTTGGCGAGCGCCGCCGCCATGCCGCCCTGCGCCGCACCGGTGTGGGAGCGGGTGGGGTACAGCTTCGAGATGACCGCGGTCTTCGCCTTGGGGCCGGCCTCGATGGCGGCGCGCATGCCGGCACCGCCCGCGCCCACGATCACGATGTCGAACTGGTGGTAGTGCACGCCGTCGATCACGGCGCCGTCTTCGAACTGGGTCACGGACTCACTCACGATAGGGACTACTGGTTGATGGTGCTGCAGAACGAGGGCAGCAGATCGGCGGGCGAACCGGCCGGGCACGGGTCGAAGGTGAAGATGACGAGCGTGCCGAGCACGATCTCGGCCACGACGGCCACGAGGATGCCGCCGAGCAGGATCTTGCGGGTGATCGCCCGGGTGGCGTAGTCGTTCACGATGGTGCGCATGCCGTTGCCGCCGTGGATGAGGGCGAGCCAGAGCATCAGGCAGTCCCACACCTGCCAGAACGGGTCGCTCCATTTGCCGCCGACGAAGGCGAAGTCGATGGCCTTGATGCCGTCGCCGAGCCAGAGGTTCACGAACAGGTGGCCGAAGATGAGGATGAGAAGCACGACGCCCGAGGCGCGCATGTAGATCCAGCCCCACTTCTCCCAGTTCACGCCGCGCGAGCGGCGGACGGTGTGGGGCGCGCGGGGGGAGTCGATCGTGGTGGCCATCAGTGCCCCACCTCGCTGAACACGTTGATGAGCTGACGCGGCGCGAAGCCGATCATCGTGACCACCCACAGGCCGATCACGATCCAGAACATCACCCGCTGGTACTTCGCCCCCTTCGACCACAGGTCGATCAGGATGATGCGGATGCCGTTGAACGCGTGGAAGACGATGGCCGCCACGAGAGCCAGCTCACCGAGCCCCATCAGCGGGTTCTTGTAGGTGTCGATGACCGCGTTGTAGGCCTCGGGGGCGACCCGCACCATCGCGGTGTCGAGCACGTGCACGAGTAGGAAGAAGAAAATCGCGACCCCGGTGATGCGGTGCAGCACCCACGACCACATGCCTTCGCGGCCGCGGTACAGGGTGCCTGCTGGCCGCCGCGGTGTCATCGTTCCCGCCGTATTCATGGCCACGAACAACCCTCCTTGGCTTCAGTAGGATTCGCGATCGCCCGCACGTCGAACGGTGCGCACTCGATCCACGACCAAGTGCAGTCTACGCTCAGAAATGGCCGGATGCTTGTAAGGCGTACCTAATTTGTATACAGCAGGGCGCATCCGTCGCTCCCGCGAAAACACAGGGCGAGAAGGCTTGCGAATACCCGGTTGTATTCAGGCGTGTGAGCCGACCGGAGTGCGCCTGCGCGCCTTCACCGGTGTGCTCACCGAGGCGTAGTGCTGCAGCAGCTCGCTGCACAGAGCCTCCCATGACTTGCCCAGCACAGCCCGCCGCCCGGCCTCGCCCATGCGCGACCGCAGCGCCGGATCGTCGACCAGCGAACGGATGCCCGCCCTCAGGTCGTCGGGGTCGGCCGGGTCGAAGAGGTAGCCGTTCTCGCCGTGCCACACGAGGTCGAGCGGGCCGCCGGCGGCCGGCGCCACGACCGGGAGCCCGCTGGCGTGCGCCTCCTGGAGCGTCTGCCCGAAGGTCTCCTCGGTGCCGGTGTGCACGAAGACGTCGAAGCTCGCGTAGGCGTCGGCGAGATGCTGGCCGGAGAGACGGCCGAGGAAGGTGACGGGCATCCCGCGCAGGAGGGAGCGGATGCGGTCGTCGCTCGGCCCGTCGCCCACGATCGCGAGGTGCAGGTTCGGCAGTCCGCGGAGCGACGCGAGCCGTTCGAGTCCCTTTTCTGGTGCCACCCTGCCGACGTAGCCCACCACGACGTCGCGGTCGGGGTCGCCCGGCCGGCCACCCGCCAGGAGGGTGTTGAGCGCGCGGGCTGCGGGGCGCATCCGGTTGTTCGGGTGGTAGCGCACGAGGTCGACCCCGCGACCCCAGAGCGCGAGGCGCTCGACGCCCGCCCGTTCGAGGTCACGCTGTGAGGCGAGGGAGGGGACGAGGGTGAGGTCGGCGCCGTCGTGGATCCAACGCACGACGCGCCAGGCGAGTTTCGACGCCGAACCGAGGCGGTTGCGCTTGGCGTAGCCCGCGACATCCGTCTGGAAGATGGCGACGGTGGGGATGCCGAGACGGTTCGCGGCCGCGATGCCCTGCGCGCCGAGGAGGAACGGCGACGCCGCGTGCAGCACGTCGGGCGCGAACTTCGCGATCAGCCGCGACACCTGGGCGTTCGGGATGCCCATCGGGAACTGGCGGTAGGCCACCGACGGCACCTGGTGCACTGGGAAGCCGCGGTAGTGCGACGGCGAACCGGCCGCGGGGGCGATCACGATCGCCTCGTGACCGTTGTCGGCGAGGTGATCGAGCACCTTGCAGACGCTGTTCGTGACTCCGTTGACGGTGGGGAGAAAGCTCTCGCTGATGATCGCAACTCGCATCGGTGCCTCCGCAGGTCGGCGTGCGGCCTCATCCGGCCACGACTCGACGGTAGGAAGACGACATGGACCGCCGGTGACATCGAGGTGGCGCGTCGGTGAGCGTCTGGGGGTGTCATCGGCGCTGGGTAGGCTGTGCGCATGAATTCGACTCCCTCCGCCCTCGACCGGCTGTACAGCGTCATCCCGGCCGGGGGGATCGGGTCCCGGCTGTGGCCGCTCTCCCGCGCCGACGCGCCGAAGTTCCTGCACGACCTGAGCGGGTCGGGGCAGAGCCTCCTGCGGGACACCTGGGAGCGGCTCGCCCCGTTGTCGGGCGAGCAGCGCATCATGGTCGTGACCGGCCGCGCGCACCGCGCCGCGGTGGAGGAGCAGCTGCCGAACCTGGCCGACCAGAACGTGGTGCTCGAGAGCGAACCGCGCGACTCCACGGCCGCCATCGTGCTGGCCGCCGCCATCCTCGAGCGCCGTGAGCCCGGGGTCATCGTCGGCTCGTTCGCCGCCGACCACGTCATCACGAACCCCGAGCGCTTCCGCGCCGCCGTGGTGCAGGCGGTGGCCGTGGCCGACGCCGGCTACATCGCCACCATCGGCATCACACCGACGGATGCGGCGGTCGGCTTCGGCTACATCCGCACCGCCGAAGAACTCACGATCGACGGGGCGCCGCAGGCGCTGCGGGTGGACAACTTCGTCGAGAAACCCGACCTCGCCACGGCGCGGCGCTACCTCAAGTCCGGCAAGTACCTCTGGAACGCGGGCATGTTCATCGCCCGCGCCGACCGGCTGCTCGCCCAGCTGGGCGAGACCGAGCCCGAGCTCCTCGCGGGCATCCTCGAGCTGGCGGAAGCGTGGGACACCCCGCAGCGCGGCGTCGTGGTCGACCGGGTCTGGCCGACGCTCAAGAAGATCGCCATCGACTACTCCATCGCCGAACCCGCGGCCGCCGCCGGCGGCCTCGCCGTCATCCCCGGCGACTTCGACTGGGACGACGTGGGCGACTTCGCCTCCATCGCCAAGCTGCACAGCGCCGGGCGGGGGAGCGAACTGGCCATCCTCGGCAAGAACGCCCGCGTGCTCGCCGACTCCTCCAGCGGCATCGTCGTGTCGCAGTCCAAGCGCGTGATCAGCCTCATCGGCGTGCACGACATCGTGGTGGTGGACACCCCGGACGCGCTGCTCGTCACCACGAGCGAGCACGCGCAGCGGGTGAAGTCGGTGGTGGACGCGCTGCGGGCGGGGGGGTCGGGGGACGTGCTGTAGCTGCACTTCTTCGGGCTCGCCCGGCCTTCGGCTGGGCGGGCCCTAACTGCTCGCGCCGCCGCTTCTGCGGCGCGAGGCGACATGTTCGCGTTCGGTCGCTTCGCGGCCGAGCGCTCACCCTGGGTCGTCGAGCGCGGCCCGCGGCCTGCGATCTCGTGCCGTGTGATGTGGGACTGCATAGGATTTGGGTATGGGTAGACGCGGGATTCTTGGGGTGGCAGCGCTCGCTGGTGCGGCGGTTGTGGTGGGGCTGGCGGGGTGTGCTCCTGCTCCGGTGAAGGGGACGGATGCGGCGACCTCGGCGGCGGGGGAGTATTGCGCTCGGATGGTGACGAACTCCGGGGGGCTCGACGACCGGTCGTTCAACCAGTCGAGCTGGGAGGGGATGCAGGCGGCCGAGAAGGAGTTCGGGATCGACGCCCAGGTGCTCGTCTCGACCGCCGAGACCGACCTCGCGCCGAACGTGACCCAGGCGGTCGACTCCGGGTGCGGGTTCGTGCTGACCGTGGGCTACGAGTTGGCCGATGCCACCCTCGCCGCAGCGGGCGAGCACCCCGACGTGCACTTCGCCATCGTCGACGAGACCGTCGACGCCCCGAACGTCAAGCCCATCCTCTTCGACACCGCGCAGGCGTCCTACCTCGCGGGCTACCTGGCCGCCGGCGTCTCCAGGACCGGCAAGGTGGCCACCTTCGGCGGCGGCAACCAGCCGCCCGTCACCCTCTTCATGGACGGCTTCGTCGACGGCGTCGCGAAGTACAACGAGGTGCACGGCACCCAGGTGCAGGCCCTCGGCTGGGACAAGACCAGCCAGGACGGCGTGTTCACCGGCGACTTCGAAGACATCAACAAGGGCAAGACGGTGACGCAGGGCTTCATCGACCAGGGCGCCGACGTGATCCTTCCGGTCGCCGGTCAGGTCGGCGAGGGCGCGGCGAACGCGGCGGCCGAGGCATCCGGGGTGTCGATCATCTGGGTCGACAACGACGGCTTCGACACCCTGCCTGCCGAATACCAGCCGATCGTGCTCACGAGCGTCATGAAGAACACCGGCGACGCCGTCGTCGAGATCATCGGCGACGACCTCGACGGTTCGTTCTCGCCCGAGCCGTTCGTCGGCACGCTCGAGAACGGCGGCGTGGCGCTCGCTCCGTTCCACGACCTGGCATCCGCCGTGCCCGCGGAGCTGTCCACCGAGCTCGACGGCCTGAAAGCCGACATCGTCGCCGGGAAGATCACCGTCGATTCGCCCTCCACTCCGTAGCGTTTCACACGGATGCGGTGGACATTTCGCGCAGATTACGTCGTGATCGCGGCTTTGTAACGCTTGCGACGCGAAGCGCGGTACCCCCTGTCCTGGGGCGTAACTTTCGGTAACGTGTCTCTCACACAGCACCTGCGCACCTTGCAGGGCAGCAACTTGGAGGACATCTTGAGCATCAACCTGCGCCGTGCCACGCTGGCCGGCTTCGCCACCCTCGGGGTGGCAGCTCTTCTCGCCGGGTGCGCATCCGCGCCGTCCGACACGGCGTCGACGAGCGGCAGCGACACCGCGAGCGACTTCGTTCCCTGCATGGTCTCGGACTCGGGCGGATTCGACGACAAGTCGTTCAACCAGGCCGGCTACGAGGGTCTCACCGAGGCCGCTGACAAGCTCGGCGTCGAGCCGGTCACCGTCGAGTCCTCGGCCGACACCGACTTCGCCCCGAACATCGACCAGCTGGTCAGCGGCGGCTGCAACCTCATCATCTCGGTCGGGTTCCTCCTCGCCGACGCCACCAAGGCCGCGGCCGAGGCGAACACCGACGTGAACTTCTCGATCATCGACGACTCGTCGATCGACCTGCCGAACGTCAAGCCCATCGTCTTCGACACCGCTCAGGCTGCGTTCCTCGCCGGCTACACCGCCGCGAGCTACAGCAAGTCGGGCACCGTCGGCACCTTCGGTGGCATGCAGATCCCGTCGGTCACCATCTTCATGGACGGCTTCGTCGACGGCGTGAACTACTACAACCAGCAGAAGGGCACGAACGTCAAGGCCATCGGCTGGGACGTCGCCGCGCAGACCGGTTCGTTCACGGGTGGCTTCGCCGCCGGTGTCGAGGCCAAGACCGCCGCTCAGGGCCTGATCGACCAGGGTGCCGACGTCATCCTCCCCGTCGGTGGACCGATCTTCCTCTCCGCCGGTGAGGCCATCAAGGACTCGGGCAAGGACATCGCGCTGATCGGCGTCGACTCCGACAACTACGAGACCGCCCCCGACCTGAAGTCGCTCTTCCTCACCTCGGTGCTGAAGGGTGTCAAGGCGGGCGTCGTCGACGTGGTCGACACCGCCGCGGCCGGCAACTTCGACGCGGAGCCCTTCATCGGCACGCTCGAGAACGATGGCGTCGGCATCGCGCCGTTCCACGACTTCGAGAGCAAGGTCAGCCCCGACCTGCAGAGCGAGCTCGACGCGATCAAGGCCGGCATCATCGACGGTTCGATCAAGGTGGAGTCGCCCTCCACCCCGTAACATCGCCTCACCATCGGTCGGGGGGACCAGCCTTGCTGGTCCCCCCGACTTCGTTAAGAAAAGACCACTCAGCAGGTAGGTAGATTGACTCTATGAAGCTCGAACTCCGGGGCATCACCAAAAGGTTCGGTGCCCTCACTGCCAACGATCACATCGATCTCACCGTCGAGCCGGGTGAGATCCACTGCCTCCTCGGTGAGAACGGTGCCGGCAAGTCGACTCTGATGAACGTGTTGTACGGCCTCTACCAGGCCGACGAGGGCGAGATCGTGCTGGACGACGTGGTCCAGCACTTCGCCGGCCCGGGCGACGCGATGAACGCCGGCATCGGCATGGTGCACCAGCACTTCATGCTCATCCCCGTGTTCACGGTCGCCGAGAACGTGATGCTCGGTCATGAGCAGACCGGATTCGCGGGCTTCCTCGACCTCAACGCGGCCCGCAAGCGGGTGCGCGAGATCAGCGACCGCTTCGGTTTCGACGTCGATCCGGATGCCCTGGTCGACGACCTGCCGGTCGGCGTGCAGCAGCGCGTGGAGATCATCAAGGCGCTCTCCCGCGACGCGAAGGTGCTGGTGTTCGATGAGCCGACCGCCGTGCTCACCCCGCAGGAGACCGACGAACTGATGGCCATCATGCGCCAGCTCAAGGAGTCCGGCACCTCCATCGTCTTCATCACGCACAAGCTGCGCGAGGTGCGCGAGGTCGCCGACCGCATCACGGTCATCCGGCTCGGCAAGGTCGTGGGCGAGGCCTCGCCCACCGCCACGAACGCCGAGCTCGCCTCCCTCATGGTCGGCCGCGCGGTCGAGCTGACCGTGCACAAAGACCCCGCGCAGCCGGGCGCCCCGGCGCTCGTCGTCTCGAACCTCTCGGTGGTGGATGCGCGGGGCCAGGTGGTGGTGAACGACGTGTCGTTCGACGTGAAGGCCGGCGAGATCCTCGCCATCGCCGGGGTGCAGGGCAACGGACAGACCGAGCTGACCGAGGCACTGATGGGGCTGCAGGAGCGGGTGACCGGTGACATCACCCTCGACGGGAAGTCGCTCCGGGGTCTCTCGGTGCGGAAGGTGCTCGACTCGGGCGTGGGCTTCGTGCCGGAGGATCGCAAGGAGGACGGCCTGGTGGGCGAGTTCACCATCGCCGAGAACCTCATGCTCGACCGCTCGGACGGCGCACCGTTCGTGAAAGCCGGTGGCCTGCAGCTGTCCTACCTCAACAGCTTCGCCGAAGAGAAGTCGAAGGAGTTCGACGTGCGCTCGCAGGGCATCGGCACCGAGGTGGGCCGCCTCTCCGGCGGCAACCAGCAGAAGGTCGTGCTCGCCCGCGAGCTCTCCCGCGGATTGCGGTTGTTCGTGGCCGCGCAGCCCACCCGCGGCATCGACGTGGGCTCGATCGAGTTCGTGCACAAGCGCATCGTCGCCACCCGCGACGAAGGCATCCCCGTGGTGGTGGTCTCGACCGAGCTCGACGAAGTCGTCGCGCTCGCCGACCGCATCGCGGTGATGTACCGCGGCGGCATCGTCGGCATCGTGCCCGGCGACACCCCCCGCGACATCCTCGGCCTCATGATGGCGGGCGAAGTCCCCGCCGGGGTCACCCCTCTCGACCCGGAAGGAGCGGCCGCGTGAGCGACTCGCCCGTCAATCAGCCCGTCGCCCCGGCGTCGTCGGCCGGGCCGGCGCCCGGTGTGCCGGTGGCCGAGCCGCCGTCGCGCTGGCGGCAGACCTTCAACGAGATCATCGGCGGCAGCGTCATGATCTCCATCCTCGCCGTCGTGCTCGCGATGGTGGCCGGCGGCATCCTGATCGCTCTCACCGACGAGAACGTGCAGAAGGCCGCGGGCTACTTCTTCGCCCGGCCCGGGGACACCTTCGCCGAGATCTGGAAGTCGGTGTCGGGGGCCTACGTCGCCCTGTTCCAGGGGTCGATCTACAACTTCAAGCGCCCCGACTTCCTCGACCAGATCAAGCCGCTCACCGAGACGCTCACCTTCGCCACGCCGCTCATCGCGGCCGGCCTCGGTGTGGGCCTCGCCTTCCGGGTCGGCATGTTCAACATCGGTGGCCGCGGCCAGATGCTGATCGCCGCGGCCTGCGCGGGCTGGGTGGGCTTCACGCTGCACCTGCCGTGGGGGCTGCACCTCATCGTCGCGATCGTCGCCGGTGTGATCGGCGGCGGCATCTGGGGCGGCATCGCGGGCCTCCTGAAGGCGCGCACCGGTGCCCACGAGGTGATCGTCACGATCATGCTGAACTACGTGGCGTTCTACCTGGTGTCCTACCTCCTCCGCACGCCCATCCTGCAGGCGCCCGGGTCGAACAACCCCAAGTCGCCGCCGATCGATCCGACCGCGGTGCTGCCCGACATCCTCGGGCCGAAGTTCAACCTGCACCTCGGCTTCATCCTCGTGATCGCCGCCACGGTGTTCGTCTGGTGGCTGCTCAACCGCTCGGCGCTCGGCTTCAAGTTCCGCGCCGTGGGCATCAACCCGAACGCCGCCCGGGTCGCGGGCATCGACGTGAAGAACATGTACGTCTACGCGATGCTCATCTCGGGCGGGCTCGTCGGCCTCGCCGGCGTCTTCCAGGTGCTCGGCACCGTCACCACCGGGTTCTCGTCGGGCATCGACGCCGGCATCGGCTTCGACGCCATCACGGTGGCGCTCCTCGGGCGGTCGAAGCCGTGGGGCATCTTCATCGCGGGCATCCTGTTCGGCGCGTTCAAGGCCGGCGGATTCGCGATGCAGGCCTCGCAGGGCATCCCGATCGACATCGTGCTCGTGGTGCAGTCGCTGATCGTGCTGTTCATCGCGGCGCCGCCGCTCATCCGCACCGTCTTCCGGCTGCCCGACCCGGCCAAACCGCGGAAGCCCAAGGCGCCCAAGACCCCGGTCGTGGCCCCGGCACGAGAGGCGGTGGCGAAATGAGCGACGCACTCCCCGAGAACGTGAGCACCTCGAACCTCGCTCCGACGGGCGCCCTGCCGCCCACCGAGCACAACAAGCCCGACTCGACGCCCGGCCTCACGACCGTGCTGGTGAAGAGCTGGAAGGCGCCGATCGCGTTCGGCATCTTCGCGCTCGGCGCGATCATCCTGTTCGTGGTGTTCGGCCGCGACGGCGAGTCGACGTTCCGGCTGTCGACCGACTCCGACCTCATCCAGCTGCCCGAGGTGGTGCTGCCCACCCGTGCGACCGGCATCGTGGTCTCGATCCTGCTCGTGCTGCTCGCGGCGCTGAGCGCGTGGCTCGTGGCGACCGGGCGCAAGGTGCGGGTGTGGCTGATGGCCGTGTTCGCGGTGCTCTTCCTCGTCGCGTTCCTCACCTGGGCCTCCGCGGGGCAGACCATTCCCCTCCCCGGGCTCCTGATCGGAACCGTCTCGCTCAGCGTGCCGCTCATCTTCGGTGCGCTGGGTGGTGTGATCTCCGAGCGGGTCGGCGTGGTGAACGTCGCGATCGAGGGTCAGCTGCTGGCCGGGGCCTTCGTGTCGGCGGTCGTCGCATCCGTCACCGGCAACCCCTTCGTGGGCCTCATCGGCGCCGTCATCGCCGGCACCCTGGTGTCGTTCGTGCTCGCGGCGTTCTCGATCAAGTACCTCGTCGACCAGGTCATCGTCGGCGTCGTGCTGAACGTGCTCGTCACCGGGCTCACCTCGTTCCTCTACTCCCAGGTGCTCACCGCGAACCCGGACCTGCTGAACTCCCCGCCGCGATTCGACCGGCTGCCGATCCCGCTGCTGTCGGAGATCCCGATCATCGGGCCGACGCTGTTCCGGCAGACGATCGTGGTGTATCTCATGTACATCGCGGTGGCGCTCGTGTTCTTCGGCTTGTTCAAGACCAAGTGGGGTCTCCGGGTGCGGGCCGTGGGTGAGCATCCGCAGGCCGCCGACACCGTCGGCATCCGGGTGAACACCACGCGGTTCTGGAACGTGTCGCTGGCCGGCGCGATCGCAGGCCTCGGTGGCGCGTACTTCACCCTGGGCTCGGTCGGCGCGTTCAACAAGGAGATGACCGCGGGCGCCGGGTACATCGCCCTGGCCGCGGTGATCTTCGGGCGCTGGGACCCCATCCGGGCCACCCTCGCCGCGCTGCTGTTCGGCTTCGCGTCGAACCTGCAGAACGTGCTCGGCATCATCGGGTCGCCGGTGCCGTCGGAGTTCATGCTCATGCTGCCCTACGTGGTGACGATCTTCGCGGTCGCCGGCCTCGTCGGGCGGGTGCGCGGGCCGGCCGCAGCCGGAAGACCGTATGTCGGATCGTAGTTCGGAGGAGACCGTGGTGTCGTCGGAGATCGACTGGGAGTCGCTGCGCGCTCGCGCGCTCGAGGCGATGGAGCACGCGTACGTGCCCTACTCGAAGTTCCCGGTGGGGGTCGCCGCGCTCGTCGACGACGGGCGCGTGATCGCCGGGTGCAACGTCGAGAACGCCTCCTACGGCCTCACCCTCTGCGCCGAGTGCGCCCTGGTGTCGTCGTTGCACATGACGGGCGGCGGGCGCCTCGTGGCCTTCACCTGCGTCGACGGGCACGGCAACACGCTGATGCCGTGTGGCCGCTGCCGGCAGCTGCTGTTCGAGCACTCGGCCGAGGGCATGCTGCTCGAGACGGTGTCGGGCGTGAAGACGATCGACGAGGTGATTCCGGATGCGTTCGGCCCCCGCACCCTCGTCGAGTACCGCGAGGAGTCCCTCGCGGAGTGAATCCTCGCGACCCGTCGTTTTTGGCCCTTCCCCGCGGGTTTTAGGGCAGATTTTGACGGGTCGCGATGCAGTTAGGAGCACCAGATGGCCACTGAAGCGTTCGACGTCGTCGACCTCATCCGAACCAAGCGGGATCACGGGACGCTGTCGACTCCCGAGATCGACTGGTTGATCGACGCCTACACCCGCGGGTACGTGGGCGACGAGCAGATGGCCGCGCTCGCGATGGCGATCCTCCTGAACGGGATGTCGCGCACCGAGATCCGCGACCTCACCCTCGCCATGATCGCCTCGGGCGAGCGGATGAGCTTCGCCGGCCTCGGCAAACCCACCGTCGACAAGCACTCCACCGGCGGGGTCGGCGACAAGATCACCCTGCCGCTCATGCCCCTCGTCGCGTCGTTCGGGGTGGCGGTGCCGCAGCTGTCCGGCCGTGGCCTCGGGCACACCGGCGGCACGCTCGACAAGCTCGAGTCCATCCCGGGGTGGCGCGCATCCCTGTCGAACGAGGAGCTGTTCGCGCAGCTGCGCGACGTCGGGGGCGTCATCTGCGCGGCCGGGTCGGGCCTCGCGCCGGCCGACAAGAAGCTCTACGCCCTCCGCGACATCACGGGCACGGTCGAGGCGATCCCGCTCATCGCGTCGTCGATCATGTCGAAGAAGATCGCCGAGGGCACCGACTCGCTCGTGCTCGACGTGAAGTTCGGCTCGGGGGCGTTCATGCAGGACATCTCGCGCTCGCGCGAGCTCGCGCAGACCATGGTCGACCTCGGCAACGACGCCGGGGTGGCGACCACGGCGCTGCTGACGAACATGAACGTGCCGCTCGGGCTCGCCATCGGCAACGCCAACGAGGTGCGGGAATCGGTCGAGGTGCTCGCGGGCGGCGGCCCGGCGGATGTGGTCGAACTGACCCTCGCGCTCGCCGCCGAGATGCTTCGGCTGGCCGGGCAGCCTGATGCCGACGTGGCGGCCGCGCTCAAGGACGGGCGGGCGATGGACACCTGGAACCGGGTGATCCGCGCCCAGGGCGGCGACCCCACCGCGCCGCTGCCCGTCGCGCGCGAGACCCACACCGTCGTCGCCGAGTCGTCGGGGGTGCTGCTGCGGCAGGAGGCGCTGCCGTTCGGTATCGCGGCATGGCGGCTCGGGGCGGGCCGGGCACGGGCATCCGACGCGGTGCAGCACGCGGCCGGCATCGACCTGCACGCGAAGCCGGGCGACGCCGTGACGGCCGGGCAGCCGCTGTTCACGCTCTCGGCCGACGAGCCGGAGCGGTTCGAACGCGCGCTCGACGCTGTGGCGGGCGCCTACGAGATCGGCCCGGCGTCGGAGTGGGCGGGCCTGGGGCCGCTGGTGGCCGAGCGCATCCAGTAGCCGCCCCTGCTGGGCACGACGGCGGGACGGGGCCAGGGTTCACCCGCATCCGCTCGCCCGGCGCACGACTGGCAGAAAAGCGGGCCCGGGTGACCGTAACGGAGTGGAAGCGCGGTCGCCGTGAGCCGTAGAGTCGGGGCATGGCGATTGTCCCCGACACGAAGAACTGGATGTGGGTGCTCGAACGCGAGTGCCCGGAGTGCGGGTTCGACTCGAGCGCCACGCCCGCCTCGGCGGTGCCGGGCCTGCTCCGCGCGAATGCGGCTGCGTGGCCGGCCGTGCTCGAACGCGCCGACGTCGCGGTGCGGCCGGACGACTCGACCTGGTCGAACCTCGAATACGCCGCCCACGTGCGGGACGTGTTCCGCATCTTCCGGGTGCGGCTCGCCCTCATGCTCGACGAGGACGACCCCGAGTTCGAGAACTGGGACCAGGACGTCACCGCCGTCGAGGAGCGCTACAACGAGCAAGACCCGGCTGTCGTCTCCGCCGAGCTCACGGAGGCCGCAGAAGCGCTGGCACGCGCGTTCGAGGCGGTTCCGGACGACGCGTGGGAACGCCGAGGCCTCCGTGGCGACGGATCGGCGTTCACCGTCGATACGCTGGCGAGGTACATGGTGCACGACCCGGTGCACCACCTCCACGACGTGCGCGGCTGAATCCGCGCGAGCGGCGCGCGATCCGTGCGCCGTGGTCCGAGTGCGTGCAGTCACTCGGGCTGCGGCGGGCGGATCGCGCCGCGGGCCGGGTGCCGCTCAGCCGATGCGCTCCAGCGCGTCGACGATCAGGCCCCAGAACCGGCCGTGGTCGAGATCGACCGCGACCTGCGTGTGGCAGTCGTCGGGGGCGGGTGCACGGAAGTCGGCGACCGTCATGCCGAGCGTGTGCGTGCCGGTGAGCTCGACGGCGAGGGGCGCCCGCCGCACGGTCATGACCGCGGGGTCGATCACCCGCGCCACGGCGCACGCGTCGTGCACGGGCGGATGCTCGAACCCCTGTGCCTCCCGGTAGCTCTCGCCGAAGAACTCCAGCAGCTCCAGCACGAACTGCGCGGGCGCGGTGCCGATGGAGCGGATGCGCTCCACGACCTCCGGGGTCGCCAGCGCCTGGTGGGTGAGGTCGAGCCCCACCATCGTGAGCGGCCACTCCTCGGCGAACACGATGTGCGCAGCCTCGGGGTCGATGATGATGTTGAACTCGCTCGTCGCGCTCCAGTTGCCGCCGTGGTAGCCGCCGCCCATCAGCACCACCTCCTTCACCCGGGGCACGATCCGCGGCTCCTTGCGCGCGGCGAGGGCGATGTTCGTGAGGCCGCCGGTGGGCACGAGGGTGACCGTGCCGGGCTCGTGCGCCATGATCGTGTCGATGATGAGGTCGACGGCGTGACGGACGTCCAACTCGATCTCGGGCTCCGGCAGCGCCGGGCCGTCGAGCCCCGATTCACCGTGGATGTCGGGGGCCACCTCGATCTGACGCACCAGCGGCCGCGGGCAGCCGGCCGCGAACGGCACGCCGGTGATGCCGGCCACCCGGGCCACCGACAACGCGTTGCGGGTGACCTTCTCGAGCGTCTGGTTGCCCACCACGGTGGTGACGGCGAGCAACTCGATGTCGGGATTCCCGTGGGCGAGCAGCATCGCGATGGCGTCGTCGTGGCCGGGGTCGCAATCGAGGATGATCTTCTGAGGCACCATCCGAGCATATATGAAAGCAAGTTTCACCTGTGCAATACTCGTGGCGTGACCTCCGCTTCCGAGTACGCGGTGCCGGCCCTCGAGAAGGCGCTCGACATCCTCGAGCTGCTCGCCGAGGAGCGCACCGGCCTCAGCCAGCTCGAGATCGCGCGCGCGACCGATCGCTCGGCGAGCCAGATCTTCCGAGTGCTCACCACGCTCGAGCGCCGCGGCTACCTGCACCGCGACCGGCAGTCGGGCCGCTACACGTTGTCGCTGCGCCTGTTCGACCTCGCCCACCGTCAAGAGCCGCTGCGCTCGCTCGACGCCGCCGCGCTCGCGCCGATGCGCCGGCTGGCGGAGGCGACCGGCCAATCGTGCAACCTCAGCGTGATCGACGCGGGGCGGGTGCGCGTGATCGCGCAGGTGGAGAGCCCCGGCGACTTCGGCTTCCGCGTGCGGGTGGGCGCGATGTTCCCGCTCGAGACCACCGCCACCGGCGCCGTGTTCGCCGCCTACCTGCCGGCGGATGCGGCCGGGCCGGGTGCGGCCCAGGAAGCGGCCGCGCGCATCCGGCACGACGGCTTCCTCGTGCGGGCCGACCCGCTGCAGCCCTCCATCACCGACGTGGTGTTCCCGATCCTCGGCCGTGACGGCCGTGACGGCCGTGACGGCCGGGCGCTCGCGGCGCTCACGGTGCCCTACGTGGCCACGAGCCTCAGCGCGCTGTCGACGGATCGGGTGCGGGACGCGGCGGAAGCGGCCGCCGCCGAGATCGCCGCCAACTTGGGGCTCTGACCTCTCGCAACGAGGGGCCAGAGCCTAGGCTGGGGGCATGACTGCAGCGCCTGAGGAATACCTCGTCCCCGGAACCGGTATCAGCTTCAACTCCCTTCCCAAAGTGTCCCTCCACGACCACCTCGACGGCGGGCTGCGGCCGGCCACCATCATCGAGCTCGCCGACGAGATCGGCCTCGAGCTGCCCTCGACCGACGCGATCGAGCTCGGCGAGTGGTTCGAAGACTCCGCCGACTCCGGCTCGCTGCCCACCTACCTCGCCACCTTCGACGTCACCATCGCCGTCATGCAGACCCGTCAGGGCCTCACCCGGGTGGCCCGTGAGTTCGTGAACGACCTCGCCGCCGACGGCGTGATCTACGGCGAAGCGCGCTGGGCGCCCGAGCAGCACCTCACGCAGGGGCTCAGCCTCGACGAGGTGGTCGAGGCCGTGCAGGAGGGCATCGAGCTCGGTGTGGAGGATGCGCGGAACGCGGGCCAGAGCATCCGTGTCGGCCAGCTGGTGACGGCGATGCGGCACGCCGACCGCGGTCTCGAGATCGCGGAGCTCGCCGTGCGGCACCGCGACCGTGGCGTCGTGGGCTTCGACATCGCGGGCGCGGAGCTCGGCTTCCCGGCCGCCAAGCAGCTCGCCGCGTTCGACTACCTGGCGCAGAACTTCTTCCCGGTGACCGTGCACGCCGGCGAGGCCGACGGGCTCGAGAGCATCCGTGGCGCCCTGTTCCACGGCCGCGCGCTGCGGCTCGGGCACGGTGTGCGCCTCGCCGAGGACATCGAGATCGAGCGGCAGGACGACGAGAACACCTACGTCTCGCTCGGCCTCCTCAGCCAGTGGGTGAAGGATCGCGAGATCGCGCTCGAGCTCTCGCCGTCGTCGAACCTGCAGACGGGCGCCATCGCCGCCTGGGGCGACGAGCTGGTCGATCATCCGTTCGACCTGCTCTACCAGCTCGGCTTCCAGGTGACCGTGAACACCGACAACCGGCTGATGAGCAACACCACGATCAGCCGCGAGCTGGCGCTGCTGACGGATGCGTTCGGCTACGACCTGGCCGACATCGAGGTGTTCCAGCTCAACGCGGCCGCCGCCACCTTCTTACCGCTCGAAGACCGCGAAGACCTCGCCGACGCCATCTCCGAGGGCTTCGACGAGGTCTGACGCGACCAGTCGCCCGCTATCAGCCCTGCTGGTTCGCGGGCGCCCACTCGGGCAGCTGCTGCAGGGCCCAGGTGTTGCCGTCGGGGTCGCTGAAGTACACGAAGCGACCCCACGGCTGCTCGTCGACCTCGCTGGCCGGCACGTCGTGCGCCACCAGGTGGGCGCGGGCCGCGTCGACGTCGGCAACGACCATCTGCACGCCCTTCTGCGACCCCGGCGCCATGTCGGTGATGCCCGTGCCGATCACGATCGAGCAGGCCGAGCCCGGCGGGGTGAGTTGCACGAAACGCAGCTCGTCGCTGATGGCGTGGTCGTGGTCGGCGACGAAGCCCACCTGGTCGACGTAGAACGCCTTCGCGCGGTCGACGTCAGTCACGGGGACGGCGACGAGTTCGATCTTCCAGTCCATGGTCATGTTCCTTTCAGCGCGATTTCGCCATCGAGCGGATGCCCACGGCCAAGCCCCCGGCCGCAACGACGAGCGCCGCGACGAAGCCCCACAGTACCGCCGGCGAGCCGAGGTCGCCGGCGAACAGCGCACGTTCGGCGCTCACCACGTAGCTGAGCGGGTTGAACGCGGCGGCCACCTTCATCCACTCCGGCACACCCTCGAGCGGCAGCAGCATGCCGGAGAGGATCATGAGCGGGAACACCGTGGCCTGTTGCACGGCCCAGAACATCCAGTCGCGGTTGCGGCTGACGAGCGCCAGAGCGTAGCTGAGCGAGCCGAAGCCGAGGCCGAAGACCGCCAGGAGCACCAACCCCACGAGCATGCCCGCCGGATTCACGCCGAAGCCGAACGGGATCGTGACGAGCGCGATCACGGCCGCCTGCACGATGATCGGCACCATCTCCTTGAGTGCACGGCCGACGAGGAGCGACGAGCGCGCGATCGGCGCCACCAGGGTGCGCTCGTGCGATCCGGTCTGCATCTCGAAGAGCAGGTTCGACCCGGTGGTGCCGGTGCCGAAGAGCGCGATCATGACGAGGATGCCCGGCACGAACCACTGCAGCGTCGCGCTCGCCGGCTGCCCCGAGCTCGCGACCAGCAGCGGCCCGAAGAGGCCGAGGAAGACGAGGGGCTGCAGCAGGCTGAAGATGAGGGAGAACGGGTCGCGCACGAGCGGACGCAACTCGCGGATGAGAACGGCGACGGTGTCGTGCGCGGGAGTCGTGGCGCGGGCGGCGTGCCGCTCGACCGCGGGGGCGCGGTTGTCGGCGGTGGCGGTGCCGGTGAGCGTGGTCATGCGGAGATCCTTTCGGTGGTGTGGGGGGCGTCGCCGCGGTCGCGGAGGCTGCGACCGGTGAGGGCGAGGAAGACGTCGTCGAGGGTGGGCTGCCGAAGGGTCGCGGTGGTGACGAGCACTCCGGCTGCGTCGAGCTCACGCAGCAGCAGCGGGAGCGCGCGCTCGCCGTGGTCGAGGACGAGTTCGAGCGTCCCGTCCGGATTCACGCTCGCGGCCCCGACCGGATGCTCGAGCACCCGCTCGGCGACGCGCCGCGCGCGCTCGGCCTCCTCGCCGACGCCGAGGGTGATGACGTCGCCCGCGAGCGTCGTCTTGAGGGCCGACGCCGTGTCGTCGGCGATCACCCGGCCGTGGTCCATCACGAGCACACGCTCGGCGAACTGGTCGGCCTCCTCGAGGTAGTGCGTGGTGACGAAGATCGTGGTGCCGTGCTGGTCGCGCAGCTCCAGGATGTGCCGCCAGAGGTTCGCCCGGCTCTGCGGGTCGAGACCGGTGGAGGGCTCGTCGAGGAAGAGCAGCGCGGGGGAGTGGATGAGGCCGAGCGCGATGTCGAGCCGGCGCTTCTGCCCGCCCGACAGCCCCAGCACCGTCCGTCTCGCCAGTGGCGCGAGGTCGAGGGATTCGAGCAGCTCGTCGGCGCGCCGGGCGGTGTCGCGCCGCGACATCCCGTAGAACGCGCCCTGGCTCAGCAGTTCGTCGCGAACCCGCTGGTTGTTGCCGCCGCTCGTGCCCTGCCCGATGTAGCCGATGCGCCGGCGCACCCCGGCGGGATCGCGGGCGATGTCGTGCCCGGCGACCACCGCGTTGCCGCGGGTCGGGGGCAACAGGGTGGTGAGCATCCGGAGGCTCGTCGATTTGCCGGCGCCGTTCGGGCCGAGGAAGGCGACGAGTTCGCCGGCCGTGACGTCGAGGTCGAGGTCGGTGACCGCGTCGACCCGGGTGCCTTTGACGGTGAACTGCTTCGTCAGGCCCCGGGCGGTGATGATGGTGTCGAGGTGGCTGGTTGAGGTCATGCGAACACGGTAGGAGCCAATCAGGTCACTTTCTGTCCGGATTGCGGGAGAATATTGCGACATGGCCGAGACGACGTCGCGCATCCTGGCGCTGCTCAATCTGCTGCAGACCCATCGGCAGTGGGCCGGCGGCGAACTCGCGCTGCGCCTCGGTGTGACCGAGCGCACCCTGCGTCGCGACATCGACCGGCTGCGCGAGCTCGGCTACCGGGTGGCCGCCACCCGGGGCGCCGCCGGCGGCTATCGGCTCGAGGCGGGTTCGCAGCTGCCCCCGCTGCTGCTCACCGACGACGAAGCCGTGACCATGGCGATCGGGCTCCGCGTCGCCGCCACCCAGGGCCTGAGCGACGGCGAACAGACCACGCTGAGCGCCCTCGCCAAGTTCGAGCAGGTGCTTCCCGCGGCGCTCCGCCAGCGGGTGAACGCGGTCGCCGGGTTCGTTCAGCCCCAGTCGGCGCGCCCGGACGACGCCCCGGTGTCGCAGGAGCTGCTCGGGCAGCTCGCGCTGGCCTGCCGCGACCGGGAGCGCATCCGCTTCCACTACGAGTCGGCCGGCGGGGTGCCGAGCGACCGGGTGGTGGAGCCGCACACCCTCGTCGCGTCGACGCACCGGTGGTTCCTCGTCTGCTGGGATCTGCAGCGCTCCGACTGGCGCACCTTCCGGGTCGACCGGATGAGCCGCTTCTTCGGCACCCGGGTGCGCTTCGCGCCGCGTGCCCTGCCGGGTGAGGATGCCGCAGCGTTCGTGGCGGGCTCGGTCGCCGCCCTGCAACGGCGGTTGAGCGCCGAGGCGCATCTGCGGCTGCCGCTCGCGACGATGCGGGAGTACTTCGGGCCGTGGGCGAACGACGCCGAAGCGATCGACGCCGAGTGGACGCGCTGGCCGATCAGCGGCGACAGTCTCGAGACCATGCTCGCCGCGCTGGTCTGGATTCCGGCCGGCGTGGAGTACACGCTGCACGGCTCGCCCGAGTTCCTGGCGTTCGCGGCGGAGGCGGCTGAGCGGATGCGCGGCGCGGTTCCAGCCAACTCACCGGTAGCGACGGAGCGCGGCTGAGATGATGGGCGCACGATGACGTTCTCGTTGCCCTCGCTCGACCAGCTGCCCGACCCGGCCATCGGCCTGCAGGTCGAGGCGGCGGATTGGCGTACGGCGGTGCGGGCGGTGGCCGCGGCCCTGACGGCAGCGGGGTACGCGGAACCGACGTACGGCGACCGGATGATCGCGCTGGTCGAGGAGTACGGCCCCTACATCGTCATCGCCCCGGGCCTCGCGATGGCGCACGCGCGGCCTGGCCCGGACGTGCTCGCCCCCGGCCTCGCCCTCGTCACGCTCGCCTCACCGGTGGCGTTCGGGCACGCCCACAACGACCCGGTCTCGGTGGTGCTCGGACTCGCGGCGACCGAGGCCGACCAGCACGTCGCATCCGTCGCCGCCTTGGCGAACGTGTTCAACGACGAGTCGGTGGTGCCGGCGCTCGCCGCGGCCGTCTCGCCCCACGAGGTGCGCCGGCTGCTGGGTGCTGCGGCGGGCGCTGACCTATCCTGATCAGATGAAGATCGTGGCCATCTGCGGTGCGGGCATCGGCACCTCCGAGATCCTGCGCGTCAACGCCGTGCGGGCGCTCGAGCGGCTCGACATCGAGGCCGACGTCTCCGCCTCCGACGTGGCGAGCGTGGGTTCGGCGGCGGCGGATGCCCAGGTCATCCTGACCTCGCCCGAGCTGGTGGGCGCGATCGGGCGCACCAACGCCGATGTCGTGGTGATCGAGAACTACTTCGACCTGGAGGAGATCACGGCGAAGCTCGAGGCCGCCGTCGGCTGACCCGGCTCGGGGCGGGGCCGGGTGGCGCGGCTCAGTCGAAGAGGCGGCGGAAGACGTTCGTGTCGGCCAGATCGACGAGTTCGTCGCCGCGGCCGGACATGATGGTGCGCATCGCGTAGAGCGTGAAGCCCTTCACCTGCTGCGCCGTGATCGCCGGCGGGATGGACAGCTCCTGCCGCGCCGTCACCACGTCGACCAGTGCCGGGCCGTCGTGCGCGAACGCGGCGGTGAGCGCGCCGCGCAGGTCGTCGGGCTTCTCGACGCGCTGCCCGTGGATGCCGAGCGCGTTCGCCACGTCGGCGAAGTTCGGGTTGTCGAGGCCGGTGCCGTAGTTCACGAAGCCCGCGGCCTTCATCTCCACCTCGACGAAGTTCAGCGAGGAGTTGTTGAACACGACGATCTTCACCGGCAGCTTGTTCTGGCGCACCGTCAGCAGTTCGCCGAACAGCATCGCCAGTCCGCCGTCGCCGGAGAGCGCCACCACCTGCCGGCCCGGGAACGCGGTCTGGGCGCCGATCGCCTGCGGCAGGGCGTTCGCCATCGTGCCGTGCGTGAACGAGCCGATCAGGCGCCGCGAGCCGTTCAGCTCGAGATAGCGGGCCGCCCACACGACCGGTGAGCCCACATCCGGAATGAACACCGCGTCCTCCGACGCCAACTCGCTGACGAGCCGGGCGACGTACTGCGGATGGATGGGCGTGCGGTTGCGGTCGTTGTCGGCCAGGTCGTCGAGTTGCTTGCGCGACTTGGCGTAGTGCGCCAGCGACGAATCGAGATGCTTCGTGTTCGTCTTCTGCTCGAGCAGGGGCAGGAGGGCGGCGATGGTGTCGCCCACGTCGCCGACCAGTCCGAGGTCGATCGGCGTGCGTCGCCCGAGCTGTTCGCCGCGGATGTCGACCTGCACGATCGTCGCCTTCGACGGATAGAACTGCTGGTACGGGAAGTCGGTGCCGAGCATGAGCAGTGCGTCGCAGCTCTCCATCGCCCGGTAGCCGGAGGCGAAACCCAACAGGCCCGTCATGCCCACGTCGAACGGGTTGTCGTGCTCGAGGAACTCCTTGCCCCGCAGCGCGTGCACCACCGGGGCGTTCAACCGCCCGGCGATCTCCACCACCGCATCGTGGGCGCCCTGCGTTCCCGCCCCTCCCAGGATCGTGACCTTCTTCGCCTGGTTCAGGATGTCGGCGGCGGCCTGCAGCGACGCATCGGAGGGGCGCACCACACTCTCGGTCGCGACGATCGGCGCCGACTTGGGCCGGCCCGCGGTGTCGGTGAGGAAGATCTCGCCCGGGATCACCACCACCGCAACGCCGCGGCGCTCGATGGCGGTGCGCATCGCGATCTCGAGCACCCGCGGCAGCTGTTCGGGAACGCTCACGAGTTCGGTGTAGACGCTGCACTCACGGAAGAGGTCTTGCGGATGCGTCTCCTGGAAGTAGCCGCTGCCGATCTCGGCCGCCGGGATCTGCGCCGCGATGGCGAGCACCGGCACCCGGGAGCGGTTCGCGTCGAACAGGCCGTTGATGAGGTGCAGGTTGCCCGGCCCGCAGCTGCCGGCGCAGACCGCGAGCGACCCGGTGAGGGCGGCGTCGGCCGCCGCCGCGAACGCCGCCGCCTCCTCGTGCCGCACGTGCTGCCAGCTGACCGCTCCGGCGCGGCGGATCGCATCCGTGAAGCCGTTCAGCGAATCACCCGGGAGCCCGTAGATGCGCTGCACCCCCGCATCCGCGAGGATCTCGACGATGGTGTCGGCGACTGTCGGCATTGCTGGCCCCGTTCTGCTCGATGATTCGTTCTCACGCTACCCGCGCGGGAACACCCCCGCTCAGGAGATGTGGTCGCGCATGCCGCCCTCGAGCTTCTGCAGCAGCTCGACCACGCGGTCCCGCCGCTCGCCGAGGCCGCCCTCGGTGCTCCAGGCGTCGAGGTAGATCTTCAGCTTGGGTTCGGTGCCGCTCGGGCGCACCATCACGCGGGCGCCGGGCAGCACGATGCGCAGCACGTCGCTGGCCGGAACGGCGCCGCCGGGGCGGTCGAGGTCGTCGATGCGCTCGATGCGCAGGCCGCCGATCTCGGTCGGCGGCTCGGCCCGCAACCGGGTCATCACCCGCTCGATCTCCGAGAGGTCGGTCACCCGCAGCGAGATCTGCGCCGAGCCGTAGTGGCCGAAGCGCTCGCTGAACTCGTCGAGGCGGTCGGCGACGGTGCGACCGGATGCGGCGAGTTCGCGTGCGAGCGCCAGGAACGCGATCGCGGCCGAGATGCCGTCCTTGTCGCGCACCGTCTCGGGGTTCACGAGGTAACCCAGGGCCTCCTCGTAGCCGAAGACGAGACCCGGGGCGCGGGACACCCACTTGAAGCCGGTGAGGGTCTCGACCCAGCCGAGGCCGTAGGCCTCGGCCACCACGCCGAGGGCGGGGGAGGAGACGATGGAGCAGGCGAGGGTGGCGCCGGCCGCGCCGCCGGGGCGCGCGGCGGCGGATGCCGCCTGCCAGCCGAGCAGCTGACCGACCTCGTTGCCGGTGAGCCGGCGGTAGCCCTCGGCGGTGGTGGGGTCGGGGATGGCGATGGCGAGCCGGTCGGCGTCGGGGTCGTTCGCCACGATGAGGTCGGCGCCCGCGGCGCGCGCCGTCTCGTAGGCGAGGTCGAGGGCTCCCGGCTCCTCGGGGTTCGGGAAGGACACGGTCGGGAAGGCTGCGTCGGGCGCGATCTGCGCGGCCACGAGCTCGGGCCGCTCGATGCCCGCGGCGTCGAGCACGCGGGCGAACGTCTCCCAGCCGACACCGTGCATCGCGGTGTACACGACGCGCGGGGCCGCGTGCCCGCCGCCGGGGGTGGTCTCCGCGTTCGCCGCGACCGCGCCAGCCGCGGTGCGGTCCGCGTCCGCGGTTCCCCGCGCATCCGTCGCGCCACCAACGGCCAGGGCGGCCGTCGCCGCCACATAGCGGTCGACGACGCTCTCGTCGGCCACCTCGTAGTCCTGCGACCGCGGCACATCGGGCAGCTGCACCTCGGCGGCCACGCGCAGGATGTGGGCCGCGATCTCCGCATCCGCCGGCGGCACGATCTGCGACCCCTCGTCGGCGTCGCCGAGATACACCTTGTACCCGTTGTCGCGCGGCGGGTTGTGCGAGGCGGTCACCATGACGCCGGCGCTCACCCCGAGGTCGCGCACGGCGAACGCCACGAGCGGCGTCGGCAGCAGCCGTGGCAGCAGCACCGCGCGCACGCCGGCTCCCGCCATGATCTCGGCGGTGTCGACAGCGAACACGCGCGAGTTCTTGCGCCCGTCGTAGCCGATGACGATCGAGGGCCGGCTGCCCGGCTGGGTGCGCTCGAGCAGGTACGCCGCGAGCCCGGCCGCCGCCTGCCCGACGAGCACCCGGTTCATGCGGTTGGGCCCGGCGGCCAGCTCGCCGCGGAGCCCGGCCGTGCCGAACGCGAGCCGCTCCCCGAACCGCGACCGCAGCTCGGCCACCGCCCCGGGGTCGCTCGACCCGACCGACTCGAGCAGCGCGCCGAGCTCGGCGCGGGTCTCCGCATCCGGATCCTGCGCCATCCACGCCACCGCCGCTTCGGCGAGGCGCTCGACGTCGTTCACAGCGCGGTCACGACCCGGGCGAGCAGGTCGCCGATCTTGCCCTCGGCGTTCTTGCCGGCTTCGATCACCTCTTCGTGGCTGAGCGGGGTCTTCTGGATGCCCGCGGCGAGGTTGGTGATCAGCGAGAACCCGATGATCTCCATCCCCGCCTGCCGCGCCGCGATCGCTTCGAGCGCGGTCGACATGCCCACGATGTGGCCGCCGATCGTCTTGGCCATCTGCACCTCGGCGGGCGTCTCGTAGTGCGGGCCGCGGAACTGCACGTACACGCCCTCGTCGAGGGTCGCATCCACTCCGCGGGCCAGGTCGCGCAGGCGCTTCGAGTAGAGGTCGGTGAGGTCGATGAAGGTGGCGCCCTCGAGCGGCGAGTCGGCGGTGAGGTTGATGTGGTCGCTGATGAGCACGGGGGTGCCCGGCGTCCAGGTCTCCTTGATGCCGCCCGCACCGTTCGTGAGCACCATGACGGATGCCCCGGTGGCCGCCGCCGTGCGCACACTGTGCACCACCCGGCGCACGCCGTGGCCCTCGTAGTAGTGGGTGCGCGCGCCGATCACGAGCGCGTGCTTGCCGTTCGGCAGCCGGATCGAGCGGAGCGACCCGACGTGCCCCGGCACGGCGGGCTCGCCGAAACCGACCACCTCGGTCGCCGGCACCGTGGCCACCGTCTCGCCGAGGAGGTCGGCGGCCTTGCCCCAGCCGCTGCCGAGGGTCAGCGCGATGTCGTGCCGGTCGACTCCGGTGCGCTCGGCGATCTGGGCCGCGGCTTCACGGGCGACCTCGAAGGGGTCGGTGCCGGGCTGGTCGAGGGGGTTCTGTGCAGGTGTCGCCATCCGTCCACTCTATTCAATCGGCGCGGCTGCGCGGCGGGCGCCCTCGGCCGTTCATCCGTGGTTGGTTTGGCGAGGGTGCGGGCCTACGGGAGAATGGCGGCATGGCCTATGAGTTCGAGCGCAAACAGAGGGTCGCCGTCGTCGGGGGAGGCCCCGGCGGGTACGACGCCGCGATCGCCGGCGCCCAACTCGGCGCCGACGTCACCCTCGTCGAGCAGGTCGGCGTCGGCGGGTCGGCGGTGCTCACCGACGTGGTGCCGTCGAAGACGCTCATCGCCGTGGCCGAGGCCACGAACGCCATCGGCGAGGCCGCCGATCTCGGCGTGCAGTTCTTCAGCCGCAACGACTCCGGCCGGCCGGTGCGCCCCGAAGTCGCGGTGAACCTCTCGGCGGTGAACAAGCGGCTGCTCGGGCTCGCGCGGCAGCAGTCCGAAGACATGCGGGCGAACCTCATCCGCGCCGGGGTGAAGATCGTGCAGGGCCACGGCCGGCTCGACGGGCCCGACTCGGTGATCGTGTCGACGGCCGCCGGCGCCGACGGCACCGACTTCGACCAGGTGGACGCCGACACCATCGTCATCTCGGTGGGCGCGAGCCCGCGCATCCTTCCCTCCGCCGTGCCCGACGGGGAGCGCATCTTCACCTGGACCCAGCTCTACGGGCTAACCGCCATCCCCGAGCACCTCATCGTGGTGGGATCGGGTGTCACCGGCGCCGAGTTCGCCTCGGCCTACACCGCCCTCGGGTCGAAGGTGACGCTCATCTCGTCGCGCGACCAGGTGCTGCCGGGGGAGGACGCCGATGCGGCCGCCGTCATCGAGAACGTCTTCAAGCGCAACGGCATGACGGTGCTGTCGAAGTCGCGCGCCGACTCGGTGGAGCGCACCGCGGACGGCGTCGTCGCGACGCTCTCCGACGGCACGAAGGTCGAGGGATCGCACTGCCTGATGGCGGTCGGCTCCATCCCCAACACGAAGGGCATCGGACTCGAATCCGCGGGCGTCCAGCTGAGCGACTCGGGGCACATCCGGGTCAACCGGGTCGCCCGCACGAGCGCCCCGAACATCTACGCGGCCGGAGACTGCACGACCTTCCTGCCGCTGGCATCCGTCGCGTCGATGCAGGGGCGAACGGCGATGTTCCACGCGATGGGCGACGCCGTGAACCCGACCGAGCTCCGCAACGTGGCCTCGAACATCTTCACCCAGCCGCAGATCGCGACCGTGGGCTGGACCCAGCGGCAGATCGAAGAGGGCATCGCCCAGGGCGACATCTACAAGCTGCCGCTCTCGTCGAACCCGCGGGCCAAGATGATGGGCATCAAGGACGGCTTCGTGAAACTGTTCGCACGCACGGGGTCGGGCACGGTGATCGGCGGGGTCGTCGTGGCACCGAACGCGTCGGAGCTGATCTTCCCGATCGCGCTCGCCGTGGAGCACCGGCTCACCGTCGACCAGGTGTCTCGGGCGTTCACGGTGTACCCGTCGCTGTCGGGGTCGATCTCGGATGCGGCTCGGGCGATGCACATCGTGCTCTAGGCGGTTGTGGGGGCTGGCGGGGAGGGGGCGGATGCTCGCACTCCCGCGTCGGGTTGCTCGGGGGGCTGGCGGGGAGGGGGCGGATGCTCGCACTCCCGCCTAAGGGTTGAGCGGAGCTCAAAGGCGGCGGGAGCACGAGCATCCGCCCCCTCCCCGCCCTTCGGGCGGGATCGGAGGGTTCTGGCGCGCCTTCGACTGGCGGAACGACGGAGTTTGGGGCGGCGGCACGCGAACGACGGAGCGAGACGCCGTCGTTCGGGCGCGACTCCGTCGTTACGGGAGTGGGTGCGCGTGCGGTGTGGTTCGGCGGGAGGTGCGTGCGGGGCGGGTGGCGCTCATCCCACCCTGCGGCATGGGGGACGGGGGCGCGAGCTGCGGGCCGTACTCGACGACCCAGGGTGAGGGTGTGGCCGAACGGTGCGACCGCAGGCCGCGCCGTTCGACCGCGCCCTCACATGTCGCGCGGCGCCGGGCAAGGACCGGCGACGCCGGTGCTGCCCGAGCGAAGCCCGGGCCGCACCGCAACCAGCACAGCCAGCTAGCTAATATCCAGCAGCACGTGCCCCGAGGAGACCGTGCTGCCCACGACGGCGGCGACGTTCGCGATGGTGCCGTCTTTGTGGGCGGTGATGGGTTGCTCCATCTTCATGGCCTCGAGCACGAGCACGAGGTCGCCCTTGACGACCTTGTCGCCCGGCTCGACCGCGAGCTTCACCACGGTGGCCTGCATGGGTGCCTTCACCGAGTCGCCGGTTGCGGTCGCGAGGGCTGCGGCGGACGCGCCGCGGCGCTTCGGGGGCGCACCCGCGGTGCGCGATCCGGCCCCGTGACCGGCGGCACGCGTGCCCGCGGCGACGAGCCGTGCGGGCAGGGCGACCTCGATCCGCTTGCCGTCGACCTCCACGATGACGGTGCGTCGCTCGGCCTCCGGCGCGGTCTCCTCGAGCGATCCGCTCCAGGGTTCGGCCGGGTTCTCGTAGTCGGTCTCGATCCAGCGGGTGTACACCCCGAACGGTTCGCCCTCGGCGGGTGCGAAGGCGGGGTTGCGCACGACGTCGCGGTGGAAGGGCAGCACCGTCGGAAGCCCGGCCACCTCGAACTCGTCGAGGGCGCGGCGGGCGCGCTCCAGCGCATCCTCTCGGCTCGACCCGGTGACGATCAGCTTGGCCAGCAGCGAGTCGAAGGCTCCCGAGATGACGTCGCCGGCCTGCACGCCGGAGTCGACGCGCACGCCGGGACCGCCGGCGGGCTTGAAGACGTGCACCGGCCCGGGCGAGGGCAGGAAGCCGCGGCCCGGGTCCTCCCCGTTGATGCGGAACTCGAACGAGTGCCCGTGCGGTGCCGGGTCGTCGTAGTCGAGCGTGCCGCCCTCGGCGATGCGGAACTGCTCGCGCACGAGGTCGATCCCGGTGACCTCTTCGGAGACCGGATGCTCCACCTGCAGCCGCGTGTTCACCTCGAGGAACGAGACGGTGCCGTCTTTGCCGATGAGGAACTCGCAGGTGCCGGCGCCGAGGTACCCGACCTCGCGCAGGATGGCCTTCGACGACTCGTAGAGCAACCGCGTCTGCTCCTCGGTGAGGTAGGGCGCCGGGGCCTCCTCCACGAGCTTCTGGTGCCGGCGCTGCAGGGAGCAGTCGCGGGTGGAGACGACCACGACGTTGCCCTGGGCATCCGCCAGGCACTGGGTCTCGACGTGCCGCGGCTGGTCGAGGTACTTCTCGACGAAGCACTCGCCGCGGCCGAACGCCGCGATCGCCTCCCGGGTGGCCGATTCGAACAGCTCGGGCACCTCTTCGAGGGTGCGGGCGACCTTGAGGCCGCGGCCGCCGCCGCCGAACGCGGCCTTGATGGCGACGGGCAGCCCGTACTCGGCCACGAACTCGAGCACCTCGTCGGCGCCGGAGACGGGGTCGATGGTGCCGGGGGCGAGCGGGGCGCCGACCTTCTCGGCGACGTGCCGCGCCGACACCTTGTCGCCGAGTTTCTCGATGGCGTCGGGGGAGGGGCCGATCCAGGTGAGGCCGGCGTCGATCACCGCGCGGGCGAAGTCGGCGTTCTCGGCGAGGAAGCCGTAGCCCGGGTGCACGGCGTCGGCACCCGAGCGGCGCGCCACGGAGAGGATCTTGTCGATCACGAGGTACGTCTCGGCGCTCGTCGTGCCGTCGAGGGCATACGACTCGTCGGCCAGTTGGGCGTGCAGCGCGTCGCGGTCCTGGTCGGCGTAGACGGCGACGGAGGCGATGCCGCTGTCGCGAGCGGCACGGATGACCCGGACGGCGATCTCGCCACGGTTGGCGATGAGGACCTTGGTGATACGAGGCATAATCCTCAAGCCTATTGCGGCGACCCATCACCGATTTGGCATGTGCCCACAAAAATCACGCGCGAACCACGCACACTCCCCACAATGCGCTGCGAAGGGTGGTTTGCGCGACCGGCGGAGTTACTCGCGGGGGGCGGGGTGGGGCGCGTCGCGCCAGAGGGTCGTCCAGTCGACGCCGAAGGAGCGGAGGAGGTCGCGGAGGACGGGGAGGGACATGCCGATGACGGCGGAGGGCGCGCCCGTGATGGAGCGGATGAACGGGGCCGCGAGCCCGTCGATGGTGAACGCGCCCGCCACCAGCAACGGTTCGCCCGAGCCGACGTAGGCGTCGATCTCGGCGTCCGTGATGTCGTCGGCGAAGGTGAGGGCGGCGTGGTCGGTGGCACCGGCCGCCCCGCGCCGGGAGCCGCCGCGGTGATCGATCAGCCAGTGCCCCGAGTGCAGCACCCCCGTCCGGCCGCGCTGGGCGAGCCAGCGTTCCCGCGCCACCGCCGGCTGGTGCGGCTTGCCGTACGCGATGCCGTCGAGCTCGAACGCGGAGTCGCCGCCGAGCACGAAGCCGTCGATCGGGGACCCGTCGGGTGCCAGTCCCGTCGCGGCCACCGCCTCGGCCTTCGCTTCGGCGAGCAGCTGCACCATCGCATCCGTCGTCAGCGGCCCGTTCGCGGCGACCGCCCGCTCGACCGCCGCATCCTCGTCGACCTCGGACGGGATGACCACCGGCTCGATGCCGACCTGACGCAGCAGAGCGAGCCGGGCGGGGGAGGTGGAGGCGAGGTACAGACGCACGGGCCGGCCTTTGCTGTGAAATGCTCGGGGGATGGAAGACCAGAACGAGCTCGTCGAGCTGGACATCGACAATGTAGCCCACGGCGGCGTCACCGTGGCCCGGCTGGCGGGGCGCGTGGTGTTCGTGGCCGACGCGATCCCGGGCGAGCGGGTGCTCGCGCGCATCGTCGACGACAGCAAGGCGTCGTTCTGGCGCGCCGACACCGTCGAGGTGCTGCGGGCGTCGCCCGATCGGCGCCTGCACCTGTGGGCGGCCGCCGCTCTCGAGCGCGATCCTGAGGAGCGCGCGGGCGGCGCCGAGTTCGGGCACATCGCCCTCGGGCGCCAGCGCGCCCTGAAGAGCGAGGTGCTGCAGGATGCGCTGCGACGCTTCGGCGGCGTCGAGCGCGCCGTCGAGGTGGAGCCCATCGGGGCGGATGCGGATGCGGATGCGGATACGGAGAGGCCGGATGCGGGCACGCGCTGGCGCACGCGGGTGCAGCTGCACGTGGGGAAGGGCGGGCGCGTCGGCCCGTACGCTGCCCGGTCGCACCGCGTGGTGGAGGTGGACGACCTGCCGCTCGCGACCGAGGCGATCGAGGCCGAGGCGCTCGAGCTGATGCGGGCGCTCCGCGGCGACCCCCAGGGCGCGGCCGCGGTGGAGTTCGTCGAGACCGCCGACGGCGAGCTGCGGGTCTCGCTCGTGGCCGAGGAGCGCTCGAAGACGGGCGGCCGCGGCGCCCGTGGTGGGCCCCGAGGCGGCCGCGGCGCGCGTGGCCCCCGCGGCGGTCGTGGCGGCCGGCCTGCCGGTGGCGGCGGGGACGCGGACGGCACCGCGCGCGGCGGCGCCACCATCGTGGAGCGGGTGGGGGAGCGGGAGTTCCGGCTGGCCGAAGGCGGGTTCTGGCAGGTGCACCGCGACGCGGCGAGCACCCTCACGCGCGCCGTGCAGGACCTCACCCGCGCCGACCTCTTCGACCCGCGCGCCGCCAACCACGACCTCTACGGCGGCGTGGGCCTCCTCGCCGCCGCGGTCGGCGACCGCTTCGGGCAGGCGACCCGCATCACGAGCGTCGAGAGCGACGCCACCGCGACCGACCATGCCGCCGAGAACCTCGCCGAGTGGGTCGGCGCCCGTGCGGTGACGGGGCGCGTCGACCAGTACCTCGCCGACCTCGAGCGGCAGGCCGGCGCCGACGACCGGCGGCGGCTCGAGGCCGCGACCATGGTGATCGACCCGCCGCGCTCCGGTGCCGGCAAGCAGGTGGTGGGCTCGCTCGTGCGGCTCGGCGTCGCCCAGGTGGTCTACGTCGCCTGCGACCCGGTGGCGTTCGCCCGCGACGTCGGCCTCTTCCGCGAGGGCGGGTACGAACTCGACCGGGTGCGCGCCTACGACCTCTTCCCGCACACCCATCACGTGGAGACGGTCGGCGTGCTCGTGCGCAGCTGACCCGCCGACCGGGTGGGAACCGGCCCGCCGTAGACTGGCATCCAGTCTCACGAGGGGTGAACGGTGCACGACGACCACGACGAAGCGGCGACGGATGCGACGGGCGAGCCCGCGCGCCCGGTGCAGATCGCGATCGTCGACGACCACGAGTCGGTGCGGTTGGGCATCCGTGCCGCCGGCCTCGAAGCGGGTTACGACGTGGTGGCCGCCTGCGCCTCGGTGAGCGAGCTCTGGGTGGCGTTGGCCGGTCGCAGCTGCGACGTGATCGTGCTCGACCTCAGCCTCGGCGACGACTTCACCGTCACCGAGAACGTGCAGCACGCGCGGTCGATGGGTGCCGCGGTGCTCGTGCACAGCATCGCCGACCGCGTGGGCCTCGTGCGGGAGGCGCTCGCCGCCGGTGCGGCCGGGGTCATCCCGAAGTCGGCGTCGACGAGCACGGTGATGGGTGCCATCGCGGCCGTCGCGCGGGGCGACGTGCTGAACAATCTCGAGTGGGCGAGCGCGATCGACGCCGACCGCGAGTTCGGCAAGGCGCAGCTCGCCCAGCGCGAGCGCGACGTGCTGCACCTCTACGCCTCCGGCCTCCCGCTCAGCCAGGTGGCGCTGAAGCTCAACATCAAGGTGTCGACGGCGAAGGAGTACCTCGACCGCATCCGCGCGAAGTACGTCGAGGTGGGCCGCCCCGCCCGGTCGAAGGTGGAGCTGCTGCGCCGGGCGGTGGAAGACGGCATCCTCGCCCTCGACGAACGCGGGCATGTCGACTAGCCCGACCCGCATGCGGCGCCGCGGCGGCGTGGCCCCCGCGTGGCGCTCCCCGCTCAGCCGGGCCAGGATCGACTCGACCCTCGCGCGGCTCGAGGGCCTGTTCGGCTTCGTGTTCGCACTGCTGTCGATCCCGGTGCTGAGCGATTCGATGCCGACGTTGCGCCCGGAGTGGGCGTGGGGTGTCACGGCGGTGCTGTTCGGGTCGATCGGGGTCGCTTTCGCGTGCTCCCTCGCCGGGCGGGGCGTGCGCGCCGCCATGGGGGTCGAGGCGGGGGTGTTCCTGGCCACCCTCGTGGTCTGGCCGCTCGCGGTGCGGTCGCCCGAGGCGGCGCTCGGCACGCAACCGTGGCTCTGGTACATCGTCATCGTCGCCATCGGGGCGGCCGCCATCTCGTTCTCCACCTTCTGGGCGGCGGTGTACACGGTGGCGGTGCCCACCATCTTCGCGGTGCTCCGCGTACTCCCCGCAGGCGGTGGCGCGCCGTGGCAGCTCGCCCTGCTCGAAGCCGTCTACGCCCTGCTCCTCGGCTCGTTCGTGCTGGTGGTCGTGACAGCGCTCCGCACGAGCGCCAGCCAGGTCGACGAGGCGCAGAGCACCGCTGTGCAGCGGTACGCGGATGCGGCCAAGCGGCACGCCGCCGAACAGGAGCGCACCCGGGTCGACACGGTCATCCACGACCGGGTGCTCTCCACCCTCCTGGCCGCCGCGCGTGCCGGCACCCCCGACGAGCGCGAGCGGGCGGTGCAGATGGCGCAGCGAGCCCTCGTGTCGTTGCAGAGCGCCGACGCCGAATCGGAGGGGTCGGCCGATCTGCCGCTCTCCGTGCTGGTCGAGCGGTCGCGGCGGCTCGCCGAGACCCTCTCCGCCGAGATCGGGTTCTCGGTCGACGGTGAGCTCGACGGCGTCGTGCCGACCCGAGTGGTGGAGGGCCTGTACTCGGCGACGGTGCAGGCGATCGTGAACAGCATCCGGCACGCCGGCGACCCGGTGGAGCGCACCATCTCGGTGCACGGCCGTGGCGCGCAGGGAGTGACCGAGGGGGTCACCGTCGTCGTCGCCGACACCGGCGCCGGGTTCGACGTCGGTTCGGTCCCGCCCGACCGGCTGGGCCTGCGCATCTCCATCCGGGAGCGGGTGGATGCGGTGGGCGGCGTGGCCGACATCCGTTCGGTTCCCGGCGCGGGCACCTCCGTGGTCATCTCGTGGCCGGCACCGGCGGCCGACGAGGGCGGGGCGGCGTGATGATCTCGATGCCGCGCATCCTGCTCGTCGGACTCGCCGCGATCTTCTCGGCCGACCACGTGGTGCTGGCGCTCTACTCGCTGTCGGTGCCGGAGTCGCCCTGGCCGGCGGTGGTGGCCATGGCGCTCTATGGCGCCGCCACCGCGGTGAGCCTCGCCCCGGCGCCCTCGATCCGCATGCCCAGCGCCCTCGCCGCCACCAACGTCGCCGTGAGCACGGTGGGCCTCATCCTCGTGCTCACCCAGCTCGACCCGCGCGACGACAACGGCTACGCCACCTGGATCATCGGTGCCGTGGGCACCCTGATGACCATCACGGTGGTGCGCCAGAGACCCTGGTTCGCGTGGGTGGGAATCGCGATCATGATCATCACGGTGCTGTTCTGGTCGCGCGACCTTCTCGAGCTGCCGGCACTCGGGGCCATCGGCGGCCCGATCTGGGTGGCGATCGGCCAGGCCACCACGGTGTCGATCGGGCGCTCCTCCCGCGATGCCCGGCTGTTCGAGCTCGCCGAACAGCGCGCCGCCGAATGGCACGCCCAGGAGGAGGCCGAGTTCTACGAGCGCCGGGTGCGCCTGGTGCAGATGAACCGCCTCGTCGAGCCGATGCTGCGCCGCATCGTCACGAGCGAAGGCCGGCTGAGCGACGACGACCAACGCGAGTGCCTGCACCTGGAGGCGGCGATGCGCGACGAGATCCGCGGCCGCCGGCTGCTCGACGACGCGGTGCGGCGAGAAGCGCTCGCCGCACGGCGGCGCGGGGTCGAGGTGACGCTGCTCGACGACGGCGGCATCGACGACCTCGACCGCGAGCAGCACGCCCGCATCACGGCGGTGATCGCCCAGCAGATCGGTGAGAGCCGCGCCGATCGTCTCGTGGTGCGCACCGCCCATCACGACGACGACGTGGCGGTGACGATCGTGGGGCTGCGCGATCCCGACCCGGCGGATGCCGAGGAGGCCGAACTCGATCTGTGGCTCGAGGTGCCGCGCGTCGTTCGCACCGTGGACGCGGGTCGAGCCGCGCATCCCCCCGCAGACGAAGAACCGGGGGCCGAATGACTTCGACCCCCGGAAAGCTTTCGAGTCAGGACGACAACCCGAATATCGCCCTGACTCGCCCCCGGAACGCAAGCCCGCTTACCCTAGTCGGCCTGCATCCGGCGGTGTCCTCCGTGAAGAGGCACACCTAGCGCTACCTATCGTGGCCGGGTTCGAGCAAGCGCACAGTAGGACTTTCGGTGGACATTTCGGCGGATGCATCCAGCCGGCATTCAGAAAAGGTTCAGCGACCGTAGCTCTGCCAGGCTCCAGGGCCCGGCTGCAGCGGGGTGCGGAGCGCACGCTGACTGCGCTCCCATGCCGAGGGGCCGATCTGCACGTCGTCATGCAACTCGGCGAGCTCCTCCGCGACGGCCGCGTCGACCACCGCCGTCACCGCGGCGAGCTCTTCGGGGCTCACACCCGCGGTCAGCACCGTCAGTGCCGGTTCGCCGAGTGCCGGTTCGCCGGCGGATGTCGTAGCCTCGTCGTTCACATCGACGAGGCTACATTAGAACCCTGGCAGCAGAGGGGATCGTCGGCATGCGGAAGTTCTTCATCTTCGCGGGGAGGTATCTCGCGACGATTCCGCTCAGCATCGGCTTCGCCGCGCTGATCCTCGTCACCGCCCTGATCACCGGCACGTTCTTCGGGGCGCCGTCGGAGGCGACGCAGAACGCGTGGTCGGCGGGCGTCACCACCGTCGTCGACCAGGGACATTGGTGGACCGTGTTCACCGCCCTGTTCATCCCGTGGGATCCGTTCCAGCTGGTGGCGGGCATCCTCGCCTCGCTGACCCTGCTCGGGGTGGCCGAGCGGTTGCTCGGGCGGGGGCGGCTCGTGCCCGTCTTCCTCGTCACCGGGGTCATCGGTGTGGGCGTCGGGGTGCTGCTGCAGTGGATCGGCTCGCTCGCCGGCGAGTGGTGGGCCGATGGCACGAGCTACGACCTCACGGTCGACCCGCTCACGCCCATCGTCGGGTCGTTGTTCGTGGCGAGCTCGTTCATGGGCCCGCTCTGGCGGCGCCGGGTGCGCCTCGCCGGCTTCGGCCTGCTCATCATGTTCGCCCTCTACGACGGCGACACCTCGACGGTCTACCGGCTGATCGCGGCCGTCGCGGGCCTCGTCATCGGCCACTTCCTCAGCGTGCGGCGGCGGCGCGGCATGGTGTTCCTCCGCAGCTCCTTCGGCGAGGTGCGGGTGCTGATCGCGACGATCGTGCTGATCACCGCGATCGGCCCGCTGGTGAGTCTGCTCGACCCAGACGGCACCGGCGCGTTCGGCCTCGCGGGCAGCCTCTACGGCGACATCTTCCCGAGCGCCTCCGACATCACGGAGTTCTGCGCCACCGCGACCACCGGGGTGTGCGACGACTTCCGCAAGCTCGGCGCGCTCGGCGGCGTGGGCCCGGTGGTGCAGACCTTCGTGCCGCTCGCGCTGCTGCTCGTCTCGGCCTGGGGGCTGCGACGCGGGCGCCGCTTCGCGCTCTGGCTCGGCATCGTCACGAACCTCGCCATGATCGCGCTCGCCCTCGTCTTCTTCGACCTGGTGCTGACGCTCGCCGAGGCGGTGACCGTCGACGACTCGACGCCGCTCCAGCCGATCGACATCGGCGAGTACGTGGTGTGGGGCGGCTCCACCGTCGCGGTGCCGGCGGCGGTGGCCATCCTGCTGTTCGTGACGCGCAAGCGGTTCGCTCTGCGCGCGCCGCGGGAGGCCTTCATCCGCTTCCTCGTCGTGGTGGTCGGCGCCTTCGTCGTGCTCTCCCTCGTGAACGTCGTGGTGGGAGCGTTCACGCTCGACAGCTACTCGCCGCCCGGCACCACCATCGTCGAGCTGGTGCTCGACCTGCCCCGGCGCTTCCTGCCGATCACCCTGGTGGGCATCACGGGCGACGTGCTCATCCCGGCCGCCGGAGTCGCGCTGTTCGTCTTCCAGTGGATCGGCCCGGTGTTCTGGGTCGTCTTCACCATCGCGTCGGTCCAGTTGCTGCTGGCCAGCGAGCACGCGGTGACCGTGGGCGACCACCAGCGCATCCGTGCCCTCCTCCGTCGTGGCGGCGGCGGGACGCTCGGCTGGATGACCACGTGGCCCGGCAACGTCTACTGGTTCAACGAGGCCCAGGATGCGGCGGTCGCCTACCGCGTGATCAACGACGTGGCCATCACGATGTCCGACCCGGTGTGCCGCGACGGCGACGAGAAGGCCACCGTCGAGGCCTTCGCCGCGTTCTGCGACGCGCACAGCTGGCTGCCCGTCTTCTACAGCGTGCACGAGAAGTACCTGCCGGTGTTCGAGGGGATGGGCTGGCAGCACATGTCGGTGGGCGAAGAGACGCTCATGCATCCGCAGACCCTCGAGATGACGGGCAAGGCGTGGCAGAACGTGCGGTCGTCGCTCAACAAGGGCGTGCGGGAGGGCATGACGACGGTGTGGACCACCTACGACGAGCTCTCCCGCGCCAAGGTGGCGCAGATCAACGCGATCTCCGAGGCGTGGGTCTCTGAGAAGGAGCTGCCCGAGATGGGCTTCACCCTCGGCGCGCTCGAGGAGATCAAAGACCCGGAGGTGGCGCTCATGCTCGCCGTCGACGCCGAGGGCCGCATCGCGGCGGTCACGAGCTGGCTGCCGATGTACCGCGACGGCGTGGTGGTGGGCTACACGCTCGACTTCATGCGCCGGGCCGACGGCTCGATGCCTGGCGTGATGGAGTACCTCATCGCCTCCTCGGCCCTGCACATGAAGGAGCTCGGCGTCGAGGTGCTCTCGCTCTCGGGCGCACCGCTCGCCCAGGCGCCCGTGCCGAAGGGGGCGGAGCCGCCGGCGCCGACGGTGATGACCGAGCTCTCCGAGTTCCTCGCCCGCACCCTCGAGCCCGCCTACGGCTTCTCGTCGCTGTTCAAGTTCAAGGCGAAGTTCAACCCGACCTACTCCACCATCTACATGGCGTACCCGGATGCGCTTTCCCTCCCCACGATCGGCGGCGCCATCGGGCGCGCCTACCTGCCGTCGATGTCGCCCAAGGAGGCCGTGTCATTGGTGCGCACCCTGGTGCGCTGAGCCGCCGGTAGGGTTTTCTCTGGGCATCGATCGAGAGGAACCCATGACCTGGCTAGTCACCGGCGGAGCAGGCTACATCGGATCGCACGTCGTGGCGGCGCTCCGCGCGGCCGACATGGCGTGCGTCGTGCTCGACGACCTGTCGAGCGGCCACGAGTCGTTCGTGCCGGCCGACGTGCCGTTCGTGCGGGGCAGCATCCTCGACGCCGAGCTGGTGCGCTCGACCCTCGCCACCCACGGTGTGACGGGGGTCATCCACATCGCCGGCTTCAAGTACGCAGGCGTCTCCGTGCAGCGGCCCCTGCACACCTACGAGCAGAACGTCACCGGCATGGCGGTGCTGCTTGCGGAGATGCAGGATGCGGGCGTCGACCGCATCGTGTTCTCCTCCAGCGCCGCGGTCTACGGCACGCCGCCCACCGACGTCGTCACCGAGGACACGCCGAAGAACCCCGAGAGCCCGTACGGCGAGTCGAAGCTCATCGGCGAGTGGCTGCTGCGCGACCAGGGCGTCGCGGTGGGCCTCCGTCACACCTCGCTCCGATACTTCAACGTCGTCGGCTCGGGCTCGCTCGCGCTCTACGACACCAGCCCGCACAACCTCTTCCCGCTCGTCTTCGACGCCCTCCTCGCGGGCCGCACACCCCGCATCAACGGCGACGACTACCCCACCCCCGACGGCACCTGCGTGCGCGACTACATCCACGTCGCCGACCTCGCGCTCGCCCACGTCGAGGCAGCGCGGGCGCTCGACGCCGGCACGACGTTGCTCCCCGCCTACAACCTCGGCTCGGGCGACGGCGTCTCGGTGCGAGAGATCATGACCGCCGTCGCGTCCGCGACCGGCATCCCCTTCGAGCCCGAGATCGCCCCCCGTCGCCCCGGCGACCCCGCCCGCATCGTCGCGACGGGCGAGCTGGCGGCACGCGACCTGGATTGGAAGATGCGCCACACCCTCGACGACATGGTCACCTCGGCTTGGCGAGCCCGCGAAGCCGCCTCCTCCGCCTGAACGCAAGAACGAGGGGTGGATGCTCGTGCTCCCGCCGCCTTTGAGCTCCGCTCAACCCTTAGGCGGGAGTGCGAGCATCCACCCCTCGTTCGACCTCGACCTCAGAGACTCGCCGGCTTCGACGTGGAGTACACCCAGGTGTCGAAGAGTTCCGTGAGGTCCTGCCCCGAGACCTGCTGGGCGTAGTCGACGAACTGATCGGTGGTGACGTTGCTGCCGGCGTTCTTGGACGCCCAGCCCTGCACGATGGCGAAGAAGGTGTCGTCGCCGACGGCGTTGCGGAGGGCCTGGAGGGTCATCGCGCCGCGGTAGTAGGTGGCGTTCGCGAAGATGTTCGCCGAACCCGGATCGGCGAGTTCGATCTGCCAGAACTCGTCGTCGGCGGGCCAGTTGGCGTACGCGCCATCGGCCTGCTGCTGCACGGTGGGCCCACCGCTGTGCTCGGCCCACAGCCACTCGGCGTAGGTGGCGAAGCCCTCGTTCAGCCAGATGTCGCTCCAGCGGTGCATCGCCACCGAGTCGCCGAACCACTGGTGGGCGAGCTCGTGCACGACCACGCTCGGGTCGTCGGGGTCGGTGAAGGCCCAGGCGCCGTAGATCGGGCGGGTCTGGTTCTCGAGCGCGAACTGCAGGTCGGGCTGGTCGGCGGCGATACCGCCGGCCTGCGAGAAGGGGTACGGGCCGAACTGCGAGGCGAGGAAGGCGATGACCTGGGGCTCGGCGGCGAAGGTCGTCGCGGCCACTTCGCCGGCGCTCGGACCGGTCGGGTCGTCCTCGTCGGCGGGAACCGCGTAGAGGTCGTGGTCGATGGCGTTCCAGTAGTCGATGCCGTCCTGGCTGAACGAGGTCAGGTCGTAGTTGCCGATCGAGGCGGTGGCGAGGTAGGGCGCCATCGGCTGGTCGGAGCGCCAGGTCCACTCGGTGCGGTCGTCGACCGGCGTCTGGGAGACGAGGTGCCCGTTGCCCACGACGGTGAGCCCGGTGGGCACCGACATGGTGACGGTGAGCGTGGCCTTGTCGGCCGGATGATCGTTGGCCGGGAACCACGTCGCCGCCACCCGCGGCTGCCCCACGATGAGCGCACCGTCGTCGGCCTGGTGGAACACACCCGAGATGCCGTAGGCGTCCTCGATGGTGGTCGGCACGCCCCCGTAGGCGACCTCCACGGTGAACGGATGCCCGTCATCCAGCCCCTGCGCAGGCGTCACCGTCACCTCGGTGCGCGGCGGCGTCGCCTCCCCGTCCCCGCTCCCGGCGACGAGCGGCTGCCCCGTCACATCGCTGATCGGAGTCGTCGCACTGCTCCAGGTCGCCGCCACCCCGTTCACCAGCACCGACGACACACTCAGCCCATCGAGGTCGAGGTTGAACGCCGACAAGTTCTGCGTGGCGGTAGCCGAGATGACCGCCGTCCCCCCGATCGACCCCGCGGTCGGATCGTACGAGAGGTCGAGGTCGTAGTCCGCGACGTCATACCCCCCATTCCCGTCGAGCGGGAAGTACGGGTCCCCGATCCCCACGGCCCCCGCCGTGTAAACCGTCGGCGGCGGCGTAATCGGGTCGGCTCCGCCCCCACCCCCGCCGGGCTGCGGAGGCTCGGCCACGCATCCGGACCCCGCATTCCCCACCGCACCAGCACTCGCGTAACTCGGCGCAGGCGCCCCAGAAACCACGAGCCCCGCGACCAGAACCGGCACAACCCCGAGCAGAGCCGCCCGCTTCTTCCCCTTCCGGGCCAGCACAGCAGCAGTCCCCACCCCGATGCCCGCCAGGGCGAGCCCCGCCAACGGTAGTGCCAAGTCAATTCCGGTAGCAGCAAGCTCGCACGAGGCCACAAAGTCTCCTTCTTGAAGGGGATGGTGGGGAGACTCTATTGGACGCGTCGCCTCTGCCGCCAGCTCGGGAGACTCCACCTGGAATGAGGGGGTGGATATTCGCACTCCCGCCTAAGGGTTGAGCGGAGCTCAAAGGCGGCGGGAGCACGAACATCCACCCCCTCATTCCATCTCGGGTCAGAGTGGGATGTTCCCGTGCTTCTTCGGCGGCAAAGAAGCGCGCTTCGTCTTCAGCGCCCGCAACGCCTTGGTGACGGCTACGCGCGTGGCGGCCGGTTCGATCACGCCGTCGAGCTCGCCGCGCTCGGCGGCGAGGAACGGGGAGGCGACGTTGTAGGTGTACTCGTTGGCGAGCTTCGTGCGCACCGCTGCGACATCCTCGCCGGCCTCTTCGGCGCGCTTGATCTCGCCGCGGTAGAGGATGTTGACGGCGCCCTGGCCGCCCATGACGGCGATCTCGGCGGTGGGCCAGGCCAGGTTCATGTCGGCGCCGAGCTGCTTCGACCCCATGACGATGTAGGCCCCGCCGTACGCCTTGCGGAGGATGACGGTGACGAGCGGGACCGTGGCTTCTGCGTACGCGTAGAGGAGCTTTGCTCCTCGGCGGATGACGCCGGTCCACTCCTGGTCGGTGCCGGGCAGGTAGCCGGGAACGTCGACGAGGGTGAGGATCGGGATGGAGAAGGCGTCGCAGAAGCGTACGAAGCGCGCGGCCTTCTCGCCGGCTTCGATGTTGAGGGTACCTGCCATGGCGCTGGGCTGGTTCGCGACGATGCCGACCGAGCGGCCCTCGATGCGGGCGAAGCCCACCACGATGTTGGGGGCGTAGAGGGGCTGGGTCTCCAGGAAGTCGCCGTTGTCGACGAGGTGCTCGATCACGGTGTGCACGTCGTAGGGCTGGTTCGGGGAGTCGGGGACGAGCGTGTTGAGCTTGCGGTCCGCATCCGTGATCTCGAGCTCGATCTCGCTGTCGTAGACCGGCAGCTCGGCGAGGTTGTTATCGGGGAGGAAGCTGAGGAGGGCGCGGGCGTAGTCGAGCGCGTCGTCCTCGTCGCTGGCGAGGTAGTGCGAGACGCCCGAGACCTTGTTGTGGGTGAGGGCGCCGCCGAGTTCCTCCATGCCGACGTCTTCGCCGGTGACGGTCTTGATCACATCCGGGCCGGTGACGAACATCTGGCTGGTCTTGTCGACCATGATCACGAAGTCGGTGAGGGCGGGGGAGTAGACCGCGCCGCCGGCCGCCGGGCCCATGATGATCGAGATCTGCGGGATGACCCCGGAGGCGGCCGTGTTGCGCCGGAAGATCTCGCCGTACTTGCCGAGGGCCACGACACCCTCCTGGATGCGCGCGCCACCCGAGTCGAGCATGCCGATGATGGGCACGCCCGTCTTGAGGGCCAGGTCCATCACCTTGATGATCTTCTCGCCCGCCACCTCGCCGAGCGAGCCGCCGAAGATGGTGAAGTCCTGCGCGTAGACCGCGACCTGGCGGCCGTGGATGGTGCCGGTGCCGGTGACGACCGCGTCGCCGTAGGGGCGCGACTTCTCCATGCCGAACGCGTGGGTGCGGTGCCGCACGAACTCGTCGATCTCGACGAACGAGCCGTGGTCGAGCAGCTGCTCGATGCGTTCGCGGGCGGTCTTCTTGCCGCGCTTGTGCTGCTTCTCGATGGCGGCTTCGCCCGACGCCGTCACGGCCTCGTGATAGCGGTTCTTCAGGTCGGCGAGCTTTCCCGCCGTGGTGTACAGGTCGGGCTCGGTCGTCGCGTCTTCACTCACGCCGTTCACTCTACCGGCCAGTCCTCGGCGCATCCCGTTGCCGAAACCCTACAAATGCGAGCTGGCTCCTTGTGCACGGATGCCCCGCCGTGCTGCACGCGTCCGGTAGCTTGGCGGCATGGACAAGCCCGCGCATCCGCCCCTCCTGCCGCTCTCGCGAGCCGTCGCGCCGCGACTGGAATGGCTGCCGCAGGCCGGCTCGACGAACGACGTGCTGGTGCAGGCCGCGGCGGGCCCGTCGACCGCCGACTGGCCGGATCTCGCAGTGGTCGCCACCGACGACCAGGTCGCGGGCCGTGGCCGTCTCGGCCGGGTGTGGACCGCGCCGGCCGGCCGGACGCTCGCGATCTCGGTGCTGTTGCGGCCGCGCGACGCATCCGGAGCCCCGATCCCGCCCGAGCGCTTCGGCACGCTGCCGCTCCTGGCCGGCGTCGCGATGGCCCGGGTGGTGGGAGGCCTCGTGCAGACGGCGCGCATCCACACCGCTCACCGCCTGGCGCGCGAGGCGGTGAGCCTGAAGTGGCCGAACGACGTGCTGATCGGGGAACGGAAGGTGTCGGGCATCCTCGGCGAACTGCTGCCGGATGCGCGGGGCCTCGTCATCGGCGCAGGCCTCAACCTCGCCCTCACCGAGGAGGAGCTGCCGACGCCGACCTCGACGTCGTTGCTCGTGGCCGGGGTGGCGCAGCCGTCGCCGGATGCGGTGCTCGCCGGGTACCTGCGCGACCTCGGCTCGCTCTACGAGCGCTGGTGCGCGGCGGGGGGTGACGCGGTGGCGAGCGGGCTGCTGGCAGACGTGACGAGGGTCACGGGGACGCTCGGGCGTGCGGTTCGGGTGGAGCTGCCGGGCGGGGAGTTCCGCACGGGGGTCGCGCGGGCGGTCGATGAGACCGGGCGGCTCGTGGTCGACCTCGACGACGGCGGGGAGCCGCTGGTGGTCTCCGCGGGCGATGTGACGCATCTCCGGCACGACGACAGGGGAAACGGAGATTCCCGGTAAAGAATGGGCTCATGGCCAGGCGCGGAGAGCAGACGGAGTCGTTCGACTCGCTGCTGCGCGGGCCGGCGGCGCCTGGGGTGCCCGGGGCGCCGGCGATGTACCCGCCCGGAGCGCGGCCCGCTCCGTCTGGTCCGCCGTCGCCGGCGTCGCAGCCCTCGCAGCGTGACCCCGCCGCCACCGAGCGCTTCGGCTGGGGCGCGGCCTCGGCCCCCGACGCGGGGTACACCACCTCGGTCGAACCGGTGCGGCCGGCGGCGCCCGAGACCATCCTCCTGCGCATCCGCCCGCACGGGCGACGGCTGACCATCCCGGTGCTCGTCCTGTTCGCCACCGTCACGGCCTACGGCTACTTCGGCGGCCGGTTCCTCGAGGAGTGGCAGAACTGGGCGGCGCTCGCCGCCGCAGCCGGACTGGTCTTCTTCGCCGTGCTGCTGCCCTTCTTCGCCTGGCTCGGGCACCGCTACACCGTGACGACGCGGCGCATCATCGCGCGGCGGGGCATCCTCGTGCGTCAGCGGCAGGACGTCTACCTCGCACGCGTGACGGATGTGCGGCTGCGGCGCACCCCGCTGCAGGCCGCGTACGCTGCCGGAGACGTGCGGGTGGTGGCGGGCCCCGACCTCACCCTCGTGCTCCGCGACGTGCCCTCGGCGCGCCTCGTCGCCGACCTGCTGGGCGAGCTCACCGAGCACCCCGTCCCCGCCGCGCAAGTCCTCTGACCGGGTCGGATGCGGGCAACTAGACTTCTCCCGTGACTTTCGTAGTGGGTGTTGTGGGTGGCGGGCAGCTGGCGCGGATGATGGTGCCGGCGGCGGTGGAGCTGGGCATCGAGATCCGGGTGCTGGCCGAGAACGAGGGCATGTCGGCGGCGATCGCCGCGACCGCGGTGGGCGACTACACCGACCTCGCGACGGTGCGCGACTTCGCCCGCGATGTCGACGTGCTCACCTTCGACCACGAGCACGTGCCGCAGGCGGTGCTGCGGGCGCTCGTCGCCGAGGGAGTGCAGGTCCACCCCGGGCCGGATGCGCTGCAGTACGCCCAGGACAAGCTGCGGATGCGCGAGCGGCTCGCGTCACTCGGCATCCCGATGCCCGACTGGGCCCGCATCGAGACCCCGGAGGAGCTGGACGCCTTCATCGCCGACCACGGCGGGCATGCGGTCGTGAAGACCGCGCGCGGCGGCTACGACGGTAAGGGCGTGCGGGTCGTGACCTCGGCGGCGCAGGCGGAGGAGTGGTTTCTGGCGCTCGATGAGGACGGCCGTGGGGGAGCGCTGCTCGCCGAGGAGCTGGTCGACTTCCGGCGGGAGCTGGCGCAGCTCGTGGCGCGGCGGCCCTCCGGCGACATCACGCTGTGGCCCGTGGTCGAGTCGGTGCAGAAGGACGGTGTGTGCGCCGAGGTCATCGCGCCCGCGCCCAGTGCCGCGGGCCGGGAAGCCGAGATGGCGGCGCGCATCGGCACCACCATCGCCGAGGAACTCGGGGTAACGGGCGTGCTGGCCGTCGAGCTGTTCGAGACGACGGATGAGCGCATCCTCGTCAATGAGCTCGCCATGCGCCCGCACAACACCGGTCACTGGACCATCGACGGTTCCACCACCAGCCAGTTCGAACAGCACCTGCGCGCGGTGCTCGACCTGCCGTTCGGGGCGACGGGGCATCGCGATCCGTGGAGCGTGATGGTGAACATCCTGGGCGGCCCCACCGTGCGCACCCTCGACGAGGCGACCGTGCTGGCGATGGCCGACCAGCCGACCGCGAAGCTCCACCTCTACGGCAAGGAGCCGCGGCCCGGCCGTAAGGTGGGCCACGTCACGGCAGGAGGCGAGGACCTCGACGAGGTCGTCTTCCAGGCGCGCGCGGCGGCCGCCTTCTTCCAGGACTAGGTGTCGAGGCCGTACCGCACCGTGGTGCTCGGTGGGCCGAACACGGTGAGCGACGGGGTGCTCGATCGGCTGCGCGGCTACCTGCCGAAGTAGGACGCTGCGCGTGCCGCTGCGGCCATCTACTCAAACGCACATTTACAGTGGGGGCTATGCCCGAAACCACCCCCGTCGTGGGCGTCGTCATGGGGTCGGATTCCGACTTCACCGTCATGAGCGACGCCGTGCAGGTGCTCACCGACTTCGGCGTCCCCTACGAGGTGCAGGTCGTGTCGGCACACCGCACGCCGGAGAAGATGATCGACTACGGCAAGACCGCCCGGCAGCGCGGCCTCAAGGTCGTCATCGCCGGAGCGGGCGGAGCGGCGCACCTGCCGGGCATGATCGCATCCGTCACCACCCTCCCCGTGGTCGGCGTGCCCGTGCCGCTGGCGCGACTCGACGGCCTCGACTCGCTGCTCTCGATCGTGCAGATGCCCGCCGGCATCCCGGTCGCCACCGTCTCGATCGGCGGCGCGAAGAACGCCGCACTCATCGCTGTCAGCATTCTGTCGACTTCGGATGATGGGCTGGCCGCACGCCTCGACGCCTACCGTACCGAGCTCGCCGAGCTCGTCGACCGCAAGAACTCGGACCTCCAAGCCCGCCTATGACCGCCTACACCGCAAGCGCCAACGCCACGGCCAGCCCCATCCGCTACCCCGACACGTCTTCACCGAAGGCGATGACGGTGCGCGGCTGGTGGCTCGTGGTGCTCAACTTCCTCATCCCGGGGTCGGCGCAGGTGCTGGCCGGCAACCGCAAACTCGGCCGGTTCGGGCTGTATTTCACCTTCGCCATGTGGATCATGGCCGTGCTCGGCCTCGTCATCTACCTCATCTGGCCGCAGGTCATCTTCTCCATCGCCACCAACCCGCTGCCCCTCGGTGCGGTGCAGGTGGTGCTGCTCGCCTACGCGGTGCTCTGGGTGGTGCTGACCCTCGACACGTTGCGGCTCGTGCGCCTGGTGCGCGTCGGCAACCGCGCCCGACCGGCGCTCGCCCTCTTCTCGGTCGTGCTGCTCGCCGTCGCATCGGGCGGGGCTGCGGCCGGCGCCTACTACGCCAACGTCGCGCAGAGCGGACTCGACGCCGTGTTCTCGGCGCAGGCCGCGGCCGAGCCGCCGATCGACGGGCGCTACAACATCCTGCTCCTCGGCGGCGACGCCGGGCCCGACCGCGACGGCATGCGCCCCGACAGCATGACCGTGGTGTCGATCGAGGCCGACACCGGTCGCGCCACCATGATCGGCATCCCCCGCGACCTGCAGCAGGTGCCGATCAAGGAGGGCTCGCCCCTCATCGGCAGTGACTACGCACCCGACGGCAGCTACGACTGCGGCAGCGACTGCCAGATCAGCTTCCTCTACCCGCGGATCATGGCGTACGACCAAGACCTCTATCCGAACGCCGACGCCGAGGGTTCGAACCCGGGCGTCGAAGCGACGAAGGATGCGATCGAGGGCGCCCTCGGCATCACCATCCAGTACTACGTCATGATCGACATGCAGGGCTTCAGCGACCTCATCGACGCGCTCGGCGGAGTCGACATCAACGTCACCGAGGCGCTGCCGATGGGCGGCGACGAAGACGGCAACGAGATCGAGGGCTGGATCTGGCCCGGCGAGCAGCACATGAACGGCTACACGGCACTGTGGTACGCGCGCTCCCGGCACACGACGAGCGACTACGACCGGATGGAGCGCCAGGGTGAACTGCAGAAGGCGATCCTCCAGCAGTTCCAACCGGTGAACGTGCTGACGAAGTTCCAGGGCATCGTCGAGGCGGGTACGCAGGTCGTGCAGACCGACATCCCGCAGTCCACGCTCTCGTACTTCATCGACCTCGCGCTGAAGACGAAAGACCTCCCGATCGACCGCATCGACCTCACGCCCCCGCTCATCGACCCGGAGGACCCGGACTGGGACACCGTCCGCTCCACGGTCGCGAACGCCCTCGTGCTCTCCACCGCCACCGACTCCGCGGGCTGAGGCCTGCTGCATGAGTCAGGCACCCGATGGGCGCGCTCCGAGTATGTCGTTCGGCGCGGCCATCGCGACCGTCGCCCGCAAGTACGCCGAGTTCGAGGGCCGAGCGGGGCTGGCCGAGTTCTGGTGGTGGATCTTGTTCGCCACCCTCGTCAGCGCCGCGCTCGGCTCGATCACCATCGTGACGCAGCCCGGTGGCGAGACGATCGGGTCGGTGCTCAACGGCGTGTGGTCGATCGCCACCCTCGTGCCGACGCTCGCCGTCGCGGTGCGCCGCCTCCGCGACGGCGGCAATCGCTGGACGCAGCTGTTCTGGCTGCTGGTGCCGATCGCGGGCCTCATCGTGATCATCCTGCGCCTGTGCGACCCCAGCCATGACGTCGCGGCCGACCGCCCGCTGCCGAGCGACGCCCCCGCTCCCCGAATCTGACGGGCATCGCGGCGGAGTTCTCCAATCCTGGCCGCGACTGGTGCCCTCCGCGGGCGCACGACCCGGCTCGTTTGGAGAAGTCCGCGGGTGGGCGCGGCTACAGGTCGGCGTGCAGCTGCCACACCTTGTCCGCCGAGTCCCGCCACGAGAAGGCGCGGGCGCGGTCGAGACCGGAGATGGCGAGCCGGTTGCGGAGCGTGGCATCCGTCGTGACGGTGTGGATCGCATCCGCCAGCTGGCCGGGGAACTCCGCTGCCGTCGTGCGCTCCACCACGAACGACGCCCCCGCCGCCACCTCGACGAGCGCCGGGACATCGGCGTGGATGACGGGCGTGCCGAACTTGAAGGCCTCCACCACCGGCAGCCCGAACCCTTCGGCCTGGCTCGGGTAGACGAACACCGTCGCCCGCTCGATGGCGAGCGCGAGGTCGGTGTCGCTGACGAATCCGAGCACGTGGATGCGCGACGCATCCACCCCCGCCGCGGCCGCCACCGAGGCCACGTCGACGTCGCCCCAGCCTTCGGGCCCGGCGATCACGAGCGGCAGATCGGCGACCTGCGGCTCGGCCATGGCGGCGATCAGCGACGCCAGGCCCTTGCGTGGCTCGAGCGTTCCGACAGCGAGCACGTACCGCTCGGGCAGACCGAGTTCGGCGGCCCGTTCGCGCGGCACGAGCGGCAGCCGCAGCTCGTCGCTCACCGCGCCGCCGATCACCCGGATGCGATCACCGAAGGTGAAGTAGCGCGACAGCTCCTCGGCCACCGCGTGCGTCGGCACCACGATCGCGTCGGCGAACTTCGCCGCGCGCTTCGCCATGGCCTTGTGCCACGACACCCCGCGGGGCGTCAACGTCTCCGGATGCGTCCACGGCACCACGTCGTGGATCGTCACCGCGGTCTGCGTGCCGAGCTCTTCGCGTCGGTCGTGCTTGCGCATCGGCGCGAGCAGGCTCGTGGCGTGCACCATCCCGCCGCCCGACGAACCGATGATGCCGTGCTGCCACGCCGCCGAGAGCTCCCGCCGGGGCAAGGATGCGCGGTGCAGCCCCGCGAGTCCGGGCAACTTCGCCTGCACGGCGTCGGCGGTCTCGGTGGGCACCGCTGAGATGATGCCCTCCACGTCGCAGTTGCGCGGCGCGGTGGCGATCAGCTGCTTGGTCAGCTCGAGGGTGTAACGGCCGATACCACCCGGTACGGGGGCGACCAGCTGGTCGATGATCACCCGTAACGTGGCCATTGCTTACTCTCCAAAAACTCCCGAGGTCACCGCGTCATGAAGGGCGGTGCGCCAGTCTCGCATGGGCTCCAATCCCGCTCGGGACCACGCGTCATGCCCGAGCACGGAGTACGCGGGACGCGGGGCGGGACGAACAAACTGCGAGCTGTCCGTTGGCTTGACCTTATCAGGGTCGAGTCCGGCTTCCTGAAAGGTTGCCTGGGCGAAGTCGAACCACGAGGCCTGCCCGGAGTTGGTGCCGTGGTAGACACCGGCGGGCGCATCCGAGTCAGCCAGCAGCACGAGCTGGCGGGCCAGATCGGCGGTCCAGGTGGGCTGACCCACCTGGTCGTTCACCACCGAGACGGTGTCGCGTTCGCGCCCGAGCCGCAGCATGGTGGCCGGGAAGTTCGGGCCGCCGGCTCCGTAGAGCCAGGCCGTGCGCACGACGTAGCCGCCCTCCGGGTTCAGCCGCAGCACCGCCTCTTCGCCGCCGGCCTTGGTGCGGCCGTAGGCGTTCAGCGGGTCGCGCGGCTCGTCTTCGGGGTAGGGCGTTGTGGCGTCGCCCTGGAAGACGTAGTCGGTGGAGACCTGGAAGAGCTTCGCGCCGGATGCGGCGGTCGCCTCGGCGAGTGTCGCCGGCCCGACCGCGTTCACGAGCTGGGCGGCCTCCTCGTCGGTCTCGGCCGCATCCACCGCGGTGTACGCGGCGCAGTTGAAGACCACGTCGACGCCGGCGAGTGCGGCTGCGACGGCGGATGCATCCGTGATGTCGAGGTCAGCACGGGTGAGCGCGACGACGTCGCGCCCGTCGAGCGCGGCGATCAGGTCCTGGCCGAGCATCCCGGCGGCTCCGGTGATGAGGTAACGCGTCATGGCAGCGAACCGGCCGCTCAGACCAGCGCGGCGCGGGCCTTGAGGGGCTCCCACCACTGCCGGTTGTCGCGGTACCACTGCACCACGTCGGCCAGGCCCTGCTCGAACGGCACCAGCGGCTCGTAGCCGAGCTCGCGCTGGATCTTCGAGATGTCGACCGAGTAGCGCAGGTCGTGACCGAGGCGGTCGGCGACGCGATCGACGTACGACCAGTCCTTGCCCGTGGCATCCAACAGCAGCTGGGTGAGCTCCTTGTTGGTGAGCTCGGTGCCACCGCCGATGTTGTAGATCTCGCCGGCGCGACCGTTCACGAGCACCATGGCGATGCCGCGGGTGTGGTCGTCGACGTGCAGCCAGTCGCGGATGTTGTTGCCCTCGCCGTAGAGCGGCACGTGCTTGTCGTCGATGAGGTTCGTGACGAACAGCGGGATGACCTTCTCGGGGAAGTGGTAGGGCCCGTAGTTGTTCGAGCAGCGCGTGATGGAGATGTTCATTCCGTGCGTGCGGTGGTAGCTGCGGGCGAGCAGGTCGCTGCCGGCCTTCGACGCGGAGTACGGCGAGTTCGGCTCGAGCGGGCGGTCTTCGGCCCAGGAGCCCTCGGCGATGGAGCCGTAGACCTCGTCGGTGGAGACGTGCACGAAGCGGGGGAGGTTGTTGCGGAGCGCCGCGTCGAGCAGCTGCTGGGTGCCGAGCACATTGGTCTCGACGAAGATCGAGGCGTCGCGCACCGAACGGTCGACGTGCGACTCGGCGGCGAAGTGCACCACCGCATCCAGTCCCGGGAACAGGTCGTCGAGCAGCTGACCGTTGCGGATGTCGCCGTTCACGAAGGTGAGGCGCGGGGAGTCCTTGACCGGGAGGAGGTTGTCGAGGTTGCCGGAGTAGGTGAGCGCGTCGAGCACCACCACCTCGGCTCCTTCGAGTCCGGGGTAGGCGTCTTCCAGGGTGCGTCGAACGAAATTGGAGCCGATGAACCCGGCGCCGCCGGTCACAAGAATCTTCATGGTGGGGGATGTCTCCTCGCATCAGTGTCGCCGTCGATTCTAACCGGAGCCCCCGACGCCGACCGTGCCCGCTCGCGCTGCGGGCTGCCCCGGTCAGGCGTCGGTGCGGTTGCGCGGGTTGCGCGACGCCAGGATCTCCCGCAGCGTCGGCAGCACCCGCTGATCCTTCGGCCGGTTGGCGGCCTGCTTCGACCGGATGATGTCGGCCAGCGACGCCACCCGCACCTCCACCCCGTGGATCTCGCCCGTTTGCGCGTCGCGCTTCAGATCGTCGTACCCTGTGGTGCCATTGGGGACGAATGAGATGTCGAGTCGTCCGTGCGGCGTGGTCAGATTCCACACACCGCTCGCTCCCAGTGATGCTCCCGTGTGATCGAACGGTAACCCGCGCGGCTCCGTCGGCGTGTAGACGCGGGCATCCAGTTCGCGCAATGCCTGGGAGAGGAGGTCGAGGTTGTTCGCCGAGCGTGACGGAGTGATGTCGATGTCCTGGGTGACGAACGGCGCCGCGTGCAGCACTGCTCCATAGCCACCGATCACGACGAACTCCACCCCGTGACGATTGAGGGTCTGGACGATCGGCAGGGGGTCGAATTGGGGCATATCAGGCGGCGCTCTCATTGAACTGCTGCCGCATGTCTTCGTTCATCGCGTTCCATCGAACGAGTTCATCATGTCGCTGAGATAAACTCAAATGCAGCCAATCCTGCGCCTGCGCCCAGTCCTGGTCGTCGCGCTCGACGAGCATAAAGTCGAGGTCAAGGCCCATCAGGCGCAAGTACCGGATGACGTCGTCGAAGCTCGGTGAGGTGCGCCCGGCCTCGAGTCGAGCGATGGCTGATTGTGTCGTGCCGGCCAATCGGGCCAGTTCGCCCTGGGTCAAGCCGATGCGCCGCCGACCCTCCCGGATCAAGTCGTTTCCCATCCCGTTCATGATCTAAGAATAGCAGAACCGCTATACCTATCGGGGTGTCGTGAGGGTTTCTCGCAGGGTGCGGGGCCTAGAGTGACAGCGTGCAGCAGAGGGACGACGCCACCGAGCGCCCCGGCCTCATCCTCCGCCTGATCAAAGATCAGCGGATCGCCTTCCTGCTCGTCGGCGCTACCAACACCGGCGTCGGGTTCCTCTTCTTCATCGTCTTCGACCTCACTGTGGGCAACTGGCTCGACACGGCGGTCAACGAGACCGTCGGGTCGCTCGCCACCCTCGCCTGCGCCCACGTGCTCGGCGTGCTGTTCGCGTTCGTGATGTACCGCCGCTTCGTGTTCCGCGTGAAAGGGCACGTCTGGCGCGACCTCGCCCGCTTCGAGAGCGTCTACCTCGTCGCCATCGCCATCAACGCCATCATCCTGCCGATCCTCGTGAACATCGGCTGGAACCGCATCCTCGCGCAGTTCTCCATCCTCGTCATCACCACGCTCATCAGCTGGTTCGGGCACAAGGGGTTCTCGTTCCGCCGCGAAGCGGAGGCGGCGACCGAGGTCGACACCGAGGTCGACTCCGAACCGGGCACCGAACCGGATGCGCCACGGGGGAACCGCTGATGCCTCTCCTCTCCGTCGTCATCCCGGCGTACAACAATGCCGACTTCATCGAAGAGGCGGTGCGCTCCGTGCTCGACCAGGACCACCCCGACTTCGAGCTCGTCGTCGCCGACCACTCCTCCACCGACGACACCCGGGCCGTGCTCGAACGCGTGACCGACGGCGATCGCCGGGTGCGCCTGCTCGACACCCCGGCGGGCGGCGGTGCCGAAGCGAACTGGCGCCGGGTCTCCGAGGCGGCGACGGGGGAGTTCATCAAGCTCCTCCCCGGCGACGACCTGCTCTACCCGGGCGCCCTGCGCGCGCACTCGGACGCGCTGGCGGCGCATCCGCAGGTCGTGCTCGTGTCGAGCCCCCGCGACATCCTCGACGCCCACGGCCGCGTCACGATCGCCAAGCGCGGCCTCCAGGGGGTGGCGCGGCGGCAGCAGCCCGGGGTGGCGGTCATCCGGCAGACGGTGCGCCGCGGCACCAACGTGTTCGGCGAACCCGGATGCGTCACGATGCGCCGCGAGACCCTCGAGCAGGCGGGCGGCTGGGATGCCCGGTTCCCCTACCTCATCGACCAGACCAGCTACTCGAAGGTGCTGCTGCGCGGCGACTACCTGCCGATCGACCACGCCTACGCGGGCTTCCGGGTGAATCAGGGCCAGTGGAGCGTCGCCCTGGTGAACGAGCAGGCCGCCCAGGCGAAGGCCTACCATGCCTGGTGCCGGGAGCAGGCGCCGGAGACGATCAGCGCATCCGACGTCTGGATCGGCAACCGCCGCGCCGAGTTCATGGCGCTCGCCCGCCGCGCCTACTACACCCTCAACCGAGCCAGGATGACCGCCGCCGCATGAGCACGATGACTCGCCTCGACCGCTTCGCCGCCCGGCTCGCCGGCTGGCGCTGGCTGCCCTATGCCGTTGCGGCGCTGCTCTCACTGGTGGCCGTGTGGTTCGGACTCGACCTCTGGCACCTCGACTGGAAGGTGCCGCTCTACTACTCGGGCGACGCGCTCGCGGTGGGCTCGCACTTCAAGACGATCATCGAGTACGGCTGGTTCACCCACCAGCCCGACCTCGGCGCGCCGTACGGGCAGTTCTACAACGACTACCCGCAGGCCGACAACCTGCACTTCATCGCCGCCAACCTCCTGCGCGTCTTCACGGGCGACTTCGGCGCGCTGATGAACATCTACTTCGTGCTCGGCTTCCCGCTCGCGGCGATCACGGCGGTCTGGTTCCTGCGCCTCGTCGGCGTGAGCCGCATCCTCGCCACTGCACTCGGTGTCGTCTATTCGATCGCGCCGTATCACTTCATCAAGGGCGAGGGGCACCTCTTCCTCGCGGCGTACTTCGTGGTGCCGCTCGCTCTCGGCATCCTCTACCGCGTGGCGACCGCGCAGCCGCTGTGGTCTCGGCGCATCCTGAGCCGGCGCAACCTCGCCACTGTCGGCACCCTCGCGCTGCTCGGCACGGCGTCGAGCTACTACTCGGTGTTCGTGGCGCTGATCCTCGCCGTCGTGGGCCTCGCGAAGCTCTGGCAGACCCGCGCCTGGCGGCGGTTCTGGGGAGCAGCGGCAGCGGGCGGCGTGATCGTGCTGACCATGGCGATCAACCTCCTGCCCGACCTCCTCTACCGCCTCGCCAACGGCGCCAACGAGGCGGTGCTGGTGCGCAGCCCACCGGAGGCCGAGCTCTACTCGTTCAAGATCGCGTCACTGCTGCTCCCCGTGCCGGGCCACCGCTTCGGCCCGTTCGCGACGCTCCGCCAGCTCTACGACACCTACTACCCGCTGCCGTCGGAGGCGCCGGCGCTCGGCCTGATCGCCGCCGCCGGGTTCGTGGCCCTGATCGTGTTCGCGGTGTACTTCCTGCTCTCGGGCGGCCGAACGCGCTGGCGGGCCCCGAAGTCGTACGTGCGCACGCTCTCGATCCTCGCCGGCATGACCGTCGTCGCCGTGCTCTTCGGCACGGTCGGCGGGCTCTCGACGCTGCTCTCCTTCGTCGACTTCCCCATCCGCTCCTGGAACCGCATCGCCATCCTCATCTCGATGCTCGCGCTCGCGGCGCTCGGGCTCATCCTCGACCGGTTCGTGCGCTGGGTGCTGCGGCGAGGCCGCGCCCGCCGAACGGATGCCCGACCCGCCCGCCGATGGCTCGTCGCGCTGCCGCTCGCCGCCCTGCTCCTCCTCCTCGCGGTCTGGGACCAGATCCCGCCGATCGAACCGGCGGCCCGCGCCGCCACCGTGGCGAGCTTCGACTCCGACGACGGCTTCGTCAAGCAGGTCGAGGCGACCGTCGCACCCGACTGCCTCATCTACCAGCTGCCGTACATCCCGTTCCCGGAGTCGCCGCCGGTCAACGGCGCCACCGACTCCGACGAGCTGCGCCCGTTCCTGCATTCCGACGACCTGCGCTGGTCGGCCGGCGGCATCAAGGGCCGGGAGCCGATCGACGACGTGGGTGCGTACGCCTCCCTCGCGGTGCCTGCGATGCTGATGGCCCTGCACGGCATCGGTGCCTGCGGCATCGTGGTCGACCGCGCTGCCTACGCCGACGGCGGCGCCGACATCGTGGCGCAACTCGAGCGCGCGACCGGCACCGGCGCATCCGCCTTCGACTCGGCCGACGGCCGCTTCAGCTTCATCGCCACCGCACCGTGATAGCTTCTGGACCTGTGGACACAGGCGGCACCGGCGAGACCACGGAGTACACCATCTCCGTCGTCGTGCCCGTGTACCAGGGCGAGCGCACCCTCGCCGCCGTCGTCGCCGAGCTCGAGCCGTACACCCGGCGCACCCGCACGCCCGACGGTGTGGCCTACCGCATCACCGAGGTCATCCTCGTGCACGACAACGGGCCTGACCACTCCGACACGGTGATGCGGGCGCTCGAGATCCAGTACCCGTTCGTGCGCATCCTGTGGCTCAGCCGCAACTTCGGCCAGCACGCGGCGACGATCGCGGGCATGGCCACCTCGACCGGCCGCTGGATCCTCACCATGGACGAGGACGGTCAGCACGACCCCGCGTCGATCGGCGCCTTCCTCGACACCGCCATCCGTGAGCGGGCCGGCGTCGTCTACGCCCGCTTCACGAATGAGCGGCCGCACGGGCTGTGGCGGTCGGCCGCCTCCAAGTCGTCGAAGCGGATGCTCGGGGCCGCCTTCAACCTGCCCGACGCCAGCCAGTTCCAGAGCTACCGCCTGGTGCGCGGTGACATGGGCCGCAAACTCGCGGGCTTCGCCGCCACCGGGGTGTATCTCGACGTGGCGCTCTCCTGGGTCACGAACCGCGTGGCGACGAGCCCGACGGTGCTGCGCACCGCCGACGGGCGCGTCTCGGGGTATTCGTTGCCGGCGCTGTTCGCGTACTTCTGGCGCATGGTGCTGACCAGCGGCACCACCGGGCTCCGGGCCGTCAGCGTGCTCGGCGGCGTCATCGCGTTGATCGGGCTGGCTGTCGCCGTCTACGTCATCGTCTCGCTGGCCGTCGGCAACGACTCCGGCACCGAGGGGTGGGCGTCGCTCATCGTCGTGGTGCTGCTGTGCTCGGGTGCCATCCTGGTCTCGCTCGGGGTCATCGCCGAGTACATCGGCGTCTCGCTGAACGTGTCGATGGGCCGGCCGCTGTATCTCGTGGTCGAGAACCCCGAGACGATCATGCCCGAGGAGGAGTCGGCCGACCCCGAGCACGTGCTCACCTCCGAAGCCCCCACTCTGCCCACCACCCCCGCCGCTCGGCCCGAACCGACCGCACCTCACGGAACGGATGCCCCACCCGGTGCTCGATGAGATCGTCTTCAGCCGCCCCTACCGTTCGCCCGGCGAACTCGCGAACCTCGAGGCGGTGCTGCGCTCCGACCACGCCCATGGCGACGGAGCGTTCACGGCCTCGGCCACCGCGCGCCTGACGTCGCTCCTCGGCGCTCCGCACGCCCTCCTCACCACCTCGTGCACGCACGCCCTCGACATGGCGGCGATCCTGCTCGACATCGGGCCGGGCGACGAGGTGATCCTGCCGAGCTTCACCTTCCCCTCCGCCGCCACCGCCGTGGTGCTGCGGGGCGCGACCCCGGTGTTCGTCGACATCGACGAGTCGACGGGCAACATCGATCCCGAGCAGGTGGCCGAGGCCATCACGCCGCGCACCCGCGCCGTCACGGTGATGCACTACGGGGGAGTGCCGGTCGACCTCGAGTCGGTGCTGCGCATCACGACGGATGCCGGCATCGCCCTGGTGGAGGACAATGCGCACGGTCTCGGCGGCCGCGACGGCACCCGCATGCTCGGCACCGCCGGGGTGCTCGCCACGCAGAGCTTCCACGACACCAAGAACGTGCACTGCGGCGAGGGCGGCGCGCTCGTCGTCAACGACGAGGCACTGCTCGAGCGGGCCGAGATCGTGCGGGAGAAAGGCACCAACCGGGCCCGATTCCTCCGCGGCGCCGTCGACAAGTACACCTGGCAGGACGTGGGCTCGAGCTACCTGCTCAGCGAGCTGAACGCGGCGGTGCTGGATGCCCAGCTCGCCGCCTTCGAGACCATCCAGGCCGAGCGCAACCGGGTCTGGAACGCCTACGCCGACGGCCTCGCCGAGTGGGCCGACGACCTCGACCTGCGCCTCATGTCGGATGACCCGACCCTGCAGCACGCGGCCCACCTGTTCTACGTGGTGATGCCCGACCACGAGGGACAGACCGCCCTGATCGAGCACCTGCGCGGTTTGGGCATCCGCGCCGCGTTCCACTACGTGCCCCTGGACTCCGCGCCCGCCGGCCGCCGCTTCGGCCGCACGGTCGGCGACCGCGAGCTCGACCGCAGTGCCGCTTTCTCGTCGCGCTTGGTGCGCCTGCCGCTCTGGGCCGGGCTCACGGATGCGCAGGTCGAGCGCGTGATCGCGGGCGTGCGCTCCTACCGCTGACTGTGCGGCCAGGCGGCTCCCGTTAGACTCTGTGCGTGCAGATCCGCGAACTGAGCATTCCAGACAGCTACGAGATCACGCCGAAGCAGTTCGGCGACGACCGGGGCGTGTTCCTCGAGTGGTACCGCTTCGACAAGCTGGCGGAGGTGGTCGGGCACTCCATCGACCTCGCCCAGGCCAACACCTCGGTGTCGAAGAAGGGTGTGGTGCGCGGCATCCACTTCGCCGACATTCCGCCGTCGCAGGCGAAGTACGTCACGGCCACCCACGGTGCGGTGCTCGACTACGTCATCGACATCCGCGTCGGGTCGCCCACCTACGGGCAGTGGGACTCGGTGCTGCTCGACGACACCGACCGCCGCGGCATCTACCTCGCCGAGGGTCTCGGGCACGCCTTCGTCGCCCTCACCGACGACGCCACCGTCTCCTACCTCGTCACCTCCACCTTCAACGCCGAGCGCGAGCACGGCATCAACCCGCTCGACCCCGAGGTCGAGCTCCGTTTCCCCGAGGAGGCAGGCGACCTGCTGCTTTCGCCGAAGGACACGGATGCGCCGAGCCTCGCCGAGGCGGCCGCATCCGGTCTCCTGCCCACCTGGGACCAGGCACGAGCGTTCTACGCGGCACTGAACGAGAAGGGCGCCTGATGCGCGGAATCATCCTGGCCGGCGGCTCCGGCACCCGGCTCTGGCCGATCACGAAGGGCATCTCCAAGCAGTTGATGCCGATCTACGACAAGCCGATGATCTACTACCCCCTGTCGACCCTCATGATGGCCGACATCAACGAGGTGCTCATCATCACGACGCCCGAGTACAACGACCAGTTCCGGGCGTTGCTCGGCGACGGCAGCGAGCTCGGCATGCGCATCGAGTACGCCGTGCAGCCCTCGCCCGACGGTCTGGCGCAGGCGTTCATCATCGGTGAGGAGTTCATCGGCGACCAGAGCGTTGCGCTCGTGCTCGGCGACAACATCTTCCACGGTGTCGGGCTCGGCTCGTCGCTGCGCACCAACGGCGAGATCGACGGCGCGCGCATCTTCGCGTACCACGTCGCGAACCCGCGGGCCTACGGCGTGGTCGAGTTCGACGAGGACTTCACGGCGGTCTCGATCGAGGAGAAGCCGCTCCAGCCGAAGTCGAACTACGCGGTGCCCGGTCTCTACTTCTACGACAACTCGGTGGTGGAGATCGCGAAGTCGATCGAGCCGAGCGCGCGCGGCGAGCTCGAGATCTCGACCGTGAACGAGCGCTACCTCGAGCGCGGCGACCTGCACGTGCAGGTGCTCGACCGCGGCACGGCGTGGCTCGACACCGGGACCTTCGAGTCGATGATGCAGGCCTCGGAGTACGTGCGGGTGATCGAAGACCGGCAGGGGTACAAGATCGGCTGCATCGAGGAGATCGCCTGGCGCGCGGGCTGGATCGACACCGACCAGTTGGCGGCGCTCGCGAAGCCCCTCGTGAAGAGCGGGTACGGGGCCTACCTCGAGACGCTGATCGCGTCGGCCGACTGAGCGCACCCGGCGCGGCCCGGAGACCGCCGCGTGGCATCCTGACGCGGCGGAGATCTGCACGTACCGTGTGAGGGTGCAGCAGCAACATGTGTCTTCGACGTCGAGGCGGGGCGCCCGGCGGCGCACGCGTGCCCTCTCGGCTCTCACCGCCGGCTTGCTCGCTGCAGCCGCCGTGCTCTCGGGGCCTGCGTTCGCGGCCAGCGCCGGAGACGAGCCGACGGCTGATTCGGGTGACACGCCGACGACCGACACCCCGCCGATCGAGGTCCCGGCCGCGGAGCTGCCGCGCATGTCGGCGTACTCGGCCGAGCAGTTCGCAGGCGAGGCTGCGGCGCTGCCCGACGAACTGAGCCAGGCCGTCGAGCGCGACCTGGGCGAGACACCCGAGGAGTACCTGGCGCGTGCGGATGCCGCGGTCGACGCATCCGCCGTCGTCGACGCCCTGCAGGCCAGCGGCATGGACGTGCTGGGTTCGCGGCTCGACGGCACGACGCTCGTCGTGAACGTCGGCTCCGACGCCGATGCCGCCGTGGTCGAATCGCTCGGGGCGACGGCCGAGCTCGGTGCGCCTGAGCTGCCCGACTTCGCCGGCCGGCACCTCGACGCGCTCGCCGACATCGTGGGTGGGCAGGGCTTCCAGTTCCTCGTGGCGGGCGAGACGTGGGTGTGCTCGGTGGGGTTCACGGGGCGCTACAAGGCCTACCCCCAGCCGCAGTTCGTGACCTCGGGCCACTGCATCGAGCCGTCGCACGACAGCGGCACCTACTACTACGAGTCGAAGCAGTCGACCGCGGGCGGCACGCCGACGCGCGGCGGCATCATCGGGGCGCCGATCGCCGACCAGTACAAGTTCGGCGGCGGGGCCGACGCGGCAGCCGTCGGGGTGTCACCGTCGTGGGGCACGCAGCCGCAGGTCTCGACCTGGGGCGGCGGCGCCGGGCGACTGACCGACGGCACGCCGGTCACGGTCACCGACATGACCACGGGGGTGGTCGGGTCGCCGATCTGCAAGTCGGGCCGCACCACGGGGTGGACCTGCGGGCAGATCCTCGATGTCAATTACTCCACGCAGGTCTACAATCGCGCCGGGCAACCGGAGATCGTGAATCTCACGCTCACCGACGTGTGCATGCTGCCGGGTGACAGCGGCGGATCGGCGCTCATCGGCACCGCCGCGTTCGGTCTTGGCACCGCGGGCGACTTCACCGGCAATTGCGACCGGTCGAGCCAACCGGATGCGATCAGCGGATTCTTCCCGATGCTCACCAACAACGGGTCGCCGAGCGTGACGACCGCGCTGCCGGGGTTCGAGCTGGGGGTGACGCTCGCGTCGCCGACGTATGTGCGGCCGTCGTTCGTGGGTGACAGCATCCGTGGCACGTTGCCCGGTGCCGGTCCCCGCCATCGCGTGATCGTGACGATCGACAACACCCAGTACTCGGTCACCCCCGGGGCGGGCGGGCAATGGTCGCTCGCCATCCCGACGGCGCTGCAGACGGGCAAGCACACCTTCTCGGTGGCGTCGAAGTGGGGCGACGTGACCTTTTCGCCGGCCGTCACCGACAGCTACCAGTTGCAGCCGAAGCCCGCCGTCGAGCGGGTGGACGGCGCCACCCGGTACGACGTGGCCGTGACGGTGTCCAGGCGCAGCTACTCGGGCACCGCATCCGTCGTCTACATCGCAGCGGGAACCAACTACCCGGATGCCCTGAGCGCCGGCCCCGCCGCGGTGAAGCAGGGCGGTCCGCTGCTGCTGACGCCCTCCGATCAGCTGTTGCCCGCGGTCTCGGACGAGATCAGCCGGCTGAAGCCGGCCCGGATCGTGGTGGTCGGCGGCGTGAACTCGGTGAACGAGTCGGTCGTCGCTCAGCTTCGAGCACTGGTACCCGACGTGGTGCGGCTCTCCGGTTCCGACCGCTATGAGGCGTCGCGAGCGGTGAGCTCCTACGCGTTCGGGCCGGCGAGTGCGAAGTCGTTCGTGGCGACCGGGTCCAATTTCCCCGACGCCTTGTCGGTGGGGTCGGGGGCCGCCTCGCAGAAGGTGCCGATCGTGCTCGTGAACGGGCCGGCGGCAACGGCCGACCAGCCGACGCTCGATCTGTTCCGCACCCTCGGGGTGTCGACCATCACGATCGCGGGCGGCCCGAACTCCGTCTCGGCCGGTGTCGCGGATTCGCTGACGGACGGCGGCCGGGTCGCGGTGAACCGCCTGAGCGGCGCCGACCGGTTCACGGCATCGCTCGCCATCAACCGGGCGGCGTACACCACGAGTTCCACGATCTATCTCGCCACCGGGTACAACTACCCGGATGCGCTGGCAGGCGGTGCGCTCGCCGGCAAGACGAAGGCGCCGCTCTACATCGTGCCCACGGAGTGTGTGCCGCGCGGGGTGATCGCCGACATCGCGACCCTGAAGGCCACGAAGGTCGTGCTGCTCGGCGGCGTGAACTCGCTCAACGCGTCGGTCGCCTCGCTCTCCGCCTGCGCCTGGTGACCTAAGCCCACTCCACCCGGCCCGCCCCGCCCGCCCGGCGGCTCGCGCTCACGCGCGCGGGTACAGTTCGCGGTAGAACTCGCGTTTGAGGTCGCCGAGCGACCAGTGCTGGTTCGTGTCGGCGAGCACGAACTCGATCTCGACCGGCAGCTTCTGCAGCGTGTAGCCGCGCGACTTCGCGAACCAGGTGAACCACAGGTCGTCGAGCAGCCAGTAGCGCTGCGGCAGATCGGTGAAGAACGCGTCCTCGAGGAACATCCCCGAGTCGCAGATCATCCCGCCCGGCCCCACGTGATCCACCGGTCCGCCGACCACGGCGGGTGCGCGGTCGAAGTAGTCGTCGGGGGACACGGTGAAGGCCCACCAGGCGTGCACGGTGTGCGGCCGGTGGTACTCGAGCGCAGTCGCCGCGAAGGTGTCCTGCAGATCCTCGTCGTCGTCGACCACCACGATCGGCCCCGGCCCGTTCTTCGTGGCGAGCATCCGGGCCCAGTAGAAGCGGGCGATCGACCCGAGGTTGTAGGGCGTCTTGACCAGTCGCACCGAGCGCACCGCGCCGGTCGCCTCGAACGAGCGAACCACCTCGCGGTAGAAGTCGTGCTCGACCCGCGCGTTGTTCCAGAGGTACACGGCGATGCCCGGGGTGCCGACCTGGGCATCCAGCTGGCGCAGCATCTCGACAAGTCGCTCGGGCCGGTTCCAGAGGCACATCAGCACCGGCAGCTCGCCGCCTGTCTCGCCCCAGACGCGTGTGTCGGTGGGACGGAAGCGGCCCGCCAGCAGTCGTCGGCGGATGAGGGACTTCGCCAGCCCACGGGCCCGGCTCGAGAATGACACCCCGGAAGCTTACCGGCTCCGCATCCAATCGACCGTCGAGCGCAGCCCCTCCCGGAGCGGTAGGTCCTCGATGCCGGGGAACAGCTGCGCCAGCCGCTCGCCCGCCGCCTGCGAGTGCAGGATGTCGCCGGTGCGCGCCGGCTCGAAGGTGACGTCGAGCGGATGCCCGAGCACCTCCTCCATCACCGCCAGCAGATCGAGGAGGCTGACCCGCACACCGAACCCGAGGTCGACCGGCTCATCGCTCGTCACGCCGCGCACGACGGCGTCGGCGATGATCGCGCCGACGGACTCGACGTAGGTGAAGTCGCGCGACTGCTCGCCCGTGCCGTAGACGATCACCGGCTGACCGGCCACCGCTCGTTCCAGGAAGGCGGGGACCACCGCCGGATACGCCGTGCCGCCGTGCTGTCGCGGGCCGAAGACGTTGAAGAACCGGAACGCGAGCACCGGCAGACCGTAGCTGCGCTGCCAGGTGAGCGCGTAGGTCTCGGCGGCCAGCTTCGTGGCGCCGTAGGGGCTCTCGGTGCGCGGGCGCATGCCCTCGTGCTTGGGCAGCGCGTCGCTGGAGCCGTAGACCGACGACGACGACGCGACGACCGTGTGCACGCCCCCGCCGGCGCGTGCTGCCTCGAGCACGTTGACGGTGCCGGTGACGTTCACGTCGTGGACTTCGCGCGGCCGGTCGAGCGAATCCTGCACCGACGCGATGGCGGCCAGGTGCACCACGGCGTCGGCCTCGGCCACCAGCCCGCCGAGCAGCTCGCGGTCGAGCACGGAGCCCTCGACGACGGTGACGTCGACTCCGTCGAGGTTCTCGCGGGTGCCGGTGGAGAAGTCGTCGAGCACCACCACGCGCGTCGCGGAGCGGGCGCTGAGCTGACGGCAGAGCGAGCTGCCGATGAACCCCGCGCCACCCGTGACGAGCACGGTGAGCGGGCGATCGGCGGGGAAGAACGCTGTGGTCACCCGGCTCACCGCCGCCCGCGACGAGCGAGTCGTCGCAGCCGGTTGCCGGCCCGCACCTCGGGGCGGGCGCTCAACTCCTCGACGGCGGTCTCGAGGCTCTGCACGTGCTTCTGCGTCAGTTCGTTCTCCTGGCGGGCGTGGGTCAGTTGGTCTTCGACCGCTCGGAGCGTTGCGGTCGCTGTCGCCTCCTGTTCCCGGGCAGCGGCCTCGAACTCCTCGCGCTGCGTGCGGAGTTCGTCGCGTTGCGTGCGGAGCTCGGCGCGGTGGCGGGCCTCCGCGGCGGCCGACCGGGCCTCCGCGTCGCGCAACGCCGGGGCGAAGCGTTCGAACGACTCCAGCACCTCGGCATCGAGCGGAACATCGGCGACCGGGGAGGAGAGGGCATCGGCGAGCACTCGGTCTTCGACGAAATACCCGGCGGCGATTCCGGCGGCGAGTTCCGCCGCATCCGGATGCCGCAGCAGGTAGAACGGGAGCAGGGCCCCGGCCTGCAGCCGGCGGTAGTCGCGCATGCCGTGGTGGTTGGGGCTCGGCGTCAGTTCGGGGTTGTCGTCGTAGGCGCGGCCGGACACCTCGACCTTGTGCGAGTACTGGGCCCAGGAGCGCCACGGCAGGTGCAGCACCTCGATGGCCAATTCCTCCGGCGGCAGCCCGTTCGACGCGATGCTCACGAAGTGGTTGCCCTGAATGACCTCCACCTCGGGGTCGCCCACGTGCACGGCGTCGGCGGTCGGATGCGCGTGCAGGCCGGTCGCGAGCAGCAGCTCCTCGGGTCGCTGGTCGCGGTAGACGAGTCGCTGGATGCCCGAGCCGGCGGCCGCGGGCGCACCGGTGAGGTTGGTGACCGGCACGAGGAAGGATCGGATGCCCGGGTCGAGCAGCTCGAACACCTCACGCAGCGTGCGCGACCGATCGACCGGCAGGAAGAACTCGTCGGCGTCGGCGTTGATCACCCAATCGGCGCCGTGCACCGTCGCGGCATCACGCGCCATCGCCGTCACGACCGGGCTCTGCTGCTTGCGATGCAGCGGGTCGTGGCGGAGGTCGATCAGACCGCGATCGGCGTAGCCCTGCAGGATCTCGGCCGTGCCGTCGGTCGACCCGTTGTCGGTCACGATGACGACATCCACCCCCTGTGCGAAGTGGTGGTCGAGCATCGGCCCGATGATGTCCGCCTCGTCGCGAACCATCAGGGTCAGAGCGAGTTTCACCGGGCGGGTCTCCCTGTTCGTTCTCGGTCGGTCGATTCGTGCTCCCAATACCTTAGCCGCTGCGTCCGCCGCCCCGTCGGGCGACGAGAGCCGACCGCAGGGTCAGCCCGAGCGAGAGCAGGGCGCGCACGGGCCAGAGGAGCGGCCCGGCGTACTTCTTCGCCAGGAACCGTTTCGCACTCGCGTGGTGGGCCTCGAGCATCCGCACCGACTCGCCCGTGGTGGAGTGCGCGCCCGTGTGCAATACCTCGGCGGCCGGCTCGTACACGTTGCGCCAGCCGGCCTTGCCGACTCGGTAACCCAGGTCGACGTCCTCGAAGTACATGAAGTACCCGGTGTCGAAGCCGCCGAGCTGGTCGAACACGCTGCGCCGCATGAGGAAGCACGAGCCGGAGAGCCATCCCGCGTCGCGTCGCACCGGATGCTCGCCGACCTCGAGGCGGTACGACCTGGTCCACGGATTGGTGGGCCAGATGTTGGCGAACAGCGCATGCCCGACGCCGTTGCGGATGGATGGCACCGACCGGGCCGAGGGGTAGGCGCTGCCGTCGAGCTCCAGGATCTTCGGGCCCACCACGGCGGCATCGGAGAGTTCGATCAGCGTGTCGGTGAGGATGTCGATCGAGCCGGGGGAGAGCACCACGTCGGGGTTGGTGACCAGCAAGAACTCCACGTCGGCGGGCACGGTCGCCACAGCCTCGTTCACCGCGTGACCGTAGCCGAGGTTCGACGTCATGGGCAGGTAGTGGCCGCCTGCCGCTGCGACCAGGGACTCGATCGCGGGTCGCTGCGGGGAGTCCGGCTTGTTGTCAGCCAGGTGAACGGATGCGTCGGTGCGCGCCGCCGCAGCCGGCACGGAGTCGAGGAAGGGGCCGAGCACGGCGAGCGAGTCGTAGCTCACGGTGACGACGGCGACCCGCGGGCGCGGAGCGGTCACGACGTGGTCCCGGGATTCGCCGTGGCCGGGCCTGCGAGCTCCGTCGGCAGCCGGACCCCGGCCTCTGCGTAGGCGAGGAGGTGTTCGCGGGCGCAGGCGGCCCAGGAGAAGCCTGCCGCGCGGTCGAGGGCGGCTGCACCGAGCATCCGCCGGCGTTCGGGGTCGTCGAGCAGGCCGTCGATCGCCGCCGCGAGGGACGCCGGGTCGGGCTCGGCGTAGGCCACCGCGTCGCCGCCGACCTCCGGGATCGACAGGCGCCGGGTGGTGAGCACCGTCGCGCCGCAGGACATGGCTTCGAGCACGGGCAATCCGAAGCCCTCGCCGAGTGAGGGGTAGGCCACGAGCACGGATCCGCCCAAGAACGCGGCGAGTTCGTCGAGCGGGAGGTAGCCGGCTTCGGCGACACCGTCGCTCGCGGCTGCCCGGTCGAGCATCCGTGCCGCCTCGTCGTCCCAGCCGCGTGCCCCCGAGAGCACCAGTGCGGGGGTGTCGAGGCCGCGAGACTCGCGATCCGCCCGCAGCGTCGCATGGGCCCGCAGCAGGGCGGGCACGTTCTTTCGGGGCTCGATGGTGCCGAGGAAGGCGATCCAGCCGGTGGACGCGTCGAGATCGTGCGTGGCGGCGAAGTGATCGACCGACTCCTGGCTGGGGCGGGTGAAGACGGCCGGGTCGACGCCCAGATAGGCCACGGCGATCGGTGGCCGCACGGCAACGGCGCTGCGTACGGCGTCGGCGGTGGCGCGGCTGGGAGTGACGAGCGCGGCGGCGGAGCGGGCGGCACGACGGATCCATGTCGAGAAGAAGGTGCGCTTCAGTCGTGAGTGCACCGCCGGATCGGTGAAGAAGGTGGCGTCGTGGAGGGTCACCACTCGGGCACGTGACGTGGTCAGTGGGAAGGTGTAGTGCGGCGAGTGGATGGCGGTGACGCCGAGGCGGCGGGCCAGGCGCGGAAGACCGGATTGCTCCCAGGCGAAGCGCACGGGGCGCCTTGCGACCGAGGCGGGGGCGGAGTGGTAGCGGTGGCCCGGTGCGGCGCTGCGCAGACGGTCGACGTCTGCGGGCTTCGCGACGACGTGGACGGCCACGCCGAGCTCGTCGAGACCTGTGAGTAGCCCCTCGATGTATCGTGCTACCCCGCCCCAGGACGGCGGCAGTGAAGTCGCGTCGAGGAGGACGGGGATCTGATGGCTCACTGAGTGATCCTTGAGGTCGGGGCGGGGGTGCGTATCGGCTGCGCTGGGGGCGGCGGAAAGGCAGGGTCAAGCATAGCGAGGGTGTCTGTGTGTCTGAGCGTCTGGGTGTCTGGGTTTCTGGACGCGGAGCGGGGGCTGCCGCGCGCTTCGCGCTTGCCCTCGATGGACGTGGCTGGGTGGGTGAATGGATGTTCGATTGTTTGAGCGTTCGTCATTGATTGATGATAGAATATCAGTATGACTTCAGCTGCTCGACTCCGTGAGATCGCGACCGATCTCCGTGATGTCGCGGGCGCGGTCGGGGTAGGGCTGGGTGGGGTCTCTGACGAGGAGCTGCTGGAGCTGATGGCCGCGTTCGAGGCCGTCGGGCGGGTGGTGTCGGGGGCCCAGGTTCGGGTTGCGGGTGAGGTGGCGGTGCGGTCGCGGAGTGAGCTCGGGGATGAGGGGCTCAGCCGGTCGTTGAACTTCACCAGCCCGGTGAAACTCGTCGCGAACGTGACCGGGGCGTCGGCGCGGGAGTGTAAGGCGCGGCTGGAGCTCGGGCAGCGCCTGCGGGGAGTGATGCTCCTCGGCGGCGGGGAAGGCCCCGCACCCTTCCCCACCGTCGGAGCAGCCCTGGATGACGGCACGGTGAGTGTAGAGGCGGCGGCGGTGATCGTGAAGGAGTGCGGTGCGCTGGCCACTCGGGGATGCGCCCCTGACGTTGTGGCCGGCGCTGAGCAGACCCTCGTCGACGAGACGGTCGCGTTACACCTCACCACCGACGAGACCCACAAGCTGGCCATCCACCTCCGCGAGGTGATCGACCCCGACGGCGCCGAACCCCGCGACGAGGTGCTGCAAGCCCAACGGTCCCTCACGATCGCGCAAGCTCCGGATGGGATGATCCGGGGCAAGTTCGCTTTGACCCCGGAACAGGGCGGAATCTGGTTGGCGAGCATCCAGGCGATGCAAAGCCCCCGCGTCACCGGGCCCCGGTTCCTCACCGACGAGGAAGCCATCGCCGACATGATCATGACCGACATGCGGAGTCAGGCGCAGAAGAACGCCGACACCGTCACCGAGTTGATCGCGCGCGCCGCCGGAGCACCGGACATGCCCCGCCTGAACGGCGCCACCACCACCCTGAACGTGCATATCACTCTCGACGACCTCGAAGCCGGCCGGGGTGTGGGGTGGATCGACGGGATCGACGCCCCGATCCCGGCGTCGACGGTCGCGCAGATGCGCTGCTCGTCCCCTACGGCGGTGACGGTGTTCGGTGACCGGGGCGAAGTCCTTCACCAGGGGAAGATGAAAAGGTTCTTCACCCCGGCGCAGAACCGGGCCCTCGCAGCCCGCGACGGCGGCTGCATCGCCCCCACCTGCGACCGGCCACCCTCGTTCTGCGAAACCCACCACGTCGACGCATGGGAGAACGACGATCACCCGCCGGGCCGAACCGACATCGACAACGGCGTCCTGCTGTGTCACTTCCACCACTCCCACCTCCACCGTGCGGCGTGGAAGCTGGTCATGCACAAAGGCGTCCCCCACCTCATACCACCCAGGTGGATCGACATCACCCAAACCCCCATCCCGACCACCCGACGACGCACCATCAACCAGCCAGCCGCCTAATCCAGCGCGCGATCGGTAACGCAACCACGACACATCGAGGGCAAGCGCGAAGCGCGCGGCAGCCAGTCAACAATCGGAACCCCACCCCCCCGCCGGTGCACGTACGGGCTAGGGGGTGATCAGGCGGGCGCGATCAGTCGTCGACGAGCATCGATGCGATCGCATGACGAGAACGACGCGCCGCCCGCTCGATGCGGCGCCGTTCAGCCAGGTTCGCGGGTGCGAGCCGGAGAGCAGCGGCGAAAGAGCCGAGACGCCGCCGGGCCTCCTCGCCCGTTGACGATCCAGGAGAGCGCACCGCGGCCAGCACCGCCCGGGCTGTTCCCGCGGCCGTGCGTACGACGGCCCGCGCTGCCACGTCGGCGGGAGCGTGCCGGAGGGCGACGAGCATCCGATTGCGCTCGTTCATCGAGCGGAAGAGCGCACTGCCCGTGCCCGACGATGCGGCATGCCGATGATGAGCAGTCGCGCTCGGAGCGTAGCGGACGCTGCCACCCGCACGACGGAGCCGCCACGAGAGCTCGGTGTCCTCGTAGTACATGAACAGGCTCTCGTCGAACAAGCCCACGTCCTCCAGCGCACTGGCACGCAGGGCTGCCCCGCCACCGCCGAAGCCGAACACCTCGCCCGCCGCACGCTCGTCGCCGTCGGGGACGACCGGGCGCAACCAATCGCGATCGCGCCCGTTGCCGGAGCGCGTCACCTCGTTGCCGGTGCTGTTCAGCAGCTCGACTCCGGCCTCGTCTCCGTCATCCACCCGACGCCACCGTGTGCCGTCGAACGCGACGAGCACACTGCTGTCCGTCGCAGGAGCGGTGTCGTCGGCCGCCGTCCAGCGCCCCGCCAGCACCAGCCGCGCTGTGGTCGCCGAGACCGTCGCATCCGTGAGCAGGGGAGTGACGAGTGCCGCCACGAAGCCCGGCGTCGCCTCTGCATCGTTGTTCAGGAGCACGTAGACGTCAGCCGGGCAGGCCCGGATTCCGGCGTTCACCCCGGCACCGAATCCGCCGTTACGACCCGCGTCCACCACGAGGTGCTGCGGATGACGCTGCCGCAGCGTCTCGAGCGAACCGTCTCCCGAGCCGTTGTCGACGATCACGATCGTGAGCTCAAGAGCGTGCTCGTTGAGGCCGGTCTGTGCCTCGAGCGACGCGACGGCCGCAGAGGTGAGATCGGGCTGCCGCCAGTTCACGACGATCGCAGCGACCCGCGTCATCAGGCGCCGAAAGCTCGGATCTCCGGCGCCGCGTGCACGATGCCGACCGCCAGGTCGTAGTACGGCACGTCGAACGAGACGGCCTGCGGAACGTCGGCCAGGTGCACCTTCTCATTGCTCATCAACGTCGAGTTGATGAAGTACTTGCCGGTGCCGAACGGCGCATCGCGGATGATGAACTCCACCGTCTGCGGCGAACGCAGTGTGGGTAGGTGCAGCCCGACACGGAGCGACGACGTGCCGTAGACGGGAACGCCCTGCACGTTGTCGATCTGGATGGCGGCGATCCAGTCGTCGATGCCCGTCGGATGATCGAAGGTGACCTGCACCTGGATGTCGTCGCCCGGCTGGATCGGGTCGCCCACGGCACCGCCCACGGGCTGCACGGTGGTGGCGAGGATGCGCCCGTTGTTGACGGGAATCTGCTCCTCGTGCGTGGCGTTGTGCGCCTCCGCCTCCTCCTGCCGACGCCCCTCGAGCACCTCGCGGAAGTCGCGCACCGCTTCGTGCGGCACGCCGTCGAAGAGCACCTCGCCGCGGTTCAGCAGCACCGCACGGTCGCAGAACTCGGTGATCTGACCGAGCGAGTGGGTGACCAGCACGATCGTGCGGCCTTCACGCTGGAACGAGCGGATCTTGTCGAGGCACTTGCGCTGGAACGCCTCGTCGCCCACGGCCAGCACCTCGTCGACGAGCAGCAGATCGGGGTCGACGTGCACGGCCACGGCGAACGCGAGCCGCACGTACATGCCCGATGAGTAGAACTTCACCTGGGTGTCGATGAAGTCGCGGATGCCCGAGAACTCCACGATGTCGTCGAAGTAGAGGTCGGTCTGCTTGCGCGACAGGCCGAGGATCGACGCGTTGAGGTACACGTTCTCGCGCCCGGTGAGGTCTTGGTGGAAGCCCGCTCCGAGCTCGAGCAGCGCGGCCAGACGACCACGCCGGCGCACCGTGCCCGACGTGGGCTGGATGATGCCGCCGATGGTCTTGAGCAACGTGGACTTGCCGGAGCCGTTCGGCCCGATCAGGCCGATCGTCGAGCCGGACTCGATCTCGAGGGAGACGTTCTTCAGGGCCCAGAAGTCCTCTTTGAACTGCTTCGAGCGGCCGGCGTTCACCAGGCGCTCCTTGAGGCTCTTCTCCTTGCGGATGATGAAGCGCTTCGAGACGTCGTTCACCTCGACGACGGGCACTTGTGCGGTCGTCGCCATCACAGCTCCTGCGCGAAGTCGCCCTGCAGGCGGCTGAACACCCGCTGGGCACCGAACAGAGCGAGCACTCCGATGGCGCCCGCGATGAGCATCCGCAGTGCGAGATGCGGCAGCGGCACGCCGTTCGAGGCCTCGGACCAGAAGGCCTCCTGGAAGCCCAGCACCGCCAGCGTGATCGGACTGTTGACGTAGACCTCGAGGAGCCACTGCGGCAAGATCTGTGCCGCCTGCTGCCAGGAGTAGAGAATGGGCGACGCCCACATGAGCAGCAGCAGCACCACCTCGACCAGGTACTGGATGTCGCGCAGGTACACGTTCAGGGCCGCCAGCAGCAGCGCGATCGCAAGGCCCCAGATGAGGATGAGGACGAGCGCACCGAGCCCGAAGAACAGGTTGACGCTGAGGGTCAGGGTGCCGATCACGATGGCCGCCACGATCAGGATGACCAGTTGCACGGCGAAGTTGAACAGCGCGGAGCCCACCGCGGCGAGCGGGAAGATCTCCCGCGGCAGGTACACCTTCTTCACCAGGCCCGCGTTGGCGATGATCGATCCGGTGCCGGCGCCCACGATCTCGCTGAACAGCGTGTAGATGGTGAGGCCGGCGAAGATGTACACCGCGAAGTTCTCGATGTTGCGGGCCGCGCCGAGGAACTGCCCGATCACCAGGTAGTAGATGAAGAGCTGGGTGAGAGGCTTCGCGAGGCTCCAGAGGAAGCCGCCGGCGCTGTCCTTGTAGCGCGACTTCAGTTCACGCGCGGTGAGCAGGCCGAGCAGCCGGCGCTGCGCCCAGATCTCGCGAACGGATGCGACGGTGCCGGTTACCCCGGAGGTCGCGCCGCCTGCCGTCTGCCACGGTTCCGAGAGGAGCCGTGCCGATCGGTCGGCGGGGGATTCCAGTACGTCAGCCAATCGTGAGGCCTCCAAGACCAGGTTCGCGGCAGCAGGGTGGCGCTGCCGGGATAGAGGATACATGACCGTCGTGGAGGCGGCTCCCAGGCTCGCGCTGCGTGCAGTACAGCCCGGTCAACCCTTCGCGGCGCGATTGTGCTGCAGGCGCGAACGCACTTTGCCCGCCATCGAGGTCAGGCCGCCGTGGGTGAGGTAGTGCCGGGCGAGCGCAAGGTCCCGCCGCCAGCCGTGGCGCCGGGTGGAGATGGCTTGGAACTTCTCCTCCGCCGTCACCGGCCGGCTTCGCCGACCGGCCCCCGTGACGTCGATCGGCGCCGAGAGCGAGCCGAGCACCCGGTCGGCGGCCGGATGCGGGTCGCGGCAGAACTCCACCAGCGGGCGGAGCGTCTCCTCCCAGGTGAACTGCTCCCGCACCCGGGCGACCGCCTGCACGGCCGCCTTCCGCTCGGGTGCCGAGTAGAGCATCCGCTCGAGTGCATCGGCGAGGGCGTCGACATCGCGTTCGCGCACCGCGACGCCGAGACCCTCCTTCTCGACCAGGTCGCCGAAGCTGTCACCCTCGGTGGTCACGATCGGCAGGCCGGCCCAGAGGTAGTCGAGGATGCGGGTGCGGAACGAGAACGTGGTTTCGATGTGGTCGAAGTGGGTGCTGACGCCGAGATCGGCCTCGAGCAGGTAGTTCTGCCGGTCGTCGAGGTCGACCCAGGAGTCGTTGAAGAACACGTTCTTGCCGGTGAGCCCGAGCTCCGCCGCGAGCTGCCGGGTCTTCTGCACCACCGCCATCTCCGGCACATCCGGGTTCGGATGCGCGGTGCCCATGAAGAAGAGCCGCACGTTCTTGCGGCGCTCGGCCAGCTGCCCGACGGATCGCACGAGGGTGAGGGTGTCGAACCAGTTGTAGATGCCACCGCCCCAGATGATGACCTTGTCGGTCTTGCCGATACCCGGCACGACCCCCCGGATGGCATCGCGGGTGTGCCGAGGGGGAGTGGAGTCGAGACCGAACGGAGCGATCGAGATGAGCTCGTCGAGCGAGTCGTCGGCGGCGTAGTTGGCCGGGTTGATGCGGCCGAGCGCGGCCAGCTGCCCGAGCCAGAACAACCGCTGCCGCTCCGAGGCGCAGAGAAAGAAGTCGGCGCGGGCGAGCTGCTGGTTCAGCACCTCGGTGGCGGAGCGCACGATGTTCGTCCAGCGCTCGGTGCCGAACTCGCGGCCCTGCTCGAGCTGCTCGAGGTGCATCGGGTCGTAGATGTCGGCCACCACGATCTTCTGCGACTTCTGCAGCGTCGTGAAGTGGTGCAGGGCGTAGCCCTGGAAGAAGATGACGTCGGCCCACTCCTCGTGCACGCGCATCTGCCGCTCGTTCTGCAGCTGCACGTGTTCGACCTCGAAGCGGTCCGACTGCCGGTTGGCGGCGTTCCAGGTGACCAGGCGCACGTCGTGCTCGGCGCTCAGCGCCTCGCTGATCTTCCAGGCGCGCAGGCCAGGTCCCGCCATCTTCTCGCCGAGCGAGTCGCCGGTGATCACCAGGATGTGCCGGCGGTCGGTCGCGGACTCGATCTCGAACGCATCCACCACCGCGCGGAACCCGGCGAGATAGGACGAGCCGCCGAGCAGCGGGTGGATCATGTTGCCGAAGAGGCGGAACAGCTCGGCGTCGGTGCGGCGGCGGCGGGCCTGGATGTCGTCGCGCGAGACGCTCAGTGATTCGAGCTCCTCCACGAACTGGTCGAGCGCGAACAGGCCGGCGAGCGACTCCTTGGGCACCGGGGTGGTCTCGTCGAACTCGCCCTCCGCGGTGCGGTCGAACCGCCGGATGTCGAACAGCTGCGAATCGAGATCGCTCTTGGCGACGGCGCGACGGGCGAGCAGGGCCATCGCCCCCGGCAGGAACCGGGCGAGGTTCTCGGGAGAGAGGTTCTTGTAGAGGGTGGCGAGCGCGTTGCGCTCGAGGAGGTAGCTCTCGCGGTAGGGCCCGAAACTCCGCATCGAGGCGTGGTGACGGTGGTAGACGACGGATGCCGGCGCGAACCGCACCCGGTACCCGAGCAGGTTGAGGCGCCAGCCGAGATCGACGTCCTCGTAGAACATGAAGTAGCGCTCGTCGAAACCGCCGACCTCGGCGAAGACCGTGGCGCGCACGAACAGCGCCGATCCGGTGCCGTAGAGGATGTCGCGCGGTGCGGCGAAGCGCTCGTCGTCGGGCTCGTTCTCGTGGTCTTTGTAGCCCATGCCGAACCAGCTGAGGCTGCCGCCGACGAAGTCGACCACCTTCCCCTCCCAGTCGAGCACCTTGCTGCCGACGGCCGCGATGGCCGGGCTGGTGTCGAACTCGGCGACGGCGGCACGGATCCAGTCCGGATGCGGCTTCGCGTCGCTGTTGAGGAATGCCACGAACTCGCCGCGGGCGTGCCGGGCGCCCAGGTTGCTGCCGCCCGCGAACCCCAGGTTCTCGGCCGACTCCACCACCCGCACCCGGTCGTCTCCGCGGAACGCGTCGGTGAGCCGGCCGAGGCTGTCGTCGCCCGAACCGTTCTCCACCACGACGATGTCGAGGTCGGCGGCAGGCCAGTCCACCTGGCCGAGCTGAAGCACGCACTCGATGGTGTCGTCGGCGCCGCGGAAGTTGACGATCACCACGGAGACGACCCCGGACTGGGCGTGGGGCGCGGGATTGTTCACCCGATCAGCCTATCGCCGGTGGGTCAGCGGGCATCCGGGAGCATCGTCCTTAGGATCGGAGACATGGCAGGATCGACCTTCTTCCGCGTGTCCGTGAGCTCTGCCGTGGCGGTCGCCGCCCTGCTCGGCGTGTCGGGCTGCATCGGCGGCTCCGGCACCCCCACGCCGACGGCCAGCACGTCCCGGCCCACCACCACCCCGTCGCCGAGCGTCACGCCCACCCCCACGAACACCGGGGTCGTGCCGCCCAGCCCGACGCCGACGCCCACTCCCACTACGCCGGCGGTGAAGCCCGTCTCGGTGCAGATCCTGAACGCCGCCTACGATCCGTCGACCGCGTCCATCGCCGTGGCGGGCATGGTGACCGACCTCGTCAGCGCCACCGGCACCTGCACGGCCACCGCCACGCTCGACGGCCAGTCGGTGTCGGCCCAGGCCGCCGGCATGGCCGACGCCGCGGTCACCTACTGCTCCGGCCTCACCCTCGCGATTCCCGCGGGGGCCACCGGTACCTGGACGGTGGAGCTCGACTTCGCCGACGAGGGGCACAGCGGCTCCGCACAGATCACCGTCGACGTGAGCTGAGCCGCACTCGGGTTCCTCGCAGGCGGCGGATGAGGAAGCTGACTACCATTGACACGTTTCCTTTGTCGAAAGCGGTAGCAGCCATGAACACCGATCCTGAGAGCGAGTTGCGCGAACTGCGCCTCGAGGTGGCCGCGTTGCGCGCCCAGCTCGCCCGCCGCGACGCCGACGTGGAGGAGTACCGCAAGCGCCTGATCGCGAGCCGCAACCAGTGCGAGCGCTACAGCCAGCAGCTGCGGGCGCTGCGCACCTCGACCTCGTGGTCGATCACACGACCCCTCCGCATGCGGCGCCGCAAGGCGCTGAACAACGGCTGGACCTGATGGCGAGCGCCCCCAGCATCCTGGAGCGCGTTCTGCCCGTGGCGCGGATCGAGAGCCCGCGCCGCACGCTCCCGGCAACCGACCGGGTGGCGGTCGTGGCGAGCTACGGTCCCACCGCCGAGGTGTCGCTCTCGCTGTCCTGGATGGTGGCGCGCCTCGAAGAGCAGGGATACGCGGTGGTGGTGGTCCGGGCATCCGACGACACCGCGCCGCTCGACTGGTCGCGCGGGCCCGCGAACGATGCGATCGTCATCCGTAAACCGAACGTGGGCTACGACTTCGGCTCCTGGGCCACCGGGCTCGCGTTGTTCCCCGAGATCCGCCGCAAGCCCTATGTCATCATCACCAACGACTCGCTGGTGGGGCCGTTCGCGAGCCTGAAGCCGATGGTCGACGACTTCGAGGGCTCGTACTTCGACGTCTGGGGTGGAACGTGGACGGCGCAGTACATGCCGCACCTGCAGAGCTTCCTGCTCGGGTTCAAGGGGGGCGTGCTCGACGACCCCGCACTGCGTTACTTCTGGCAGAACCTGCCCGAGCAGTCGACGAAGTTCGACATCATCGACAAGTACGAGCTGGGGCTCAGCCGCCTGCTCTACGGCGAAGGCTTCGTGACGGGCGCCTGGTTCGACTACGAACTGGTCGTGCACTACAGCCAGAACCCCACGATCTCGGGGTGGCGGGGGCTGCTCGAGCACGGCTTCCCGTTCGTGAAGCGGGAGCTGCTGACCAAGCCCGGTATCGTTGCGGATGGTCCCGAGGTGCCGGCCGTGGTTCAGGAGCTGTACGGGATCGACCCGACCGGCTGGCTCTGAACGAAGTCTGAGGCTATGAGAAAGATCACCATCGGCGGCGTGAAACGCCGCACCGGCCGCGTGCTGCAGCGCGTGGGCAGTTCGCTCGCGACCCCGCCACCGGCGCTCGTCAACGACGACTTCCCGGCGAGTTTCCAGAAGTGGGCCGAGAACCGCAGCAACCGCCTCAAGGCGATGTACCCGGGGGAGTGGAAGAAGCAGTTCATCGCCGAGCCCCCCACCTCGCGCGTGGCCGTCGTCGTGCACGTGTTCTATGTCGACCTCGTGCCGCAGATCGTCGAGTCGCTCAGTGCGCTGCCGGTGCCGTTCGACCTCATCGTCACCAACTCCTCGGGTGAGCCCGTCGAGATCGACACCGCCGCCCTGCCGCTGGCCGACCGGGTGCAGGTGTTCGACATCGCCAACCACGGCCGCGACATCCTCCCGCTGATATCGGTGGTGAACGCGGGCCTCCTCGACCCGTACCAGCTCGTGTTCAAGGTGCACACCAAGAAGAGCGTGTGGCGCGAGGCGCACACCGAACTGGGCGGCTCGGGCGACGAGTGGCGGGAGAGCTTCTTCGCCGACCTCGCCGGGTCGGTCGCGAACGTGTCGCGCATCCTGGACGAATTCGCGAGCGACCCGTCGCTCGGCATCCTGACCTCGGCGGGCAACGTGGTGGGCCCGGAGTTCTGGGGCGGCGACCGTGACATCGTGGGAGCACTGCTGCAGCGCATCCAGCTCGACCGCGACGAGGACAGCCTGCGCTTCGCCGCCGGCTCCATCTACTGGGTGCGCGCCTTCCTGCTACAGGGGCTGCGCTCGCTCGAGCTCACCGCAGCCGACTTCGAGGAGGAGGCCGGCCAGGTCGACGGAACGACCGCCCACGCGGTGGAGCGCATCCTCGGCATCGTCGCCCGGGAGGCCGGCTACGACGTTCGCGACGTCACGTCGCTGGCCGGCGGCGACGCGGCGGCCGCGGTCGCGGGCGGCTGGGAGCGTTTCGCCCCCACCTTCGACGCCCGCCCGCGAGCCCGGGTCATCCCGTTCTACCTGCCGCAGTTCCACACCTTCCCCGAGAACGACGAGTGGTGGGAGAAGGGTTTCACCGAGTGGTCGAACGTGGCGGCCGGAACGCCGCTGTACCCCGGCCACATCCAGCCCTTCCTGCCCAGCGAGCTCGGGTTCTACGACCTGCGCACCCCGGGGGTGCGTGACGCGCAGTACGAGCTCGCGACCTCGATGGGCATCGAGGGCTTCATGTACTACTACTACTGGTTCGCCGGCAAGAAGCTCATGCAGATGCCGGTGGAGGAGCTGGCCGCGGGGTCGGGCGACCAGCCGTTCTGCATCATGTGGGCGAACGAGAACTGGACCAGGCGCTGGGACGGCAGCGAGCAGAACATCCTGATCGCGCAGGACTACGACCGGGTGTCGGCGAAGCAGTTCATCCACGACGTGCTCGATCTGATCACGGATGCGCGGTACATCCGCATCGACGGAAAGCCGGTCATCGCGGTCTACCGCATCACCCAGATCCCCGACCACGTCGAGGTCGTCGAGCACTGGCGGCAGGTCGCGGTCGAGGCCGGGCTGCCCGGGTTGACGCTGCTGACGGTGGATGTCGGCACCTCGATGCAGGGCGTGGAGGGCGAGCTCGCCGAGCACGGCCTCGACGCCTACCTCGAGTTCGCGCCGCACAACATGTTCTGGGGGTCGCTGCCACGGGAGAACAGGGGCCTCGACGAGCGGTTCCAGGGCAACCTGCTGAGCTATGGCGCGATGGCCGACCACGCCGAACGGCGCCTCAACTCGGAGCCGCCCGCCCACCGCTACCCGGGCGTCATGGTGAACTTCGACAACACGGCGCGGCGGCAGTGGCAGCCCGACATGTGGTTCGGCTCGAACCCCTACCGCTTCCGGCGCTGGCTCAACACTACGGTCTCGTCGGTGATGGAACGCGACCGCGACGAGCGGGTGGTCTTCATCAACGCGTGGAACGAATGGGCCGAGGGCGCGGTGCTCGAACCGTCGCAGCGATTCGGCCGCACTTACCTCCTCGCGGTGCGCGACGTGCTCATCCGCTGAGTCACGTCAACACGCCGCGCCACAGCTAGTCCCCGGCGTTCTCGCTGCTCCTCCCTACTATGGACGGGTGAGGGGTTCCACGATGACGCGAGGCTTTTTCCGACGAGGTGTACTCGCCGCCGGGCTGAGCGCCGTGCTCGCCCTGGGCGCGTTGACGGCGACGGCAGGGCCGGCGGCGGCTGTTCCTGCTGCTCCCGCCGCGCCCGCCGCACCAGCCACGGCGCCTGCGGCGGCCGCGGTGCCGGCGGCGACCGCGGGCGACTTCGACCCGGGCAACATCATCAGCGACGCCAACTTCTTCAACGGCAACGCGATGTCGGCCGGCGCCGTGCAGAACTTCCTCAACGCCCAGGTGGCGAGCTGCCGCTCAGGCTACACCTGCCTCAAGGACTACAAGCAGTCCACCTGGACTCGACCCGCCGACGCCATGTGCAACAGCTACACCGGCGCCGCCAACGAGTCCTCGGCCACGATCATCTACAAGGTCGGTCAGGCCTGCAACGTCAGTCAGGCCGTGCTGATCGTGTTGCTGCAGAAGGAGCAGTCGCTCGTCACCGACTCCTGGCCGAGCGGCAGTCAGTACACCTCGGCCACCGGATTCGCGTGCCCCGACACCGCCCCCTGCGACGCCGAGTACTCGGGCTTCTACAACCAGGTCTACAAGGCGGCCTGGCAGTACAAGCGTTACTCCAACCCGCCCGGCACCTCGGCGTTCTTCAACTGGTTCCCGGTCGGCAAGTACTCGGCCGTGCGCTACCACCCCAACGCCGCCTGCGGCTCGTCTCCGGTGCTGATCAAGAACCAGGCCACCGCCGGCCTCTACTACTACACGCCGTACCAGCCCAACGCGGTCGCGATGTCGAACGTCTACGGCGCGCAGACCGACGGCTGCTCCTCCTACGGCAACCGCAACTTCTGGCGCCTGTACACCGACTGGTTCGGCGACCCGCGCGGCGCGAACAACCCGCACGGCGCGTTCGACACCGCGGTGCCGGTGGCCGCGGGCATCCAGGTCACCGGGTGGGCGGTCGACCCGTCCACCAGCACACCGGTCTCGGTGACCATCTCGGTCGACGGTCAGACCACCAGCGCCAAGGCGGATGTGCGGCTCGACTGGATCCCGGCGCTCTACCCGAGCCTCGGCGTGAACCACGGCTTCAACCAGATCGTCGGGGCCTCGCCCGGCAAGCACACGGTGTGCGTCGCGAAGGCGAGCGGAACCGACCTCGGCTGCAAGACCGTCACCGTTCCGAACAGTACGGCGATGGGCTACCTCGACGTGGCCGAGGGTGTGGTCGGTGGGGTCCACATCTCCGGCTGGTCGCTGAACACGGCGTCGTCGGCTCCCACCTACATCTGGGTGAACGTCGACGGGTCGGGCAGCGCCTACAAGGTCGACAAGCAGCTGAACTGGACCCCGGGCCTCTACCCGAACACCGGCAATCTGCACGGGTACGACCGAGTCATCCCGGCCACCCCCGGAACGCACCAGATCTGCGTCTACGGCTACGCCTCGGCCCTGCTCGGCTGCAAGGTCGCCTACGTGCCGGCCAACGAAGCCGGTGCGGTCGAGGATGCGAAGGGTGTGCTCGGCGGCATCACCGTGACCGGCTGGAGCCTCGACAAGCGCACGACGACGCCGACGTACGTGTGGATCAACGTCGACGGCTCGGGCGCCGGCTACCGGGCGGCTTCGCCCTCCGCCGCCGCCGGCGCGGCCTACCCCTCGGCGGGCGCGAACCACGGCTACTCCGTGACGATCGCCGCCAAGCCGGGCAACCATCAGGTGTGCGTGTTCGGTACCCTGGAGACGACGAACTACGGCTGTCGCACGGTGACCGTGCCGAACAACGAGGTGGGCAGCTTCGACACGGTCAGCGCGACGATGGGCAAGATCAGCGTCAGCGGCTGGTCGCTCGACCAGCGCAGTACCGTCACCACCTACGTGTGGGTCACCATCGACGGCAGTGGTTCACCGTTGCTGGCCAACCAGGCCCTCAGCTGGATCCCCGGTCTCTATCCGAAGGCCGGGCCCAACCACGGGTTCTCCGGCACCTTCACCGCCAAGGCCGGACCTCACACCGTCTGCGTGTGGGGTACGGCGGAGACCGTGTCGTACGGCTGCAAGACGGTCACCGTCCCGTCGAGCGGTGCGGCGAGCTGGGACACGGCGACCACATCCGACCGCATGATCACCCTCACCGGGTGGGCGGTCGACCGCCTCTCGACGGCGTCGACCTACGTCTGGGTGACCGTCGACGGCGCGGGTGGGCCGTACCTCGCGAACCAGGCCCTGGGCTGGATCAACGCCTACTTCCCGGGCGTCGGCCCGAACCACGGGTTCACGCTGAACATCCCTGCCGCTGCGGGCAAGCACACCGTGTGCATGACGCACAGTTTCGACAACACGAGTCTCGGCTGCCGCGACGTCGACGTGCCCTCGACCGGAGCGACCAGCATCGACTCCGTCACGGGGGTCGCCGGCGGCGTGCGCATCACCGGATGGTCGGTCGACCGGAACTCGACGGCGCGCACCTACATCTGGGTGTGGATCGACGGCGTGAGCAAGGGCCCGGTGGCCGCCGCGCTGCCGCTCGGCTGGATCGACTCGTATTTCCCCGGGGTAGGCCCGAACCACGGCATCGACAGCGTGGTGCCGGCCTCGCCGGGCAGCCACAAGGTGTGCATCACCGCCACCTTCGACAACCGCGACATGGGCTGCAGCACGGTCACCGTGCCGTGACGGCGCGGTGACGCCGGCTCAGCGGGCGCGGAACTCGCGCTCGCGCTCGCGGGCCAGCCTGAGCGGCACGATCAGCAGGAACGCGAGCCCCAGCGCCGCGACGATCGCCGCACTCGGCGAGAAGCGCGCGAGCCACGACTCGTATAGGTCGCTGAAGTACACGGTCACGCAGAAGACGGCTTGCAGCACGAGCAGCACGATGCCCACCCGGGGTGCCCGCTCGAGCACCCAGGCCAGCGGCACCATCGCGAACACGAGCAGCCACGCTTGCGAGCCGTGCGGCACATACGCCTGATTCGGTGTGTACAGCACCAGGGCCCAGATGATCACCGAGAGCATCATGCCGCCGATGAGGATGAGACGTGGCCGCTCGATCTCGTCGAGACTGCGCCAGCGCCCCAGGAGATTGACGCTCATGACGGCCAGGAGCACCGCACCGATGATGCCGGTCGCGAACAGGGTGCTGGTCCAGTCCTCGATCCGCAGGAAGGCGACGAAGGTGTTCTTGCCGTCCCGGATCAGGTCGAACTGATCGGCGCCGAAGATCGTGGACAGGTTCTCCAGCCGGATGCCGATGAATTTCGACAGCGAGAGGGAGGAGTACTGATCGATGAAGGTCTGCAGGAAGGGCCGGCCGTCGATCTCGGTGACCCCCGCGAGATGCCACTTGAGCAGCCGGTCGCCGGGCGGGTCGACGAAGCGCTGGTAGACGAGCCACGGCAGGTAGAGCACGAGCCCCGCGCCGATGCCGGCTCCGATCGCCTGGACGCTGCCGCGGAGCGGCCGACCCCGCAGCGCGTAGAGACCGGTGATGAGGAGCACCGGAATGGTGAAGGCGGCTGCTCCGTGGGCGAGCACGGCGAAGATCGCCGAGACGATCGCGAAGCCGAAGTAGGTGCGGAACCGCTCCGGCGTCTTCTTGGCGGCGAGGAGGAACGCCAGCGCGGAGAGCACGAGGGCTGCGGAGAGGAGCTTCGGCCAGGTGAAGACCGTGTTCACCAGCATGGTCGGAACCACGATCGCGAAGCACAGTCCGCCGATCGCCGCCCAGGGGCGGAAGGAGAGCAGGCGCATCAGGGCGTAGCCCGCCGGCACCCACAGCAGTTCGGGCAGCATGTCGAAGGCGAACGACACCGCCTCCGGGATCGGCCCGGTGGGCGCGTGCCCCGTGATCAGCTCGGCGAGCCACACCACCGGCCGCATCAGGAGCCCGAAGCCCGACTGCAGCGGCGGGCGGTCGCCGCCGTTCCAGTCGCCGAGCATGGCGTGGGTCGACACGCCGTCGACCAGCTTCTGCGCGAACAGGCCGGGAAGGAGGTTGTCGGCCGGCAGCCGGAAGTTGAAGAAGCGGGTGGGCACGACGTTGTAGACGCCGCCGGTCGTGCCCCACAGGTAGGTGAAACCGAGGTAGAACACGATCGCCCCGACGATGAGTGCCCCCACGGGGAGTGCGGCGCGCCAGTGCCGCCAGACGCCGCCGACCGCGAAGAGAACGACGGATGCGACGAGCAGCAGCGAGGCGAACCCGATCCCGATCGCCGGGCTCAGCCAGTAGGCCAGAAAGGTGAACCACGAGGCGACGGCCACGCCGAGCGTGCCGTACAGCGGCGCGACCAGAGGGTTCGCGATCCAGAAGCGCCGCGTCGCGGTGACCCCGGCGCCGAAGACGAGAGCGGTCGGTACGACGAACGCCAAGACCGCGAGAAGGATGACCCAGAGTGACATGTCCGTAGAACTCTACAGGTGTCACCGGGTGGGTCCGGTATTAGGGGGCCTAGTGTTGTGCTGTGGCAGAACTGGTCGTCGGAGCAGTCCTCGCGTTCCTCGTGCTCGGTCTGGTCGCCCTCGTCTCCGCCGAACTCACGCGCCCGCTCTGGCGCTCCAATCCCGCACTCGGCCCCGCCTTCGGCGTCATCGGGGTCGGCCTCGCCGGCTGGCTGCAGTTCCTCGCCTCCTGGGCCGACCCGCTCGCCGGGCGCTACGCCGCATTCGCGCTCGTGCTCGGTACCCTCGTGCTGGCCGGACGATTCCGGGTCTGGCGCACGGTGCGGAGCCACCCCGCCCTGGTGATGCTGCCGGCGGGCATCCTGCTCGCGTATCTCGGATTCACCTTCCTGTGGGCCGCCCCCGATCTCGACGCGTTCTCGCTGACGGCACTGCGGTACAGCTTCAGCACCAGTCCCTACCCGATCGACAACGCCATCCCCTTCCTGCTCGCCAACACCATCCAGGACGGCGGATCGACCCACGCCTTCCTGCTCAGCTGGAACGGCAGCGATCGTCCGCCGTTGCAGTCAGGCACGATCCTCACCTTCCAGGCTGTCTTCGGCAGCCTCGGGCTCACCGGATACACCCTCCCGCAGGTCTCCGGCATGGTGCTGCAGCTCGCCTGGATCCCGGCCGTCTGGTCGATGCTGCGCGTGCTGTCGATCGATCGCCGCACCACGGCACTGTCGATCGTCTTCACAGCGGCCACGGCCACCATGCTCATCAATGCCACCTACACCTGGCCGAAGCTCATCGCGGCGGCACTGGTGATCGCGTGTCTCGCCATTCTCGTGGCCGTGATCAGAGGCACGCTCGGGCTCGCTGTCGGTCTGCCCTTCGCCGCCCTCGCCTTCGCGCTCGGGATGCTCAGCCACGGCGCCGCCGCCTTCGCCCTTCCCGCGGTGATCGTGCTGGCTGTGCTCGCCCTGCTGCGGAACACCGGCCGGCTCCGCGCCGCGGGCGTCTCCGCCGCGGTGGTGCTCGTCACCTATCTGCCCTGGGTCGGCTACCAGCGCTTCTTCGATCCGCCAGGCGACCGCCTCCTCAAGTGGCATCTCGCCGGGGTCATCCCCCTCGACGACCGCTCCTTCGCGCGGGCGCTCGTCGACGCCTACGCCTCGACGTCCCTGTCCGACGTGATCGCTGCGCGCGTGCAGAACCTCGGTGTCGTCGTCGATCCGTTCCTCTACGGCTCACCGCTCGCCAACCCGCTCGTGGTGCTCGACCCTGCGCAGGTGCGCGACGCGATCGGCGCGCAGCGTTTCAACGAGTACTACAGCACCGCGGGTGCCTTGAGCCTCGGGGCGGTACTCCTCGTCGCGCTGGTGCTCCTCGTGGTCGTCGCCCTGATCCGGCGTCGCCCCCTCCGGCTCCCGCAGCTGCTGGGTGTGCTCGCGCTGATGGTGCCCTGCATCCTGCTCTGGTGCCTGGTGATGTTCATTCCCGGCGCGACAGTCGTGCACCAGGGCTCGCACGTGTGGATCGTCGTGCTCCTCGCGGGCACCTTCGCCTGGTTCGCCAGCCGGTGGCGGATACTGGGCGCGGCCATCGTGGTCGCCCAGGTGGCGTTCACCGGATGGTTCTACGCGCCGTTCTTCGGGCACACCGAGTTGCGCCCCTCCGCGCTGCTGGTGGCGGTGTTCGGCATGGCGGTGGTGCTGGCCGGACTCCTGCTGGTCAACCGGCAGGAGCGGCGGCGCACCACCGCATCACCGGTGCTCGAGCACGACCTCGCACGGGATGACGACGTCGTACTTCGGCGGCGGCGCGATCGGTAGCGAGGCATCGGCGCCCGGGTTCAGCTCGCAGAGGTCGTCGGCGTTCTCGAGCGAGTCGGACAGCGGCACGCTGCCGGCCTTGTAGACGGGCGTGCGGAAGTTCGCGATGCCCGGCGCGATGAGGAGCGCGGCCACGACCGCGAGGGCGAGCACACGGAACGTGCGGTGCCGAGTGCCGGCTGCGGGCAGCCACACGCTCACCGTCGCCGTGACCGAGAACAGCAGGAGGAGGATCGGCACCAGCGAGTACCGTCCGCCCCAGTACACCTCGAGACCCAGCGGCTGCTGGCCGTACGACGCCCAGGTGAGCACGGCGACCACCGCGTAGAACACCAGCGAGAATCCCAGGGTCACGGCGGCCGGCCCCGTGCGGCGCCAGCGCAGGGCGATGAAGACGACGAGTGCGAGCAGGCCGCCCGCGGCGATGGCGAGAACGGCTGCGCGCCCCAGCTCGAGGTACAGCCGCTGGCCGTCGACCGGGCCGAGGAAGTTGCCCCACACGACGCGGAGGAGGTAGATGACGCCGAGCGAGCGTGGTTCGAGGCCGGGCGCCCCGCGGTCGCGGTCCGCGCCGATCACCACGAGCAGCTGAACGGCGGCGGCGAGCACGAACACGAGCGACACGATCTGCTCGCGCGTGCGCGGCAGCCAGAGCATCCGCGCGAGCACGAGGGGTGCGAACATCAGTGAGAGGGGGTCGCTCAGCACGGCCGCAGCCACCATGGCGGAGGCGAAGATCACGCGCGGAAGACTCGGGCCGGTGCGTGCCAGCAGGGCCATCACCAGGCCGAACATGAGGAACCAGTGCGAGTTGGCGACGTTGGTGGCCACCTCCATCGAGCCGATCGGCACGATCAGCACCAGCAACCAGAGCAACCAGCGCAACGGCAATTGCATGCGATCCCGGGTGAAGACGAAGGCCGCCAGGGCGACGGTCGACCACACGGCAGCGCCGAAGAGGTTCATGCCACGGCCGAGTTCGTCGAGCGGGACGAGCCAGGCCACGAGTTGTGCGGCCGTCCGTGGCACCAGATGCATGTAGCCCGCGTAGGGGGTGAACAGGTTCGACAGGTAGCCGTACCGGAAGGCGTCGGTCAGGAAGTCGCGCCCGTCCTCGGCCCACAGCACGTTCCGTTGATCGGCCGGGAGCCGATAGGTGGTGACCAGGATGCCGACCGCCAGCATCACGACGATCGTCGCGATCGTGCGCAGCGGGAGCCGCCGCCGCTCCAACACCGGACCGAAGAGCCACTCCGCCAGGAGCGCACGCCGCGGTGCCGTGGTCGCCGTGGCCACGGCGGTAACGGTGGTCACGGCCCGCTCGCCGTCGCCGGCACGATGTTCGTCACGGCCAGATCGTACGCCCGCTGGTCGTAAGCTCCCACGTCGAGGTAGCCGGCCTCGACCAGGCCGCGCAACTGGTGCACGGTGAGGGTCGGGGCGTAGAGGGGCTCGACCAGGGCGTCGTCGTCCACCGTCACGGCGGGGTCGGAGAGGAGCGCGGCCGCTGCGAAGATGACGTCGCGCGTGGGCAACTCGATGCCCGCCATCTCCGCGGAGTGCTGACGGATGCCCAGGGCGCCCCAGACGGCGACGGCAGCGCCCACGACGAGCACTCCCGCGAGCACGGCACGGCGGCGACCCCAGAGGGCCGTGAGTGCCACGCCGAGGAGCGGGAGCGTGAGCGCGGCGATCATGTAGAGGTAACGGCCCGAGGTGGCGAGCTCGGGCCCGATGTTCAGGCGCGAGAATCCGGTGAGCAGGCCGAAGGCGATGGCGGCCAGCGCGAACGCCAGCACCATCGGCGCCTGCCGCCACTGGCGGCGCACGGTGATGGCGGCGAAGGCCAGCAGGGCGAGCCCGACCGCAAGCCCCAGGAACGGCACCGGGGTGAGGCCCTGGAAGGCGCCCACGATCATCCGGCCGGCGTACAGCGGAACGTCGAGCAGCAGCTGCCCGGCCGAGTTCGGCTGCCACTGGGTCGGCATGGAGTACGCCGGATTCGCCTTCGCGAAGAGGTACCAGCCGAGGTAGACGAGGGTGGGGGCGCCGGCCACCGCGACGGCGCGCAGCAGGCCGACCCGGCGCAGGGCGAGCAGCGCGAGCGCCGCCACGAGCGGCACCGCGGTGCCGGCGAACATGAGGCCGAGCAGCATGACGGCGGCAACGACCGGGGCGCGTCGCCAGAAGTTCGCACGGGTGAGCCGGTCAGCGAGCAGCACGGCCACCGATCCGCAGAGGATGCCTCCGACGAAGCCGAACTGGAACGCCCACAGGATGTTGTCGGCCCCGGCGCCGTAGAGCACGAAGACGAGGGCCAGCACGGTGGCGATCCATGGCTGGACGCCCACCGCGTTGAGCACCCGCCAGAGCACGTGCGCGAGCCCGAAGTGCACCAGGATGACCAGGATGAGGTACGGCCAGTAGCTGTGCAGGCCCACCGTGTGCACGAGGGCCTGGGTGGCGAGCATCGGGATGGTGCTCCAGTGGCCCACGTGCGGCGCGAGCAGATCGACGCCGTCAGCGGTCAGGAAATCCCACTCGTCGTAGTAGAACCACTGGTCGCGGCCGTAGTAGCAGATCCACGCGAACGCCAGGACCAGGGTGGCGTAATGGGTGTGCGCCGGCGTCAACCACCGGCGCACACCCATCGGTCGCGTGTGATCAGATGGTGCCGTCGGCGACGGCATTCTTGATCCACGGGATGACCTCGTCGAGCATGTCCTCGAGCGTGGTCGTTGCCTCGAAGCCGAGCAACTCCTTGGCCTTCGAGACGTCGGGCACGCGCTTGGCGACGTCGTACTCGAAGCCGGGGTCGCTCGTGAGGTTGAGCGGAACATCCGGGCCCTTGATCTTGCGCCAGATGACCTCGGCGAGTTCCTTCACCGAGTGACCCTCGGCGGTGGAGACGTTGAAGTCGTTGTTGAGGGCCGCCGGGTGGTCGAGCGAGAGCACGATGCCGCGAGCGAGGTCGCCGCCGTAGGTGTAGTGGCGCACCTGGTCGCCGGAGCCGAGGATGTGCAGCGGGTCCTGGCCCTTCAGCACCTTCTGCACGAGGTCGGGCACGACGTGGCTCATGGCGAGCTTCACGTTGCCCGAGTCGATCTCGACGTCGCCGAGGGCGCGGCTCTCGCCGATGCCCACGCAGTTGAAGGGGCGGAGGATCGTGTAGGGCAGCTTGTACTGGTCCCACGCGGCGCGCGCGAAGTACTCGACGGCGAGCTTCTGGAAGCCGTAGGACGACAGCGGCGGCGGAACCTCGCGCTCGTCGCCTTCCTTGGAGGGCCAGCGGTCGGTCGACTCGAACACCATCGAGCTCGACATGTAGGTGACCTTCTCGAGCCGGCCGTTCTTGTGGGCGGCGATGGCCGCATCCACGCTCGAGGCGATGATGCGCTCGTTCTGCGCCAGCAGGTCGTAGGCGTAGGTGTGGAAGTAGGAGATGCCGCCGATGAGGGCCGCCCCGGCGATGAAGTGATCGACGTCGGAGAGCAGGCGCGTCATCAGCTCCACGTCCTGCACGTCGCCGACCACGAGCTCGTAGTTCGGGTTGTCGTCGTAGGACTTCTTGACCGGGCCGTACTTGGAGTAGTTGTCGACTCCGACGACCTGGTAGCCCTTGGCGAGCAGCTCTTCGACGATGTAGCCGCCGATGAACCCGGCGGAGCCGGTGACGAGGACCTTCTTCATGGATGCAGTTCCTTTGGTGGGGGGAGGGGTTCAGGGGGTGGTGATCTTGGCGGCCAGCGCCTGCAGCTCGTCGATCGTGAGCTTGCGGCCGAACGCGAAACGGTACCAGCGCAGGTACTTCGGAATCCACTTCGCGAGCTTGAAGTTCGACTCGCCGAACGCGCGGTCGAGCCAGATGGTGGGGATCTCGGCGACCGGCCGGCGCAGCCGCCTGGCTTTGGCGGTGAGCTCGAGACCGATCTCGAAGCCGTCGCGGGAGTCGATGCCGACCTCGCGCACGAACTCGGCGTTGTAGGCCTTGAAAGAATTCGTGGCGTCGCGGGTGCCGGCGTTGGTGAACAGCTGCAACGTGATGCCGGCCGTGCGGGAGAGGAAGCTCTTGAACCGCGGGCCGCCCACCTGCTGCCCGCCCGGCATGTACCGCGAAGCCGCGGCCACCACCACACCGCGCTCGACGAGCCGCACGAGGTCGTCGATCTGGCGTGGGTCGTCGCAGCCGTCGGCCATGGTGACCACCACGGTCTCGCTGGCGGCGTGATCGATGCCGTACCGGATGGCGTAGGCCGGCCCGCGCCCGTAGTCGTTGATGAGCACCCGCAGATTCGGCCGGCCGGCCGCGGCGTACCGCTCCACCACGGGCACGGTGGTGTCGGTGGTGGCGTCGACCACCACGAGCACCTCGGACTCGAGGTGCACGGCCTCGAAGATGCGGTCGAGGCCGGGGACGATGTCCTCCCCCTCGTTGTACGCGGGGATGACGATCGAGGCGCGGAGGCCCTCGGTCAAATCACGACCCCCTGGCCGAGCAGGTTCCAGACGTCGGCGACCGGCTTGTCGGTCACCAGCTCGCGGTACTCCGCGTGCGGGGTCGCGACGATGAGGATGTCGGCCTTCTCGAGCACCGCGTCGAGCGGCAGCAGGGTGTCGTCGGTCTCCTCGCTGACGTAGGGGTCGGTGCCGATGACCGCTTTGGCTCGGAACTTCAGCACCCGCCGCAGCTTGTACGAGAGGGAGGAGCGGATGTCGTCCGACCCCGCCTTGAACGACATGCCGAGGATGCCCACGGTGAGGTTCTCGAGGTCGAAGCGCTTCTCGAGCTGCGTCACGATGTAGAGCGGCAGCCCCTCGTTCACGAGCATGGCCGAGTGGCCGAGCGAGAACTTGTTGTCGCTGAAGGCGGCGAGCTGCATCGTGTCCTTGAACAGGCACGGGCCGGCCGCGAAGCCGGGCCCCGGCAGGTCCTTCGCCCGGGGGTAGTCGTGGGTCAGACCCTTGCGGATCTTCTCGAAGTCGAGCCCCCGGTCGTTCGCCATCATGTAGAACTGGTTGGCCGCAGCGAACTTGATGTAGCGCCAGGTGTTGGTGAACAGCTTCGCGAGCTCGGCCTCTTCGGGCTCGAGATCGACGATCTGGTCGGTGAGGGTGCGGAACAGAGCGGATGCCCGTGCCCGCCCGGTCTCGGTGCGGCTGGAGACGATCTGCGGCAGCGTGAACAGCTCCTCCATCGCCTTGTGCTCGGCGATGCGCTCGGGGCAGAACGCCACCTCGGTGGCCAGGCCCGCGGTGCGCAGCTGCCGCTCGACCAGCGCCGTCACGCCGGGGTAGACGGTCGACCGCAGGATGAGCAACTGGTCGTCGCTGAAGTACGGCAGGCAGGTCTCGAGCGCTTTGGGGATGGCGTTCGGGTCGGGGTTCAGGTGCTCGTCGACCGGGGTGCCGATCACCACGATCACGTTCTCGGCGGTGGCGACCACGGCGGGATCGGTCGAGGCCGTGAAGCTGCCGTTCGCGAGCACGCGCTGCAGCACCGGTTCGGCGCCGGGCTCGCTGAAGGGCATCCGGCCCTCGTTGATGCCGGCGACCGCGCGCTCGCTGACGTCGTAGACCACGACGCTCGAACCCCGGTCGGCGAGTGCGATGGCGAGGGGGAGGCCGACGTGGCCGCCTCCGCCGATGACGACAACATCCCTGTCGAATTTGGTGGACAAACGCCTGACCTCTGAAGTAGTGGAAGATCGGATGGGCGACAACTGTCGGATTTACGGCAGTTGAGCAAGGGTAACAATACAGGGCCGGTTATTCTTTTGAAGGCTCGGCGCGCGAGCCGAGAACCGCGAGCGAGGAACGGCGTCTTACGTGAAGAAGATCTGGGACTACCTCTGGGAACGATTGGTGCGCTACGCACTGAAGTTCGGGGTGGTCGGGCTGGCCGGCTACGCGATCGACGTCGGCGTGTTCAACGCCCTGCGGCTCGGTGTCTTCGGCGATGAGGGCTGGTTCTCCGGGCCGATCGGCGCCAAGGTGGTCTCGGTCACCCTCTCCACCCTCGCGACCTGGTTCGGCAACCGGTACTGGACCTTCCGCGAGCACCGGCGCAAGAACTTCGTGCTGGAGCTGGTGGAGTTCAGCGTCATCGCCGTGCTCGGCCTCGGCATCGCACTCGGTTGCCTCTGGGTCTCGCACTACCTGCTCGGCTTCGACAACCTGGTGGCCGACAACATCTCGGGCAACGTGATCGGCCTCGTGCTGGCCACGGCGTTCCGTTTCGTGCTCTACCGCTACTGGGTGTTCGCCCCGCACCGCTCCGACGGCTTCACCGCCCTGCAGAACGCGCGCCTCGAGGCGGACGCCGCTGCGGCGATGGCGGCGGCGGGTGCCGCACCGGGCGAGGCGGCGGACGCGGCGGCGCTCCACCCGAACGAACCCGCCGCCGGCTGACGCGAGCGGGGCCTCAGGCCCCCGTGCTCAGGACTGGCCGCCCACGTGCGGCTCGCCCACGAACTCGTGCGCCTCGCCGGCGAGCTCGGGCCAGAGCTGGCGGTCGGTCACGCGCACCCAGTTGCGGTCGGCCTCGCCGTCGCTCTCGTAGGGCGACGCGACCCCGCGGGTGAGCAGGTCGCGGGTGCGCTCCTCGGGGAGGTGGACGATGAGGTCGTCGCCGTCGAGGAAGGCGAACAGCTTGCCGTGCACGAGGAGCCCCTCGGGGGACACCGCGAAGCCGTCTTCGTTGCGGAGGGAGACCGTGAGGTTGTCGTAGGCCTGGGCGGACAGGTCGTTCACCATGGGAATGCCTTCTGTTCGGGGGTGTGGGGGTCGAAAGACTGAGCCTGCTGAGGGGCGTGGGGTGCGTAGCCGACCGCGACCGGCTCGACCGCGGGCACGCGGCGGTCGCGCCCGGCGACCACGACGTACACGGCGAAGCCGATCGTCGCGAGCGTGAACAGGCCGATCAACGGGAACGCGCCGAGCGGCGGCACCCAGGCGCCGGGCTCAAGCATGGCCGGCCAGTCGGTGACGTAGCCCGAGGCCATCCGGCGCATGGTCGTGGCGAAGGCATAGGCGACGGTGTACGTCCAGCCGCCCGCGGCGAGGATGGCCACGATGAGGAGGGGCACCGTGCTGCGCCGCCAGCGGAGGAAGCGGTCCGATGCCGCGATGCACGCGGCCATGCCGAGCAGCAGCGCCATGAGCAGGATGAGCGTGTACCGGCCCTGCCAGATGAACCCGCCCTTGGTGACATACGCCGCCTGCACGAGTGGCGGCAGGAAGAAGAAGGCGGCGGCGAGCAGGATGACGAAGACGAGCTTGCGCCCGCGCACGAACACCACGACGCCGAGCACGAGCAGCAGGAAGAGCCCGTAGGCCACGAAGTACACCACCGGGTGCAGCGTGGTGTCGAGCCAGCCCAGAATGCCGACCATCTGCCGCAGCTGCCCGTAGAAGTCGCCGATCAGGCCGAAGAAGCCCTCGATCGGGCTGAGTCCGACGCCCTTGTTGGTGGGCACCACGTCGGGCCCGGTGCTCGGCCCGGTGCCGAGCGAGTTGCTCTGCAGGGTCCACCAGCCGCTCACCAGGGCCGTGATGGCGATGAGCAGGATGCTCACCCACACGCCCGGGCGCTTCAGCAGCGCCCCGAGCTGCCGGCCGGTGAGCAGCACGAGCGGGAGCACGAGCAGCACCGCCACCCAGAGCGGCGAGATACCGCGGGTGTTCGAGACGAGCGCGGCCGAGATCACGACGAGCGTGAGCCGGCCGCCGAGCAGCCGGTCGTTCGGATGCAGCACGATCGAGAGCATGCCGGCGAACAGCGCCAGCCCCGCCGTGAACTCCAGCGCGTTGGGGTTCACCGTGCCCATGAGGTAGGTGACGATGGGTGTGATGCCGATCATCACGCCGAGCGTGGGCACCCGGCGGGAGCGCCAGGAGCCGATCACCCAGAAGCACACCGCGAGGAAGAAGGAGGTGAGCACGGCGCTCACGATGCGCATCGCGTAGATGCCCGAGATGTCGGGGAGGGCGAGCGAGGGCCAGCCCACCAGCCAGTAGTAGAGCGGGTTGTAGAGGCTGGCCGAGGAATAGGTCTCGACGATGTCGGCCGGGTCGCCGGTGAGCGGCGGGGCGCAGGAGGCCGGGGTGTCGGCGAAGAACGCGAAGCAGCCCTGCGAGTACTCGTAGGCGAACGCCGCCGGAACGTGCACCACGCCGCCGCTGGCGATCATCGACTCCGGCAGCAGCTCGCCGCGCACCACGGAGGCCGCTTTCACGACGTGGGCGGGTTCATCCGGCGACCCGCCGATCGGGGTGGCGAGCGCCCACAGCGAGCCGAGGATGGCCAGCAGGAGCCACGGCAGCAGGAGCGACGTCCACACGGTGCGCGGCGGTGCGACGGGTGCCGTGGCGGGTGCGGCGACGGCGGGCGGGGCGAGGGTCATGGGTTCCTTCGGGACTCGAGCGCGTCGGCCAGGGCCTTCTCGAGTTCTTTGATGCGCAGGTCTTGCAGGGCGACCGATTCGGCCAGGGTGCGGGTCTCGCTCTCCAGCTCGGTCAGCTCGCCCGAGTGCTGGATCGACACCAGGAAGAGCACCGCGATGCTGAGGAAGAACACCAGGTTCGTCGGCACCGTCACTCCGACGAGCCCGGCGGCCCAGCCGAGCAGCTGCGGGAAGACGCCGATGATGAGCGCCACGATGCCGGCGGCGAGCCACCAGATGGCGTGCCGCTCACGGAGGTGGTGGCGGCGCAGCGACTCGATCACCACCGCCAGCACGATCAGGGCGGCGACGATGCCGAGGATGTAACTCGCCGTGGTCATGCGGGAGACACCGGTTCGGTGAACGGCACCACGACCGGCGGCCGGATGAGGGCGACGAACAACGCCATGGCCGCCCGGCCGAGGTACACGGCGGCCTTGTACGGGTTGTGCGAGGGCACCCCGCCGGCGCGCGGCCGCATGGCCACGGGTACCTGGGTGACCCGCAGCTTCGAGCGGGAGGCGATGACGAGCGACTCGACGGTGTCGCCGAGGTACTCCGAGGGGTAGTGCTGGGCGAACAGCGCGACCGCGCGCGGCCCGCTGGCGCGGAAGCCGGAGGTGGTGTCGGTGAGCTTCGTCTTCGTCAGCCGGCTCAGGATGCCCGAGAGCACCTTCATGGCCCATTGCCGCGGCCCGCGCACGGCGTAGTCGCCGACGCCCGCGAACCGGGCGCCGAGCACGAGGTCGTAGTGCTCGAGCTGGGCCACGAGTTCGGCGATGCCGACCGGGTCGTGCTGACCGTCGGAATCGACCTGCACCACGTTCGCGAAGCCCTTCGAGAGCGCGTACTTGAAGCCCGCGCGCATCGCGCCGCCCACGCCGAGGTTGATCGGGAGCTGCAGCACGGTGGCGCCGGCGGCGGCCGCCTCGCGCGCGGTGGCGTCGACCGATCCGTCGTCGACGACGAGGCAGGACACCCCGGGTGCCACCCGCAGCACCTCGCGCACGACGGCGCCGACCGACTCCTCCTCGTTGTACGCAGGCATGACGATCAGCGTGCGTTCGAGGGCGGTCGGCATGGCCCCCATCATAGCCACTGGGCCTTCGGGAGCCCGGGTGTCAGCGCCCGGCGATCCGGCTTTCCAGCGCGGCCGGGATGCGCCCGGCGCGGCCGGCCCAGCCGTCGCGGATGCCCGCGATCATCGCCCGGAGCCGGCGCAGCCGACCGGGTGCCACGACGAGCACGATGGCACAGTGCCGCAGGTCGGCGAGGGTCTCGCGCACCGACCAGGCGCGGTTGCGGCGGCCGTGCATCCGGTTCAGCAGCACCCGGTTGCGGAGGAGGTAGTAGTAGCGGAACGGCTTGCTCACGACGAGGGCGAGCGGCCGGCCACCGAGACGCACCGGGCGGCCGAACAGGGTGGGGGTGAAGCGATCGCCGAGGCTGTGCCCGAGGGTCGTGCCGGTGGCGAGCACGACCGCGAGACCGGCTCGGTGCACGCGCAGGGCGTAGTCGGTGTCGACGCCGTCGATGAAGAGCGGCTCGGCGAAGGCGCCGACGCGGTCGAGGGTGTCGACGGGAATGTAGAGACCCGATTGGATGGGCGTGCCGCCGAGCGCGAACCCGCGGTCGTAGCCCGTAGCGGGGGAGGGGAGGCCCTCGACGCCGGCGGGCGCGACGAGGCCGACCCGGAGCCCGGCGGCGCGCGCATCCCGGGCCGTGGCGTCGAGGCGGGCCACGAAGCCGGCGTCGACCGCGGAGTCCTGGTCGAAGGTCAGCACGGCGGTGACGGGCGTCGCGGTCGCGGAGCGGGCAGCGGCGATGCCCGTGGTGAGGGCGGCGGCGATCCCGCGGTTCGTGTCGTGCCGCACCACCTCGGCGCCGGCCGCGGCGGCCTGTGCCAGCAGCGCGTCGGCAGCCGGCCCGCTGCCGTCGTCGACCACCACCACGCGCTCGGCCTGCGCGACGAGGCTCGTGACCAGCGGCACCAGCCGCGAACCGGGCCGGAATGCGGTCACCACCGCCGCGACGACGTCGCTCACACGCACCTCTCCGCCCCGCGGTGCATCCTCGGGAGCGACTACTATGCTTGCACCCCATGACGGATTCGCCCGCGGAGACACAGCCGGGCGACGACTCGGGGGCGCACGCACCCACCATCGGGCGGCGCTCCTTCGTCGGCGTCGGGGCGGCCTCGCTGGTGTCGGCGGGCGTGGGCTTCGCGGTCGTCATCATCGTGCCGAAGGTGCTCGACAAGCCCGACGCCACGCTCTTCCTCACCTTCTGGTCGTTGCTGTTCGCGTTCTTCGGCATCCTCGGCGGCCTCTCGTCAGAGACCACCCGGGCGGTGCACGCGAGCGACCGCGACCCCCGACCGGCGGCCGAGCGACACGAACCGCGGATGCTCCCGGTGGGGCTCGGGGTGGGCGTCGTGCTCGGCCTGCTGCTCTGGGCAACGAGCTTCTGGTGGGGGCCGCTCGTGCTCACACCGGGCACCGCGTTCCTCGCGTTGCCGCTCGGCTGCGGGGTGGCGCTCTACGCGGGGCACGCCACCATCGTCGGCATCCTCGGCGGGCGGTTGCAGTGGCCGACCTACGTGCGGCTCGTGATCGGCGACTCGCTGCTGCGCATCCTCCTGGTCGTGGTGGCGGCGGTGGTGGCCGCATCGGTCGCCGGGTTCGCGGTCGCCGCGAGCGCGTCGACGGTGGCGTGGCTCGTGGGGCTGCTGTTCTCACCGACGCTCCGATCGGCGGCCGGCGCGCGAGCGGATGCGGGGCTCCGCGACTTCCTGCGACGCGTCGGACACGCCTGCCTCGCGTCGGGATCGAGTGCGGTGCTCGTGGTGGGCTTCCCGGTCATCCTCAGCCTCACCTCGTCGCACGACGCCTACGTGCTCGCCGCGCCGCTGCTGGTCGCGATCACCTTCACCCGCGCCCCGCTGCTCATCCCTCTCAACGCGTACCAGGGCGTCGCGATCGCGCACTTCGTCAACAACCGCTCGGCCGGGCTGCGCGCGCTGGCGCCGGTGGCCCGGCTGCTGGCGCTGATCGCCGTGGTGGGCGCGATCCTGGGGGCGCTGCTCGGGCCGTGGCTGCTCGTGCTGGTCTACGGCGAGGACTACTACGTGGGGCCGTGGACGATCGCGGGCCTCGTGATCGCGGCCGGGATGCTCGCCCTCGTCACCCTCACCGGCGCCCTCTGCCTCGCCGTCGACAAGCACCGTGCCTTCTCGCTCGGCTGGATCGCCGCGACCGTGCTGGCCGTCCTCATCCTGCTGCTCCCGCTCGACCTCGAGCTGCGCGCGGTGCTGAGCCTCTTGATCGGGCCCGTCGCCGGGCTCGTCGTGCATTACTTCGCCCTGCGGCCCCGGCCCCGGAAGGAGACCTCGTGAGCGACGACATCCGAGCCAGCGTCTGCATGGCCACCTACCGCGGTTCGGCCTACGTGGCCGAGCAGATCGAGTCGATCGTGGCGCAGCTCGGGCCCGACGACGAGCTCGTGATCGTGGACGACTGCTCGCCCGACGACACGATGGCGGTGATCGTCGCGACCATCGACCGGCTGGGGGAGTCGCGCGTGTTCGTCACGCGCACCAACGAGAACGCCGGCTACGTGCGGGCGTTCGAGGCGGCCATCCGGCGCGCCCGGGGCCGCTACGTCTTCCTCTCCGATCAGGACGACGTGTGGACTCCTGGGCGGCACGAGGCCATGATCGACGGGCTGCAGCGCTCCCTCGTGGTGGCCGGCAACCACTCCATCCTCGGGCGCGCGGGTGCACGTCTGTGGTACCCGCCGCTCCGGGCGGCCACCTCACGGCAGCACCTGCTGAACCTGTTCGCCATCATGATCGGCTACCGGCCCTACTTCGGCTGCGCGATGGGGTTCCGGCGGGAAGCGATCGAGGGGGGCATCCTGCCCATCCCGGCGTACGTCAGCGAGTCGCACGACGTGTGGATCGCCATCACGGGCAACGTGCGGCGGAGCATCCGGCACCTCGACGCGGTCGTGGTGGAGCGCCGGCTGCACGACGCGAACCAGACGCCACTCGGCATCCGGGGCCTCCCCGCCATCCTCCGCGCCCGCTGGATGTTCGTCCGACTGATCGGGGAAGCGCTCCGTCGTCGCCGCGCAGCCCTCGCGGCACGCGGCGACGGCGGGCGGGCTACTCGCCCGGGGCAGCCAGGAAGAGCTCGCCCGCGCCGGTGAACGTGAGCTCGCCCTCCTGTGGCGTCACGAAGACCGCATCGCCGCGCGAGAGGGTGACGGAGCCCGTGCCGCCGGCGACGGTGACCGAGCCCGCGACGCAGATCGCGATGGCCGCACCGCGCGGCGGGTAGGCGACCGACGGCACCTCGTCGCCCACCGTGATGCGGGCCAGCACGAAGTCGTCGACGTCGGGCTGGAACAGCTGCAGCCCCGGCACGGGCGACGTGGGCACGAGGTAGGGGACGGGCAACGACGCGAAGTCGAGCACGTCGAGCAGTTCGGGAACGTCGATGTGCTTGGGCGTGAGCCCGCCGCGCAACACGTTGTCCGACGCGGCCATCAGCTCGACGCCGAGCCCACGGAGGTACGCGTGCACGTTGCCGGCGGGCAGGTAGAGCGCCTGCCCGGCGGTCAGGGTCACCCGGTTCAGCAGCAGCGAGATGACGATGCCCGGGTCGCCCGGGTACTCCTCGTTCAGCTGCACGACGGTCTCGAGCGAGGGGGTGTACGGGTCGGTGAGGTGCGCGTGCGCCGGGTGCAGCGCCTTCTCGGTGGTGCGCACCAGGTGCCCGATCAGCGCCTCCACCTCGGGGCCGCCCTCCAGCAGCCACTTCACGACCGACTCGAGCACCTGCTCATCCGTCTCGTGCAGGGTCACCGAGTCTTCGAGCAGGTGCACCATCGGGCCGTAGAGCTCCCAGCGCGGCGCGGTCTGCGAGCCGTCGATCATCACCAGCAGGTCGACGATCTCGCGCACCTCCGCGAGCGGGCGGAAGCCGCACAGCGCATCGAAGGTGGGGCTGAGGGCGACGATGATCTCGGGCTTGTGCAGCGCATCCTTGTAGTTGCGGTTCGACGCGGCGAGCGGAACCCCGGCGGCGTTCTCGCGCTCGAAGCCCTCCCGGGCGCGGTCGAGCGTGGGGTGGGCCTGCAACGACAACGGATGCGCGGCCGCCAGGATCTTCAGCAGGAACGGCAGCGTGTCGCCCTGCCCGAGGGCCGTGGCCGGGTCGGCGGCGATCCAGGCGGCGAGGTCGGCCGCGCCGCCGGTGAGGGCGGGATCGAGCACGCGGCTCGGGCTGCCCGGGTGCGCACCGAGCCAGAGCTCGGCCTGCGGATCTCCGGTCTCGGGCGTGCCGAGCAGTTCCGGGATGGCGGTGGTGGAGCCCCAGGCGTAGTCACGCGGGGTGTTGGCGATCGGAACGAACATTGATCTGACCTCATTCTCACGACCGGGCTGGGGCGCCCGATTAGCAGCGACCTACAAGCGTCGACTCTGGCGGCTTCCGGACGATTAGACCAAACTACCAAGCGGCGGAGCCCGCCCCGACACCGGCCGCTAGGCTCGCCCCGCCGATCCACCGGACACGCACCACCACGAACACGCACCACCACGAACACGCACCACAACGAACACGCAACGGAGCAGCCATGACCTTCGAGCCCCTCGCCAGCGACTTCTACGGCTACGAGAACCTCCTCACCGATCAGGAGCGCGAGGCGCTGGCGCGCCTGCGCGACTACCTGGCCGCCGAGGTGAAGCCGATCGTCAACGAGCACTGGGAGAACGCGACCTTCCCGCACGAGATCGTGAAGGGCCTCGCCGACCGGGGCGTGTACAGCTTCGCCTGGGAGGAGACGAAGCCGTTCGAGAACTCGGCGGTGTTCCGTGGTTTCGTGGCGCTCGAGCTGGCGCGGGTCGACGCATCCGTCGCCACCCTCGTCGGCGTGCAGAACGGTCTCGCGATGGGCGCGATCAGTGTGACGGGGTCGGCCGAGCAGCGCGCGGAGTGGCTGCCGAAGATGGCCCGCGGCGAGGTGGTGGGCGCCTTCGGCCTCACCGAGCCGCAGTCCGGCTCCGACTCGGCGCAGGGCCTCCGCACGATCGCGACCCGCGACGGCGACGAGTGGGTGCTGAACGGCTCGAAGCGCTGGATCGGCAACGCCACCTTCAGCGACATCACCGTGATCTGGGCGAAAGACGCCGCCGACGGGCAGGTGAAGGGCTTCATCGTGCCCACCGACACCCCCGGCTACACGGCCACCAAGATCGAGGGCAAGCAGAGCCTCCGCATCGTGCAGAACGCCGACATCACGCTCGAGGACGTGCGGGTGCCGGAGAGCCTGCGCCTGCAGAACGCCAACTCCTTCCGCGACACCGCGAAGGTGCTGCGGCTCACCCGTGCCGAGGTCGCGTGGGCGGCGGTCGGCAACTCGGTGGGCGCCTACGAGGCGGCGCTGCACTACACGAAGGAGCGGGTGCAGTTCGGCAAGCCGATCGCGAGCCACCAGCTCGTGCAGGACCTGCTGGTGAAGTCGATCGGCAACATCACCGCGAGCCTCGGCATGGTGGTGCGGGTCTCGCAGATGCTCGACGACGGCACGCAGCGCGACGAGCACTCCGCACTCGCCAAGGCCTACACGACGGCACGGATGCGCGAGACCGTCGCCTGGTGCCGCGAAGCGCTCGGCGGCAACGGCATCGTGCTCGAGTACGACGTGGCCCGCCACTTCGCCGATGCCGAGGCGCTCTACTCCTACGAGGGCACCCGGGAGATGAACACCCTCATCGTCGGCCGCGCGCTCACCGGCTTCGCCGCGTTCGTGTAGCGGGGCGATCCGCCGGTCGCGCTCGATAGGATCGACGCCATGCGCTACCCGACCGACGCCGCCGCCCGGGCGCTGGCGGTGCTCATGCTGTTCACCCTGTTCGCGGGCGACTTCTGGCGCAACCTGATCGGCTGGTGGGGCTATCTGGCTCTGGTCGCCCTGATCGCCGCGCTCGCGGCGGTGCTGATGACCCGGCGGCGGCTCTGGTCGAAGCTCGCCATCTGGCGGCTACCGCGCACCCTCGTGCTGTTCGGCCTGCTCGCGGTCGCGTCGCTCGCCTGGTCGTTCTACCCCGGCGCGACCGCGCTCGGCCTGCTGGCTCAGGCGGCGACCACCCTCGGGGCGCTGTTCCTCGTCACGGCGCTCAGCTGGCCGCAGCTGATCGCGGCCCTCTCGAGCGCGCTCACCTGGATCCTCGGCCTGTCGGTGCTGTTCGAATTGATCGTCGCCCTGTTCGTGCGAGCGCCCGTGCTCCCGTTCTGGACCGACTACAGCGGCCAGACCGTGCCGAAGGCCTTCTACTGGTCGCAGGGCGCACTGTTCACGGGCGACCCCATCCAAGGCATCCTGGGCAACCGCAACCTGCTCGCCTTCGTGGCGCTGCTCGCGCTCATCACGGTGGGGGTGCAGCTCGCCCAGGGCCTCCGGCGGCGGAACCCCGCCATCGCCTGGCTCGTCGTCGCCGTGCTGGTGCTGGCGCTCACGAGATCCGCCACCGCCATCGGTGCTCTCGTCGTCACCGCCGTGGTGCTCGGTGCGCTGCTGCTCGCCCGTCGTGTCGGCCCGGGCAGGCGGATGGCCGTGCTCGCCGGCCTCGTGGTCGTCACCGCCGGCGCGATCGTGCTGGTCAGCACCTTCTGGCAGCAGCTCCTCGCCGTGTTCGGCAAGTCCGACGACCTCACCGGCCGCGTCGACATCTGGAACGCCGTGGCCTCGCTCGCCGCGCAACGGCCCGCCTTCGGCTGGGGCTGGGTCAGCTATTGGGCGCCGTGGGTGGAGCCGTTCAACGACCTCGCGGTGCGCAAGGGCGTCACCTACCTACAGGCGCACGACGCCTGGCTCGACGTGTGGCTGCAGCTCGGTGTCGTGGGGCTCGTGCTGTTCATCGCCCTGGTGGTGGGCACCTGGTACCGCAGCTGGTGGTTCGCCGTCGGGCGGCCCCTGGATGCGTTCGGCCGCCCGATCGCGCACGTCGCGCTCACCCTCGCCCCGGCACTCGTGCTCACGGCCATGATCGCGCAGAGCTTCGTCGAGAGCCGGATGCTCTCCGAGGCGGGCTGGGCACTGCTCGTGGTGTTCGCGGTGAAGTCGAAGCTCGACCACGGCGCCGTCGCGATCGATCTCGCCAACGGCGCCGGCCGCCCCGACGCCCTCCTCGCGCGCACGGCCGGCCCGGCCCGAACGGCGGCGCTGCGCCGATGACGGCGCTGCCCGACCGGCCCCACCGCCGCCCGGCCGTCCCCCTCCGGGTGGTCGAGTTCTTCGGCGACACCCGGTTCGTCAAGGCGCTCACCCTGAGCATCCTGGCCACCGCGTTCCTGTCGTTCCTCATCCGCTCCACGCTCGGCTGGCCCGGGCTCATCGGCATCGTCGCCGCGCTCGTCGTGTTCGCGGCGCTCTCCTTCGCCGGGCGCTGGCGCGACCTCGACTGGCACGGGCTGCTCCCGGTGTCGCTCCTGGTCTTCCTCACCTGGTGCGTCATCACCCTGGTCTGGAGCAAGTACCCCTCGACGTCGTGGAACGGGCTCGCGTACCTGCTCGCCTACGCCTTCCTCGGCGTCTACATCGCGGTGGTGCGCGACCTCATCCAGATCGTGCGGGCGCTCGGCGACGTGCTGCGGGTCGTGCTGAGCCTCTCGCTGGTGCTCGAGATCGTGTCGGGCGTGCTGCTCGACGTGCCGATCCGGTTCCTCGGCATCACCGGTGGACTGCCGTTCGGGGGCCCGATCCAGGGCGTGCTCGGCACGAGGAACGCTCTCGGCTTCGTGGCCCTGATCGCCGTCGTCACCTTCGCGGTCGAGTTCGCCACCCGGTCCATCCGTCGCGGCACGGCCGTGTACAGCCTGGTCGTCGCGGTGGTGTCGGTGGTGCTCTCCGGGTCGCCGGTCACGGTGGGCGTGGCGCTCGTCACCGCGGTGGCGGCGCTCATCCTCCTCGCGCTGCGCCGAGCGGCACCCGAGACGAGGCGCGGCTGGCACTTCATCCTGCTCGCCCTGTCGCTGCTCGTGCTCCTCGTCGCCTTCCTCACCCGGGGCCGCATCCTCGAGGTGCTCTCGACCCGGCGCGAGTTCACCTACCGCCTGGAGATCTGGCGGGAGCTCTGGCGCCTGATCGAGCTGAACCCGCTCGAGGGCTGGGGTTGGGCGGGCTTCTGGCGCCCGAGCGTGTCGCCGTTCTTCGCGCTCGACGTGATCGGCAACCGCTCGCACACCTCGGCGCTGAACGCGTTCGTCGACGTGTACTTCCAGACCGGGCTCGTCGGGTTCGTGATCTTCGCGGGCTTCGTGGGCCTCGCCTTCGGCCGCGCCTGGGTGCTCGCGGCCGCACGCAAGAGCATCGTCTTCCTCTGGACGGCGCTCGTGCTCGTCGTGCTCCTCGCCACCTCGATGGCCGAGAGCTTCATCCTGGTGGAGTACGGCTGGCTGCTGCTCGTGATCTGCTCGGTGAAGGCCGCCCGAGACCTCAGCTGGCGCGGCCGCCTCCGCCGCGCCGACGAACCCCAGGCGGTGAACCCCACGTGACGCTCGACATCATGATGCCCTTCTACGGCCGCTTCGACCATTTCCGGGAGGCGGTGCACAGCGTGCTGGCGCAGCGCGATCCGGAGTGGCGGCTCGTCATCGTCGACGACGTCTACCCCGACCCGGCGCCCGGCGAGTGGGCGGCCGCCCTCGACGACCCGCGCGTGCACTACCGGCGCAACGCCACGAACCTCGGCGTCGGCGGCAACTTCCGTGAGTGCGTACGGCTGATCGAGGCCGACCGCGCGGTGCTGATGGGCTGCGACGACCGGATGCACCCGGGCTACGTGGAGCGCGTGCGCGAACTGGCGGGCGCGCACCCTGAGGCCTCGATCATCCAGCCGGGGGTCGACGTCATCGACGCCGAGGGCGTGGTGCACCGGCCGCTGGCCGACCGGGTGAAGGCGCTGCTGCGCTTCAGCGGCCACGGGCCGCGACTGTACGCGGGCGAGCGTCTGGCGGCGAGCCTGCTGCGCGGCAACTGGGCCTACTTCCCGTCGATCGCGTGGCGGAGCGACGAGCTGCGGCGATTCGGCTTCCGGCCGGGGTACGACGTGGTGCAGGATCTCGACCTCATGCTCGAGATCGTGATGGCGGGCGGCTCGTTGCTGCTCGACGACGAGATCGTGTTCTCCTACCGACGGCACGCCGGCAGCGTCTCCGCGGTGACGGGGCCCGACGGGGCGAAGTTCGCGGAGGAACGACGGCTGTTCGACGAGACGGCAGAGCGGATGCGCGCGCTCGGCTGGCCACGTGCCGCTCGCGCGGCCCGCCACCACCTCACCTCCCGCCTGAACGCGCTGAGCGAGCTGCCGGCCGCTGTGCGGGCGCACGATCCGGCCGGGCGTCGCGCGCTCCTGCGCCACGCGCTCCGCTGAGGGGCTGACGGGCTGACGGGCTGACCGGCTGACCCTCAGGCGAGGGCGCGCACGCTGAAGGCACGGCGGTAGGCCGCGGGCGTGGTGTTGAGGGTCTTCGCGAAGTGGTGGCGCATCACCGCTGCGGTGCCGAAGCCGCTCTCCGCGGCCACCGCGTCGAGGCCGAGCGCGCTCTCCTCAAGTAGCATCTGCGCGCGCAGCAGACGCTGGCGATTGAGCCAGGCGCCGGGCGTCGCACCGAGGTCGGCCTTGAATCGGCGGGCGAAGGTGCGCGGCGACATCAGGGCGCGGCGCGCGAGGTCGTCGATGGTGAGCTCCTGGTCGAGGTGTTCGAGCATCCAGTCGGTGACCTCGGCGAAGGAATCGTTCTGGCTCGCCGGAATGGGGGTGGCGATGTACTGCGCCTGCCCTCCCGCACGCTGCGGGGGCACCACCATGCGCCGCGCCACCACGTTCGCCGCGGCGGCGCCGAGCTCCGAGCGGATGAGGTGGAGGCAGGCGTCGATGCCCGCCGCGGTGCCGGCGCTCGTGATGATGCGGCCGTCCTCCACGAAGAGCACGTCGGCGTCGACCTCGATGTCGGGGAACTCGCGGGCGAGGCGGTCGGCGTGCATCCAGTGGGTGGTGGCCGACCGGCCCGAGAGCACGCCCGCCTTGGCGAGGGTGAAGGCGCCGCTGCAGACGCTGAGGAGCCACGCGCCTCGGGCCGCCGCATCCTGGATCACCGCGGCGATGGCCGGATGCACGTCGCTGTCGATGTCGTGCGCCGGCACGCACACGAGGTCGGCGTCGGCGGCCGCGGCCAGCCCGTTGGGAATGGTCATGTCGAAGCCCATGCTGGTGGGCACCGGACCCGGCTCGGCGGCGACGATGGTGAAGTCGAAGACGGGGCCGCCGTGCTCGGAGCGGTCGATGCCGAAGGCCTCGCAGACGACGCCGAACTCGAACGGGGCGACCCCGGGGATGGCCAGCAGAACGACTTTTCGCAACATGCTGGCAGGATATCGACGATCACCGAGAAAAGTCGAGGCGAACTGACGGCTGCCGTGCCGTGTCGCAACCCTCCACGGCCGGTTGAGGGTTTACGATCTGCGACTTGACGTGAGCGAACTACACCGATGTAATTAGGGAACGGGGTTTTCGGCAGGTCGCAGAGTGGTTCAGAGGGTGGAGCGTGATATGGCAATGTCAGACTATCGCTCGGGCGTTCCGGACGACTGGTTCATCGACCCGGTCAACCTCGGCGTTCCCGGTGTCCGTCAGCCTGACGCGGAGGAGAATCCGCTCGCCTGGCAGGCCGACTCCCTGTGCGCGCAGACCGATCCCGAGGCGTTCTTCCCGGAGAAGGGCGGCTCCACTCGCGACGCCAAGCGCATCTGCACCTCGTGCGAGGTCAAGGCGCAGTGCCTCGAGTACGCGCTCGCCAACGACGAGCGGTTCGGCATCTGGGGTGGCCTGAGCGAGCGCGAGCGCCGCAAGCTGCGCAAGAAAGCCGTGTGACCGCGTTCACACGCGATTCATAAGAAGCCCGGCACGCCGGAGCGCTGACGATGAATGGTGACGGCCGCGCTTAGAGTCGTTGCGATGCACGCCCGAGTCACTGCCGTCCTCGTCGCCTCGAACGGCGCCGAACACCTTCCGCGAACCCTCGAGGCCATCGCGGCGCAGACCAGAGCGCCGGATGCGCTGGTCGTCGTCGACTGCGCATCCACCGACAACTCGGCCGCACTGCTCGCCGCCGCCCTGCCCACCCGCTTCATCTCCGCATCCACCCGGCTGAGTTTCGGAACCGCCGTCGCCCACGCCCTCGGTGTGGCGCCCCCGCCGTCGTCGGAGAACGAGTGGCTCTGGCTGCTCGCCCACGACTCCGCCCCCGCCCCCGACGCCCTGGCGGCGCTGCTCGCGGCCGTCGAGGTGAACCCCTCGGTCGCCGCCGCAGGCCCGAAGCAGACCGAGTGGGACGACACGGCCTACATCGCGGAGTTCGGCGAGACCATCACCCGGTTCGGCGCGAGCGTTCCCCTCGTCGAGACCGAACTCGACCAGGCGCAGCACGACCGCATGAGCGACGTGCTCGGGATGGGGGCGGCCGGCCTCCTCGTGCGGCACACCGTCTGGAACGAGGTCGGCGGCTTCGACCCGGCGCTCCCCACGGCCGACAACGCACTCGACTTCGCCATCCGCGTTCGCCTGGCCGGGCACCGCGTGCTCGCCGTGCCGGCCGCGCGGCTCGCCACCGACGGCGACGGCTTCTCCGGCCCCGGGCGCTCGATCCGGGGCAGTGCCCGCCGCAAGCGGCAGACCGCGCGTCGCGCCGCCCAGTTGCACCGCCGGCTGGTCTACGCGCCGCCGTTCGCGGTCGTGTTCCACTGGCTCTCGCTCGTGCCACTCGCCGTGGTGCGCTCGCTCTACCAGCTGGTGCGCAAGCAGCCCGGCGCCATCGGCGGCGAGTTCGCCGCCGCGTTCAAGACGGCGTTCGGATCGAAGATCGGCGAGTCGCGCCGGCGGCTCAAGGCGGCCAAACGGGTGGGCTGGAAGGCGATCGCGCCGCTCCGGATGCCGGGCGACGAGGTGCGCCGCCGGCGGTCGCTGCAGCGCGAGATCGCGCTGACCTACCTGCGCGGATCGCGGGACCGCATCCAGTTCATCTCCAGCGGCGGCGTGGCAACGGTGCTCGTCGTGGCCCTGATCGGGTTCATCGTCTTCCTCCCGGTGTTCGGCGCGGCGGCGATGACCGGCGGCGGAGCCCTGCCGCTCGAGACCACCGTGGGCGGGCTCTGGAGTCAGATCGGCACCGGGTTCCGCGACATCGGTCTCGGCTTCGTGGGGGCCGCCGACCCGTTCGCCACCGTGCTCGCCGTGCTCGGCTCGATCACCTTCTGGTCGCCCTCGTTCGCGATCGTCTGTCTCTACCTCGTCGCGCTGCCACTCGCGGCGCTCGCCGCCTGGTTCTGCGCGGCGCATCTCACCGAGCGGCCGGTGCTGCGCACCGCCGCCGCCGTGCTCTGGGTGCTGGCGCCGCCCTTCCTCGGTGCCCTCGACTCCGGCATGATCGGCCCGGTGCTCGCGCACCTGCTGCTGCCCTGGCTCGTGCTGGCAGGTCTCTCCGCCCCCAAGTCGTGGTCGGCGTCGGCCATCGCGTCGATCTTGTTCGCGGGCGTCCTCGCCGTCGCGCCCTCGCTCTGGCCGGCCCTGATCGTGCTGTGGCTGGTCGCGACCGTGGCGAGCCGGCGCAACGTGGCGCGCCTCATCGGCATCCCCGTGCCGGCCCTGGTGCTGTTCGGCCCGCTGGCCTGGAACCAGTTCCAGCGCGGCACACCGCTCGCGGTGCTCGCCGACCCCGGGCTGCCGAACTGGCGGCCGCCGGTGCCGGTCGTCGATCTGCTGATCGGGCTGCCGCAGACCGGTCTCGCGGGCTGGGAGTCGCTCGCCGGCACCTACGGCGTCGACGCGGGGGTGGTGCTGCTCGTGCTGGGCCTCCTCGCCGTCCCGCTGGGGCTGCTGGCGCTCGCTTCGCTCTTCCTCCCCGGCTCCTACCGCGCCGTGTTCGCGGTCGTCGTGGCGATCCTCGGCTTCGCGACCGCGGTCGCCGCCGGGCAGCTCGCCCTCGCCACCAGCGGATCGCAGGCGGTGGCGATCTGGCCGGGCTCGGGCCTCAGCCTGTACTGGCTGGGCCTCTCGGGCGCTGCCATCCTCGGGCTCGCCGCGCTGCCGCGCCTCGCCGCGCTTCCGGCGGTGATCGCGTCGGTGGCGGTCGGGATCGTGGCGCTGCCGATGGGTCTCGGCGTGCTCTTCGGCACCGCAGAGGTCGCGCCGGGCAGTGGCCGTTCGTTGCCCGCGTACGTGACGGCCGAGGCGTCCAGCACGCCCCGGGTGGGCACGCTCGTGCTCGAGCCGCAGGCCGATGGCGGCCTCGCGGCGAACGTGGTGCACGGTGCGGGCGCCACCCTCAACCAGCAGTCCACCCTGGCCTCGACCTCGGCATTCGCCGGTGTGACGACGGATGCCCGGACCGCACTGGCCTCGCTCACCGGCAACGCCGCATCCGTCGGCACCGCCGACATCGCCACGACGCTGACCGGCCTCGGCGTCGCCTTCGTGCTGCTCGAGCCGGCCGAACCCGCACAGGCGGGCGCCGCGGCCGACACCATCGCCGCGCGGGCCTCGAAGGCGCTGGGCAGCAACGCCCAGCTGACCTTCATCGGGAAGACCTCGGTGGGCGAACTCTGGCAGGTGGCCGGGCAGGAGACGCCCGCGAGCCTGCCGGTGCCGGTGCCCACGAACACGGGAACGCCGCTCGGAGTGCTCGTGCTCGTGATCCAGGGCTTCGTGTTCGGCGTGGCGCTGCTGCTCGCCCTCCCGGCCGGCCGGCTGCAGGTGCAGGGCAACCGAGCGGTGAGCGCCACCGCCCACGTCGCCCCCGCCGATTCGGTCGAAGAAGAGCTGGCCGAGGAGAAGCTCGACGAGTTCGACGACGACGTGCCCGTGGGGGAAGAACCCGAGGCACTCGAGGTCGTCGAGGAGCGTGACGTCGCCGATGCCGAGGCCGCGGAGGTGCCCGCTGCCGCGGAGGAGCCCGCTGCCGCGGAGGAGCCCGCTGCTGCAGAGGAGCCGGCGCCTACGGCGGAGCCCATCGTGGTGGAGACCGTGACGACGGCCGAAGCGGACGACGAGCTCGAACCGCCCGGCGTCGATCCGCTGATCGAGACGAGCGTGCCCGTCGAGGCCACCGTGCCCGACGAGGTGGCCGTGCCCGACGAGGGGACCGTGCCCGATGAGACGGCTGTGCCCGGCCAATCTGCTGCGCCCGATGAGACGACGGGGCTGCGACCGGAGCTCGACGACTACGATCCGAACGACGAGACCGTGATCAGTGTGCGCGACGCCATCGCGCACGACGAGGAGGGCCGCACCGATGGCCGCTGACCGCCGACTGCTCGCCACCGGAGCCCGCGTCGTCACCGGAGTCGTCGTGGCCGCCGCTGCGGTCGTGGCCGCGGGTGCCGCGCTCGCCCTCCCGTTGCCCACCGTGACCGCCACGCCCGCTTCCTTCACCGTCGATCCGGCGCCGGCCGACTCGGTGCGGGCCTGCACCGGGCCGCTCGTGCGCCTCTCCGACGACACCGGTCAGGATGCGACCGCCATCTCGGGTGTCGGCTCCGCGACGGTGGTCGCGTCAGCCACGGGCGGAGCCGAGGTGCTCGAGCGCAGCGCGCTCGCCTCACCCGACGACGTCATCTCCTCCGACGGCACCGCGCCCGCCCGCATCGCCCTGCCCGCCGCGGAGACCGCGGACGACGCCCTGTTCGGCGCCGTGCAATCGCAGACCATCGCGTCGGGCGATCTCGTCGGCTACGCCGCCACCGCGTGCGGCGAGGCCGACTCCGACAGCTGGCTCGTCGCCGGCGCCACCACGGTCGGGCGGACGAGCTTCGTGCTGCTGTCGAACCCGGGCGACGTGCCCGCGGTCGTCAACCTCTCGATCTTCGGCGATGCCGGCGCCGTCGAGTCGCCCGGTGCCAAGAACCTCGACGTGCCCGCACGTTCCACGCGCATCCTCTCCCTCGCCGGTCTCGCGCCCGATCTCGCGGCGCCCGTCATCCACGTCGAGAGCTCCGTCGGTGCGGTGTACGCAGCCGTGCAGCAGAGCGTCGTGCGCGGCCTCGAAGCCGGTGGCGTCGAGATGGCCGGCCCCACCGCGCCACCCGCCACCTCGCAGACGATCACCGGCGTGCAGGTGGCCGGCACCTCGACCATCGCCGAGCGCCTCGGCAGTCCGGACGCGACCGACCTGCAGAGCGTGCTGCGCCTGTTCGTGCCCGGGACCGACCCCGCGTCGGTCACCGTGCGGATCTCCGAGGAGAAGACGGGCGGCCTCCAGACCGAGTACCAAGTTGGGCTCACCCCGCAGGTCGTCACCGAGTTCCCGCTGCAGGACGTCCCCGACGGCATCTACACCGTCGAGATCGAGAGCGACCAGCCGCTCGTCACGGGTGCCCGCACCTCCACCATCGCGAACGACGCCCTCGACTTCGCCTGGTACCAGGCGGTGCGGCCGCTCGGGCCGACGTTCTTCGTCGCCACCGCCGACGGCCCGAACCCGCGCCTGCACATCGTGAACACCACGGGGGCGGATGTCGCGGTCACCCTCACCACCGTCGGCGGCGTCGTGCAAGACGTCATCATCGTGCCCGGTGCGCGTTATGTGCCGCTCACCGCGGGGGAGTCCTACACCGTCACGAGCTCGGCACCGGTGTCGGCGGCCGTGACCGAGTTCGGTCCCGGCTTCTCGTCGTCGTACCCGATCGTGCCGCCGAACCCGGCAGCGGCGCCCATCGTCGTCTACCCGTAGAAGGCTGCAGCGCGTCCCGTGCGCTCAGAAGTGGTGGAACCGGTCCGGCGCCAGATCCCAGGGGTCCTTGCCGAGCAACTCGGCGACGGCCCGGAACACGCACGACTCGATCGCGAGCCGACGGTGCACCTCGTCGTCGCGGTGCAGCCGAGACATCCGCTCGATCGGCAGACGGAACATGATCACGCGGTTCTTCGTCACCGACCAGCGGTCGACATGGTCGGGCGAACCGAACTGCCCGAACGGCATCGTGGCCACCTCGAAGCTCACGTTCGCCAGCTCGTTCGGCCACATGCTCCGCAGGTACTCGGCCGTGGAGGCGACGGTCTGATCGAAGAGGTCGATGCGCGACCGGAGGAACGGCAGGTGGGGGCCGGCGGCCGAGGAGCGCAGATCGCGCCCGTGCCGGTTGCGGGTGCGGGCCCGGATCGTCGCCGCCCGCGGCGCCCTGCGAGAACGAGCCATGCCTCAAGTCTACGGCCGAGCGGCGACACGGGGTGCGGGTGACCGGATGCGCACGGGAGCCGCGCTTAGAGTGGAACCGATGACGACCAGGGAATGCTCGCGGCCCTCCTGCCGCGGTGAGGCCACGACGACCCTCACCTACGATTACGCCGATTCGCTGATCGTCGTCGGCCCGCTGAGCCCGCTGCCAGAACCGCACAGTTACGACCTCTGCGAACGGCACACCGACCGGCTCTCCGCCCCGCAGGGCTGGCAGGTCATGCGGCACGTCTACGTCGAGTGAGCCTGCGCCCAGGCGCCGGCGCGCAGGGCTGACAACTCCACGAGCATCCGGCCGCCCCGCCGCGCGGTCTGCGACAATGGAGGCATGAGCATCGCTTCCCCCACCGCCGTGTCCGTGCCCTACCGAGTCGCGAATCTCGCGCTCGCCGAAGCCGGCCGGCACCAGATCCGCCTCGCCGAGAACGAGATGCCGGGCCTCATGGCCCTGCGCGAGGAGTTCGGGCCCACCCAGCCGCTGGCCGGGGCGCGCATCATGGGTTCGCTGCACATGACGGTGCAGACCGCCGTGCTGATCGAGACGCTCGTTGCTCTCGGCGCGCAGGTGCGCTGGGTGAGCTGCAACATCTTCTCCACGCAGGACGAAGCGGCGGCCGCGGTCGTCGTCGGCCCGCACGGATCGGTCGAGTCGCCGGCCGGTGTGCCGGTGTTCGCCTGGAAGGGCGAGACGCTCGAGGAGTACTGGTGGTGCACCGAGCGCGCCTTCGACTGGTCGACCGAGGCGGCGGCCGCCGGTGCGTCGTTCACCGGCCCGAACATGATCCTCGACGACGGTGGCGACGCCACCCTCCTGGTGCACAAGGGCGTCGAGTTCGAGGCAGCGGGCCGGGTGCCGGATGCCACGGCCGACGACAGCGACGAGTACCGCATCGTGCTGGGCGTGCTGCGCGACTCGCTCGCGAACGACCCGGGCCGGTGGACGCGCATCGCCGCCGACATCCGCGGTGTCTCGGAGGAGACGACCACAGGCGTGCACCGCCTCTACGAGCTCGCCGCGGCCGGGCAGCTGCTCTTCCCCGCCATCAACGTGAACGACTCGGTCACGAAGTCGAAGTTCGACAACAAGTACGGCATCCGGCACTCGCTGCCCGACGGCCTGAACCGCGCCACCGACGTGCTGATGGGCGGCAAGGTCGCCTTCGTCGTCGGCTACGGCGACGTGGGCAAGGGCGCCGCCGAGGCGCTACGCGGCCAGGGCGCGCGCGTGATCGTGTCCGAGGTCGACCCGATCTGCGCGCTGCAGGCGGCGATGGACGGGTTCCAGGTCGCTCGGCTGTCGTCGGTCGTGGGCGAGGTCGACATCTTCGTCACCGGCACCGGCAACGTGAACGTGATCGGGGTGGAGGACATCCTGGCCATGAAGCACCTCGCCATCATCGCCAACGTCGGTCACTTCGACAACGAGATCGACATGGCCGGGCTCGCGCGCGTCGAGGGAGCCGTGAAGGTCGAGATCAAGCCGCAGGTGCACGAGTGGCGGCTGCCGAACGGCCGCAGCGTGCTGGTGCTGTCGGAAGGGCGGCTGATGAACCTCGGCAACGCCACCGGGCATCCGTCGTTCGTCATGAGCAATTCGTTCACCAACCAGGTGCTGGCGCAGATCGAGCTCTTCGCGACGCCGGAGAAGTACCCGGTGGGCGTGTACGTGCTGCCGAAGCATCTCGACGAGAAGGTGGCCCGACTGCACCTCGACGCGCTCGGCGTCGAGCTCACCACCCTCCGCCCCGAGCAGGCCGCCTACATCGGCGTGCCAGTCGAGGGCCCGTACAAGGTCGACCACTACCGCTACTGACCTCGATCAGCGGTCGGGGAAGCCGTTCGGGAGACCTCGGAGGATGGGGTCGACGCGGGCGAGCCGCTCGCGTTCGAGCATGAGTCCGCGGTACTCCCGGTCGCGTCGGATCACCGACACCCCGAGCAGGAACGCGTGCGGATGCACGTTGGGCAGCGGTGACACGAACGGCGCCGCCTCCCGTGCCAGCTCCTGCGCGAGGCGCTCGCGGGTCTGCGGGGTCATGCGGTCGGCCTGGGTGAGGAACTGCACGATGCGGCGGGAGAGCCGGTCGGGCAGCTTCGCGACGTCGGCGGTCTGCGCCCACACCAGGAGCTCGGGTGGCATGGTGGCCGAGAACGGGAGCGGCCGCGGCACCCGCTCGTGCTGGCTGTAAGTACCGGCGAGCAGGTCGCCGAGCCGCTTCGACCGGCCGTTCAACAGCGACACCACGAACGCGAGGATGCCGAGGGTAAGGTAGATCTCGAGGAAGCCGAGCAGGCCGCGGATGACGGAGTGCCGCAACGAGATCGCACCGCCGTCGTCGCGCACCATGCGGGCGCCGATGGCGAGCTTGCCGAGCGAACGGCCGCGGGAGGCGACCTCGACCACGACCGGCGCCACGACGAGGAACGCCACGACAAGGCTGAGCGAGAGCGCCTGGCCGAGCGCAGGGTCGATGCCGGAGTCGGCGAGCAGACTGGTGACGCCGAGGATGGCGAGCAGGAGCGAGCCGAGGTAGACCGCCAGGTCGATGGCGCCGCTGGCGCTGCGCAGCAAGAAGCTCGCCGGCCGCACGTCGAGGGCCACCGCCTCGCCGGTGAGCAGCTCGTCGTCGCCCGGAGCCGAGACGGCGGATGCGCCGGCGCTCGATCGAACGCCGGTTTCCACCCCGAACGGCTGCGTCATGAATATCATTTAAGCAGATGGACCTCGACGCCTACTCAGCCGCGCATCGAGACGAATGGGATCGTCTCGATGAACTCGGCCGACGGCGCGAGTTCTCGGGGCGCGAGGCCGATGAACTGATCGAGCGCTACCAGTCCGGGTCGACCCAGCTCTCGGCCATCAAGACGGTGGCGGGTTCCACCGCTCAGGGCGACCGGCTCTCGGTCGCGCTCTCCCGGGCGCGGTTGCGGTTCACGGGCGCGGGCACGAACATCCTGCGCCAGCTGCCCACCTTCTTCGCCAACCAGCTCCCGGCGGCGCTGTACCGCATCCGCTGGCTCACCCTGGCGGTGGCGGTGGCGACGGTCGTCATCGCGAGCCTCTACGCGATCTGGATCTCGCAGAACCCGGCCGTGCTCGCCGCCCTCGGATCGAACGAGGACTTGAAGAAGCTCGCGGAGGAGGACTTCGTCGACTACTACTCCGAGAATCCCGCGGCGTCGTTCACCGGCCAGGTCTGGACGAACAACGCCTGGATCGCGGCGCAGTGCATCGCCTTCGGCATCCTCGGCATCTTCGTGCCCTCGGTCATCTTCCAGAACGCGCAGAACCTCGGCGTGAACGCGGCGGTGATGTTCGAGTACCAGCACGGCGACATCTTCTTCCTCTACATCCTGCCGCACGGGATGCTCGAGCTCACCGCGATCTTCGTGGCGGCCGCGGCGGGCCTCCGCATCTTCTGGGCCTGGGTCGCCCCGGGCGCGAAGACCCGCGGGCAGTCGCTCGCCGAGAACGGGCGCGCCCTGTTCACGGTGGCGATCGGCCTCGTCTTCGTGCTGCTCGTCTCGGGCATCATCGAAGGCTTCGTCACCCCCGCGCCGTGGCCGTGGTTCGTGAAGATCGGCATCGGCGCCCTCGCGCTCGCCGCCTTCCTCTTCTACATGCTCTTCCTCGGCCGCCGCGCGGCCCGCGCGGGCGAGACGGGCGACCTGGCCGAGTTCGAGGCGGGCGCCAAGCAGCTCGTAGCCGGCTAGAAGAGGAGAGGTTGCCCCGAGCAACCTCCGCGCCTCGACAGACGCAACAGGCCGTACTCGACGACCCAAGGTGAGGGCGTGGCCGAACGGTGCGTCCGTAGGCCGCGCCGTTCGACCGCGTCCTCACATGTCGCGCGGCGCCGGGCAGGGACCGGCGACGCCGGTGCAGCCCGAGCGAAGCCCGGGCCGCGCCGCAGCAGGCACAGCGTTTTAGAGCCTTCCCGCGGCTTTCAGGGCGATGTAGCGGTCGGCGAGGGCGGGGGGCAGGTCGGCGGGGGCTCCCGTCACGACGTCGGCGCCGAAGCGCTTCAGCACCGTGGTGACCCGGGCGACGTCGAGGAGCGCCCGCTCGGCGGCGGCAGCGCGGTAGACCGATTCTCGGTCGCCGCGGTCGAGCACGCCGGCCGCGACATCCGGGTCGGTCACCGACGACACCACGACCATGTGGTTGCGGGTGAGCTGGGGCACGATCGCCATCAATTCCCGCGAGATGCCGGGGGCGTCGATGGCCGTCGCGAGCACGACCAGGGAGCGCTGGGTGGTGACCTGGCGCACCAGCCCGGGCACCGCGGTCCAGTCCATCTCGATCAGGTCGGGCTCGATCGGCGCCATCACGTCGACCATGCGCGAGAGCAGCTCCGGCCCGGATGCGCCGTGCACCCGCCCGCGCAGCCGCCGGTCGTAGAGCACCAGGTCGACCCGGTCGCCCGCCCGCGTGGCGAGCGCTGCGAGCAGCAGCGCGCTCTCGAACGCGGTGTCGATGCGCGGTTCGTCGTCGATGCGCGCCGCCTGGGTGCGCCCGGTGTCGATCACGATCACCACGCGCCGGTCGCGCTCCGGCCGCCACGTGCGCACCATCACGTCGCTGTGCCGCGCGGTGGCGCGCCAGTCGATCGAGCGCACGTCGTCGCCGCGCACGTACTCGCGCAGGCTGTCGAACTCGGTGCCCTGACCTCGGATCATCACGCTGGTGCGCCCGTCGAGCTCCCGCAGCCGCGCCAGGCGTGAGGGCAGGTGCTTGCGCGCGTTGAACGGGGGGAGCACCCGGATGTGCCCCTGGGCCACCAGGGTCGCTTGCCGCGCCGCGAGCCCGAGCGGCCCGAACGAGCGGATGGTCACGCGTGCGGTGCGGCGTTCGCCCCGGCGGAAGGGGGTCAGGGTCGTGCTGACGGCGCGTCGTTCGCCGCGCGGGATGCTCACGCGTGCCCGTGCGGAGGCCGGCCCCGCCGAGGGCTGCCAGGCGTCGCGCACGATGCCCCGCAGCATCCGTGACCCCGTGTTGGTGAGATACAGCGTGCTCGTGACCGTCTCACCCAGGCGCACCCGCGCCGGCAGCGCCCGCTCGATCGCGACCCGCCGCGGTGACGCCGCCGTGACGAGGTCGATCACGACGAGGAGCACGACGAAGCCGATCCAGCCGAGCAGGGCGGCGTAGGCGGCGTCGTAGATCTCGCCGATGACCACCACCGGGATCACGCCGAGCGCCAGGAGGGCGACCAGCCGTCCCGACAGACTCACGAGTGCGCCCGCATCAGATCGGCACTCGCACCTGGGTGAGGATCGACCGCAGGATGGCGTCGACCGAGACACCCTCGAGCTCCGCCTCGGGCCGCAGCTGGATGCGGTGCCGGAGCACCGGCAGCACCATCGCCTGCACGTGGTCGGGCGTCACGCCCGGGTAGCCGTTGAGCCAGGCCCAGGCCTTCGACGCGGCGAGCAGGGCGGTGCTGCCGCGGGGCGACACGCCGAGCTTCACCGACGGGCTCTGCCGCGTCGCCCGCGCGAGGTCGACCATGTACGCGAGCACGTCGGGCGAGGCCTGCACGGCCGTGACCGCCTGTTGCGCCAGCGTCAGCAGCCGGGCGTCGAGCACCGGGGTCACCCCGGCCGCGGTGAGGTCGCGCGGATTGAAGCCGGCGGCGTGCCGCGTGAGCACGGCCACCTCGGTGTCCCGCTCCGGCAGGTCGAGCACGAGCTTCACGAGGAAGCGGTCGAGCTGCGCCTCGGGCAGCGTGTAGGTGCCCTCGTACTCGATGGGGTTCTGGGTGGCCGCCACGAGGAACGGGTCGGGGAGCTTGCGGGTCACGCCGTCGGCGCTGACCTGCCGCTCCTCCATCGCCTCGAGCAGTGCCGACTGGGTCTTCGGTGGCGTGCGGTTGATCTCGTCGGCGAGCAGGATGTTCGTGAACACCGGCCCCTGCCGGAACGAGAACTCGCCCGCCTTCGCGTCGTAGATGAGCGACCCGGTGACGTCTCCCGGCATCAGGTCGGGCGTGAACTGCACCCGCTTGGTGTCGAGGCTGAGAGCCTGGCTGAGGCTCCGCACGAGCAGCGTCTTCGCCACGCCGGGCACGCCTTCGAGCAGCACGTGCCCGCGGGCGAGCAGGGCGATGATGAGCCCGGTGACGGCGCCGTCCTGCCCCACCACCGCCTTGCCCACCTCGGTGCGCACGCGGGCGAGCGCCTGACGGAGCTCACCGGCGGTCGGCGTGGCGGCGGAGTCGGGCGCGGCTGCGGGCTGCGGCTGGTCGGTCATCCGGTGTTCCTCTCTCGGTTCGAAGAAATGGTGCGAGTCTCGGGGCGGCTCAGCGCAGGTCGGTCGCCCGGTGCACGTCCTGCTCGAGCACGAGCAGGCGGTCGGAGAGCGCGAGGAGCTCGGCCTCGTCGCGCGGCATGGCGCCCACGAGGGTGTCGTGCACCTCATCGACGTTGCGCCCGGTCACAGCGGCGACCGCGCGGCTCACATCGGCGACGGATGCGTGCCGCGGCAACGCGAGGGCCGTCGTCAGCCGCGAGATGGTGCCGATCCGCAGGGCGTCGAGCGCCCGGGCGTGCGCACCCTGCCGGGCGTAAAGGCGGGCGCGGCCCTCCATGGTCTCGCTCGCGCGGACGGTGACGGGCAGGTTCTCCACCACCACCGCGCCGAAACGCCGGCCGCGCCAGATGCCGGCGGCGACCGTGACGAGGATGAGCAGCAGGATGACCGGGGTGACCCAGCCCGGAGTGAGCTCGCCGATCGTGGCGGCCCCGCCGCCGTCGGGCAGGTCGTCGGGCCCCGGGATGTACCAGACCAGGGTGCGGTGGGCGCCGAGCAGGCCGAGCGCGAGCGCGGCGTTGCCGTCGGTCGCCGCGAACTCGTTGGTGAGGGCATCGCCGGCGCCGAGCACGGTGACGGTGCCGGCCGCGTCGCCGGTGCCGCCCGCGCGTGGCCGCTGTACGAGGGCGTATGCGTCGTCGTACGACCGGAAGCACGCGGAAGCCGCGCTGGACTGGGGGCCCTCGAGCACGCGATAGGTCCAGGTGGGCTGGGAGATGTTGCCGGCGCGCTGGGCGGCCGGAACTCCGCAGGCGGAGCCCGCCGCCACCGAGTCGGCCTCCTCGGCCGCGCCGGCGTTCGCGATGCCGGGCGCGAGCGCGTCGAGTTCGTCGGTGCCGGGCTCGACGAGCACGAGGTCGGTGCCGAGGCCGGCGAGTTCGTCGAGGCCGTCGGAGTCGAGGAAGCCGAACGGATCGGTGAACAGCACGGTGCTGTCGTCGCCCGCCGCTGCCCGGGCCTCGTCGAGGCTGCCGGCCGCCACCACGTCGACGCCTTGGGCGCGCAGCACCTCGGCCACGGCGCGGCTGCCGGACGGGCCGGCGTTGCCGATGGAGTAGCGGTTCGTGTCGGGGATGCCGGATGCGGTGGCCAGCACCGTCGCGACCGCGGCGAGCACCGCGATCACCACCACGACGATCCAGAACAGCCGGCGCCGGAGCGTGGTGCGCAGGCGCGGCGTCTCGGCGGGGGCGTCGCGCACGGCGGGAGAGGTCTGGGTCACCGCAGCACCACGCTCTCGATGCGCTCGAGTGCCTCGGGTCGCTCGGACTGCATCCGCCGGTCGAGGGCCGTGACGCGGTCGTAGCCCTCGCGGGTGCCGGGTTCGTCGAGATAGCGCACGCCGTCGAACAGGCGGGCGCAGGAGGCGAGCTCGTCGCGCCGGGGCGGGAACGCCGCTCCCGCGCGCACGGCGAACTCGTGCGCGGTGGTGCCGGGTGAGGTCGTGACGATGGTGCGCTCGGCGAGTTGACGGGCCAGGGCGCGGAACGCCTCCTGCACCGCCACGGCGAAGTCGCCGCGTTCGGCGGCACGTGCCGCCGAGGCGCGCAGCTTGGCGGCCGAGCGGGTGTCGTCGGCGCCGAACAGGGCGCCCGGCTCCACCTGGCTCCGCCGGTTCAGCCGAGGCCGCCCGAACACCAGGAACGCGACGACGATCACGATCACGATGCCGACCACGATCGCGAGCGGCACGAGGCCGCTGAGCCCGGAGCCGTCGGGCACGCGCAACGAGTCGAGCCAGTCGCCGAACGCCTGGGACAGCTGATCGAACCAGGTGGGCCGTGCAGCCTGGTACGGCGGCTTGCTCAGTTCGTCGATCAGCCACTGGCGTGCTTCGTCGGCGCCGGGCTCGACGGGGATGTCGGTCACCAGCGCGACGGCTCCGATCGGTGTCGTCATCCGCGTCGCTGCGGCAGGTAGGGGTCGGGCCAGGAGTCGTCGCCGACCTGGCGCGACTCCACGAACCGGGCGAGCTCGATGTCGAGGCCCTCGGTGCGCATCCGCAGATCGATGTAGACGACGGCGACCGTCGCCGCCTGCACGACGCTGGTCAGGGCACTCAACACGACCGTGAAGGCGAGGAAGAGCAGGTAGAGCACGCCCGCGCCGATGAGCCCGGAACCGGTGTTGTTCGGGTCGATCAGGCCGATCGCTATCGGCATGAGGAACGAGAACGGCACCGAGAGCAGTTGTGACGCGAAGTACAGCATGACGTAGACGAGCGCGATGACGCCGAAGGTACGCCAGAAGTTGCCCTTCGTGAGCCGCCAGGAACGCCGGATGGCGGCGAACACGCCCATGCGCTCGAGCACGATCACGCAGGGCACGAGGGCGAGCTTGGTGCCGAGCCAGACGCCGAGCACGATGGAGCCCAGGGAGAGCAGGATGCCGGCCACCACGGCGAGCACGACGCCGGGCTGGCCCAGCATGGTCGCGCCGATGATGATGAGCACGACGAGCCCCACGTCGACGACGACCGCGGCCGCGACCAGCGCGTACCAGCCGGTGAGGGGGAGGATGCGCCGGAACGCGGCCTTCCACAGCTCGCCGAGGCGTCGCTTCTCACCGAGCGTGGCGCGCGCCACCTCCACCACGAGCACGGCCTGCAGCAGCGCGGAGCCGAACAGGGTGAGGGCGAGCGGGATGAGGAAGGAGAGGAAGACGATGGCGATGCTGCCGGCGGCCACGGTGTCCTGATCGGCCGAGCTCGCCGAGATGCTCCGCTGGATCGCCCAGAACGCAGCCGCGCCGACGAACAGGACGGTGACGAAGCCGATGACGACCTGCACGATGAGGCCGCTGCCGAAGGTGGCCTTGGGGTTGCGGCGCACCACCTGGAACGGTGCGCCCATCAGGGTGCCGAAGCCGAGCGGACGAAGCGGGATGAGGCCGGGCTTGGGCGGCGGCGCCCAGCCGGTGGGGCCGGGCGCGGCGTAGCCCGCGGGCTGATGCGCCCAGTACGGCGTGGCGCCGGGGGCGGCGTACTGCCCGTACTGGGGCGGCGGTGGGGGCGCGTATTGCCCGTACTGGGGCGGGGGTGGCGGTGGCGGTGGGTACTGCCCGTACTGGGGCGGGGGTGGCGGTGGGTACTGCCCGTACTGGGGCGGCGGTGGCGGTGGGTACTGCCCGTACTTCTGCGCGGCCGGCGCGGGGGCGGCCGGCGCGGGTTGCGGCGGCTGCTGCTCGTCGGGGCGCGCTGCCCCTTCGCCCGGCGGCGCCCAGCTGTCGTTCTCGCTCATCGCTGTCTTCCAACCCCCAGCACTGGTGTCCCGACCCGCCGTACCCCGTCCATGCTTCCATACTCCTTCAGAGTTTTCTCGGCATCCGTCGAGAAGGCCGCAGGCAGGCTCGACTACTCTTGTCGCAATGACAGCCTGAATCGGCGGATGCGCGGCAACGGTGCACGTGATCCGTCCGGTGGAAGCGGAAGAATCAGCACATGGACCCACGCATCCTCGTTGTCGACGACGACACCGCCCTGGCCGAGATGATCGGTATCGTGCTGCGTTCCGACGGCTTCGAGCCCGTGTTCTGCGCCGACGGGTCCGAGGCGCTCGCCGCCTTCCGGGAGACCCGTCCCGACCTCGTGCTGCTCGACCTCATGCTCCCCGGGCTCGACGGCATCGAGGTGTGCGGCCTCATCCGGGCCGAATCGGGCACCCCCATCATCATGCTGACCGCCCGCACCGACACCTCCGACGTGGTGAAGGGCCTCGAATCCGGTGCCGACGACTACGTCGTGAAACCGTTCAATCCGAAGGAGCTGGTGGCGCGCATCCGCACCCGACTGCGCCCCACGCCCGAGAACACGCCCGAGGTGTTGCAGATCGGCGACCTGCGGCTCGATGTCGCGGGCCACGAGGTGAAGCGGGGCGACGAGCGCATCAATCTCACGCCGCTGGAGTTCGACCTCCTGCTGGCCCTCGCCACCAAGCCGCAGCAGGTGTTCACCCGCGAGATGCTGCTCGAGCAGGTCTGGGGCTACCACTACAAGGCCGACACGCGCCTCGTGAACGTGCACGTGCAGCGCCTGCGCGCGAAGGTGGAGGAAGACCCCGACAACCCCAAGATCGTGATGACGGTGCGCGGCGTGGGCTACCGCGCTGGCACCGCCTGACCGACGCCGCCACCCCATGACCTCGTCGCCCGGAGCACGGAGGACACGTCTCGGTCCCACGCTGCTCACCGCCGCGCGTGACTGGCGTGCCTGGCCCCGACGGGTGGTGGGCGCATGGCGGCGCTCGCTGCAGTTCCGCACGGTGGTGATCACCGTCGGCCTCTCGGCCATCGCCGTGGTGGCCACCGGAACGTACATGTCGATCTCCATCGGCAACGACCTCTTCCAGTCCCGGCTGAACCAGGTGTTGATCGAGTCGAAGAACGCGGCCACGGCGGCCCAGAGCATCTTCGACTCGGCGGATGCGTCGGGTGAGGCCTCCACCATCTCCCTGTTGAGTTCGGCCAAGTCGGCCATCATCGCCTCCTCGTCGAGCCGCCTGATCGCGCTCTACGCCACGCCGGGGGAGACGACGAACTCCACCACCGTGCTCTCGTTCGCGAGCCCGGAACTCGCCTCCGACGGGGTGATCAGCGACGAGCTCCGTGACGAGGTCACCAGTGATCCCGACGGCGTGCAGCAGTACTGGCAGTCCGTCCCGCTGGCCAATGAGGGCGGAGGCACCGACCCGGGCATCATCGTCGGCTCCCCGCTCACCATTCCGGGCGCCGGCAGCTTCGAGCTCTACATCGGCTACAACCTCGCGGAGGCCGAGCAGACACTCGTGTTCGTGCAGCAGACGCTGTGGCTCGGCGGGTTGGCCCTGGTCATCCTGATCGGACTGGTGGCGGGGCTCATCGTCCGGATCGTGGTGCGCCCGATCCGGGTGGCGGCCGATACGAGCGAGAAGCTGGCGGCAGGCCAGCTCGAGGTGCGCATCCCGGAGCGCGGTGAAGACGTCATCTCCACGCTCGCCCGCTCGTTCAACGGCATGGCCGACAGCATGCAGTCCCAGATCACCCAGCTCGCCGAGCTCTCGCAAGTGCAGCAGCGCTTCGTGTCGGATGTCTCGCACGAGCTGCGCACACCGCTCACCACCATCCGCCTGGCCGGCGACGTGCTCTACGACCAGCGCGAATCCTTCCCGCCGGCCACGGGGCGCACCGCCGAGTTGCTGCACACGCAGACCGAGCGGTTCGAGCTGCTGCTCAGCGACCTGCTCGAGATCAGCCGGTTCGACGCGGGATCGGCGCATCTGGACACCGAGCCGACGAACCTCGTGCGTCTGGCCGAGGACGCGATCGACCAGATGCAGTCACTGGCCGAGAAGGCGGGCTCGCAGCTGCGGCTGGTGGCACCCGGCGGCTATTTCGAGGCCGAGGTCGACGGGCGGCGCATCCGTCGGATCGTGCGCAACCTGCTCGGCAACGCCATCGAGCACGGGGAGGGCAAGCCGATCGTGGTGAGCGTCGACAGCGACCAGCACGCGGTCGCGCTCTCCGTGCGCGATTACGGCAGCGGCATGAGCGAGGCCGAGGCCGAGCGGGTGTTCGACCGCTTCTGGCGGGCCGATCCTTCGCGGAAGCGCACCATCGGCGGCACGGGCCTCGGCCTTGCGATCTCGCTCGAAGACGCCACCCTGCACGGCGGGGCCCTGGAGGTGTGGTCGCGGCCCGGGGCGGGCAGCTGCTTCCGGCTCACGCTGCCCCGGGTGCAGTCGGAGCCGGTGGGGGAGTCGCCGCTGCCACTGCAGCCCCAGGACGCGTTCGGTCCGGCACCCGCCGTCGCCGAGCTGCGGCCGCCCGCGGGGGTGGACCATGCTTAGGCGTCTGCTCACCAGCGCGCTCGCCCTGTTCGGAGTGCTGCTGCTCGCGGGGTTGGCGGCATGCAGCGGCATCCCTCGCTCGGGGCCGGTGGAGGCCGGTGACGCCATCGGCACCGACGACGACATCGACGTGATCTTCCTCGCCGCCGACCCGGTGAAGGGGGCGACGCAGCAAGAGATCCTCAACGGCTTCATCCTCGCCGCGAAGAGCCCGCAGGACGACTACCAGATCGCGCGTCGCTACCTGACGAAGTCGGCCGCCGATTCCTGGAAGCCCAACGAGGGCGCCATCATCGACACCGGTCCCCGGCCCACCGCCGCGCTCAGCGACACCGAGTTGCAGATGAACGTGACGCCGGTGGCCGACGTCAACTCGAACGGCGCCTACACCGAGAGCACGTCGAGCGCGCCCCTGCCGCTCACCTTCAGCTTCGAGCAGGTCGACGGGGAGTGGCGCATCGACCAGCTGGCCGACGGCATCGTGATCGAGGACCTGTTCTTCGACCAGGTGTTCAGCTCGCACGCGCTCTACTTCTACGACCCCACCTTCACCTACCTCGTGCCGGATCTGCGCTGGTTCCCGTCGTCGACCGCGGTGGGCACCCGGGTGGTGAAGGCGCTGCTCGCGGGCCCCTCGGCGTGGCTCGGCGACGGTGCCGTGGTGACCGCGTTCCCCGACGGCACCGCGGCGACGGCGGTGGTCACGACCGCGGGGCAGACCCAGGTCGAACTCTCCAGCAACGTGCTGCAGGCCGACGCGAACGACCTGCAACGGATGCAGTACCAGCTGCGCGCGAGTCTCAGCGACCTGGCTTCGGCCTCGAACGTGGCGATCTCGGTCGATCAGAACATCGTGCCCATTCCCGGCTCGAACGTGCCGGTGCCCGATTCGGCACCGCGGGTCGATTCGCGGCCGCTGGTTGTGCGCGACGGCTCCTTCGGTTACGTGGCCGGCACATCCGTCGCTCCGATCAGCGGCATCAGCGACGGCGTGGAGTCGCTCGACCCCGCGTCCGCGGCCTACTCGGCCACGGCCGAGACGGCCGCCGTGAAAGCCGGCAACGGTCAGGTCTACGCGGTGCGCACCGGCGACGCGCCCGCGCTGCTCGATCAGCGCGCCGGGCTGATCGACCCGGCGGTCGACCCCTTCGGCTACGTCTGGGCGGTGCCCGCGGGCGCCCCGACCTCTGTGACCGTCTACGGCGGGGACGGCGCGGGCACCACCATCCCCACGAGTTGGGACGGCGCATCCACCATCACCTCGCTCGAGATCTCGCGCGACGGCACCCGGGCGCTCGCCTTCCTCTCGGTCGACGGGTTGCCGAAACTCGTGGTGGCGGCGGTCATCCGCAACCAGAGCGGGGTGCCGCAACGGCTCGGTCAGCCGGTCGAGCTGTCGACGGGCCAGGGCGCGCCGGTGGATGCGACCTGGGTCGATCAGCTGACCGTCGCGTCGGTCACCGCCCTGCCTTCGGGTGAGGACCGCGCGGTCGCGCAGGTGCTCGGTGGGCGCAGTTCGAGCCTGGGAGCTCCGAAGGGCGCGGTGTCGATCGCGGGTGGCAACGACCTCGACGGACTGCGCGTGCTCTCGGGCGACGGCGGGCTCCAGCAGCAGCGGGGGAGCGCGTGGCAGGCGACCATTACCGGGATTTCGCGGCTGGCTGTGCAGAACTGACATCCTCTCCACAGATTCTGCTGTGACCCCCTGCCCGGGGGCGGCTCGGGGGAGCATCGCTGCATGCAGAAACTCTCGTCGGTCTCCGATCCTCCTCACCGTTCCGCCCTCGGCGACTGGCTCGCCGATGCGGCGACCCTGCTCCTACCCGTCTGTTGCGCGGGCTGCGGGATCGCCGACCGGGCGGTGTGCCCCGCGTGCCGTACCGCCCTGGTTCCCGACCTGGCGGTGGTGCGTGCGGGTCCCGTGCCGGTGCCCGTGACGACCGCACTCGACTACGGCGGGGTGGTCGCGCGCGTGCTCTCGGCGGTGAAGGAGCACGGGCGAACCGACGCGGTCGCTGCGCTCGCCCCGGCCATGTCCGCCGCGCTCGCCGCGGCAATTCGGTCGGAGGTGATCGATCCCGGGTCCCAGCCGATGCGGGTGGTCACGATGCCCTCGGCACGGGCGGCCGTGCGGCGGCGGGGCTACCGGCCGGTCGATCTGCTGGTGCGGCGCTCCGGTCTCCGCACGGTGCGGGCGCCCGCACTCGTGCTGGGGCGGGCGATCGCCGATCAGGCGGGCCTCGGAGCCGACGAGCGCCGGGCGAATCTGCTCGGGTCGATGCGGGCATCCGGGAGCCTGCGCGGGCAGCGCGTGCTGCTCGTCGACGACGTGCTCACCACCGGGTCGACGCTCGCCGAGGCGTATCGTGCCGTGACCGCGGCCGGCGGTGTCGTCGTCGCCGCGGCGTGTCTGGCGTACACAGCCAAACGGAAGGTGACCGGCAGGGAATTAATCGGTGACAGTCGAGGGTTCGCCCCGTAGGGTGATCTGCACAAGGCGCGAACGATCCCGACCTTGAGCCGGGGGTTTCGCCATTCATATCTGGCTAGGAGGTCTCCATGGAAATCAACATCACTGGACGAAACCTAGGGATCACCGATCGATTTCGGGATTACGCGACCGAGAAGGCCGAGAAAGTCGGTCACCTCGCCGACAAGGCACTGGCGCTCGAGATCAAGGTGCTCCGCCACAACTCCGCGAACGGCACGCAGAGCGGAGACGACCGGGTCGAACTGACCCTCATCGGCCCAGGGCCGCTGGTGCGGGCCGAGAGCTCGGCCTCCGACAAGTACGCCGCGTTCGACCTCGCGCTGGCGAAACTGATGCAGCGGGTGCGCCGCGCCAAAGACCGCAAGAAGGTGCACCGCGGCCAGCACCGCCCGGTGTCCCTGCACGAGGCCACCACGGGCGGGTTCAGCGTCATCGACCTGCAGCCGGCCGACGCCGAGGTGATCGCGGGGCGTGAGCCGCTGTCGGCGCCTGAGCCGGTTCCTGGGGCGGCGGCCGAGGTGTCGCCCAGTGACGACGACGAGGTGTACTGCCCCGTCGTCATCCGCAAGAAGGTCTTCGGGGCGACCCCGATGACCGTCGACGACGCGCTGTACCACATGGAGCTCGTCGGCCATGACTTCTACCTGTTCATCGACTCCGAGTCGGGGCGCCCGAGCGTGGTCTACCGTCGGAAGGGCTGGGACTACGGGGTGATCGGCCTCGACCCGGACGCCGATGCGGTCGCAGAGCAGGAACCGGCCGTCGCGGGGGCCGCCGCGCGCTGACCGCCGCTCCTCGAGCACTCCCACTGCAGCCGCAGCGGATGCGCCGCCGACGCTCAGGCACGAACAACTAGTATGGCTTGTGCTTGCGCGAACAGCGCAGCAACGACTGCAGTGGGAGAAGCTCCGTGGCCTCAGTTCTTGAAAAGGTCCTTCGCGTCGGCGAGGGCCGCACCCTTCGCAAGCTCCAGAACTACGCGAAGGCGATCAACGCCCTCGAAGAAGACTTCCAAGCGCTGTCGGACGAGGAGCTCAGGGACGAGACGCCGCGTCTGCGGGAACGGTTCGAGGCCGGAGAGAGCCTCGACCACCTGCTGCCCGAGGCCTTCGCTGCGGTGCGCGAGGCCTCTACTCGCACCCTGGGGCTCCGGCACTTCGACGTGCAGCTGATGGGTGGAGCGGCCCTGCACCTCGGCAACATCGCCGAGATGAAGACCGGTGAGGGCAAGACGTTGGTGGCCACCACGGCCGCCTACCTCAACGCCATCGCGGGCAAAGGCGTGCACGTCATCACGGTGAACGACTACCTCGCCGGCTACCAGAGCGAGCTGATGGGGCGTGTGTTCCGCGCACTCGGCATGACGACGGGCGTCATCCTCGCGGGCCAGACCCCCGCCGAGCGCCGGGTGCAGTACGCGGCCGACATCACGTACGGCACCAACAACGAGTTCGGCTTCGACTACCTGCGCGACAACATGGCGTGGCAGGCGTCCGACATGGTGCAGCGTGGACACTACTTCGCCATCGTCGACGAGGTCGACTCCATCCTCATCGACGAGGCGCGCACACCGCTCATCATCTCCGGGCCCGCATCCGGCGAGGCGAACCGCTGGTTCAACGAGTTCGCCCAGCTGGCCACCAAGCTGGTGCCCGAGGTCGACTACGAGGTCGACGAGAAGAAGCGCACCGTGGGCGTGCTGGAGCCCGGCATCGAGAAGGTCGAGGACTACCTCGGCATCGACAACCTGTACGAGTCGGCGAACACCCCGCTCATCTCCTTCCTCAACAACGCCATCAAGGCGAAGGCCCTGTTCAAGAAGGACAAGGACTACGTCGTGCTGAACGGCGAGGTGCTCATCGTCGACGAGCACACGGGCCGCATCCTGGCGGGCCGCCGCTACAACGAGGGCATCCATCAGGCGATCGAGGCCAAGGAAGGTGTGGCGGTCAAGGCCGAGAACCAGACCCTGGCCACCGTGACGCTGCAGAACTACTTCCGGCTCTACGAGAAGCTCTCCGGCATGACCGGTACGGCCGAGACCGAGGCCGCCGAGTTCATGTCGACCTACAAGCTGGGTGTGGTGGCCATCCCCACCAACCGCCCGATGCAGCGCATCGACCAGCCCGATCTGGTCTACAAGAACGAGCAGTCGAAGTTCGACCAGGTGGTCGAGGACATCGTCGAGCGGCATGAGAAGGGCCAGCCGGTGCTGGTCGGCACGACGAGCGTGGAGAAGAGCGAATACCTCTCGCGCCTCCTCGCCAAGCGCGGGGTGCGGCACGAGGTGTTGAACGCCAAGAACCACGCTCGTGAGGCGGCGATCGTGGCCCAGGCCGGACGCCTCGGCTCCGTCACCGTGGCGACGAACATGGCCGGCCGTGGAACCGACATCATGCTCGGTGGCAACGCCGAGTTCTTGGCCGTGGCCGAGATGAACGCGCGTGGCCTCAGCCCCGCCGAGACCCCGGATGAGTACGAGGCCGAGTGGGACGACGTGTTCTCGAAGGTCAAGGCGGAGGTGCAGGCCGAGGCCGACAAGGTCGTCGAAGCCGGCGGCCTCTACGTGCTGGGCACCGAACGGCACGAGTCGCGCCGTATCGACAACCAGCTCCGCGGCCGTAGCGGCCGTCAGGGCGACCCGGGCGAGAGCCGCTTCTACCTCTCCCTCACCGACGACCTGATGCGCCTGTTCAACGCCGGTGCCGCCGAGAGCCTGATGGGCCGGTCGAGCGTGCCGGACGACCTCGCGATCGAGTCGAAGGTGGTCTCCCGCGCCATCCGCAGCGCCCAGTCGCAGGTGGAAGGCCGCAACGCCGAGATCCGCAAGAACGTGCTCAAGTACGACGACGTGCTGAACCGGCAGCGCGAGGCGATCTACTCCGACCGCCGGCACATCCTCGAGGGCGACAACTTGCAGGATCGCTCGCAGAAGTTCCTCGAAGAGGTGATCGAGGAGATCATCGCCGATCACGCGGCGACGGGCAGTGGCGACGACTGGGACTTCGACGCCTTGTGGGCCGAGTTGAAGACGCTCTACCCGATCTCGATCACGATCGACGAGGTCATCGCCGAGGCCGGCAGCAAGGGGCGCATCAACCGCGAGTTCGTGACGCGGGAGATTCTCTCCGATGCGAAGCTCGCCTACAAGCGGCGTGAGGAGACCCTCGGCGAGGCCGCCATGCGCGAGCTCGAGCGGCGCGTGGTGCTCTCGGTCATCGACCGCCGGTGGCGCGACCACCTCTACGAGATGGATTACCTGAAGGACGGCATCGGGCTGCGCGCCATGGCGCAGCGCGACCCCCTGGTGGAGTACCAGCGTGAAGGATTTGCGCTGTTCCAGTCGATGATGGGCCAGATCCGCGAGGAGACCGTTGGCTTCCTGTTCAACCTCGAGGTCGAAGTGAATGCGTCGCCGACCGCGGTCGGCGCCCCCACCGTCGAGGCCAAGGGTCTGGCGCAGCCCACCGCGACGGCGGAGAAGCTGAGTTTTTCGGCACCGAGCGACTCGGGTGGCGTCGAGGTGCGCAACCAGCGTGGCCAGATCGAGCAGGCGGCCAGCGCCCGGGCACAAGAAGCGGAGGAGCGCTCGGCTCCTGTGGCGAGCGCGTTCTCCCGCGGCGGAGCCGCACCGTCGGCCGGTGGAAGCGCCGCGCGCCCGTCGAACGCGAAGACGAGCGGCCAGGCCCAGGGCTCCGGCTCGGCCTCGGGCACCGGCACGGGAGCGCAACGCCCGGCCGCCGGCGGCCAGCGTCCCGCGGCCGGTGGTCAGCGGCCGCAGGGCGGTGCATCCTCGGGTGGCGGCTCCGCGAACCGTGCCCAGCGCCGCGCCCAGGGCAAGAAGAAGCGCTAGCACCCGCTCCTGCGCCCTGCCCTGTGTGGCGCGGTCTGTGCGCGAGCGCCCTGCGCCTCGGTCGGGGACGCTTGTGGGTAACAGGCACGTTTGAAGTCCCTCCATGCGGGGTGCCGGCTCGCGCCACGTTACGCAACGACGGAGTGTGCGACCGCATCGTGCTGGAGGCACCGTCGTTCGCGTGAAACGCGCCTGAGATCCGTCGTTGTGGCACGGTCAGCACTCGCCACCACGTCCCAGCCGGTGTAGACCGCGCGGCGCATCCATGTCCGCCCCGCATCGACAGGGGGTGGCCGGATGAGCGCAGCGCCGCGCCGTCCCCACAGGCTGGCGGTCGTGACGTGACGCGACGCGACGCGCCGACCTTCTGGCGAGCGCCGCCACCGTGCAGTCTTCGTGGTGAGGGTGCTGACGCCGTTCAGGCAGGGCCGCGGGCTTGGTGACGCGGCTGCTGGCGTGTGGCGTCGCGGACAGCGGGCGGTGGCTGCTGGCGTGGTGGGCTCGCGGAGAGCGGGCGGCCGCCGGTGTCTACTGACCCGTGGCAGGCGATCTGATGCCGCATAGTAGGCCCACCTCGGCGCGCATCGCTCGCCGGGGATTGGCGCCCGTGCCTGCACAGCACCGACTGCGGCACGTTGTCGCACCCGGCACTACCGATTCACCTGTTTGTGACGGCTGGCACGGTTCGGTCTCGGGGCGCGGCTGTGTCGCGACTCGCGGTGTGACGGGCCTCCGAGAATCGTCAGAGGACGTGGACGGCGCTGGCACGCCAGCGGGCGTCGAGGGCCTCGAGGCGGAGCGCGACCGCCCGCGAGCGCGCCCGGCCGTGCACCACGACGACCGCCTCGACCACACCGTGCTCGGGCTCGCACAGCACCGTCGTGCCGATCGTGAAGTTCGGCCGGCTCGGTGACTCCCCGCGATTCTGGCGTGCCCTGGTCGACAGGACCACGCGCTTCAGCAGGTGCGCATAGACATCCGCCGAGAGCCAACGCGAGATCTGATCGAGATCGCGCGTGCCGGCGAGAATCTCGACCACGCACCGCGCCAGGCTCTCGGCGATCGGGCGTGGATCGGAGAGCCGACGCTCGGTGGCCGGGACGGGTGGATGCGGGGCGGTCGCCATGGTGTGCATGCGCGCGGTCACAGGAGCTCCTTCGTAGGGTGCCATCAACAGAGAAATGCTCATGAAAGCATCAGCGGCTTACTCAACCAGTGTCGACGGTACGTGTCCAGATGTGTTTGTGCCCTGTGGAATCCACCGCGACGCCCCTCGGCCGTGAGTGGAAATTGCTCATAACACCCCCGGGGCCGCAGCTGGTGAACTGTCTTCACACACCGAACATGAGACTTCCGGCCGGGATGCCCGTTCCCCCGACCTGCCGCACTCTCGGCCGGAATCACACGGCTCCCGTGGTCGTTTCGTAGGGAAACACGGCCACGGGAGTCACCCCTTCACCCTGCACGTCGAGCACCCGCGCAGACCGAGCACCGTAGGCTAGAACGCGTGTCAACACTCAGCGATCTCGTCACCGCACACGGCAGCTCCACGGAAGCCGACGTCGAGTGGCTGCACCTCCTCGTCAGCGACTGCCAGCTCCTCGCCGACCTCGCGTTCGCCGACATCGTGCTCTGGGTACCCACCCTCGACGGCACCTTCGTCGCCGTCGCCCACTCGCGCCCCTCGAGTTCTGCCACCCTCTTCTACCGCGACTTCGTGGGCCAGACGATCAAACCCGAATGGCGCAAGCAGGTGACGGATGCGTTCGAGAGCGCCCAGATCGTCGACACCGCCGCCCCGGACTGGTACGAAGAGACCCCCACTCGCGTGCGCGCGGTCCCCGTGCTGCGCCGGCTCTCCGTCTCCGAACAGACCACCACCGACCGCCCCATCGCCGTCATCACCCGCCACACGAACCTCAGCGAGGCCCGCACTCCGAGCCGCCAGGAGCTGACGTTCAACGAGTGCGCCAACGACCTCTTCGCCATGATCGCCGCGGGCGACTTCCCCGACCTCGGAGCACCGACCGGTCCGCGACGCGGCGCACCCCGCGCATCCGATGGTCTGATGCGGCTCGACGTCGACGGCATCGTCACGTTCGCGAGCCCCAACGGCCTTTCCGCCTTCAACCGGATGGGATTCGCCGGCGAACTCGAAGGCCAGTCGCTCGCCGAGGTCACCACGGGGTTGCTGAGCGGCCGCCTCATCGTCGACGAGTCACTACCGCTCGTCGTGACCGGGCGCGCACCGTGGCGCACCGACATCGAGGCGAAGGGCGTGACCGTTTCGTTGCGCGCGATCCCGCTGCGCACCCACGGACACCGCTTCGGCGCCATCGTGCTGAGCCGCGACGTCACGGAGTTGCGTCACCAGGAACGCGAGCTGATCACGAAGGATGCGACGATCCGCGAGATCCACCACCGCGTGAAGAACAACCTGCAGACCGTGGCGTCACTGCTGCGCATCCAGGCCCGTCGCACCCACAGCGACGAAGCGCGGGACGCGCTCACCCAGGCCATGCGCCGGGTCGCCGCGATCGCGGTCGTGCACGACACCCTCTCGGAAGGCCTCAACCAGCGGGTCGACTTCGACACGGTGTTCGACCGGGTGCTGCTGCTGGTCGCGGAGGTGGCGTCGGCACACAACACGACCGTGCATCCGAAGTCGTCGGGAAGCTTCGGGGTGCTCCCGAGCGAGTATGCGACGCCGCTCGCGCTCGCACTCACCGAGCTCGTGACGAACGCGGTGGAACACGGGCTCGCCGGTCAAGAGGGTGAGGTGGAGATCGTCGCCACCCGCTCGGAGGAGACGCTCACCGTCGAGGTGCGCGACAGCGGCACCGGTCTGCCGGAGGGGAAGGTGGGCTCGGGGCTCGGCACACAGATCGTGCGCACGCTGATTCAGGGTGAACTGGGCGGCACCATCGACTGGCACACCATGGTGGGTTCGGGCACCGTCGTGACGATCGAGATCCCGTTCCGCTGGTTGAAGAAGCCCTGAGGCGTCGGCGGGTCTAGGAGGCGCGCCGTGCGCGGGCAGCGCGACGCTTCAGAGCGCGACGCTCGTCTTCGCTGAGCCCGCCCCACACGCCGGAGTCCTGACCGGTCTCGAGCGCGTACTGCAGGCACACCTCGGTGACGGAGCACCGGGCGCAGACGGCCTTTGCCTTGTCGATCTGGTCGACAGCCGGACCGGTGTTTCCCACGGGGAAGAAAAGTTCCGGGTCGGCAGTCAGGCAGGCGGCTTTGTCGCGCCAATCCATAGCGGGAGCTCCTTTGGATGCGGTGTGCTTCAGTCGATAGGCTGAAGACTTTCGGGTGAAGGCCAATGGCACGTGACGCTGCACCCAAGAGGAGGATGCACCCGCTCACGTCACTGTGAGCAACATTGACCTCAAATATGGTCGCATACTGGTATTTGCAAATCAAGGGTTTTCTGATGGAGTACGGCAGTGAGTGACGAGACGAACGACACCCCAACTCCGGGTGAACGGGAATCCGTCGACCGGCCGGAACTGCCGAAACGACCGGCCCTGCTCGTGCTGCTCGCGGTCATCGTGGGCGCTGAAGCGCTCGTCATGGCGGGCGTGGTGCTGTGGCTCGTCGTCGAGATGCTGACGGTCCGGCCGTCCTCGTTCGAGACCGCCGTGGCCATTCTCATCCTGGCCGCGATCGCCGCCGTCTTCCTCGGCTTCGTGGCCGTGCACACGCTGCAAGCCCGGCCGTGGACGCGCGCCGCGACCCTCGTGTGGCAATTGCTGCAGGTGGTCATCGCGATCGGCTGCTTCCAGGGCATCGTGGCGACCCCGACGATCGGCTGGTACCTGCTCGTCCCGGCTGTGCTCGCGCTCGTCCTCCTGTTCACGCCGCCGGTCGTGGCGGCGACGCGACGCGACGTCTGAGCGAGGCTAGGCGTCGACGCCGAGCTTCTTGCGCAGCGACGCGACGTGCCCGGTGGCCTTGACGTTGTAGAGCGCGAGCGTCACGACGCCCTCCTCGTCGATGACGAAGGTCGACCGCAGCACGCCCGTCACGACTTTGCCGTACAGCTTCTTCTCTCCCCAGGCGCCGTAGAGCTGGTGCACCGCGACATCCGGATCGGACAGCAGAGTGAAGTTCAGGTTCTCTTCGTCGACCCAGGCGCGGAGCTTCGCGGGCAGGTCGCGCGAGACGCCGAGCACCGTGTAGCCGGCGCTCTTCAGCGAATTGAGGTTGTCGCGGAAGTCGCACGCCTCGGTGGTGCAACCCGGAGTGCCGGCCTCGGGGTAGAAGTAGAGGATGACGCGCTGCCCGCGGTAGTCGGAGAGCGAACGGGATGCGCCATCCTGGTCGAGGAGGGTGAATTCGGGGGCCGTCTGGCCGGCTTCGATGCGGCCGCTCGCGTCTGTCATGAACCCAGTATTTCGCATCCGTGGCGCCGTTCGCCTGCACGTCGTGGCCGGTTCGCGTTCGGCGCGGAGAGCATGCTAATGTTGACGACTGGCTCGCCTAGAGCCGCGCACCTCTAGCTCAATCGGCAGAGCAACTGACTCTTAATCAGTGGGTTCTGGGTTCAAGTCCCAGGGGGTGCACTTCATCCGGCCCCGGTCCTTCTGGATCGGGGCCTTTGTCGTTTCCGCTCTCGCCGCTGGTCAGCCACTCGTAAGGCGCGCCGGTGCGCAGCGCCCACGCCATGAGCACGGTCTTTCGCGGCTTCACGCGGCCATTGATCCACGTGCCCACCGCCTCGCGACTGACGCCCAGATCCTCCGCGATCTCAGCGACCGTGATCCCGGTAACGCGCAGCGTGCGACGCATGCGATCGGCCACGTCCCACTCTTCAAAGCGGGTTACTGAATTCGGGATCTGCCGGGGTTCACTCATGCACTAATCATTGCGTAAGCCCTACAGCTTTGCAACGACCTGTGCGACGCGCCGAATTACAATCTTGTAATTCACCCGGTTGTCGGTAATGATTCCCGATTATGGACACCACGCAAAGCGAGCCCAACTGGGAGCCGCGCATGATCTGGCCCGGTCAGCTGGTCGGCTCGAAGACCGCGTGCGATCGCTACGGCATTGACCGGTCGACCCTCACCCGCCGCATTCAGGCCGGCGCGATCGTCCCGCTCGCCACCCTCGACGGCGCGGCCTACGTCTTCGACCTCAGCGACCTGCCGGCGGAGCACAAGTGAGCGTCGAGTCGATGGCGATCGCGCTGCACCACTCGCGCGCCAAGGGGGCAGGAAAGCTCGTGCTGCTCGGCATCGCCAATCACGACGGCGACGGCGGCGCATGGCCGTCCGTGGCGACCCTGGCGAAGTATGCCGGCGTCACGCCTCGCCAGGTGCAGAAGCTGCTCGGCGAGCTTGAACTGAAGGGCGAGATCCGCCGCCACGTGAGCGCCGGCGGCGACCACTCGACGGCCGACCACCTGCGCCCCAACCTCTACGAATTCCGCCTTCAGTGCCCCATCGGCTGCGACCGCACACGCAAGCACAAGGTCAAGGGCGAGACGATCCCAGACGAGTTGTTCACAGGGGTGTCGTCAGCGACACCGGGTGTCTTTCACGACGGGGGAGGGGTGTCCCCCACGACACCCAAACCATCCACTAACCAAACAACAAGAGATCAAGAAGAGAGCCGGCTTATCGCGCACGCGCGAGTCGAGAGGCCGGCTGACCCCGACCTCTATCGCCGGCTGATCCTCGCCAAGTGCGAGCGATCGCGGAACGGCCACCACCGCTATGAGCCGTCGGGCTACTGCCTCTGGTGCTCCGAGCACCAGTCAGCCCACACGCTCAACACCACGACAGGAGAGATCGCATCATGAACGCACACTTCGTCGGCTGGGGCATCCGCCAGCCAATCCCGCCGCTCTCGATGCGGATCGATCAGGCGGCGTTCTGGCACCGCTTCTCGACGGATCGTCGCGACCTGCTCGCAGCACAAGAGCAAGCACGGATGGATGAGGTACACGCCTCGCGTGCATCACGTCGCGCCGAGCCTATGGTCAGCAACGACCACACCCCAGACCTGTTCGACGACGCCCCGCCCCCGACCGCCAGCCGCAAGGCGAAGCGTGAGTGGGCACTGCGCCGAGCGATGCGAGTCGAACTGTGAGCGATCGCCCGCCCTTCCTGCCCGTCGTGCTGGTGGCGGTCGATATGTCGGATGCCGCTGACTATGGATTCCCGCACACCCTGCGGCCGGCCGCGATCGTCACCGTGCGTTCGGTGAACCGTGCGCGTGGGATGCGGGCCGAGCGCATCGAGGTCACCCCGCGCGCTGCTCGGCATCCGAAGGTGGCCGGCCTGCTCGCCGTCGTGTCGCCGTGCGTCGCCACCGCCAGCCGAGCAGTGACCCCGCTCGACGTCGCGATCATGCTGCGCCGGCTGCGTGCCGCGTGACTCAGCTTCGCATCCTGGCCGGCGAGGGGGCTCTCGCCGACCCTGACCTGCCCGAGCAGAAGTGGGGCGGGCGCAAGGCGCAGCAGTACGTGCGCCTCACGCTCGAACACTACGGCCACGTGTGTTGGCTGTGCGGGTTGCCAGGTGCGAACACCGCTGACCACGTGATCCCGCGATCGCACGGCGGCGCAGTCTACGAGCTAGCCAACCTCGCGCCGGCTCACAAGAAGTGCAACGAGTCACGCGGAAACCGCGAGGCATCCGGCCCCCAATTGATCATCGAGAGCGGCCTCGACTTTTTTAGAGCGGCCTAGCTGGACACCCACGCGCAGCCTTGTCCGTTTCTCCCCACCTCCCCACAAAAAACCGGAGTTTTCAAAATGTCGCACGAGTCACAAATCGAACTGCCCGGATTAGAACTCGATCCGGAAAACGGCGCTAAGCCCTCCGCTCTCCGCACCGCCGTAGTGCAGACGATCGCGGCTCTGAACGATGAGAAGTTGCTCGAGCCCCGGCACGCCGCCATGTGTCAGCTTGCCCTCGAACTCGCCGACGCTGTGTCGTCGGGCCGGCGGTCTGGTCGCGCCTCCGCCGCCGCCATGGCTGCAGCGCAGCTGCGCGAGACACTCGAAGCTCTCCCGCAGCCAAGCGTCGCCGGCACCGAAGAGAAGTTCGCCCGCTGGATCGAAGAGCTAGAGCGCGCCGCAAACGCCGAGCGTAAGTCGGTTGATGCTGACTCCGCCGAGTAACCCGAAGTACTGGACGCCGCGCGACCCCTCTGCGCCGTCTGACGGGGCTCGTATCGCCCTGATCGCGGCCGGCATGGGCAAGCCCCTGTTGCCCTGGCAGCGGTTCGTCGTCGACGTCGCTACCGAGCGCACGCCGGCCGGCGGGCTGAAGTACGAGCTAGTCGTGATCACCGTGCCGCGCCAGTCGGGGAAGACGACCGTCGTCGGCCCGGTGCAGATCGACAGGCTCGTGCACAACCCCGACGCGAAGGCGTTCTACACCGCGCAGACGGGCAAGGATGCCCGCTCCCGGTTCGGCGATCTCGTCAAGCTCGTGAAGCGATCACCGCTCGAACACGTGGTGAAGTTCCGCTACTCCGCCGGCGACGAAGGGATCACCTTCCCGAACGGCGCAGCGCTGAAGATCTTCGCGCCCACGGAGTCGGCGATCCATGGCGAGACTCCGCCGCTCGTGACGCTCGACGAGATCTGGGAGTTCGACGAAGCGCTCGGCGACGCCATGCTCGAAGACGCCATCATCCCAGCGCAGATCACCCTCTCGGGCAACCGCCAGGTGTGGATGATCTCGACCGCCGGCACGGCCCTGTCGACCTTCATGCGCAAGTGGGTCGAACGCGGCCGCAAGGGCGACTGGCCCGGCCTCGCTTACTTCGAGTGGGGACTGCCCGACGGGGCGGACCCCTACGACCGCGACACGATCGCCGCGTTCCACCCCGCCGCCGGCCACACGATCACCGTCGACGACCTGATCGCGACGTCGAAGAAGACCAGCCGGCCCAAGTGGCTGCGATCGTTCTGCAACGTCTGGACCGAGGCGGCGAACACGGTCATGCCGCTGGAAGACTGGGATGCCCTCGCCGGCGTGCCCGACTACGTGCCGCTGCGCTCCGAGATCGTCATCACTTACGAAGTCGCCCCCGACAACGAGTGCGCGGCCGTCATGGCGACCTGGCGCGACGAGAAGGGCGAAGTCTGGACGCGGGTGCTGCACGCCGCTCCCGGCACCCTGTGGCTCGTCGACTTACTCGTGAAGCTCTACACCGAGTGGAAGCCAATCGCGATGGGCGCCGACGACGGCGGCGAGACGCGCGCCGTCACCGACGAGTTGCGCCGGCGGCTCGTCGACGCCGGCCTCGTCGACGCTGACAGCGTGCGCGAACGCATCCGCACGATCAGCGCGACCGACTTTGGAACGGCGTGCGTCGCGTGGCTGAAGCTCGCCCGCGACGAGAAGACGCTGCACCACGACGGATCGAAGTCGCTGCGCTTCGCGATCGCCTCGCTCGTGCTGCGCAAGTACGGCGACCTGACCCGATTCAGCCGCAGCCACTCGACCGGGCCGATCGCCGCCGCGATCGCATCCGTCGTCGGCATGTGGATCTACGACCACCGCGACGCACCCATCGGCAAACCCGAACTCCACTTCTGAAAGGCTCACATGCTGAAGCTCGATTACACGCAAATCTCCGTCGTCGTCGTCTGTGACGTATGCCCCTGGTGGCATGGGTTCGGGTTCGATCGCCTGCAAGGGTGGATCGTCGCCGCGCGCCATGAGCGCGACTTTCACGCCGGCGTCGTGCAGGCCCGGAAAGCGCTAGATTGCGCGGTTCGGAACGCCTCAGATTTCGAGAGACGAAAGCACTCCGCAGAGTTGCAAGCGTGGGAATCATCGATCGCGCAGCCCGAGCCCTTGGCTACAAGCTAGCCGCCGACGTCGCGATTGCGACCCCGTGGGAAGACTCCGGCGACCAGCTGTACCGAGCCACCCTGGAAGACCTCTACGGGATCGCACGCGGCATCACCATCACCCGCGACCGGGCAATGAAGCTCGCCCCCGTCTCGAAGTCCCGACGGGTGATCGCCGGCACCATCGGCCGAATGACGCTTACCAGCGTGAAAGGCGCGCGGCCGGCCCCGGTGCAGATGTCGCTGCTCGCCCAGCCCGAGCGCGACCGCAGCGCGTCGAACACCCTGACGTGGTTGGTCGATCAGCTGATGTTCTATCCGCGAGCCTGGTGGATCGTTCAGGAGCGCGACTCCTACGGCTGGCCCACCTTCGTCAAGATGCCCGACCGCGGCGAGGTGCAGATCGACAGCGACGGAAAGCTCACGCACGCATTCGGCAAAGAGGTCGCACCGCGTGACGTGATCCAGTTCGACTCGATCGACTCCGGCGCGCTGCACGACGCATCCGAGACGCTGCAACGGGCGATCGCGATCAACCGGGCAGCGGCCCTCGCCGAAGACAACCCGGTGCCCTCCGTCGACCTCCATTGGGACGGCGACAAGATCGACAAGACCGAGGTTGACGATCTCATCGAGCGGTGGGTCACCGCACGCAAGACCCACGGCGTCGGGTTCTCGTCCAAGGGGCTGACCGTGAACGCGCTCGGCATCTACCCCGAGCAGCTGCTGATCGAGGGTCGCAAGGCGATCAACCTCGAAATCGTGCGTCACCTGGGCATCCCGGCCTGGGCCGCTGACGTCGTGCTCGAAGGCTCGTCGCTGCACTACGAGAACCGTGCGTCACGGAACTGGGAACTGATCGACCTGGCGCTCTCGCCCTACATGACGGCGATCACCGACCGGCTCAGCATGCCCGACGTGACCCCGCGCGGGTGGGCCGTCAAGTTCAATACGGACGACCTGACGAAGCCCGATCAGAAGACCCGATTCGAGACGTACAAGCTCGGCACCGACGGCGGGTTCATCACGAACGAATGGATCGCCGAGCAAGAGGGCTGGGACAAAGCCGCCCCCGAGAAGTCAGGAGACACGACCAAATGAACCGCGCCCAACTCGACGCACTGCTCGCCGCCGGCCTCATCGACGAAGCGGCCTACGTGACCGCGATCGTCACCCTCGCCGGCGGCACCGCGCCCGCGCCGGCGATCGACCTGCACGTCATGACGCCGGCCGTGCGTCTCGACGTCGAGTCGGACTCCGAAGGCGCGCCGACCGGCGGCGTGCTGCGCGCCGACACCGTGACCCGCTACGACGAGTTGATCGAGTCGCACAACATGATCATCCACGCCGGCGCGCTCGTGCCCCGACAGCCGCTCGTGAAGAACAAGATCCTCCGCGACCACAACCACGCCGAGCCCGTCGGTTACATGCTCGACGTCGACGACGCCGGTCAAGCCGCATCCTGGCAGATCGCCTCGACCGAGATCGCCCGCGTTCAGCAGGAGTTCGACGAGCACCTGCGCGACGGCCTCAGCGTCGGGCTCACCATTCACGAGTACGAGATCGATGCCGATTGGGTGCTCCACGTCTACAGAGGCGACTGGTACGAGACCAGCCTCTGCGCAATCCCCGCCGTCCAAGAGGCCGGCGTCGCATCCGTTGCCGCCGCTTTGGCAACCGCACGAAAGGAAAACCACACCATGAACCGAGCCCAGCTCGCGGCGGCCCTCGCAGCCGGCCGCATCACCCAGGAGCAGCATGACGCCGCTCTGGCCGCGCTGACCGTCACCGAGACGCTGGCGACCCCGCCGGCCCCCACGGTGCCGGCCGAACTCGCAGCCGGCCCCGCCGACTCGCCGGCCCCCACCGGTCGCGCCCACACCCAGGAGCGCGGCCTCTCGCTCTCCATGGCGGTCGACCGGATCGTCGAAGCTGCGACCACGCCCGGCGCATCCGGCAGCGCGGTCGCTCTGGCGATCGAGCAGATCACCGGCACCAGCGGCAACGCCGACGACGCCGGCGAGGCGTTCACCCGGCCCGAGTGGGTCGGCGAGGTCTGGCAGGCCGAAGCCGAGGGCCGGCCGTGGATCGACTCGCTCGGGCCGGTGAAGCCGCTCACCTCCCAGGAGATCGAGGGCTATGCCTGGGACGAAACCCCGGTGCCCGAGAAGTATGACGGCGATCTGACCGAGGTTCCCTCGAACGGGTTCAGCACCCGCAAGGTCACCGCCGAGCCCGACCGCTGGGCATGGGCCGCGCGGGTCGATCGGATCTTCCGGGATCTCGGCACGCCGGATCTCGCCGCCTCGCTGCTCGGCAAGTGCACGAAGAACTACGAGCGCGTCTCCGACTTCGACGTCGCTGCGAAGGTGCTCGCCGCCGCGACCGTGCCGACCGTCGGTCAGCCCGGCGCGATCGCCACGCCGCACACGAGCGTGCTCGGCGCGGTCGGCGCGATCGCCCGCGACTTCCGCACCATCGGCGCGAAGCTCGATCAGATCTGGCTCGCCGAAGATCTCTTCGAGGCGTGGTCGGAGATGAAGATCGCCGACCTGCCGGCGTGGCTCGCGCTCTCGCTCGGCGTCAGCCTCACCGAGGGCAAGTCGATCGCCGGCAACCTGACGATCGAGGCCGACGCGAAGATGACCAACGGCACGATCGCCGGCTACGACAAGCGGGCCGTGTCGGTCTACGAGAAGGGGCCGATCACCCTCGAAGCCCTGGTGATCCCGAACGGCGGGATCGACATCGGCTGGTTCTCCTACGGCGGCATCCTCGTCAACGACAAGCGCGCGATCGAGAAGCGCTACGTCGACCTGACCGAGCCCGTCGAGGCGTAGCCGGCAGCGGGCCGCGCGGTCTTCCCCTCCGCGCGGCCCGCTTACCACCACCCACCGACACCCAAGAGAAGGCGCAGCATGGCTGACTGGTACACCGCAAACAGCGCGAAGGCCGTCGACAAGAATCTCGCGACTCAGCCCGAGCCGCTGTTCTCGCAGATCGTCGACGTCGCCCGCGAGCAGGTTCTCGAATATGCGCCGGTGCTCGCCGAGGGGGCCGAGATCCCGACCCGCTATGTGCTCGCCCAGCTGATGCAGATCCAAGCGCTCGTGAAGGCGCAGAAGGCCGGCCCCGGCGACGTGACCGGCCCCGACGGTTACACCGTCCGCGTGTTCCCCATGGACTGGAACATTCGCAACGTCATCCGGCCCAAGTCCGCCGGCCCTCAGATCGGCTGACCGTGCCCGACTCCACCCGCAAGCAACTCGCCGACGCGCTGCGCGAGCTACTGCCCGGCACGTGGGAGGTGCACCACTACCCGAAGAGCCTCAACGTCATCGGCGATCTCGCCGACGGCACCGTCGTCGTAGAGCGGCGCACAGTCGCGCCGGCCCCCACGACGGGCAGCTTCGACGAGACGTTCTGGATCTGGGTAGTTACGGGTGTCGACGACGAAGAGCTAGCCGAAGACGCACTAGACGCCGCGCTCGAAGAGGTTCAGGGGGCACTCGCCGAAACCACCTGGTGCACCGTGCCCACTGCCACCCGCGAGATGTACGGCGACCTGCACGCCTACCGCCTCGAAACCGCCATCAAGACAACCAAGGAGTAGAAAGCCATGACCACCAAAGCCCTGAAAGGCCGGCCCCAGAAAGACATTCGCGTCCAGCTGGGCGAGGACAACTGGGAGAAGTCCGTTTCGAACTGCGAGTTCCCCGACCCCGCCGGCACCACGATCCGGTGGCGCGGCGGCACCCCTGACGCTGTGCTCGCCGACACGGCCGCGAGCGAGAACGTCTGCAACCTCACGATCATTCAGGCGTGGGATGACGACGACTCGATGTGCAACTTCATGTTCGAGCACGCCGGCGAAACGGTGGTGCTGAAGTACAAGCCGCACGGCGACATGACGTGGGCGTTTCAGTCCACCGTGACGCTGGTCGCCCCGACCATCGGCGGCGCGGTCAACCAGTACAACGAGTCGACGCTGGCCTGCCCGTGCACGCCGCCGGTCAAGGTCAACGACGACGGCACCCCCGTCCCCCCTGACCCCGAGGACTAACCGACCGTGCTCGACGTCCGACGTTCCCGCGAACTCACGGCCGCGCTGATCTCACTCAAACGCGCGAACCGAGAGATCCGACTCGACATCAATAAAGAGGCGCGCAAGCGACTCAACCCGGTGTGGTCGGAAGCCCTTCGCGGGCACGTCGAGACGCGCATGGAAGAGCGCGTGATCGCCAAGGGTTCTCGAGTCCAAGTCGGCGTGAGGCAAGTCTCGCTCCGCGCGGCGACGTCGAACAGGCCACTACGCGGCGGGTTCGTCCCGTCGTCCGACTGGCCGTCGGTCGAACTGGGCGCACGAGTCCGCAAGCGCACCTTTGAAACCACCTCGCGGCGCGGCAAGAGATTCACCGTGACCCGCACCGTCAACACCCAGTTCCGCCCCCGTCAGAAGCAAGGCCGCGTGGCCTTCGCGGCCGCATCGGTCACCGGCCGCCGGCTGGTCGCTATGTGGGTGGAAACCATCGTCGATCTCTACCGAGACGCATTCACAGGGAAGAGCAACTAGTGGCGATCTCTATCGACTTTCTCGCGAACGTGCGCGACGTGCTGCGCGGCGGCGAGCAGGTCGAAGCCACCTTCGAGGCCGTGGCAGACTCGCTCGACGATCTCGCCCAGGACGGCCGCACCGCCGGCGATAAGGTCGCCTCTGCCCTCGACACTGCCGCCGACGCCGCCGACGATCTCGGCAAGGCCGGCGACAAAGCCGGCGACCGCCTCGCCGACGGGATCGACGACGGGGCGCGTGATGCGCGATCGAGCGTCGACCGGCTCGAAGCCAGCTTCAAAGACATGGCCGACAATGTGCGCCGGGACACCAGCACCGCCGGCGACGCGATCGACCAGAACATCGGCCGCGGAACCCGTGGCGCGAAACGGTCGATCGACGAGTTCAAAGACGAGAGCGTCTCGACCGCCAAGGAATCGGCGGCAAGCTTCGACGGGTCGGCCGACAGTATCGTCGATGCCTTCCAAGAGGTGGCCGCGAACGCCTTCGCCGGATTCGGCGGGGCCGGCCTGGTCGCCGGCCTAGGGATCGCCGCCGGTATCGGCATCGGATCGAAGGCGATTCAGGATGTGATCGCCGGCGACGAACTCATGAAGGAGCGAGTTCGGGAACTCGGGCAGGAGTACATCGACACCGGAAAGATCAGCGGCGTCTCGCTCGACTTCCTGGTCGACAAGCTGAAAGAACTCGCGACCAACACCGAAGACGGCACAGTCAAACTCGCCGACCTGCAAGACCAAGCCGGCGTCACCGGCAGCGACTTCCGGAAGCTCGCTCAGGCTTACGCCGGCAGCACCGACGAACTCGACGACCTGGTGCGCACCGAGAAGGCGCACCTCGACCAGCTGCGCGCGGAAGCCGACGCGATCGACACCACCTCGTCGACGGCCTACGGCAACGCTCTGCGCCGAGCCGACGCCCAACAGATGATCGTCGACCAGCTCGAAAAGACCCAGAGCGCCGCCAATGACGCCGCCGCCAGCGAAGCCGCCTACCTCGCCGCCGGCGGCGCAGCCATGGAGACACGCGCCGCCGCCGTCGACACCTACCAATCGGCGATCGACGAAAGCGTCGGATCGTTCGACAACTTCAAGAACGCCGAGACGAACGCGCTCGATCCCGCCGGCTACCTCGCATCGATCCAAGCCCGCATCGACGCGACCGCCAATTTCAACACGAACGTCGCCGACCTCGCGACCCGGTTCGGTCTCACCGACGCCGAGATCCAAGCCGTCCTAGATCAGGGCATCGACTTCGCACCCATGCTTCAGAGCATCAAAGACAGCGGCCTCGAAGGCGAGTTCGTCGCCAAGCTGCAAGCCGCCGTCGGGGGCGGTCAGGCCGTGCTCGACGGCACCGACCTGTCAGCCACGGCCGAGGTCGACGCGAACACCGACAAGGCCACGAACGCGGCCGAGATCTTTACATCGACGAAACGCGAAACCACCATCACCGCGAAGGCCGACACCGCGACCGCTGAGTCGCAGATCCGCGCCGCCGCAGCCGGCGACTACCGGGCAACCGTGCGCGTCGACGCTGACCTCTCCGACGCCGACGCGGCCGTCGACGCATGGCTGCGCCGGCGCCGCACGATCACGGTCACGGCGAACGTCGTCGACCGGAACGGGAGCCCTGTCGAATGATCACCATCACCTACGCCGAAGACGTCATCCTGCGCCCCGACCTCGTGCTCGGCTACGAGTGGGAGCACGAGAGCCGGAACGTCATTCACCCGGTCATCGCGAACCCACTGCCGGCCGTCACGCTGCGCCCCGCCGGCGCACGAAAGGGCACGCTCCAACTGTTCTTCATGGAAGAGGCCGCAGCGCTTGCCGCCGCCGACGCTCACCGCGCCGCCGAGGTGTTCACCTACGCCGACACCGAGCGGCCGGCGCTCACGATGCGATACGTCGTCGACGGCCGTATCGGCGTCACCCTGGACGACAAGACGCTGACCCGCTGGATCGTCGCCGTCGACTATCGCCAGGTGGCCGGGGTGGTGGTGCCGCTGTGATCATCGGCGGAACTGAGATCACCTCGCACACCCTCGACGCGGTGCTGCTCGGCGACCAGCCCGTCGACCTCAGCCCGACCTCAGCGACGATCACTCTCGACGAAGGCTGGTCGCCCTACGGTCAGATCACGCTCGTCTGCCCGTTCGCCGCCGGCCTCGCCGAGATCGACCCGGCCGACACCTGGTACGTCTCCGTCAAACTCACCCAGACTTACGGCCGGCTACTGACGATCGGCGACATGTCGCGTCGGTGGTTCGGTCAGACGCTCCGTGCGCTCTCCGAGAAGTTCCGCACACCGGGAGTCGGCGGGACATGGTTCGGCACCGTCGACCGCTTCTCGCGCAGCGCGTTCTCGTCCTGGTCGAATCCCGGCGACGCCTACCAGTCGACCTCTCGGGACTTCCCCGAGATGATGCTGCGTGCACGCGCGATCGACCACGTGGCCGGCACCGTCACCCTGACGCTCGCGACCCTCGACGTCAAGCTGCACGACTGGACACACACGTCCGATACCAACCCCGAACTGTTTCCGCCGGCCGACGTCGACCGCGTGCACGAACTCGTGGCGTGGGTGCTCGACTACATCGACGCCGAACTCGACGACGTGCCCGGCGGTGCGCTGTTCCCGACCTTCGACCGCGACGCGAACCCCTGGCGCACCGGCACGACCGCGTGGGAATACCTCACCCCCATTCTGCAGAGAGCCGACCTCCGGCTGTGGTGTGACGAAGCCGGCCTGTGGCACCTCCGCACCGACCAGCCGACCCCGGCCGACACCGTGGAACTGTCCGCCGAGCGCACCATCACGGAAGCGACCGACACGATCGATCTCGACCGCAGCGTCGTCGAGTCGGTGCTGGTCACCTACCAATGGACCGACAGCGCCGGCGTCAACCACACCGCCTACGACGTCGACCAGGTGCCCGGTGCTAGCCGCCTGCCCTACGTCGTCACCTACAACCGGCCGTTCCCCGGCAAGGGGGCGGCCGCGCGCATCCTCAAATCGAAACTTGCTCGCCGCCGGCTCGTGCCCGTCTCGGCAGTTTCCGACTACCGGCTCGAACCCGGCGCACCGATCACGCTCGACCTTCCCGAAACCCCAACCCTCGCCGGCGTCGTGTCGTCCGTCACCTGGCGATTCCCCGACGACGAGATGAACGTGGCGACGCGCGACGTCGCCCTGATCTGAGAGAGAAGAACGATGACAACCGGTCCCGGCCACTACGACGACGACGGCGCTTACGTCTACGGCGAAAGCGACCTGTTCGCCCCTGACGGTCAGTTCTCCGAACTGCTGAACAAGGGTCTGCAATCAATGAAAGGTGTGGTGCGCAACGTGACAATCCAGACGATCTCCGACGATCCGAGCATCGTCGAAGCCGCCGCCGAACTCGCTCAGGACGACGCCGGCCTCGTGCGTGCCGAGCGGCCGGCGGGCCGGCTGATCGGCTTTGTCGACCCGCTCGGGTTCGCGACGTTCATGGTCGCCGATCTCGACGACGACGGCGGCCCGATCCCGAGCGCCGCCGATCTGATTTTCAGTCGCGCCACCCTCGACCGTCTGCCCCTCGAAACCCGCACGGCGATCGCCGCCGACGTCGGCGATCGGCTCGGCGTGACCATCACTCCGAAGATGGCCGGCGTGCACGCACCCGTCGTCGACGAATCCGGCCGGATGCTGTTCACGTCGACGGCGGACGACGGGGGAATGCTCCCCTTCTGGATCGACTGGCACCGCCAGAAGTTCGCCGAGGCGCAGGGATGGATCACTGTCGACCAACTCGCCGACGACGTGCTCACGTCGTTCTCGACCCCCGGATACGTCACGGAAACGACGGGGGGATCCCCCAATCGTGCGATCTACGCGACGGCCCGCGCGACGGCCGATCGCCGGCTGATCGCGAACACCGACGACCCTCACAACCCCGAGATGACTTCTGACGGCTGGGTGCTGTTCGATGCCGCCGGCGAACGCCGCGCACGGAAGGCTGACGGGACCGGCGACGTCGTGCCCGCGGTCACCCGGCTCGACTCGCTCTCGTCGTGGGGCGACTCGCTGACGGCCGTCTATACAGGGATCGGCATCGACGACACCGAGACGTTCACCTACCTACTCGCGCAGCAGCTCGGGCTCGGCGCGAACTACTACAACGGCGGTCGCGGTGGGCAGCACATGGAAGAGATCGCCACCCGCGCCGGCGGAATCGTCCTGAAGCTCTCCGCCGGCATCACCGTGCCCGCGACCACCACGTCGGTCGCCGTCGTGCCCGATCGGATCATCAACGCCTACATCACGGCTTCCCAGGGCTGGGACATGACGTGCACCCTCGACGGTATCGCCGGCACCCTCACCCGCACGCCGAATACCAACAACTACACGTTCAAGCGGACGACCGTCGGCGCGGCCGTCGACGTGCCGGCCGGCACCCCTTTCCGCAGCGTCGAGGGCGAAGGCCGCAAGTCGTCGCTTCAGATCGTCGGCGGCGGCATGAACGATCTCCTGCACAACACCGACTCGAGCGCCGTTCTCACTCAGCGGGTGATCGACGCGACCCTCGCGATCTACGAGCACCACGCCGCCTATGCCAAGCGGGTGCTGTTCATCGGCACGATCACGCGCACGGACTGGGGAGTTGGCACCGGCGGTTACCAGCGGGTGCAGACGATCAACGACGGCATTCAAGAGGCGGTCGGCGATCTGTTCGTTCCGGTGCGAGATCTCCTGATCGCGAACGCGCCGGCGATCATGGCCGCCCAGGGCATCACGCCCACGGCCGACGATCTCGCGAAGCTCGCCGCTGACACGCTCCCGCCCTCGATCATGGCCGACGCGACTCATTACAAAGACTTCGTGCACGCCGCGATCGAGTCCTACCTCTACGCCCGAATCACTCAGAAAGGTTGGACCGCCTAATGGTCGACACGTCACTACTCATCACCACGCCGGGCAAGATCTCGAACCCGGCCGGCCCGCCCATCTACGTCCCGCCCTACCCGGTCGACACTCAGCCCGTCGCCCGCTACTCGACCGTCTACTCGACCGCCGACGTCGCCGAGGCGGTGGCCTCGCTGATCGACCTGGCCGGCGGCGCGCCGCTCGCCGCCGCCTCTCCGAAACAGCCCGTCGTCGCGATCGTCGACGACGTGCCGGTGCTCACCTTCGACGGGGTGGATGACCAGCTGCGCGCCGTCTACGCGCTCGACGGGGCGCACGCACTGACGTTCGCTCTCGCCGTGAACATCATCGCCGTGGCCGCGAACAAGGTGATCGTCGACGTCGGCGGTCGCCGGCTGTTCCTGAACGCCTCGAATCAGTTCTCGCTGTTCCTGACCGGCGGCGGTGCCGGTGGCGTTGCCGGCGTGACCGGCTGGCACTTCTTCGCCGGCCGCTTCAGTGCGACCGCGACGGCGCTTTTCGTCGACGGCAACAAGTACCCCGGCGCATCCGCCGGCACCGCCACCGGAGCGGGCACGACGAATCTCGGCGCGCTCTCGTCGGCGACCGCGACGAACATGCAGTTCGCCGAGCTCGCCGTCTTCGAGTCGGAACTCACCGACGCCGACGTCGCCGCCGTGCGCGCTGACATGCGCGCCCGCTTCCCCTTCCTGCCCTAGCCACCCGCAAAGGAGTCACCGTGCAAACTATCGATCCATTCCCCGGCCACTACGACGCATCCGACCCGTTCGGGAACGCCGACCCGCCGCGCCAGTACGGCCACACCGGCTCGGACTGGGGCAACGGCATCGGCGGCGAGTCCATCCCGGCGATCGCCGCCGGCGTGGTCGTCTTCGCCGGCTGGGAGCCCACCGGCGGCAACGGCTACTGCGTGTGCATCGACATGGGCAACGGCCTGTATTGGGCCGGCCTCCATCAGGCGCAGCAGCCGTTCGTCGACGTCGGCGAGCATGTGGCGCTGGGCGAGCACGTGGGCGTCGTAGGCGGCACCGGAAGCAACGCCCGAGGTCCGCACCTGCACGTGACCATCAGCGACAGCCCACGGGCTTACCAGGGGCTCGGCAACAAGGTCGACCCCTGGGAGTACATCCAGCAGCACCTCACCACCACCGCGGGCGACGGTTTCTCGCCCATCGATCAAGTCATCAAGAAGATGGAGGCTCAAATGCCCGTTGCAATCACCGAAGACAAGCCCGGCGGTTCGCCCTGGATTCTCGTGTTCCCCGGCGGCGAGTACGCCGTCAGCGGGGCCGAGGGGCAGGATGCCGACGGCGTGGGGCCGGCCGACCGGAACACCGGCGCTGTGATCGAAAAGGTCTGGGGGCCGGTGGTCAAGCTCAACGGCACCGACGTTCGCACCGTGCTCGCGCTCAACGCCAAGATGACCGAGGTCGCGAAAGCACGCCTCCGCGCGTGAGCGAGGGAGTGATCATCGCACTGATCGCCGCCGGGCCGGGCATGGTCACGTCGGCGATCGGTGTGGTGTCGCTCGTCAAGGTGCGCCGCATCCGCCAGGACACGGCCGCGACTCGCGACCAGGTGGAGAACAACCACGAAACCAACATGCGCGAAGAGGCCGACGAGCGCCACGAAGAGAACGCCGGCCTGCTCCGCCAGCTCGTGACCACGGTCAACGGTGTTGTGCGCGACCTAGGCGGCATCCGCGCCGAGATCCGCGGCCTCCGCGACGACGACGCCGACCAGCGCGACCGTCTCCACGATCTCGAAATCACCCAACCCAAGACCCAACCCAGGAAAGGCAGACACGCATGAATGACACCATCCCCGGCCCCGACCACGCGGCCGCAGTCGACACCACGGCGGCAAAGGCGATCGTCGGCGCATCGATCGCAATCGTCGGCTCTGGCGTGACCACGGCCGTCGCACTCGTCACCGAGGGAACCGGCTGGTTCATCGGCCTGACGATCGCGTCGGCCATGCTCACCACCGCCGGCACGTTCTTTGGCATCTACCAGACGACGAACAAGCCGAAGGGCTAGATCACCAGATCGACATAGCGTCGTGCACCGTGCAGTGCTCACCCGGGTGGGTGTTGCACGTGCACGCGCGCTCGTCCTCTTCGCGCCGCAGCCGATCGCGTGTCTCGCGGTCGACCTTGGGCCGCGCGATCAGCAGCCGCACGAAGCTAACGGCCACGAGCGCGAGGCCGGCTATGCCCAGGATCACGAGAAGGTTCATGAGGCGACCATAGCCGACCGCGCGCCGGCCATGCTAGGCCGCCGCAGCCGCTAGGACTGCGTTGCGCAGCTTCGAGCGCTTGACCTGGGTGTAGATCTCCGTCGTCGCGCTCGAAGCATGCCCGAGGAATTCCTGAGTCACCCGGATATCGCCGCCGGCGGCTTCGTGCACCTTCGTCGCGGCCGTGTGCCGCAGCATGTGGGCCGTGACGTCTGCCGGCAGCGCTCGTGACAGCAGCTTCGAGATATAGCCCGACGACAGGTGCCCGTCGAAGCGGCCGGGAAAGGCGTAGCCTTCGCCTCGCTTGCGCAGCAGCACGAGCACGTCAGGCGGCACGTCGACGTCGCGCTCACGCCGGCCCTTGCCATGTACGTGCAGCAGCCAGTCGCCGAAGAGATCCTGATGCAGATCGCGGGAGTGCACGCGGGAGATCTCGATGCACCGTAGCCCCATCTTGTGCCCTAGCTCGATCATCAATCGCTCGCGCTCGTCAGCGCCGGCGAGCCCGAAGTCGATTGCGAACTGATCGGCCGGCCGAGCGCGCCCAATGTCGGCCGGCGCCGGCGGCGTCAGCGCGGCCGGGTTGAACGTCATCCGGCCCGAGTTGTACGCCCACCCGTAGAAGCTCCGCAGAGCGTTTCGCATGCCCCGGCGGGTGTTGTTCGACCAGTCGCGGATGTTGGGCCGGCCCTTGCCGGCGAGGTAGTCGACGAGCAGATCTGTTGTCGCATCGAACGGATCGATACCCACATCGATCGCGTATCGGCGCAGCTGGTAGCTCCGCAGGTAGAGAGTTGAATCAGGACGGTTGGACGCCCGGAGCCACGATAGAAAGTCCCCCAAGGGAACTACCCACGACCCCGGCGTATGTAGTTCGGTTTTCACCCCCGACGATATCAAGCCGTTGACCCCTCGCCGGCCCATCTCACGCCGCCAAACGAAGCGGCCTATAATCGTCCAAAGCTCTTAAGCAGTGGGTTCAGGGTTCAAGTCCCTGGGGGTGCACCACGACGAGAAGGCCCTCGGTCCCAGCACATGTGCGGGATCGAGGGCCTTCTTGCATTCATCCGCTCTGGTGCCTCTGGCGCTAGGAGCCGTGCGCCGGATTCCGGCATCCGCACGGAAGCGGCGTCAACCCTGACGGATCGCTTGAGTAGTCGCGAACCTGGCATTCAGCCGGACGGGGCTTCAGTCGGAGGACGCGTCGCCACATCGACGGGCGGCGGGGCCTGATCAGGGCGGGATGAAGACATTCTTCGCACACCGGGCTCTGACCGCCTGCGCGCGTGCTCAGATCAGGAAGCCCGGGTCCGGCTTCGACGTTCGACATTGTGCGGCACTCCCCGCTGGGGCGCATCGGGGCGTGCGCCTCCCTCGACGATAGCCACCGGTAGACAGTTGTAGACAGTCCCCGATCGAGGGGAACGCCACGAGCTCACCGCTCGAAGCCCGGGCGGCGTCGACCGCGGGTTCAGAGCGCCGGGTCGCGCGTGTCCTCGTCTTCGGGATGCGGGGCCGGCGCGCGGCGGTCGGCGGACGCCGCGACGGTGACGATCGCACCGACGGCGGCGCAGCCGAACGCGATCAAGGCGATCCACGACGTCAGGCTGTCCAGCGTGGCGTCGTCGGCCCCGTCAGGCGTCGCTCCCACGATGGCGGGCGCCACGATCGCGAGCACCACGTCGAGCAGGAACAGCACCGCGCCGATCACGTACGCCAGACGGAGCGCGAGCACGAGGTGGGCCAGACGCGGGTTCACCCTTCCACGCTAGTGCGTGCGGTCGCCCGGGCGCGAGGCAGCAGCGCCGGGCCACCGATGCCGCCGCGCAGGTGGTCCGGTGGGGACTACGTAGATATTGCCCGCGGACTACGTAATCCGGCGCGCATCCGTCAATTTTTCCGTCGAAAGTGAGTAAAACCTACTCATGCCGTTTCGACCAGGCGGCCCCGTTCTCGCCCGAAATGCCGCGACGAAGCCGACGCCGCATGAAGAGAAAGTGTTCGAATCATGACACAGCACAAAAACCCCGCTCTGCTCTCCGATGGCCGCCGCCTGCGTGGTCGCGATCGCGCGTTCAAGCAGGCGCTTGCCGCCCTGGAGCGCCGCGAACCGCGGGCCGTCGTCGTCTGCGGCCACGCCGGTGTGGGCCGCACCGCCTTCCTCGACGCCCTGGTGGGCGCCCTCGATCCCGCACGAGTGGTGCATCGCGTGCGGGGCAACGCCGACCTCTCCGGTGTTCCGCTCGGTGCTCTGGCGCCGATTCTCGCGACACTGCCGGGTGGTCCTGACGGCTCCGCCATGGTCGGGTTCCACCGCGCCGTCAACTGCGCCGAAGTGGTGCTCGTGGTCGATGACGTCGAGTTGCTCGACCCCGCCAGCGTCGGCGTCCTGGAGCAGGTCGCGAACGCCGGCGTCGCCTCCCTCGTCGTGGCGCGATCCGCCCGGGCAGCGGCCGATCGCCTGGGGTCAACGGCCCTCAACCTCGCTCGAGAGGCCTCCCTGCTCATCGAGCTGCGCCCGCTGAGCGTGGCCGATGGCTGCGCGGTGGTGAAAGACCTCCTCGGCCCGAGCGTCGGCGCCGCCGCGGCCGAAGAGATGGTGCGCCTGTCCGCGGGGAGCACGCGCCTGCTCGCCGAGTTGATCGAGGCATCCGTCGGCGCGTGCGACCTCGCCGACGATCAGGGGGCGTGGCGGGAGAGCTGGCCGCACGTCTCCGACGGCGTCATCGGCGCACTGCCCGCGAACCCGCTGCTCGCCCTGCCACTCGTGCTCGACCTGCTCACGGTGCTGGCGGTGGCCGGCGAGCTGCCGGTCGAGCAGGCCGGTACGTCGGGCATCTCCGAGACCGGCACGCAGCAGGCCGAGGCGGCCGGGTTCGTGACCACGCGCCGGCGCGACGGTCGCGTCTGGGCGGAGCTCGCGCATCCGCTCTACCGGCCGGTGCTGCTCACGACCGTCTCGGAGTTCGCGCGCACCGGGTTCTGTGCGGCCGGCGTCGACATGCTCGACGGCTACCCGGAACACCGCGTGCGCCGCGCTCTGCTGCAGCTGAACGCCGGCCAGCCCGTGGCGCCCCGGGTGCTCATCGACCTGGCCCGGCGGGAGTTGCGGGAGCGGCGCTACACGACCGCCATCACCCTCGGTGAGCACGCGGCCGAATCGGCGGGCCGGGATGCAGAACTCCGCGCCGCCGGTGAGTACGTGCAGGCGCAGGCCCTGTCGCAGATCGGCCGGAGCCGCGAGGCCTCTGAGCACTTCGCCGCGGCCTGGACTGCCGTGAACAGCGCGGGCGACGCAGCCGACCGCGGGTTCATGGCCGCCCTCGCCCAGGCTGAGGGCAACCATCTGGCCTTCCGCGAACTGCAGCCTCAGGTGGCGGTGTCTCGCGTCGAGTCGGTGTTGCATCGGCTGGCCGACGACGACCGGGCGTCGGTGGAGGCCGACTTGGCGAAGTGGCGCCTGATGTCCGGTCAGGGAGTCCCGGTGGGTGTCGAGCAACTCGCCCTGGTCGGCCCGGTCGAGACACCGGGCGACCTCAACCTGCTCATCATGATCGCCACGCTGCAGACGATGGGCGGCAACCTCACCCTCGCCGGCGAGGCGGTGCAGCGGGGGCTGGCCGAGTGCGATCGTTTTCGCGACACGCTCCCGAACGCACGCGACCTGCTCGAGTTCTCGGAGGTGCTCGTGCTCTCCTTCACCAGCAGGTTCACGGATGCGCGGAGCGCGGCCCGCCGCAACCTCGCCCGCGCCGAGAAGGACAACCCGAGCGCTCGGGGCATCTGGAAGCTGGTGCTCGCGATCATCGAGTTGCACGCGGGGTCGCCTGCCCGCGCCTGGAAGCTCGTCACCGAAGGGCGACGCGATCTGGTGTGGCGCGACATTGCGGGGCTCCTGCCGACGGCCGACGCTCTGTCGGCCGCAGTCGCCGCGCGCACCGGGCGATTCGCGATCGCGCGCAGCTGGCTCGACCAGCTGACCAGTGCCGAGATCGTCGATCCGAAGGTCGAGCTGTACGCGTCGCTCGCCCGGGCGTGGGTCTCCGCGGCGTCGGGCCGGCCCGGCTTCGCCATCCGGAGTCTGAGCCCGGCGCTGCACAAGGCCGTCGACGCGGGGCACCTCTACCTGGCCGCCATGGTCGCGTACGAGGCGGTGCGCATCGAGCCAGTCGTCGGCGCGACGGTGATGCTCCCGCACCTGCTCGCGGCGCGGCACGCCTTCCCGCTCGCCGAGTCGCACGCGCGCGCCGTGATCGCCCGCTACGACGTGCTGCCCATCGCCAAGGAGCTCGCCGAGGCGGGCCTCCTCGGCCCGGCGATCGACGCCGCGCTGTGGGTGGCCGAGCACTCCGGAGGCGATCTGGTGCGGGCATCCCGAGCCCACCGCCTGGCCGACTCCTGGACGGTGCGGGCCGGCGTCGCGATGACCAGCCGCCGAGCGCGGCAGTCGCGGGTGACTCCGCTCACCGACCGCGAATGGCAGCTGGCCTCGGGCGCCGCGGCGCACCGCACGAGCGCCGAGCTGGCGGCCGAGTTCGGCATCTCGGTGCGCACCGTCGACAACCATCTCGCGCGCATCTACAAGAAGCTCGGAATCACCGGGCGCCGCGAGCTCGCGGCCGAGCTGAGCGAGCTCCGGCTCGACGGCGCCTACGCCGAGCATCCCGTCTCCCTCGCCCCCGGCGCCGTGAACAAGTAGAAATTACTCACGCCAGGGTGGCGGATGCGTGCCTGAGAATAGACCTCGGCGTAAGCCAGATCATCCGAACGCGGGGCACAGTTCTGTGTGCCCGAGGTTCACTCGTCAGTTCCTCGCCGGCGGTGCACCGCGTGATGATCCAGGAACAGGGGCGGCCTTCGGGTGGTCGTCCCTGTTCCGCTTTCCCTCCTACCGTGTCTCGTCGTCACGCTGGGCTACTGTGACAGGTATGACGCAACGGGTCGACACGCTCCTCATCTTCGGCGCCAGCGGAGATCTCACCGCACGCCTCCTGCTCCCCGGCCTCGGGCAACTCCTCAGCGATCAGCCTGATCGCCACCTCGAACTCATCGGCGTCGGCAGCGCCGACTGGAGCGACGACGACTGGCGCAAGGTCGTGACCAGCTCGTTCGGCGAAGTGACCGCATCCGGCGCGGCCGTCGACGCCCTGGTGGCCGGCACCCGTTACGTCAAGGCCGACGTGACCGACGCCGACGCGCTCACGAAGGTGCTCGGGATGGCCGCGGGCACCCCTGCCATCTACTTCGCGCTGCCGCCCGCGGTGGCAGCACAGGTCGTGGTCACGCTGCAGGGCGTCGACTTCCCATCCGGGCTGACGCTGGCGCTCGAGAAGCCCTTCGGCATGGACGTACCGAGTGCCCAGGCGCTGAACGGCGAACTCGCCAAATTGGTGCCGGAGAACCAGATCCACCGGGTCGATCACTTCCTCGGCCGGTCGACGGTGTTCAACATCCTCGGCCTGCGGTTCGCGAACCGCATCTTCGAGCCGGTGTGGAACGCCGAACACATCGCCGAGATCGCGATCGTCTACGACGAGCAGCTCGGGCTCGAGGGCCGCGCCGGCTACTACGACAAGGCCGGGGCGCTGATCGACATGATCCAGAGCCACCTGCTGCAGGTCATGGCCGTGCTCGCCATGGAGCCGCCCTCGACGCTCGGTCAGGACGACCTGCGCGATGCCAAAGAAATCGTGCTGCGCGCCACCCACCTCTGGAACGACGACCCGAAGGAATCCAGCCGCCGCGCCCGCTACTCCGCCGGCAGCATCGACGGCCGGCAGCTGCCGAGCTACGCCGACGAGCAGGGTGTCGACCCGGCCCGCGAGACCGAAACGCTCGCCGAGGTGACGCTCGAGGTCGCGACGTGGAGGTGGAAGGGTGTGCCGATCACGTTGCGCTCCGGCAAGGCCCTCGGTCAGCGCCGCCGCGAGATCGTGGTCACGTTCAAGCCCGCGCAGCAATTGCCGGTGGGTCTCACCGGTGCGAATTCGCCCACGGTGCTGCGCATCTACCTCGCACCGGATGCGATGTCCCTCGAACTCGATATCAACGGCCCGGGCGACCCCTACGAGCTCGAGCGCGTCAGCCTCGACGCCACGTTCGGCGACGGGCAGCTGCTGGCCTACCGCGAAGTGCTCGCGGGCATCCTCGACGGCGACCCGACGCTGAGCGTGCGCGGAGACTCCGCGGTGGAGGGGTGGCGCATCCTCGCTCCCGTCATCGCCGCGTGGCATGGCGACGAGGTTCCGCTGGAGGAGTACCCGGCCGGCTCAGAGGGTCCCGCGGACTGGCGGCCGATCGGCTGAGCCGGGCGTGCCCGTCGGCCCGCCGCCCAGGAGCGCGGGGTCAGATGGCGATGAAGCCGCTCTCGGCCGTCTGGCGGGCCGCGACGGCCTCGGTGACCTCGGCATGGTGCGCGACGAGCGCACGCAGCGCGTCGTCATCCATCGGGTCGGGGCCGTCGATCATCGGCGCTGCGCCGATGGCGATGCCGTCGGCCAACGCGGGGTAGGCCGGCACCTCCGGCTCGGCCGGCGCGACAGCGAGCGCCACAAGGGGCGCGGTCGGTGCGACGGATGCCCCTGGCGCGGCGGATGCCGCCGGCGACAAGCGGCTCGACACCGAACCGACCGCCCGGGCCAGCTGCCGGGGAACGGCGACCGTGTCGACGGGAGTCAGCGGTGCCACCGTGCCGTGGCCGTTCGATCTCATGCTGATGCCGTGCTCGGCGAGGTTGGCGACGATGTCGCGGGACACCGACTTGGCCAGCGCTGTGTGGAAGATGTCGTCGGTGTCGGTGCTCGACCGGCGGGTGATCGCGAACGATCCGAGCGGGCCGAAATTCTCCATCAGGGTCTGGCTGACCAGCTCGTACAGGCGCTCCTGGCTGACCGTGCTCTCCCGTGCCGCCTTCGCGCGCCGTCGCCAGCCGATCATCGCAACTCCCTCTGCATTCCCACCGTGTGAACAGTGTGCGTGCTGGAGGTGTGCGGGAGCCAATCGACACGCCGGGTTGCGGCGCGCAATGGGCTGATTAGGGTGGGAATTCGCCCGATCGCCGCCCATCCGCCCCCGCGGCCGTGCAGGAAGGACTCCCGCTCATGAACAGAACCTGGATCGTCTTCGCGATCTCGTCCGCGCTCGCCCTCGTCGTCGCGGTCGCCGTGACCGCCGTCGTCGCCCTCGTCGTGCGACTCATCGCCCGGCGCAAGCAGTGGGCGGCCACGCTCATCCGTCGCGCGCGCATCCCGTTCCGCATCGTGCTGCTGGTGCTGTTGCTCTGGGTGGCTATGGCCTCCACCCTGCCCGCGACGGACTGGCTGCCGGCCGTGAATCAGGTCTTCCTGATCCTCGCCATCGCGTCGGGGGCGTGGTTGCTCTGCGCGCTCGCGCTGTTCGTCGAGGACATCGCGCTCGCGCGGTACCGGATCGACCGGCGGGACAATCGCATCGCGCGCCGCGCGCGCACCCAGGTGCAGATTCTGCGGCGCCTCGCCATGGCGGTCGTGATCGTGCTGGCGGCGGGCGCGATCCTGCTCACCTTCCCGGGCGCGCAGGCGGTGGGCGCCAGTGTGCTGGCCTCGGCCGGGATCGTCTCGATCATCGCGGGGCTCGCCGCCCAGTCGACGCTGGCGAACGTGTTCGCGGGCATGCAGATCGCGTTCAGTGACGCCATCCGTGTCGACGACGTGGTGATCGTCGAGAACGAATGGGGGCGCATCGAAGAGATCACCCTCACCTATGTCGTCGTGCACATCTGGGACGACCGGCGCATGGTGCTGCCGAGCACCTACTTCACGGCGCAGCCGTTCCAGAACTGGACCAGGCGCAACTCCGAACTCCTCGGTTCGGTCGAGTTCGATCTCGATTGGCGGGTCACACCGGGGGAGATGCGGGAAGAACTGGGGCGCATCCTGGCCCGCACCGACCTCTGGGATCAGCGCGTGTCGGTGCTGCAGGTGACGGATGCGGTGGGCGGCTTCGTTCGGGTGCGCATCCTGGTCACCGCGATCGACGCGCCGACGCTGTTCGACCTGCGCTGCTTCGTGCGGGAGGAGATGATCGCGTGGCTCTACCGGCAGAGCCCGCAGTCGATCCCGCGCACCCGGGTGCGGATGGTGGAGGAGGAGCCGGACATCTCCCGGCCCTCCCACGTCGGCGACCCGGATGCGGTGGGCCTGTTCCACGGCGACCGCGACGCGGAAGGCCGGGCGAGCATGTTCACCGGGCCGACCGCGACGCGGAAGGCCGGGCGAGCATGTTCACCGGGCCGATCGAGACCCGGTGAGCCGCCTCAGCCGGCGGGCGGGGACTTCGGCTTGAGCGGGGCGCGCGGTGGAACGGGCGCTGCGTTGTCGGGGAGGGGGACGGTCTCGTCGGTCGCGGGGGACTCCGTCGAGGGCGCTGCGGCCGGCGCTGCCGACTGGGTCTCGGACGCCGTTGCCGGCGACGGTGCCACCGGTGGCTCGCCGACCGGGCGCGGCGGCCAGGTGAAGCGCCCCGGCTCCCCGTTCTTCACGAGGTAGACCTGGGCCGCGCGGGTGCCGAACCAGAGAAAGCGCACCAGGAGGAAGAGCACCCCCAGCACGAGCAGGAACACGAGAGCGGCGGCGATGACCGAGACCACGCCGCTCAGCACGCTGAACAGGATGGGCACCGGGCCCGCGCCGGGGTGGAACACCTCAGTGGTCCTCGAGCTCGCGGGCGTCCTCGTCCTGCTGCAGCACGCTGCCGATGGCGAGCGCGAGCGTGATGCCCCAGCTCACCCACATGAGGATCAGGCGCCAGTCACGCGGACCCTTGCGGGTGGCCTGGATGGTGGAGAACGCGCCGATCGCCGCGCCGATGATGCTGCTGTTCAGGATGTACTTGCGCACACTGTCCCCGTCCTCTTCCGTCGATGCTCCTACGGTACCCCGCACGGCCGCTCCGAGGCCCGCCCTGGTAGACTCGGAGTTGGAAATCCGGGCCGCCTGCTTCGCACCTGAACCGCGCCCGGCTCAGCCGAACGGACACATGCCCTCTTCAGCCACTCCCGCCATCCCCTCCTCCGCCGAGTTCCCGTTCGTCGTGGTCTCGAACCGGCTGCCGGTCGATCGCGTCGTCGGTGACGACGGCACACCGTCCTTCCGTACCTCGCCGGGCGGCCTCGTCACGGCGCTCGAACCGGTGATGCGCGAGGCCGATGGGGCCTGGATCGGCTGGACGGGCACGGCCGACGACGAGGCCGAGCCGTTCGAGAACGACGGCATCCACCTCATCCCGGTGACGCTCTCGGCCGACGACATCGAGCTCTACTACGAGGGCTTCTCCAACGACACGCTCTGGCCGCTCTACCACGACGTCATCGCCCCGCCCGCCTACCACCGCGAATGGTGGGAGCGGTACGTCATCGTCAACCAGCGCTTCGCCGACCGGGCCGCGGAGGTGACCGCCGAGGGCGGCACCGTCTGGGTGCAGGACTACCAGTTGCAGCTGGTGCCACGGATGCTCCGCAGCCAGCGACCCGACCTCACCATCGGCTTCTTCAATCACATTCCGTTTCCGGCATACGGGATCTACTCGCAACTGCCGTGGCGCACGCAGATCATCGAGGGGCTGCTCGGCGCCGACGTGATCGGCTTCCAGCGCACCGCCGACGCCGGCAACTTCTCGCGGGCGGTGCGGCGTCTGCTCGGCTTCCAGTCGAAGGGCACCGTCATCGACGTGCCGATCGAGGCCGAGGTGGAGGTGGCGAGCGCGAAGCACCGCATCTCGACCGTGCGGGACGACAAGCTGGTGCGCACCGTCGTGGCGAAGGCGTTCCCCATCTCCATCGACGCGGCGAGCTACGAGGAGCTCGCGCACCGACCCGACATCCAGGCCCGCGCGAAGGAGATCCGCGAGGGGCTCGGCAATCCCGAGGTGGTCATGCTCGGCGTCGACCGGCTCGACTACACCAAGGGCATCGGGCACCGGCTGAAGGCGTTCGGCGAACTGCTCGCCGACGGTGCGCTCGACGTCGAGGATGTGACGCTCGTGCAGGTCGCCAGCCCGAGCCGCGAACGGGTCCGCACCTACCAGAACCTGCGCGACGAGATCGAGTTGACGGTGGGCCGGATCAACGGCGACTACTCCACCATCAGTCACACGGCGATCAGCTACCTGCATCACGGCTACCCGCGTGAGGAGATGGTGGCGCTCTACCTCGCCGCCGATGTGATGCTCGTGACCGCGCTCCGCGACGGCATGAACCTGGTCGCGAAGGAATACGTGGCCACGCGCTTCGACAACGACGGCGTGCTCGTGCTGAGCGAGTTCGCCGGCGCCTCCGACGAGTTGCGCACCGCGCTCCGCGTGAACCCGCACGACATCGAGGGGCTGAAGGAAGCGATCCTCCAGGCCTCGCGGATGCCGCGCAGCGAGCGGGCGAGACGGATGCGGGCGATGCGCAAGCGTGTGCAGGAGAACGACGTGGCGCGGTGGTCGTCGTCGTTCCTCACCGCGCTCGCCACGCCCTCGAACGACCTGGCGCTGCCGAAGGCGAACACCCGCACGGCGGCCCCTCGGCACCAGCGGGCGGCGGAGGAGTCGGAGTGACGTCGTCGGACGTGGCCGACGGCGCCGCCGCCAGCGCCTTGGCGAGCGATCTCGAGCAGCTGGCGGCCGCGCGGCGCCTGCTCGTCGCCCTCGACTTCGACGGCACTCTCGCGCCCGAGGTCGATCGGCCCGACGATGCGCGCGCCCTCCCCGAGGCTCGGGCTGCGGTGCTCGCGCTGCTCGACCTGCCGGACACCTGGGTGGCGATGATCTCGGGCCGTGCCATGGCGAGCCTCGAGCACGTCACGCAGTTGCCCGAGACCGCGCTGCTGGTGGGGTCCCACGGGGTCGAAGTGCGGCATGACGGTGTGACGGAGGTCGCCCTCGACGCGGCCGAACGGAGCCGCGTCGCCGACCTCGGCTCCACTCTGCAGAGCATCGCGGATGCCTTCGAGGGCGTCTGGGTGGAGGCCAAGCCTGCCGGCCATGCGCTGCACGTGCGGTTGGCGAACGAGGCCGACGCCGCCGAGGCGGAGTCGCGCGCGCTCGCCGAGACCGGAGCCGAGGAGAACGGGCTGACCGTGCGGCGCGGCAAGAACATCGTCGAGTTCTCGGTGCGCGACACGACGAAAGGCGAGGCGGTGCGGATGCTCCGCACCCTCGTCGAGGCCGATGCCGTGCTCTTCGCCGGCGACGACGTCACCGACGAGGACGGTTTCGCCGCCCTCCGGTCCGGGGATCTCGGGCTGAAAAGCGGCCCGGGTGAGACGGCGGCCGCGCACCGGGTCGCCGGCCCCGCCGAGGTCGCGCGGGTGCTTGCCAGGCTCGCGGAGCTGCGCTCGAAGAAGTCCTCCACAGGCGGGCGATGAGGGCCGGTTCTCCACAGATCCGGCTGGGTGCCGGAGCACCCCTTTGCCGGTTCTAAACTCATACCATGCCGGAAATAGACATGAAGCCCCGCAGTCGCACCGTCACCGACGGAATCGAAGCCCTCACCTCCCGCGGAATGCTCCGCGGGGTCGGCATGGGCGACGGAGACTGGGAGAAGCCGCAGATCGGCATCGCGAGCTCGTGGAACGAGATCACGCCCTGCAACCTCTCGCTCGAGCGGCTCGCGCGCGCGTCGAAGGAGGGGGTGCACGCCGGCGGCGGCTACCCGCTGCAGTTCGGCACCATCTCGGTCAGCGACGGCATCTCGATGGGGCATGAGGGCATGCACTTCTCGCTGGTCTCGCGCGAGGTGATCGCCGACTCGGTCGAGACGGTGATGATGGCCGAGCGCCTCGACGGCTCGGTGCTGCTCGCCGGTTGCGACAAGTCGCTGCCGGGCATGCTCATGGCTGCCGCCCGCCTCGACCTGGCCTCCGTCTTCCTCTACGCCGGGTCCATCGCCCCGGGCTGGGTGAAGCTCTCCGACGGCACCGAGAAAGACATCACCATCATCGACTCCTTCGAGGCCGTCGGTGCCGTGCGCGCCGGGCGCATGTCGATGGAAGACGCGCATCGCATCGAGTGCGCCTTCGCCCCGGGCGAGGGCTCCTGTGGTGGCATGTACACCGCGAACACCATGGCGAGCGCCGCCGAGGCCATGGGCATGAGCCTCCCGGGTTCGGCTTCGCCCGCCGCGGCCGACCGCCGCCGTGACTACTTCGCGCACCGCTCCGGCGAGGCCGTCGTCAACATGCTGCGGCTCGGGCTCACCGCCCGCGACATCATCACCAAGAAGTCGCTCGAGAACGCGATCGCCGTCGGCATGGCCTTCGGCGGGTCGACGAACCTCGTTCTGCACCTGCTCGCCATCGCGGCCGAGGCCGACGTCGAGCTCACCTTGGCCGACTTCAACAAGATCGGCGACAAGGTGCCGCACATCGGCGACCTCAAGCCCTTCGGCCGCTTCGTCATGAACGACGTCGACCGCCACGGCGGGGTTCCCGCTGTCATGAAGGCTCTGCTCGACGAAGGGCTGCTGCACGGCGACGCCATGACGGTCACCGGCAAGACCATCGAAGAGAACCTCGCCGAGATGGACATCGCGCCGCTCGACGGCGAGGTGCTGCGCCCGCTGTCGAACCCCATCCACAAGTCCGGCGGCCTCACGGTGCTGCAGGGCTCGTTCGCGCCCGAGGGCGCCGTGGTGAAGTCGGCCGGGTTCGACGCCGATGTGTTCGAGGGCCCGGCCCGGGTGTTCGAGCGCGAGCGTGCGGCGATGGACGCGCTCACCGAGGGGCGTATCAACGCCGGTGACGTCGTGGTCATCCGCTACGAAGGCCCCAAGGGCGGGCCTGGCATGCGCGAGATGCTCGCCATCACCGCCGCCATCAAGGGGGCCGGCCTCGGCAAGGATGTACTACTATTGACCGACGGCAGGTTCTCAGGCGGCACAACCGGACTGTGTATCGGCCACATAGCACCCGAAGCGGTCGACGCAGGTCCGATCGCCTTCGTGCGCGATGGTGATCTAATACGGGTCGATATCGCCGCTCGCTCGCTCGACCTACTTGTCGAACCGGCTGAGCTGGAAGCCCGCCGAGACGGCTGGGCCCCACTTCCTCCGCGCTATACCCGTGGCGTTCTCGCGAAGTACTCCAAGCTCGTGCACTCCGCTGCGGTGGGCGCGATCACGGGGTGACTTAGCGCTCCATCACACCCGCGCTCGACTTTAGGAAAAGACCACAATGTCCACGGACGCTTTCCCCGTGCCAACCAAGAAGACTCCACCCGGTCCGGCTGAGCCCGAAATGCTCACCGGCTCCGGAGCGGTACTCCGCTCGCTGAAGAACCTCGGCATCACCGACGTGTTCGGTTTGCCGGGCGGAGCCATCATCCCGTTCTACGACGAGCTGATGACGCAGAACGACATCCGCCACATCCTCGTGCGCCACGAGCAGGGCGCCGGCCACGCCGCCGAGGGTTACGCGGCCGCGACCGGCAAGGTCGGTGTCGCCATCGCCACCAGCGGGCCCGGTGCCACCAACCTCGTCACGGCGATCGCCGACGCCTACATGGACTCGGTGCCGCTGCTCGCCATCACCGGCCAGGTGTTCTCGCACCTGATGGGAACGGATGCTTTCCAGGAGGCCGACATCGTGGGCATCACGATGCCCATCACGAAGCACTCCTTCCTCGTCAAGACCGCCGAGGAGGTGCCGGCCACGATCGCCGCGGCCTACCAGATCGCCACCACCGGGCGTCCCGGCCCGGTGCTCGTCGACATCACGAAAGACGCCCAGCAGAACCTCGCGCCCTTCATCTGGCCCCCGAAGGTGGAGCTGCCCGGCTACCGACCCATCACCAAGGCGCACGGCAAGCAGATCCAAGCCGCCGCGCAGTTGCTGCTGGAGTCGAAGAAGCCGGTCTTCTACGTCGGTGGTGGCGTCATCCGCGCCGAGGCGACGGCCGAACTGGCCCGCCTGGTCGAGGCGACCGGCGTGCCGGTGGTCACCACGTTGATGGCACGCGGGGCCTTCCCCGACTCGCATCCGCAGCACCTCGGCATGCCGGGGATGCACGGCACGGTTCCCGCCGTGCTGTCGTTGCAGGAGAGCGACCTGATCGTGTCGCTCGGGGCGCGCTTCGACGACCGGGTGACCGGCAAGGCCAGCGAATTCGCGCCGAACGCGAAGATCGTGCACGTCGATGTCGATCCGGCGGAGATCTCGAAGATCCGGGTGGCGGACGTGCCGATCGTGGGCGACGCCAAGGAGGTCATCTCCGACCTGATCACGGCGTACACCGACGCGGCGGGCGGCTCGAAGCTCGACCTCGCCGACTGGTGGAACTACCTGCACGGTCTGCAGAAGGAGTTCCCACTCGGCTACGCCGAGCCCGCCGACGGGCTGCTCGCGCCGCAGTACGTGATCAAGCGCATCGGGGAACTCACCGGGCCCGAGGCGATCTACGCAGCAGGCGTCGGGCAGCACCAGATGTGGGCCGCACAGTTCATCAAGTACGAGCGACCGCATGCCTGGCTGAACTCGGGCGGCGCCGGCACCATGGGCTACGCGATTCCCGCGGCGATGGGGGCCAAGGTCGCCGAGCCCGAGCGCACGGTGTGGGCGATCGACGGCGACGGCTGCTTCCAGATGACCAATCAGGAGCTCGCCACCTGCACGATCAACGACATCCCGATCAAGGTCGCGGTCATCAACAACTCCTCGCTGGGCATGGTGCGCCAGTGGCAGACGCTGTTCTACGACGGCCGGCACTCCTTCACCGACCTCAACACGGGTCATGAGACCCGGATGGTCCCCGACTTCGTGAAGATGGCCGACGCCTACGGCGCGCTGGGCATCCGGGTCACCAAGGTCGAGGAGGTCGACGCGGCGATCAAGCTGGCGCTGGAGACGAACGACCGCCCCGTGGTCATCGACTTCATCGTCTCGGCCGACGCCATGGTGTGGCCGATGGTGCCGCAGGGCGTCAGCAACAGCTTCGTGCAGTACGCGAAAGACCACGCCCCCGAGTGGGAAGAGGAGTAGACCCATGAGCACACACGTTCTGAGCCTCCTCGTCGAGGACAAACCGGGTCTACTCACCCGGGTCGCCGGACTGTTCGCGCGTCGCGGCTTCAACATCGAGTCGCTCGCGGTCGGCCACTCCGAGATCGACGGCCTCTCGCGCATCACAGTCGTGGTCGACGTCGAAGACCTCCCGCTCGAGCAGGTGACCAAGCAGCTGAACAAGCTGATCAACGTCATCAAGATCGTCGAACTCGACCCGGCCCAGTCGGTGCAGCGGGAGCACCTGCTGGTCAAGGTGCGGGTCGACAACACGACGCGCTCCCAGGTGCTCGAGGCCGTGAACCTCTTCCGTGCCCGCGTGGTCGACGTCTCGACCGATGCGCTCGTGATCGAGGTCACCGGCGACTCCGGCAAGATCCAGGCATTCCTCCGGGTGCTCGAGCCCTACGGCATCAAGGAGCTCGCCCAGTCGGGCCTGCTCGCGATCGGTCGTGGCAGCAAGAGCATCACCGAACGCGTCTTCAAGAACTGAAACCAAGCCCCACTAACAAGGAGAGAAACACACGTGACCGAGATCTTCTATGACCAGGACGCCGATCTGTCCCTGATCCAGTCCAAGAAGGTGGCCATCATCGGCTACGGCTCGCAGGGCCACGCCCACGCGCTGAACCTTCGTGACTCGGGCGTCGACGTCGTCGTCGCGCTGAAGGAGGGGTCGAAGTCGACCGCCAAGGCCGAGGAGGCGGGCTTCAAGGTCCTCTCCGTCGCCGAGGCCACCTCCTGGGCCGACGTCATCGTCATCCTCGCGCCGGACCAGCACCAGCGCGGAATCTACGCCCAGGACATCCAGCCGAACATCACCGAGGGCAAGACCCTCGTGTTCGGCCACGGCTTCAACATCCGCTTCGGCTACATCCAGGCGCCCGAGGGCGTCGACGTCATCATGGTCGCTCCGAAGGGCCCGGGACACACCGTGCGTCGCGAGTACGAGGCCGGCCGTGGTGTGCCCGTGATCGTCGCCGTCGAGAAGGATGCGACCGGCTCGGCGTGGGACCTCGCCTGGAGCTACGCCAAGGGCATCGGCGGCCTGCGTGCCGGTGGCATCAAGACCACCTTCACCGAAGAGACCGAGACCGACCTGTTCGGCGAGCAGGCCGTGCTCTGCGGTGGTGTCTCGCAGCTCGTGCAGTACGGCTTCGAAACCCTCACCGAGGCTGGCTACCAGCCGCAGATCGCCTACTTCGAGGTGCTGCACGAGCTGAAGCTGATCGTCGACCTCATGTGGGAGGGCGGCATCGCCAAGCAGCGCTGGTCGGTCTCCGACACCGCTGAGTACGGCGACTACGTCTCCGGCCCGCGCGTCATCGACCCGCACGTGAAGGAGAACATGCAGGCTGTGCTCGCCGACATCCAGTCGGGCGCGTTCGCCAAGCGGTTCATCGACGACCAGGACGCCGGAGCGCCCGAGTTCCTCGCGCTGCGCGAGAAGGGTGCCGCCCACCCCATCGAGGCCACCGGCAAGGAGCTGCGCGCCCTCTTCGCCTGGAAGCAGCAGGACGCGGACTACACCGACGGCAGCGCTGCGCGCTGACCTCAGCACGACCCGAAGGGCCCTGGAACGCATGTTCCGGGGCCCTTCGGTCATGTCAGGGCCGGCGGTCATCCCGGGGGCGGGGCCCTGGATGGAGCGTGGCCCGGCATGGAGCGGGGTTCGGGAGACGCGGGCGGGCTACTGGGCCGGGATGCGTTCCGGCGTGCGCAGGATCAGTCGCGGGCGCACGAGACGGTGGCGCGGGTCGTCCGCCGGAGCGTCGCCGAGCCGGCCACCGTGCACCCCCGTCAGCAGGTCGAGCACGCCGGCCGCCACCTCGTCGAGCGGCTGCTCGACGCTCGAGAGTCCGAGGGCGGCGGCGACGGGCGTGTTGTCGTAGCCGACCACAGGAATCCGGCCGCCGGATGCGATCAGCGCGCCGAGCGCGAGGGAGTCGCTCGCGCACACCACGGCATCGACATCGCCCGCGGCGAGCAGCTCGCGCATGGCGGCCCCACCCTGGGTGACGCCGTCCTCGACCGCGCGGCTCATCGCGGCGAGATCGTCGTCCGAGACGGGCCCGTGCTCACGCAGCGCGTCGCGCCAACCCCGCCGGCGATCGTCGCCGGTGCCGGAGGGGCTGGGCCAGCCGATGTAGCCGACCCGCCGATGACCCTGGGCCAGCAACGCTGCCGTGGCTTCGTGCAGGCCGAACCAGCCGTCGACATCCACCCACAGGTGCTGCGGATCGTTCATGTCGTCGATGCCCCACGGGCGCCCGAAGGTCACGAACGACTGGCCGTTCTCGATCAGCCACTGGGTGCGCGGGTCGCCGTGGAAGGTGGAGGTGAGCACGAAGGCATCGACATCGGCGGCGTCGCGCAACCGCGCGAACTGGGCGATCTCGTCGTGCGGATCGGTCGCCGTGAAGAGCATCACGCGCAATCCCTGCCGCGCGGCCTGCTCGGTCAGGGCGTGCAGGAAGCGGTCGAGCACCGAACCGGAGATGCCGTCGGTCATCGGATCGATGCGGATGCCGAGGGTCGAACTCTTGCGCGTGCGGAGCCGGCGGGCCGACTCGTGCGGCCGGTAGCCGAGCTCGGCGATGGCCGACTGCACCCGCGCGCGGGTGTCGGGACGCACGATCGCGGGGGTGTTGAGCACGTTGGAGACCGTCTGGCGCGAGACGCCCGCAACGCGGGCCACGTCGTGAATGGTGGGGAGTGCCGACACGATGCCCCTCTCCGGCTCGCTTGATCGTTCCAACGACATTACCGCCTTGCTCCTTGCCGCATCCGCAGCGCCGGGTTATGGTGGACGAATCATCCTTTGAACGATCAAATTCTCATCGACCGAGCATTAGAACGTTCAAAGCTCATCCGGGTGACCCACCGTCGGGTCCGGAGGTCCAGCACCAGCACAAGGAGAAACCCCATGCAACGACGCAGCTCCCGTTGGCTCGTCGCGCTCGGCATCGCCGGCGCGACGGCTCTCACCCTCAGCGCCTGTGGCTCCGGCTTCGACGACGCCGGATCGACCGGCGCCGCCCAGGACTCCGCGGCGCCGCTCACCGTGCTCATCGGCTCGAGCGGTGACGCCGAGACCGCGGCCGTCACCGACGCCGTGGCGGCGTGGTCGGCCGACTCCGGCACCGACGCCACGGTGACCGCCGCATCCGATCTCAACCAGCAACTCAGCCAGGGCTTCGCGAGCGGCAAGCCCGCCGACGTGTTCTACGTGTCGACGGATGCGCTGGCCGGCTTCGCCTCGAACGGCTCGCTCTACCCCTACGGCGATCAGCTGAGCAACAAGAGCGACTTCTACCCGACCCTCGTCGACTCCTTCACCTACGACGGCCAGTTCTACTGCGCCCCGAAGGACTTCTCGACCCTCGGTCTCGTCATCAACACCGACATGTGGGCCGCCGCCGGGCTGACGGATGCCGACATCCCCACCACCTGGGACCAGCTCACGGCCGTCGCCACCAAGCTCACCACCCCCGAGCACGTCGGCCTCACCTTCTCGCCCGAGTTCGCCCGCGTCGGCGCCTTCATGGCCCAGGCCGGCGGATCGCTCCTGAATGCCGACCAGACCGAGGCCACCGTCAACAGCGACGCCAACCTGCAGGGCCTGGACTACGTGAAGTCGCTGCTCACGAGTGGCGTGGCCAAGTACTCCTCCGACCTCGGTGCCGGCTGGGGTGGTGAGGCCTTCGGCAAGGGTCTCGCGGCGATGACCGTCGAGGGCAACTGGATCGCCGGCGGCCTCGAGGCCGACTACCCCGACGTGAAGTACTCCGTGGCACAGCTGCCGGCCGGCCCCGGAGGTCAGGGCACCCTGCAGTTCACCAACTGCTGGGGCATCGCCGCCGACAGCCCCAACCAGGAGGCAGCGCTGAGCCTGGTGGAGCAGCTCACCAGCACCGACCAGCAGCTCGCCTTCGCGAAGGCCTTCGGCGTCATGCCCTCGGTGCAGTCGGCCGCCGACCAGTGGAAGAGCGAGAACCCCGACAAGACCGCGTTCCTCGACGCCGCCGACTACGCCCAGGGCGTGCCGACGCTGCAGGGCTCGGCCGACGTCATCAAGGACCTCAACTCGCAGCTCGAGTCGCTGGCGAGCCAGGACCCGAAGACCATCCTCGACAGCGCGCAGAAGAACATGGAAGCGGTCGTCGCCGACAACCAGTAGGCGAACGGATGCGGGCCGGCCCGACTCGAGGGTCGGGCCGGCCCGACCGAAGCACCCCCGATCATCCGTTGTTCCGATGCGAGGCGAAGGAGACCCCATGAGTGCGAACGCGACCGCTCAGGCTCCCGTGAAGACGGGCAAGCAGCCGGGCCGTGACCGCGGTGTGGCGAGAGGGATCGCCAAGTCGGAGGGTGTGGCCGGATGGCTCTTCACCGCCCCGATGCTCGTCATCCTCGGCCTGTTCCTCGTGGTGCCGGTGCTCATGGCGCTCTGGGTCAGCTTCTCCGACTGGTCGGGCCGGGGCAGCCCGTTCTCGGGCAACGTCAGCTTCGTCGGCACCGAGAACTACGCCGACCTGCTGAGCGGGGGCGGCCTGGCCGAACGCGACTTCGGCATCTCCCTGCGCAACAACGCCTGGTACGTCGTGCTGGTGGTGCCGCTGCAGACGGCCCTGTCGTTGTTTCTCGCGGTGCTGGTGAACCGGCAGATCCTCAAAGGGCGCGGGTTCTTCCGCACGGCGTTCTACTTCCCGAGCGTCACGAGCTCGGTGGCCATCACCGTGCTGTGGCTGTTCCTCTTCGGTGCGAGCGGTGCCGTCAACAAGGTGCTCTCGTGGTTCGGCGTCAACGGGCCGAACTGGTTCCAGGACCCCTCGGGCATCGTGCACAACCTCCTCGCGGCGATCGGCGTGACCGAGGGGCCGGCGCTCCTCACCGACAACACCGCGCTCGGCGTGTCCTGGTGGGACTGGCTCTCGGGCCCCTCGGTCGCGATGTCGGCGTTCGTGCTGATGGCGGTCTTCACCACCAGCGGAACCTTCATGCTGCTGTTCATCGCCGCCCTGCAGAACCTGTCCGGCGAAGTGCAGGAGGCCGCCATGATCGACGGGGCCAACGGCTGGCAGCGCTTCTGGCGCGTCACCCTGCCTCAGCTGCGGCCGACCCTGTTCACCGTGCTCACGCTCGGTCTCATCGGCACCTGGCAGGTCTTCGACCAGATCTACACCGGAACGCAGGGCGGCCCCGGCAAGACCACCGTGACCCCCGCCTACCTCTCCTACACCTCGGCGTTCGAGAGCCAGCAGTGGGGGCGCGGCGCGGCCATCGCATTCGTGCTCTTCGTGATCATCGTGCTGTTCACCATCCTGCAACGCTTCATCCTGCGCGACCGGAAGGTGTCACGACGACGGATGCGCGCCTATGCCATCGCCGCCACTCCGAAGGAGGCGGGTCGATGACCACCCTGGCGCGCCGCCGCACCCCGCGCGCGATCGCGGCCTCGTCGATCGTCTACGCCCTCCTCGTGGTCATCGCGATCATCTACATCTTCCCGTTCCTGATCAACGTGGCCACCTCGTTCAAGACCGACGCCGAGGCCGCCAGCGATCCGCTGTCGCTGATCCCGCAGACCTGGACCACCGCGGCCTACGCGCGCCTGTTCCTCAACTCCGACTTCCCGACCTGGTTCGCCAATTCCGCGGTCGTGACGATCTTCGTGACGGCCGGTCGCGTCTTCCTCGACTCGCTCGCCGGTTACGCGCTCGCCCGCCTGCATTTCCGCGGCCGGGGGATCGTGTTCGCCGGACTCATCGCCGTGATGGCGGTGCCGGCCGTGGTGCTCCTCATTCCCAAGTTCCTCGTCATCAACCAACTCGGCATCTACGACAGTTACGCCGGCATGATCATCCCGCTGCTCGTCGATGCCGCGGGCGTGTTCATCATGAAGAACTTCTTCGAGTCGATCCCGGCGTCGGTCGAAGAGCAGGCGCGTATCGACGGAGCCGGAACCTTCCGCATCTTCTGGTCGGTCGTGCTGCCGATGGCCCGGCCCGCGCTCATCACGATCATCATCCTGTCGTTCCAGGGCTCGTGGAACGAGCTGTCGCACTTCATCATCTCGACGCAGTCGCCCGACCTCACCACGCTCACGAAGGGCGTCGCGTCACTCGCCTCGGGGCAGCTGAGTCAGGGGACGCAGTATCCGCTGAAGCTCGCGGCCGCCGCGATCATGACCATCCCGGTCGCGGTCATGTTCTTCATCTTCCAGCGCCGCATCATGAACGCGAGCGAAGGGGCGGTGAAGGAGTGACCGCGCCGCCTGCCACCATCGCCGCCCCCTGCGGCGGCTTGAACCCGGGGCGCTGGTCGTTCCGTCCGCCGCGGACGCGTGCATCGCCGGCGCCCCGCCGTTCCCGTCTTCGCCCGACCGACCAGGAGTCGTGACCATGTCCCATCCTCTTCAGCCCCTCCTCAGCGACGCGACCGTCGTCCTCGCCGCGCCCACCCAGGCCTGGTCGGCGTGGTCGGGCGCGATGACCGAACCCATCCACGGCATCTACCACTCCGACGCCCGCGTGTTCCGCGGCCTGTCGGTCACCGTGGGCGGGCGGACGCCCGAGGCGATCTCGAGCGCCACGACGGATGCGACGACCGTCGTCGTCACCTCCCTGGTGCGCAACATCGACGACCGCGGTGCCGATCCGCGGATGCGTCTGGATGCCCGCCGTGAGGTCGCGCCCGGGCGGCTCACCGAGACCTACGCTCTCTCCTCCGCACTGACCGAACCGGTCACGACCACGGTCCGGGTGACGCTCGTGGCCGACTTCGCGCCCATCCAAGCCGTGAAGGCCGGCGTCGCGGGAGTGGGTTTCGACTTCGCGTTCGTGGGCGGCGATGCAGGGGGCGCGACGGCCGACCGCATCGACGCGCTCGCCGAAGGGGAGCGGGCACGGCTCGCGGCCGGCAGTGCCTCCGCGGCGCTCGAAGCACCAGGCGCCGAGGTGCGGATCGTGCGCCCCGAGAACACGGGCGGCATGGTGCAGGTGGTGATGGACTGGCCCGTGACGGTTCCCGCCAAGGGGTCGGTGACCCTCGGTTGGCACGCCGAGCTGCGCGACGATGCGGCCGTCGTGCAGGGAGCATCCGGACAGCCTGAGTGGCGCGACGCCCGCGTCGAGGCCGGTGACACGCGCCTCGCCCGCTGGTCGGCCCGCGCCCTCGACGACCTGTCGGCGCTCCGCATGACGACGGCAGCGCATCCGCACGAGCCGTTCCTGGCCGCCGGCGCCCCTTGGTTCTTCACCCTCTTCGGCCGCGATTCGATCTGGGCCGCGCGCCTGCTGCTGCCGCTCGGCACGGACATCGCCGGGTCGACCCTGCGCGTGCTGGCGGGCCTGCAGGGCACCGCGACGGTGGGGGAGACGGCCGAGCAGCCGGGCAAGATCATGCACGAATTGCGGCCGGCCACCTTCACCATCCCGGGCGAAGGGGTGTCGTTGCCGCCGCTCTACTACGGCACCGTCGACGCCACGGCCCTCTGGATCTCGCTGCTGCATGACGCCTGGCGCTGGGGCCTGCCCGACGACGAGGTGCGTGCCCTGCTGCCGAACCTGCGCCGCGCCCTCGAATGGATGCGCGACCACGGTGACAGCGACGGCGACGGCTTTCTCGAGTACGCCGACACCACGGGCCACGGCCTGGCGAACCAGGGATGGAAGGACTCCGGCGACTCGGTGCAGTGGCGTGACGGCCGACTCGCCGAGGGGCCTATCGCGCTCTGCGAGGTGCAGGGCTACGCCTACGAGGCGGCGCTCGGGGGAGCGGAGTTGCTGGAGCACTTCGGTGAGCCGGGCGCGGCCGAGTGGCGGGGCTGGGCGGCCGCGCTCGCAGACCGGTTCCGCCAGGCGTTCTGGGTGACGGATGCGCGGGGCCGCCACTACCCGGCCATCGCGCTCGACGCGGCGAAGCGCCCGGTCGACACGCTCACCAGCAACATCGGTCATCTGCTCGGCACGGGCATCCTGAACGCGAGTGAGGCGGCAGAGGTCGCCGCCCTCCTCGCGTCCCCGGAGCTCGACTCGGGCTTCGGCTTGCGCACCATGGCCACCGACTCGGCCGGGTACTGGCCGCTCAGCTACCACGGCGGATCGGTCTGGGCGCACGACACGGCGATCGCCATCCGCGGCCTCGCGCACGACGGGTTCCGGGCCGAGGCTGCCGCGCTGAGCGCCGGGCTCCTCGCCGCCGCCGAGTCGTTCGGCTACCGGATGCCCGAACTGCACTCCGGCGATGCGGCCACCTCGGCCGTCGCGCCCGCCCCCTATCCCGCGGCGTGCCGCCCGCAGGCCTGGTCGGCCGCGGCGGCCGTGGCCGTGGCGACAGCCGCCGTCGACGTCCGCCCCACGCCCGACCGCGCGGGCATCACGGTGGCGCCTCTGGCCGACGCCGCCCTCGGTCACGTCGCTCTCGAGGGTGTGCGCGTCGGCGCGGCGCGCTTCACGGTCCACTCGGCCGCGGCCGGTGCATCCGTCTCCCCGGCCTGACCTTCGCTCGCCCTGGGCGGTTCGCGATTTCGGACGATGCCGCCGGGGAGGCAGCAAGGGGGCGCGGTAGGGTGGGGGCATGAGCGACCGGCGGGATGACGACGCGCTCGCCTGGGCGGGCGACGACGACCCGACGCTCGCGCCGGTGGGGTCTGCGGTCGAGGGCGACGAGATCGAGGAGATCGACGACGCCTCGGCCGACGAGCCCGGGCCCGCGCCGGTCGGCGCGGCCGCCCCGGCGTCCGCCGGCGCAGGTCGGGCCGCTCAGCGCACCGTGCTCGACGAGGCGGAGGACGCGGAGGACCGCGCCGCCGAACGAGAGCTCGCGGAGGCGGAGGCCGCCACGAAGCAGCTGAGCTCTGCGGCACTGATCGGCATGGGCATCCTGGGTGGGGTGTACCTGCTCTACACCATCGGCTGGGTCGTGAGCTTCAGCCGCTACCAGACCCCGCTCACGGTCGACTTCTCGGTGGTGAGCTACCGCATCACCCAGACCCTCGCCATCGCGGCCACCCCGCTCTGGTTCGTGGCGACGCTTCTCATCACGCAGCGCCGGGACATCCGCTTCCGCTTCCTCTGGCTCGTGCTCGGTGTGCTCGTGCTGGTGCCGTGGCCCTTCCTGATGGGGGTGTGACATGGGTTCGACGACAACGACGAGCACGTCGGCTGCACCGGCGAAGCGCGGCTTCCGCACCTTCGGCGCCTCCGGCTGGGCTGTTGCGGTGATCTTCGCGTTCCTGTTCGCCTACCACCTGTGGGGCGGCGTCGCGAACCTGATCGGCGTGGTCTCGACGTTCTCGAGCTTCGGCGTCGCCGTGTCGGCGGAGGTGTGGGCCCTCGTCATCGCCTATGCGGTCGCCCCCGTCGTCGTCTACGCGGCGGCGCTCCTGATCGGCCGCACGCTGCCAAACTTCGGCCGGGTGGTCGTGTTCGTCGTCGGGTTCGCCGTGGTCTCGGTCATCTCGCTCGACATCCTCGTGCTCGCCAGCGCATCCTGAGCATCGTCATTCGGCGCGTTCGCGGGCGGCCAGCGCCTCGGTCTCCGCTCGGGTGATCTCGACGGATGCCCTCAGGTGCCGCTCGAGGAATCGCAACTCCTCGAGTGAGTACCCTGCGTAGAGTCGCTCGAAGGCCGCGCCGATGCCGGCGTAGATGTTCTCGCGCTCGGCCAGTGCCGCTTCATCGGCGGAGACGACCGCCCGGCGCCGATCGGTCGGGTGGGTGTCGCGTCGGGCGAGGCCCTTGCTGCGCAATCGGTCGATCACGCCGGTCACCGCCCCCGAGGTGACGCCGAGGCGCGTCATGAGGTCGCCGGCCGATTGCGGGCCTTCGCGCAGCAGGATGCTCAGCGCCTTCATGTCGGTCACGCCGAGTCCGTTTTGTGCGGCGGCCAGTTGATGGAAGTGCGCGGTCTGGGTGGAGTCGATCTCGCCGAGCAGGGTGAGGGTGGCGATGAGTTCGCGACGGACATCCGAATCGGGCACGACTCATCTTGTCACGCATTTATCTTAACAACTAAGATAAATGCGTGATCACGCCCATCGAAGCCATCGCCATCGCGGCCGACGGCGCGCGAATCGCCTACCGCACCCTCGGCACCGGTCCCGGCCTCGCCATCGTTCACGGCGCGATGCAGTCGGCGGCCAGCCAGCTCGAACTCGCGGAGCTGCTCGCCGAGCGGCGAACCGTGCACCTGATCGACCGCCGCGGGCACGGCGCGAGCAGCCCGCAGTCGGGAGCGCCCCACACTCAGCGCGAGGTCGACGATCTGCGCGCGGTGCTCGCCGCAACCGGGTCGCGAGTCGTACTCGGCGTCAGTTCGGGCGGGATCATCGCGGCGCGCGCGGGCATCGCGAGTGCCGACATCGACGAGCTCGTGCTGTTCGAGCCCCCGCTCGTGATCGACGGGTCGGCCGATCTCGGTCTGCTCCCGCGCTTCGACGCTGCGGTGGCCGAGGGCCGCCTGCCGACCGCGATGGCGCTCGCCATGAAGATCGCCCAGATGGGACCGCCGTGGATGTTCGGCCTCCCGGTACCTGTGCTCGCCGCGGCGTCGGGGCGCATGCTGCGCGATCCGGAATTCGCCGAACGCGCCCGGGCGGTGAGTGCCGATTTCGGGATCGTGCGCGAGAACGCCGACCGCGTCGACGAGTTCCGTGCCGTCAGCGCCCGCACGCTCGTGCTCTCGGGGTCGGCGACGCGGCCCTACCTGAAGGGCGCCGCGACCGCGCTCGCGCAGCGCATCCCCGGCGCGCGGCACACCGTGCTCGACGGCCAGTGGCACAGCGCGACGCAGAACCGCGCCGAGCGGGGGCGGCCCGAGCTGGTCGCCCCGCACGTGCTGGAGTTCCTCGGCGTCTGAGCGGGTGCAGGCGAGCCCGCCCGGCTCAGAAGAAGGCGACGACGAGCACCAGCGCCGCCAGCACCAGCTGGCCGATCAGGCGCGGCACCAGGGGCACCGCCAGCGCACCGAAGCGCTCGCGGTGCCGCGCCGCGTAGGCGTTGGCCGGGAAGACGCAGGCGAGGAACACAACCAGTGCGACGCCCGCGAGCATCCGCGTGGGTGGGAACAGCAGCCCGAGCCCGCCCGCGATCTCGCACACCCCGGTGACGTAGACCAGCGTCAGGGGAGTGACCCGTCCATCCGGCCGCAGCCACGGCGGGATCATGGCCGCCATCGTGCGCGCCGACCGCGGCACGAAGTGGTTCACCCCCATGCCGATGAACACCACGGCGATCAGGATGCGCAGCACCAGCACGCCGACGCCGAACGTCACAGAGTCCATGGCCTCATTCTGCCTGCACTACGCTTGAGGGGCTCCCACCAGACCAACCGAAGGACCCGATCCGTGTCGAAGCCGGTCGTGCTGATCGCCGAAGAATTGTCCCCCGCCACCGTCGACGCTCTCGGGCCCGACTTCGACGTGCGCAACGTCGACGGCACCGACCGCCCCGCACTGCTGGCGGCGCTCGCCGACGCCAACGCGGTGCTCGTGCGCTCGGCGACGAAGGTCGACGCCGAGGCGATCGCCGCGGCGCCGAAGCTGCAGGTCGTCGCCCGCGCGGGCGTGGGGCTCGACAACGTCGACATCAAGGCCGCCACCACCGCCGGTGTCATGGTGGTGAACGCGCCGACCTCGAACATCATCTCGGCGGCCGAGCTCACCGTCGGGCACATCCTGAGCCTCGCCCGGCACATCCCAGCCGCCCACGCCGCGCTCGCGCAGGGGCAGTGGAAGCGCTCCGCCTACACCGGTGTCGAGCTCTACGAGAAGACGGTCGGCATCATCGGTCTCGGCCGCATCGGAGCGCTCATCACCGCGCGCCTGCAGGCCTTCGGCGTCAACGTCATCGCCTACGACCCCTACGTCACGAGTGCCCGGGCGCAGCAGCTCGGCGTCACCCTGGTGACCCTCGACGAGCTGCTCGAGCAGAGCGACTTCATCACCATCCACATGCCGAAGACGCCCGAGACCACGGGCATGATCAGCGACGAGCAGCTCGCACGCATGAAGCCGACCGCGTTCATCGTGAACGTGGCTCGTGGCGGCCTGATCGACGAGGAGGCGCTGCACCGCGCCCTCACCGCCGGCACGATCGCCGGCGCCGGCCTCGACGTGTTCGTGAGCGAACCGCCGAAGGACTCGCCGCTCCTCGCGCTGCCGAACGTCGTCGTCACCCCGCACCTCGGCGCCTCGACCGACGAGGCGCAGGAGAAGGCGGGCGTGTCGGTGGCGAAGTCGGTGCGGCTGGCCCTCTCCGGCGAGCTGGTCCCGGATGCGGTCAACGTGGCCGGCGGGGTCATCGACCCGTACGTGCGCCCCGGCATCCCCCTGGTGGAGAAGCTCGGGCAGGTGTTCTCGGGCCTCGCCGAGAGCCCGCTCACCTCGGTCGACGTCGTCGTGAAGGGCGAACTGGCCGATTACGACGTGAGCGTGCTGAAGCTCGCCGCCCTCAAGGGCGTGTTCACCAACGTCGTGAGCGAAACGGTGTCCTACGTCAACGCTCCGCTGCTCGCCGAGCAGCGCGGCGTGACCGTTCGGCTCATCACCGAGCCGGTCTCGGAGGAGTACCGCAACGTCATCACCCTGTCCGGCGCGCTGAGCGACGGCTCGCAGATCTCGGTCTCTGGCACCCTGACCGGCACCAAGCAGATCGAGAAGATCGTCGAGATCAACGGTTACGACGTCGAGGTGCCGTTCGCGAAGCACCTCATCGTGATGCTCTACACCGACCGGCCCGGGATCGTCGCGGTCTACGGCAAGGAGTTCGGCGAGGCATCCGTCAACATCGCCGGCATGCAGATCGCCCGCCACGAGGCCGGCGGCCAGGCGCTCAGCGTGCTGACGGTCGACTCCCCGGTGCCCGACGGCTTGCTCGCCACGCTGCAGGATGCGATCCAGGCCGACCTGATGCGCGAGATCGACGTCACGGACGAGTAATTCCCGAAGAGATCCTTCTCGGCTGTCGATTTCGGCAGCTAGCGTTCGTCGTATGGATGTCGCTTGACACATTCTGACGGAACAGAAGGAGAAGGCATCATGAAGGAATACATCGTTCTCATCCGCGAGCCGCAGTGGGACTCGTCGGCGGTCACCGAGGAACAGTGGGCCGCCGCCATGCAGGAGCACGGCGCGTTCGCGCAGGCCGTGGCCGCGGCGGGCGGACAGGTGCTGGGTGGCGACGCCCTCGAATCCAGCGACAAGGCGGTGCGCATCACCCCCGCGCGCGACGGGGCGCCGGCCGTGTTCACCGACGGACCGTTCACCGAGACCAAGGAGGTCATCTCGGGCTACTACAAGATCGCAGTCGAGAACGAGCAGCAGGCGCGTGAGCTCGCCGCCCTCGTGCCCACCGAGGGCGTCCTCGAACTCTTCCCCGTGATGGACACCCCGTGATGCACGCCGATGGACGAGCCGCCGCCGGCTGACGGTCGACGGATGCCCCGCAGCACCGGCGCGCTGGAGCACGCTTTCCGCGAGGAGTGGCCTCGCATCCTGGGCAGCGTGCTCCGGTTCACCGGCGACCTCCAGCTCTCCGAGGACGCCGTGCAGGAGGCGTTCGCGCGGGCCACGGCAGAGCCTGAGCTCCGCAACCCGGCCTCGTGGATCACCACCACCGCCAAGCACATCGCGGTGGACTGGATGCGCCGCGAGGCCGGATTCGTGCGCCACTTCGGCCGCCTCGCGGCGGAGGCGGCCGACCGTGAGGCGGCCGCCGCGGAGCAGGTGGGCGCCGATCCGTTCGCCGTCTCGATCGACGACGACCGGCTGCAGCTGCTCTTCCTGGCCTGCCGGCCCGAACTCAGCGAGGATGCGCGCCTCGCCATCGCGCTGCGTGCCGTCTGCGGCGTGTCGACCGATGAGATCGCCGAGTTGCTGCTCGTGAAGCCGGCCACCATGGCGGCGCGGCTGACGCGGGCGAAGAAGCGCATCCAGTCGTCGGGCATCCGTCTGGAGCAACCGGATGCCGCGGAACTCGCCGAGCGCACCGACGACGTGCTCTCGATCGTCTACCTGCTCTACACGGCGGGGCACACGGCATTGGCGGGCGACGAGATCAGCCGCTCGGTCACCACGGCGAGCGCGCTGTCGCTGGCGCGCTCAATGGTGCGGCTGCGGCCCCGCCATCTCGAGGCGCGGGGCCTGCTGGCCCTGCTGCTGCTCACCGAGGCCCGGGCGCCCGGGCGAACGGATGCCGCGGGGGAGGTGGTGGCGCTCGACGAGGCCGACCGTTCGCGCTGGAACACCGCGATGATCGAGGAGGGCCTCGCTCAGGCGACCATCGCGTTGGCCGGTCGCGGGCGGTTCGCGCTGCAGGCCGGCATCTCGGGCCTGCACTCGCAAGCGCCCTCCTGGGCGGCCACCGACTGGGTCTCCATCGTCTCGCTCTACGACGCCCTGGTCGCGTCGTGGCCCTCGCCGGCCGCGTGCCTCAATCGGCTCGTCGCCCGCTCGTACCTCGCCGGTGCCCGCCTCGACGACTCCCTGGCGGCCGTCGACGAGTTGATGGCGGATGCGTCGGGCCCGGCCTTCACCCGCCAGCTCTGGGCGGTGCGCGCCGATCTCCTCCGCCGGGCGGGCCGCCCGGCGGAAGCGGCGGACGCCTACGCCCGAGCGCTCGAGGGCGAGCCCAACGGCGCCATCCGGGCATTCCTCGGCAGGCGGGCGCGAGAACTCCAGGGGCGGCGGATCGCACCTCGTCGCGACGACTAATCTGGGTGCATGGCGCGAACGATCAGACTTGCACTCATTCCCGGTGACGGGATCGGCCCCGAGGTCGTCACCGAGGCGGTGAAGGTGCTCGACGCCGTCACAGCGGGCGGCGACGTGGCGTTCGAGAAGACCACGTTCTCGCTCGGTGCCGCGCGGTACCTCGAGACGGGCGACGTGCTCACCGACGACGACCTCGCCGCGATCGCCGGCCACGACGCCATTCTGCTCGGCGCGGTCGGGGGAGTGCCGGGCGACCCGCGCCTGGCCGACGCGAACATCGAGCGCGGGTTGCTGCTGAAGCTGCGCTTCGCGCTCGACCACTACGTGAACCTCCGGCCCACCACGATCTACCCCGGCGTGCCCAGCCCCCTGGCCGCTCATGGCGACGTCGACTTCGTCGTGGTGCGCGAAGGCACCGAGGGCCCGTACGTCGGCAACGGCGGCGTGCTGCGCGCCGGCACCCCGCACGAGATCGCGACCGAGGTGTCGGTGAACACCGCCTACGGGGTGGAGCGCGTGGTGCGGGATGCGTTCACCCGCGCATCCGCTCGGCGCAAGAAGCTGACGCTCGTGCACAAGACCAACGTGCTCACCTTCTCGGGCGGGCTGTGGAAGCGCATCGTCGACGAGGTGGGGGCCACCTTCCCAGAAGTGGCCGTCGATTACCTCCATGTCGACGCTGCGACCATCTTCCTGGTCACCGACCCTGCTAGATTCGATGTCATCGTCACGGACAACCTCTTCGGCGACATCCTCACCGACCTGGCCGGCGCAATCAGCGGCGGGATCGGATTGGCGGCCTCGGGCAACATCAACCCCGACGGCACGTATCCTTCGATGTTCGAACCGGTGCACGGCTCCGCTCCCGACATCGCGGGGCAGCAGAAGGCCGATCCCACGGCCGCGATCCTCTCGGTCGCCCTGCTGCTCGACCACCTCGGACTGCCCGAGCAGGCGACGCGCGTGCGCACCGCCGTCGTGACCGACATCGCCGGCCGCGACGGCTCACCTCGCGCCACCGCCGCGATCGGCGACGCGATCGCCGCCGCACTCGCCGCACCGGCCCCCGAGACCCACTGACGACGCATCACCAGAGACAGGCTGATCATGACCATCGCACCGACCTCCACCTTCCCCCTCCAGTTCGAGCTGACACCCTCGCAGGATGCGCGGGCGGAGGCCGAACGCGAGGTCATTCTGGCCGACCCCGGCTTCGGCAAGCACTTCACCGACCACATGGTGCAGATCGATTGGACCGTCACCGAGGGCTGGCACAACGCCAGCGTCATCCCGTACGGCCCGCTGCAGCTCGACCCCGCCGCCGCGGTGCTGCACTACGCCCAGGAGATCTTCGAGGGCCTGAAGGCCTACCGGCACGCCGACGGCTCCATCTGGACCTTCCGGCCCGAGAAGAACGCCGAGCGCCTGCAGAACTCCGCCCGCCGGCTCGCGCTGCCCGAGCTCGCCACCGAGGACTTCGTGGAGTCGCTGCGGCAGCTCATCGCCGTCGACGGCGCCTGGGTTCCGGATGCGCCCGAGACGAGCCTCTACATCCGCCCGTTCATGATCGCGAACGAGTCGTTCCTCGGCGTGCGGCCTTCGCAGAAGGTGGGCTACTACGTCATCGCGAGCCCCGCCGGGGCCTACTTCACGGGCGGTGTCGCGCCGGTGTCGATCTGGCTCTCGACCGAGTACTCGCGGGCCGGCCGTGGCGGCACGGGTGCGGCCAAATGCGGCGGCAACTACGCCTCCTCGCTGCTGCCGCAGCAGGAGGCCTACGAGCACGGCTGCGCACAGGTGCTCTTCCTCGACGCCGAGACCGGGCAGCACGTCGACGAGCTCGGCGGCATGAACGTGTTCTTCGTGCACCGGGGCGGCAGGATCGTCACCCCGCGGCTGTCCGGGACCATCCTCGAGGGCATCACCCGCGACAGCATCATCCAGCTCGCCCACGACCGCGGGCTGACGGTGGAGGAGCGCGACGTCACCATCGAGGAGTGGCGTGACGGCGTGGAGTCGGGCGAGATCACGGAGGTGTTCGCCTGCGGCACGGCCGCGGTCATCACCCCCATCTCGGCCCTCAAGTCGCCCGAGGGCACCATCGGCGACGAGAACGCGCCGGCCGGCGAGGTGACGCTGTCGATCCGCGAAGAGCTGACCGACATCCAGTACGGCCGCCGCCCCGACCGGCACGGCTGGCTGACGAGACTGGACGCGTAGCCCATGAAGATCGCGCGGTTCAGTCATGGCGGTGCCATCAACTTCGGCATCCTCGACGAGGGAGAGGGCGATGGCACCGACCTCGTGGTGCTGAACGGCGACCCGATGTTCGCGGGGTTCGACACCACGGGCGAGCGCGTGCCGCTGGCGGATGCGACGCTGCTGGCACCGGTCATCCCGCGCTCGAAAGTGGTCGCGGTCGGCAAGAACTACCAGGACCACGTGGCCGAGATGAACACCGGCGAGGCCCCCGCGGAGCCGTTGCTCTTCCTGAAGCCCAACACCGCGGTCATCGGCCCGGGCGACCGCATCGTGCGGCCGCCGCAGTCCGATCGTGTCGACTTCGAGGGTGAACTCGCCGTCGTGATCGGCAGCGTCGCGAAGAACGTCGCGGCCGCCGACGCGGCCAGCGTGATCTTCGGCTACACCATCGCGAACGACGTGACCGCCCGCGATCTGCAGGCCGCCGACGGGCAGTGGGCCAGGGCCAAGGGCTTCGACACCTTCTGCCCGCTCGGGCCGGTGATCGAGACCGAGTTCGACCTCGCATCCGCTGCTCTCGAGACCCGCCTCAACGGGGTGCTGAAGCAGAGTGCGCCACTCAGCGACATGATCCACTCGGTGCCCGCGATCGTGGCGTACGCCTCGGCGGCGTTCACCCTGCTGCCGGGCGACGTCATCCTCACCGGCACGCCGGCCGGTGTGGGGCCGATGGTCGCGGGTGACACCGTCGAGATCGAGATCTCGGGCCTCGGGGTGCTCTCGAACCCCGTCTCCTGACGGCCGCCGAACGGCGGGTCAGGACTCGTCGGGCGCGGGGTTCTCCTGCAGGCCGGCGGCGACGTCGAGGGCGTCGAGCGCCCCGGCGAGCTGGTCGATCTGCTCGTCGGTGAGCTCCTCGAACAGTTCGAGCACGTGCTCGGCGCGCTCGCTGCGTGCCCGCAGGATGGCTTCGGCACCGGCGTCGGTGGATTCGACGAAGAAGGAACGCCCATCGTCGGGGTCGGCGGTGCGGGTCACCAGTCGCTTCGTCTCGAGATCGGCCAGGAGCCGCGTGATGGTGGGGGCCGCGACGCGCTCCACCCGGGCGAGGTCACCCGGACGGATGGGACCGTTGCGCACGATGGTCGACAGCGCCGAGATCTGGCCCGGGGTGAGCGTGTCGCTGGTGGCCCGGATGCGCCGGTTCAGCCGCCCCACGGAGAGCGCGAGGCGCGCGGCGATCTCAGCTCGGTCCTGGTCGGGTTCATTCGTCATCGGTTCTGACTTTCGGTCACCAATCGGGCGGGTACCGTCGAGTCTTCCACATGCAGGAACTTCTTGCCCCGACTGAGCGAGGCGATTGCAGCGATCACGCTCATCACGGCGGCGGCCGTGAACACGACGACGAGTCCGGCGTGGAACGGCCCCGAGATCAGTTGCGGGAAGAACTCCTTGCCGGTGAGCACCCCGGCGTTCGACGCGGAGAGCTGGTCGAGGACGCCGGTCGGGCCGAGCAGGCTCTCGATGGGGTTGTAGCCGAGGAAGGCGGCGAACAGGCTGCCCACCGGCGGGAGGGCCCCGATCTGCTGGGCCGCCGCAGCCGGGACCCCGTGGGACGTGAGACCGTCGGTGAGCCTCTGCGGCAGCGTGGCGGCGAGGCCCACGATCATCAGCGAGAAGAAGATGCCGATCGAGAGCGAGGTGCCCGCGTTCTGCACCGTGCCGGCCATGCCCGACGCGGAGCCGCGCTGGTTGGCGGGCACGCTGTTCATGATCGCGGTGCGGTTGGGCGCGCTGAACATGCCCGATCCGAGCCCCGAGACGAGGGTGATGAGCGCGAACTGCCAGTATTCGAAGTTCACCGGGATGGCGAGCAGCGCCACGAAGGCGGCGGCGGTGACGAGGAGCCCGGCGGTGGCGAAGAAGCGGGCACCGAAGCGATCGGAGAGGATGCCCGAGACCGGGCCGGCGATGAGGAAGCCGACGGTGATCGGCAGCAGATAGATGCCCGCCCAGAGCGGTGTGTCTTCGTAGGCGTACCCGTGCAGTGGAAGCCAGATGCCCTGCAGCCAGATGATCAGCATGAACTGCAGACCACCGCGGGAGACCGCGGCGAGCAGACCGGCGAGGTTCGCCATGGCGAAGGCGCGGATGCGGAACAGCCGCATCTCGAACATCGGCGCCGCGCTCCGGAGCTCGATGACCACGAACCCGGCCAGCACCAGCAGCCCGACGACGATGGCGGCGAGTACCCAGGGGTTCGTCCAGCCGGTCGAGCTGCTTCCGTAGGGCTGGATGCCGTAGGTGATGCCGGCGAGCACGGCGGTGAGCCCGACCGCGAACGCGAGGTTGCCCGGCCAGTCGAGCTTGCCGGGGTTCCTGGTGCCCACCTCGTGCAGCGACTTGTACGACCAGATCGTGCCGATGATCCCGATCGGCACGCTCACGAAGAAGACGGCTCGCCAGTCGACGACCGCGAGGAGACCGCCCACGATGAGTCCGATGAAGCTGCCCGCGATTGCGGCGACCTGGTTGATGCCGAGTGCCATGCCGCGCCGGTGCACGGGGAAGGCGTCGGTGAGGATGGCGGTGGAGTTCGCGAACAGCATCGCACCGCCCACCCCCTGTACGAGCCGCCAACCGATCAGCCACAAGGCACCGGCCCCGCCCTGGAACGGATCGAAGGCGAGGGCGATCGAGCCCACCGTGAACACGACGAAACCCAGGTTGTAGATCTTCACCCGGCCGTAGATGTCACCGAGCCGGCCGAAGCTCACCACGAGCACCGCGGTCACGAGCATGTAGCCCATGAGCATCCAGAGCAGGTAGCTGATGTTGCCCGCCTCGAGCGGATCGAGGTCGATGCCGGTGAAGATCGCGGGCAGCGAGATGATGACGATGGAGGAGTTGATGGTGGCCATCAGCATGCCGAGCGTGGTGTTGCTGAGGGCGACCCACTTGTAGCGGGGGTGGTCCTTGCTGAGGAAACGGGTGGGCTGGGTCATCGGATGCGCTCCGCGAGTCGTCTGCGTCAGTTACTTGATGTATATAAACTAACGATACGCCTACCGTGGTGCGTGGGCGCGCACAAGAACGGGCGCAGGCCCGAGCCTCCGGCGCCGATGACGTCGCCGGGGACAGGCTCGGGGCCTACGCCCGTTTGCGCCGGGGGCGCTGGGTCAGTTGTTGGCGGTCTGCTTCGTGAGGAATGCGAGGGCCTCGTCGGCCACCGCCCGCCAGCCGTGGTCGATGGTGAGCGAGTGGCCTCGGCCCTCGATCTCGAGGTACTCCGTGACGCCGGGGTTCTTGCTCTGGATGCGGTAGGCCGCCTCGGTCATGGCCGGCGGCACGGTGTTGTCGGCGGCTCCGGAGATGATGAGGAGCGGCCCGCGGCGCGGGTTCTTCGAATCGACCTTCGTCTCGGTGAACGGGTTGAAGTTGGCTGTCGCTGCCTGGAACAGCGGGACGCCGGAGGCGGCGACGTGGTAGGTCTCCCAGAGCTCCTTCGCCTCGTCGGCGTCGAGGTTGTTCGCCCAGCCGTAGGTGAACTCCTCGAGATGAGTGAGACCGCCTTGCCGAAGTTGAGCGGGTTGCCGAGCACGGGGGCCGACGACTTGAGCGAGGACAAGGGCAGCGGCAGTACACCCTGGAACGGTGCCGGGTCGATGGCTACGGTGGCCTCGCTCGCCCCTTCGCCGGCGATCTTCTGCGCGATCAGCCCGCCGAAGGAGTGCCCTACGACGGCGGGGGAGAGCGTGAGGGCGTCGATCGCCTCGAGGTAGTGCTCGGTGACCTGCTTCACCATCTTGTGGGCGAAGACGTCCGGATCGCGGCGGGCTTCGGCCACGCTCTCCGGGTCGTCGGGCCAGCCGGGGGTGACGGTGGAGAATCCGTTCTCCTCGAACAGGGTGCGCCACGCGTCCCAGCTGCTGGAGAGCAGGCTAGTGCTGCGCGCGAGACCACCGCAAGAGGAGAATGGCTGCCATGACCACGGCAGATGGCACGGTGACTCGAACGTTCACGCTGGTGATCGACGCAGAGCCCGCTCGGGTGTGGGCGGCGCTGACGTCGCCCGAGTACACCACCGAGTGGTGGTTCGCGAACACGGTCGAGTCGACCTGGGAGGTCGGCGCGCCCATCACCTACCTCGGTGAGGACGGCCTGCCCTACGAGCTGGGCACGGTGCTGGTCGCCGACCCGCCGCATCGGCTGTCCACCACCCTGCACCCGGTCTGGTCGGACGACGTGCCCGGCCACGCAGGCACGCGGGTGGACTGGCTGCTGGAACGCGTGGACGGACTGGCGGATGGCGAGCGGACGCGGGTGACGCTCTCCCACTCCGGGGTCGTGCCGGGAAGTGCTCTGGACCGGGAGATCGACCCCGGGTGGAACTACCTGCTCGAGAGTCTCCGCAGATCGATCTGCGGGTAGCTCTTCATCCGGAGGATGTGTACACTGTTCACATCTTCTGGAACCGAATGTCGGTGGAATACGGCAGAGTACCTCCCGCGTTCTCCTTTGACAGCGGCATCGCCGATCCTCTTGCCTCCCCACGATCTCGACAGGACACCTTCGTGACCGATAGTTCCGTACCCACCACCGAGCTCCCGCCGCCCGGTGCCGCCCCTGCCGGCGCCGGCGAGCGCGCCGCCGCCGATGTGGACGGCACCGGCCGCCGCAACCGGCTCGTCATCAACCTGCTGCTCGTGGCGACCTTCGTCGTCATCCTCAACGAGACCATCATGGGTGTGGCGATCCCGCACCTCGTGGTCGACCTCGGCATCACCGAGGTGGCGGCGCAGTGGCTCTCCACCGCCTTCATGCTGACGATGGCGGTGGTCATCCCCATCACCGGGTTCCTGCTGCAGCGCTTCAACACGCGGCCGATCTTCATCACGGCCATGTCGCTGTTCAGCGCCGGAACCCTGATCGCCGCGCTCGCGCCCGGGTTCGAGGTGCTGCTGGCCGCTCGTGTCGTGCAGGCCTCGGGCACCGCCATCATGATGCCGCTGCTGATGACGACCGTGATGACCCTGGTGCCGCCGGCCACTCGCGGGCGCACGATGGGCAACATCTCCATCGTCATCTCGGTGGCACCGGCCATCGGGCCCACCATCTCGGGCATCATCCTCAGCACGCTGAGCTGGCGCTTCATGTTCATCCTGGTGCTGCCCATCGCCATCGGTGCGCTCATTCTCGGCGCCGTGCGCGTGCGCAACGTCACCGAGCCGCGTGCGGTGCCGATCGACGTCTTCTCGATCATCCTGTCGGCGTTCGGCTTCGGCGGACTGGTCTACGGCCTGAGCAACATCGGTGGGGCATCCGCCACGTTCATGGGCAGCTGGCTGCCCCTGATCGTGGGCGTCGTCGCACTCGCCGCCTTCGTGCTGCGCCAGCTGGTGCTGCAGCGCACCGACCGGGCGCTGCTCGATCTGCGCACCTTCAAGGCGCGCACGTTCACGGTCGCCATCCTGCTCATGGCGGTGTCGATGATGGCCCTGTTCGGCACCATCATCGTGCTGCCGTTCTTCATGCAGAACGTGCTGAAGCTCGACGCGCTGACCACGGGCCTCCTGCTCCTGCCGGGCGGGCTCGTGATGGGTGCCCTGGCGCCGTTCGTCGGGCGGCTCTACGACCGCTACGGGCCGACCGTGCTGCTCGTACCCGGGTCGATCATCGTGTCCGGCGTGCTCTGGGGGCTCACCATGGTGAACGAGAACACCTCGATGTGGTGGGTGCTGGTGGCGCACGTCACGCTCAGCATCGGCCTCGCGCTGATGTTCACACCGCTGTTCACCGCGGGTCTCGGCGCGCTCAAGCCGCGCCTGTACTCGCACGGCTCGGCGATCGTGGGCACGGTGCAGCAGCTGGCCGGGGCATCCGGAACCGCGCTGTTCATCGCGGTGATGTCGGGCGTGACGCTGAGTCACGTCGCGCAGGGCGCGTCGGAGGTGTCGGCGTCGGCCGCGGGCATCCAGGCCGCGTTCCTGTGCGGAGCGATCATCTCGCTGTTCGGCGTGGTGGCGGCGTTCTTCGTGCGGCGGCCCGCCGCACTGACGCCCGAGGAGCAGCGCGTGCTCGACGAGGAGGCCGGGGGCTCGCCCGAGGGTGTGCCGATCGGGCACTGACCGGACGCACTGATCGGCACGCCCACCGGAGGCACCCACCCGGCTGCGGACGGGCCGCCTAGAACTGCGGCGGCTCCGGCGGTGCCTGCGGCGGGTCGCTCGGCGCGCCGGGCGGCGGTGTGGGTGGCTCGGGCGGAAGAGTGGGCGGCGGTTCGGTCGACATGCGGCCGACCCTACTCGCCTGCGCGCGTTCCGCACGCGACGCTCCGTCGGTCAGAGGCCGAGCAGTGCGGTGAGGGCGCGCTCGCTCACCACGGGGATGCCGTAGGCGCGGGCGCGGCGGGCCTTCGTCGAGAGGGAGTCGGGGTCGGCGGCGGCCACGAGCTTCACCGCCTTCGTGACGTAGCTGCGCGGCACCACGCCGTTGCCCGCGAGGATGGCGTTCCATTCCTCGCGCGGGCGCGACATCGACCCGGTGAGGGCCACCTGGTCGCCCGCTCCCAGCGCGAGACCGTGCGGCGCCCGGCCCGCAGTGGGCCCGAAGTCGGCTTCGAACCGCACAGCACGCCGGGCCTGGCCCCCTTCGCGGTCGCCGCCCGCGCGCATCCGCCCCGCCGGCCAGGCGCGCTCGCGCGGGAACCATTCGACGCCTGAGCCCGGCAGCCGGGCGAATTCGTGTTCGGCACCGCGGGCCAGGCACTCCTGCCACCCGGAGCGTTCGCCTGAGTGGTCGAGGTAGGCCGCCAGCAGCTGCGCGGTGGCCCCGGCGTCGACGGATGCCCGGTGCGCCCCGTCGAGGTCGATGCCGAAGGTCGCGCAACAGGCGGCCAGTGACCGCCGCGACCCGGGCAGGAAGCGGCCGGCCAACTGCATGGTGCAGAGGCTCACCACCTCGGGCCCGTGCCGATAGCCCATGCGGGCCAGCTCGGCGAGCAGGAACCGCAGGTCGAAGCTCGCGTTGTGCGCCACCACGACCCGCCCCGAGAGCAGTTCGAGCAACCGCGGTGCGATCTCGGCGAAGCTCGGCGCCTGACGCGCCTCGTAGCCGCTGATGCGGTGGATGTGCTGCGGACCGAGGTCGCGCCCCGGATTGATCAGGGTGTCCCATCGACCGGTGATCGTGCCGTCGGCATCGGAGTGCACCACAGCCACTTCGACCGCCCGGTCGCTCCGGCCCGGGAACAAGCCCGTGGTCTCGAAATCGATCGTGGCGAAGCCGGGCATGGTGCTCTTCTCTGGTGTCGGATGCTGCCTTCCGAGGCTAACCAGAGCATCCGACATCGCCGCGACGACGCGCCCGCGATGCGCGCAGAGTCGTCGAGCCTCCCGGCACCACGACCGGCGGTCGGCTCAGCCGGAGAAGGCGTTCGCGCAGGTCTGCTCGGCCGCGGTCTGGCCCTTCAGGCCCTCGATCACGTCGGGCGTGGCCGCGGCATCCGTCGGCGCGTCGCTGGCCGGGGGCGCGGCCTCGGTGGGGGGCGTCTCCACCGGCGGCGCATCCACGTCGGTCGACCCCGTGACGGTGGAGTCGGCGGGCAGAGAGAAGGGTTGGTCGGCGAGCACCCGCGAGAACAGTTCATCGGCGAGACTCTGCACCGGCTGCACCTTATTCGGGTCTTCGACGTACGCCGCCACCGGGTACTGCACGAACACGACCTTGCTGAGGTCGATGTCCTTCAGTGTCAGTGCGAGCGAGACCATGGAGTCGAGTCCCGACAGCGACTGCGACGGGATGATGTTGGCCGCGGCGGCGTGGGCCAGGCCGTAGACCTTCGCCGGGTCGGCGAGGGTGCTCTCCGACTTGATCTTGCGCAGCAGTGACGACAGGTACTGCTGCTGCGAGCCGATGCGCGCGAGGTCGCTGCCGTCGCCGACACCGTGCCGGTTGCGGAGGAAGGCGAGTGCCTCCTGGCCCTGCACGGTGTGCAGTCCCGCCGTGAGGTAGGAGCCCGAGTCGGGATCGGCGATGTCGTCGGCCGCGCACACCTCCACGCCGCCCACCGCGTTCGTCATCTCGATGACGCCCTTGAAGGAGGTGGAGGCGGCGTATTGGATGGGTACACCCGTCAGCGAGCTGATCGTGTCGACCACGCAGCCGAGCCCGCCGCGGCTGTACGCCTCGTTGAGCGGCTGTGCACTCATCGCGTCGTACACGTCGCCGGTGGTGGGGTCGGTGCACTCCGGATGTGCGATCACGAGGTCGCGCGGAAAGCTCACGACCACGGCGTTCTGGTGATCGGCGGAGACGTGCAACAGGATATTGACGTCGTTGAGGGTCGCATCCCGCTCGCCGAAATCGTCGCCCTGGTTCGAGTCGTAGTCGGTGCCGACCACGAGCATCGTGAAGCCGCCCTCGAAGGCGCCGAAGAACGGTGGAGGTGGAGCGGGCGTCTCACCGCCGATGTCGACCGCGTTGTCGCTGATCGTCTGCGTGACGCTCGTGACGGCATAGCCGACCACCGCCACCGCGCTGATCGCGACGACGGCCAAGGCGACGCCGAGGAACCGCAGCACCGAGCCGATCGCCGACGGCGTCGTCTGCCGCCCGTGTCGCACCTGCGCCATGCTCGCCCCTCACCCACTCGGTCGCCGTTCGCTCGTCGAGGGTAACATCCGGCCCTGGTGGCGCGCCGCGCCGCCCGAGCGTCGCCCGAGCCGGCCGCGATCGCCGACCTCTCAGCTCAGAACCCGGCGCCGCCGCCCGTGCGATCGGTGAAGCGCGGCGCGTCGGGGGCGACCGCGGAGTGCGGACTCGAGGGCTGGTCGCGGTGTTCCAGAGTGGGACGGTAATCGCCGCTGCGCCGACGCCGTATGCCGATGGCGACGCCGAGCGCAATGATGATGGCCAGAACCGCCAGCAGGATGATCCAGATGGTGTCCATACCTCCAGGATGCCCTGTGACGGCTCCGGCCGAGCCGGATGCACACGCCATCCCCAGCCTGCAGGGCGTCAGCGCAGGCGCCGGCGATAGGCCAGTACCGCGAAGCCGCAGGCCACGGCGAGGATTCCGGCCAGCCAGGCCAGTGCGACCCAGATCTCCGCACCCACGGGCTGCCCCGCGAACAGCGCCCGCATCGTGTTCACGATCGAGGTCACCGGCTGGTTCTCGGCGAACCACGCCACCGGCCCCGGCATCGTGGCGGTCGGCACGAACGCCGAACTGATGAAGGGGAGGAAGATGAGCGGGTAGCTGAACGCGCTCGCACCGTCGACGCTCTTCGCCGAGAGGCCCGCGATCACGGCGACCCAGGTCAGGGCGAGCGTGAACAGGACGAGGATGCCCGCTACCGCGAGCCAGGCCAGCGGCGACGCGCCGGTGCGGAACCCGAGCAGCAGCGCGACCCCGATCACGATCGCCACCGAGACCAGGTTCGCGGCGAGCGAGGTGAGTACGTGCGCCCAGAGCACGCTCGAGCGCGCGATCGGCATCGACTGGAACCGTTCGACGATGCCGCCCTTGAGGTCGAGGAACAGGCGGTACGAGGTGTACGCGACTCCCGACGCGATGGTGATGAGCAGGATGCCCGGGAGCAGGTAGTTCACGTACGACTCGTCGCTCCCGGTCGAGATCGCCCCGCCCAGTACGAAGACGAACAGCAGCATGAGGGCGACGGGCGTGACCGCGGTGGTGATGATGGTGTCGGGGCTGCGCAGGATGTGCCGGAGCGAGCGCCCGGTGAGGGTGCCCGTGTCGGAGAGGGCGAAGGCGGTCATTGCGGTTCCTTTCGGCTGGTGCGGGCATCTGCCCCGACCAGGGCGAGGAAGACCTCCTCGAGCGTGGGCTGTTTCTCCACGTACTCGACGGTGGCGGGCGGCAGCAACTGCTTGAGTTCGGCGAGGGTGCCGTTCTGGATGATCGTGCCCTCGTGCAGGATCGCGATGCGGTCGGCCAGGTGCTCGGCCTCATCGAGGTATTGCGTGGTGAGGAGGACCGTGGTGCCCCGCGCCGCGAGCTGCGTGACGGTCTGCCACACCTCGATGCGAGCCTGCGGGTCGAGCCCGGTGGTCGGTTCGTCGAGCACGATGACGGGCGGGTCGCCGATCAGGCTCATCGCGATGTCGAGCCGGCGGCGCATCCCGCCCGAGTACGTGCCCGCCCTGCGGCGGGCGGCGTCGGTGAGCGAGAAACGGGCGAGCAACTCGTCGGCGATGGCGCCGGGCTGCTTGAGGTGCCGAAGTCGCGCCACGAGGACGAGATTCTCCCGGCCGCTCAGCACCTCGTCGACGGCCGCGAACTGCCCGGTGAGGCTGATCGACTCCCGCACCGCCTCGGGCGAATCGGCGACGTCGTGGCCGTGCACGCTGGCGCTGCCGCCGTCCGCCTTCAGGAGGGTGGAGAGGATGTGCACCAGGGTCGTCTTGCCGGCCCCGTTCGAGCCGAGCAGCGCGAACACGGTGCCGGCGGCGACGTCGAAGTCGACGCCGCGGAGCACCGGCAGCGCCTTGAACGACTTCGTGACCCCCCGCACCCGGATGGCGGGTTCGGCGGTCGCGCTCATCGCGGCACGCCCCGTTCGGCGTCGTCGATGGCCTTGACGAGGCGGGCGCGCTCCTTGTCGATCCACTGGGTGGCCGAGTAGGCGGCGGCGAAGGTCTCGGCGAACTCCACCGGGTCGTCGCCGACGATCTCGCGCACGGGCGTGCCGTCGACCGCGGCGCGATCCCAGAGGTCGACGTGGTCGCCGATCATCGTGACCAGTGCGTCGCCGTCGGTGAGGCCGCCGTAGTACATGAAGTACCGGTTGAGCGCCTTCGCCGAGCTGCGGTAGGGCTCCGGCAGGGCTTCGATGCGGGCCATCGCCTGCTTGTACTGCTTCTTCTGTTCGAGCGAGCCGGTGAGGGCTTCGATCCATTTTGCCGCCATGGTCATTCTCCTTCTCGGTAGTGGTGGAGCTGTTCGATGCGTTCGGCGAGGAAGTTCCAGCTGCGCCAGAACTCGTCGAGGTAGTCGCTGCCCGCGGAGTTCAGCGAGTAGACCTTGCGGGGCGGGCCCTTCTCGGAGGGCACCTTCGTCACGTCGACGAGGCCGCGCTGCTCGATGCGCACCAGCAGCGCGTAGACGGTGCCCTCGACGATGTCGGCGAAACCCTCGTCGCGCAGCCGGGCGGTGATCTCGTAGCCGTAGGCCGGCTGCCGGGCGATGGTCGCGAGCACGATGCCCTCGAGCGTGCCCTTCAGCATCTCGGTCATCTGTTTGGCCATGACGCCTCTCTTCGCTACTCAGTGTTGCTGACTACCAGTAGATAGTAACGCCGACTACCGGTAGATAGCAACACTGAATAGCGCGCGCGTCAGACGGTGGGGATGTTGGCCCCCGTCGCGCGCGGAGCCGCGCCGAAATGCTCCACCTGGTGGGCGAAGAAGACCTGCGCGACCAGCTCGCGTCTGCTCGAGACGCCGGTCTTGTCGAAGATGGCTTTCACGTGGTCCTGCACCGTGTAGGCCGACAGGTGCAGGCTGCTGGCGATCGCCTTGGTGCTGTTGCCGCGCAGGATGCCGCGCACGATGTCGGCCTCGCGCGCGGTCAGTCCGTAGGCCGCGATGAGCAGCGGGATGATGGCGGGGCTCGTCGCCTCGTCGATGGTCACCACGTGCGCTCGCGCTCCTGTTCCCGCTCCTGTTGCGTCGAGCGGGTGGAAGGGGGCGGCATGCAGCAGGTACCAGCATCCGCTCGCCGCTCGCACCCGCAGGCGGACCGCCGCGGGCGCCGCACCCGGAGCGGCGGCGGAGGTGACGGCGCCGAGCACCGACGCCACTGCGACCGGCAGGCGTTCGAGCGAGCCGCCCAGCTCGAGCAGGAGCGCCTCGGCGGTGGGGCTGGCCTGCGCGACGCGACCTGCGCCGTCGACCGTGAGCACGGCGGGCGTCGAGGTGGCTGCGGCCGCACGCGCCGCCTGGGTCACCAGGCCCGAGCGGATGCCCGTCGTCACGATCCCCTCGATGCTCGCCAGGAAGCCGGCCTCGTCGCTCGTGAAGGCGCGGCTCCCCGGCGCGCGGTAGAGCGCGTAGGCGCCCCACATGGCGCCGCCGCTCCGGGCGACCGCGCGCAGCTCGTGCTCGGCGTCGAGGTGCGGCCGGAGCATCTCGAGGTACCGCTCGCTCCGGTGCGGATCGCCGCCGGTGTCCTCGTGCAGCACGCCGACACCGCTCGGGCGGGTCGCGAGGTCGATGAACTGGTTGACGTCGGCGGTCGAGTACTCGTGCAGCGAGAACGCGTAGTTGAGGCGCTCGGCGTCGTCGATGTGCTTCTTGACGGCGCCGGTGAACAGGCCGGTGGCCGGGTCGGTGGTGGCGAAGCAGGCCGAGTCGAACGGCACGGCCCGCTCGAGCGCGTCGATCAACGCGGGAACGAAGGTGTCGAGGGGCAGCCCGCTCCCGGCCAGCGAGCGCGCTTCGCGGCGGGCGGACTCGAGGGTGTGCGCACTCATCGCGCCAGTTTAGCTACACCTGCGAGATAATCACCACATTTATGGGGTAGTGGATGTGATGGATGCGCTCCAGCATGATCCTCGTGCGCCCCCGAATCGAGTCCCGTGCGCTCACGCGCGGGCTGCTGTCCGTCGCAGCCCTCGCGGCGATGGCCGGCGAGCATCCGCTGAGCCCCGAGGAGAGCGGCGTGGCCGTCGCGCTCCATCTGGCGGCCGGGATCGTGGTGGCGGGGTCGGCGGCGGCGGTGATCGCGCTCCTCCGGCGGTCGCGCCGGTGACGATGTCGGAGGGTCGTGCGAAGATGACGATCTCTGACGAAGCGCTTTGCGTTTACGGGCGGAGGTGTTTGGGTTGATGGGATGGGGCGCAGTCCGCGCCCCGCGAACGATAGGGCCCCGCGATGATCGAGTTCCGTTCGGTGACCAAGCAGTTTCCCGACGGAACGGTCGCCGTGAAGGAGTTCGACCTCGTCATCCCGCCCCGCAAGACCACGGTGCTGGTCGGCTCCTCGGGGTGCGGCAAGACCACGCTCCTACGCATGATCAACCGCATGATCGACCCGACGAGCGGGCACATCCTCATCGACGGCGAAGACACCGCCGCGCTCGCACCCGTGAAGCTCCGGCGGCGCATCGGGTACGTCATGCAGAACTCCGGCCTGCTGCCGCACCGCAAGGTCATCGACAACGTGGCCACCGTCCCGGTGCTGAACGGCGTGCCGAAGAAGGAGGCGCGGGCGCACGCGCTCGAACTGCTCGACACGGTGGGCCTCGACCGCTCGCTGGCCGACAAGTACCCCCGCCAGCTCTCCGGCGGTCAGCAGCAGCGCGTCGGCGTTGCCCGGGGCCTTGCGGCCGACCCGAACATCCTGCTGATGGATGAGCCGTTCGGCGCCGTCGACCCGATCGTGCGGGCGGAGCTCCAGCAGGAGACCATCCGGCTGCAGCAGGGGCTCGGCAAGACGGTCGTGTTCGTCACGCACGACATCGACGAGGCGTTCCTGCTCGGGCACCAGGTGGTCATCCTGCAGAAGGGCGGGCACATCGCGCAGGTCGGCACCCCGGCCGAGATCCTGGCGAACCCCGCCGACGACTTCGTGGCGAGCTTCGTGGGCGCCGACAAAGGCAAGCGGGTGCTCCGCATCGAGAAGGTCGGCGGGCGCGACGTGGTGGTCGACGAGAACGGCACGCCCACGGGAGTGCTGCAGCCGTGAAGTGGCTCGAGTCGAACTTCGAGCTGGTCTGGCAGCTGACGCTCGCGCACATCGCGCTGAGCGTGCCGCCGATCGTCATCGGCTTCCTCATCTCCATCCCCATCGCGTGGGTGGCGAACCGCTACCGGGTGTCGCGCGGCACCATCCTCGTGGTCCTCGGCCTGCTCTACACGATCCCCTCGCTCCCGCTGTTCATCTTCATGCCCATCGTGCTCGGCACGCCGCTGCTGTCCTCGGTGAACGTGTCGGTGGCGCTCACCATCTACGCCGTGGCGCTGATGGTGCGCACCGCGGCCGACGGGCTCGAATCCGTCGACAAAGACACCCTGCTGGCCGCCTCGGCGATGGGCTACTCCGCCTGGCAGCGGTTCTGGCGGGTGGAACTGCCGCTGTCCGGTCCCGTGCTGTTGTCGGGGCTGCGGGTCGTCTCAGCCAGCACGGTCAGCCTTGCCACCATCGGATCGGTGGTGGGGGTGACCAGCCTCGGCTACCTCTTCATCAACGGTTTCCAGCGCAACATCGCGGCCGAGGTCATCACGGGCATCGTGGCGGTGCTCGTGATCGCCGTGGTGTTCGACCTGATCCTCGTGCTGCTCGGCCGGGTCGTGCTGCCCTGGAGCAGACGTGAGCGCATCGGCAGCACCCGTGCCTCTCGCCGCCAGGCGGCGCTCCTGTCGGGAGGCGTGTCGTGAACCTCATCCTCGACGGCATCGCCTGGATCCTCGATCCCGCCAACCAGACGGGGCCCGGCGGATGGTTCGCGCGACTGGGCGAGCAGCTGGCCTACACCTTCGGTGCCGTCGCGATCGCGGCGATCATCGCCATCCCGCTCGGCTACCTCGTGGGGCACACCGGCCGCGGCCGCGACGTGGCGGTCTCGCTCTCCGGCGGCTTCCGCGCGCTGCCGAGCCTCGGTGTCCTCATCCTCCTCGGCCTCGGCCTCGGCATCGGATTCCGGGCGCCGCTCATCACCTTCGTCATTCTCGCCATCCCGCCCATCCTCGCGGGAGCGTACGCGGGGTTCGAGGCGGTCGACCGCAAGACCATCGACGCGGCGCGCGCGGTGGGCATGACCGAGGGGCAGATCGTTCGGCAGGTCGAGGTGCCGCTCGGTCTCCCACTGCTGATCGGGGGCATCCGGTCCGGCGTGCTGCAGGTGGTCGCCACGGCGACGCTGGCCGCCTACGTCAGCGGGGGAGCGCTCGGCGCGTTCATCTTCGAAGGGGTGGCGACCCGGAATTATTCCGAGACCCTCGGCGCTTCCATACTCGTCACACTGCTCGCGCTGATCCTCGAAGGGGTCTTCGCGCTCATCCAGAAACTCGTGGTCCCCCGCGGCGTCGTCGCCCGGGAGATCAAAGAAGTCCGCACGGTGTCGTCCCGACCTCGTGCGGCGGTGGGATCCCCCATCCAAGAAGGGAAATAGCAATGTTCACAGCAATCAAGAAAGGCCGGCTCGTCGCAGGGCTAGTCGCGGTCAGTGCGGTGGTGGCGCTGGCAGGGTGCGCGTCGAGTAATCCCCTCGACACCTCGTCGACATCGGATTCGAGCGACGGAGCATCCGGCCCCATCGTGATCGGGTCGCAGGCGTACTACTCCAACGAGATCATCGCCGAGATCTACGCTCAGGCGCTCGAAGCCAACGACATCGAGGTGACGCGCCAGTTCAACATCGGGCAGCGCGACGCCTACCTGCCCGCTCTGGAGTCGGGTGAGGTGCAGCTGTTCCCGGAGTACACCGGCAACCTGCTGCAGTACTACGAGCCCGACACCACCGCCAAGACGAGCGACGACGTGTACGCCGCGCTCGCCGGCGCGCTGCCCGAGGGCCTCGAGGTGCTCGACCAGTCGCCCGCGACCGACCAGGACTCCTACAACGTCACCAAGGAGTTCTCCGAGGCGAACAACGTCACGAGCCTCGCCGACCTCTCGAAGGTCACCACCCCCATCACGCTCGGTGGCAACTCCGAGCTGCAGACGCGCCCCTACGGGCCCGACGGCCTCAAGAGCACCTACGACGTCACCGTCGGCTTCACGCCGATCGAGGACTCCGGCGGACCACTGACCATCCAGGCGCTGAAAGACAACACCGTGCAGATGGTGAACATCTACAGCGCCGACCCGAACATCAAGACCTCGGGTCTCGTCACCCTGGCCGACCCGAAGGGCCTGTTCCTCGCCTCGAACGTCGTGCCGCTCATCAACACCGACGCGGCGACGCCCGAGGTCACCGAGGTCATCAACAAGGTCAGCGCCGCCCTCACGGCCGAAGACCTCGTCGACCTCAACTCGCAGAGCGTCAACGACCAGGAGTCGGCCGCCACGATCGCGAAGAACTGGCTGGCCAAGGTGAAGCTGTTCTAGCTCCTCACCCTGGCTCGTCGAGCACGGCCCGTTGCGTGTGATCTCGTGCGCGGTGGTGCGGACAAGTCCAAATGAAACGGTGACCGCGGCCCTATGTGGCCGCGGTCACCGTTTCGTTTGGAGAAGTCCGCGCCGCGGCCGCGTCAGCGGCGGTGGGGGTGGCGGTGCGGAGGCGGACCTCGCGCTGCATGCGGGCCTCGTGGCGGGCGCGGCCCTTTACGGCCTCGAGTTCGCGGCTCTTGGGAGGGGCCGCGGTCACGAGCTGGTCGAGCATGCGGCGGGTCGCCGCCGCGATCTCGTCGATCGCCGCCTCGAAAGCAGGTGTGTTCGCGCGTGACGGATGCGTCGACCCGCTCACCTTCCGCACGAACTGCAGCGCGGCCTCCCGCACCTCGTCGTCGGTGGTGGGCGGCTCGAAGTTGTGAAGGCAGCGGATGTTGCGGCACATGCCGCCGACGATAGTCCAGATCCGCGCGCGGGTCAGCCCCGACGGCGCCCCGCCGCTACGAGACCGTCCCGCCCTCCCCCTCCTCGTCCGTGCCCGGCGCCGACTCCATGTGCCGCGCCTCCGCCCGGTTGATGAGTTTCTTCACCACGAAGACCGCCACCACGAACAGGGCGATGGCGGCCACGAAGGCGTAGCCGGCCCAGTGCAGGTCGCGGGAGAGCTCGCGGTACGACCCGGCCGCGAACGCCCCGACCGACACGTACGCGAACGCCCAGAGCACGCAGGCCGGCACGGTCCAGCTCATGAACCGGCGGTAGGACATCGGGCTCATCCCCACCGTGAGGGGGATGAGGGAGTGCAGCACCGGGATGAACCGGGACAGGAACACGGCGATCCCGCCGCGCTTGGCGAGGTAGGTCTCCGCCCGCACCCAGTTCTTCTCGCCGATCCGCCGGCCCACCCGGCTCGCCCGCAACCGCGGCCCGAACCAGCGCCCGATGGCGAAGCCGATGCTCTCGCCGCAGAGCGCCCCGATCACCACCACGACCACCAGGGACGTGTATTCAAGTGGGCCGTCGACGGCGGTCGAAGCCACCAGGACGACGGTGTCTCCCGGCACCACGAGCCCGATCAGCACGCTGGTCTCGAGCAGCATCGCGACTCCCGCTAAGACCGTCCTGACCAGGGGATCTACCGACTGCACGGTATCCAGGAGCCAGGACAGCAGCTCGTTCATTGCTGTATTCCACAGGGCATGCAAGAACCTTAGCGGGTCTTCGGTGGGAATCTCCGGACAGTTTGGATGCTTGTATACAAGCAGCTAGAATCGGAGTCGACGCAAGGAGTTCCCCGTGAACGAATTACTCGACCCGCTTCTGCTCTCCCGCTGGCAGTTCGGGTTGACGACGATCTACCACTTCCTCTTCGTTCCCCTGACGATCGGGCTGGCCACCACGGTGGCGATCTTCCAGACCGCCTGGGTGCGCTCCGGTCACCTGAAGTACCTGCAGCTGACCCGCTTCTTCGGCAAGATCTTCCTCATCAACTTCGCCATGGGCGTGGTGACCGGCATCGTGCAGGAGTTCCAGTTCGGCATGAACTGGAGCGACTACTCCCGCTTCGTGGGCGACGTCTTCGGCGCCCCGCTCGCGCTCGAAGGCCTCCTCGCCTTCTTCCTCGAGGCGACGTTCATCGGGTTGTGGATCTTCGGCTGGGACAGACTGCCGAAGAAGCTGCACCTCGCCACCATCTGGGTGACGGCGCTCGGCAGCATCCTCTCGGCCTACTTCATCATCGCCGCCAACGCGTTCATGCAGAACCCGGTCGGCTACGACATCAACGAGGCGAAGGGTCGCGCCGAACTCACCGACATCGGTGCGCTGCTCACCAACAAGGTGGCGGTCGCGGCCTTCCCGCACACGATCTTCGCCTGCTTCATGGTGACGGCGGGCCTCATCATCGCCACCGCCGCCTGGCACCTCTACCGCAACCAGCACCTCGAGACGATGCGCCCGGCGCTGAAGTTCGGGCTCTGGATGATGGTGGGTGCGGGCATCCTCACCGTCCTGTCGGGCGATCAGCTGGGACTTGCGATGGTGGAGACGCAGCCCATGAAGATGGCGGCGGCCGAGGCGCTCTACCGCACCTCGACCGGGGCGGATGCGTCGTTCTCGATCTTCACGCTCGGCACTCCCGACGGGGTGCACGAGTTGTTCAGCATCCGTGTGCCGTACCTGCTGAGCTTCCTCTCCACGCACACCTTCGACGGCACGGTCGAGGGCATCAACGACCTGCAGGCGCAGTACGTGCAGCTCTACGGCCCGGGCGACTACACCCCCACCATCTGGGTCACCTACTGGGCCTTCCGCTGGATGATCGGCCTCGGCATGCTGCACGTGCTCATCGCGGTCGTGGGCCTCTGGCTCACCCGCAAGGGGCGCAGCCCGCGCTGGCGGTGGCTCTGGCGAGTGGCCGTCTGGGCCTTCCCGCTCTCGCTCGGCGCGATGATCGTGGGCTGGGTGTTCACCGAGATGGGCCGGCAGCCGTGGATCGTGTTCGGCCTGCTGAAGACCTCCGACGCGGTCTCGCCCGGCATCACGGGCCTCGACGTGCTGATCTCGCTGATCGCGTTCACCGCGATCTACGGCACCCTCGCCGTGGTCGAGTTCAAGCTGATCAAGAAGGCCATCCAGAAGGGGCCGGACGACGTGCCCGAACCCGATCCGGAGTCGGGCGACGTCCGCCACGAGGCGACGGTCTACTAGGGAGACATGATGGATCTGACAGTCCTGTGGTTCTGCATCGTCGGCTTCCTCTTCGTCGGCTACTTCGTGCTCGACGGCTTCGACTTCGGCGTCGGGATGTCGCTGCCCTTCCTCGGCCGCGACGACACCGACCGGCGCGTGCTGATCAACACCATCGGCCCGGTCTGGGACCTCAACGAGACCTGGGTGATCGTGGCCGGAGCCTCGCTGTTCGCGGCCTTCCCGGAGTGGTACGCGACGCTGTTCAGCGGCTTCTACCTGCCGCTGCTGCTCATCCTGCTCGCCCTGATCCTCCGCGGTGTCTCGTTCGAATACCGCCACCAGCGCCCCGAGGCGGCCTGGAAGCGCCGCTTCGATCGGATGATCGTGATCGGCTCGGCCGTGCCCGCCTTCCTCTGGGGCGTGGCGTTCGCGAACATCGTGGCCGGGGTGCCGCTCGATGCGAACCACGACTACATCGGCACCTTCTTCGGCTTGCTGAACCCGTACGCGCTCCTCGGCGGACTCACGACGCTGCTGCTGTTCTTCACGCACGGTGTGGTGTTCGTGTCGCTGAAGACCGACGGCGACATCCGGTTGCGGGCCCGCCGGCTCGCGACCCGGGCCGGGGTCGCGACCATCGTGGTGGCGGCGGCGTTCCTGCTCTGGACATCCGTCGCCTACGGCACCCTCGCATCCGTTCTGCTCTCGGCGGCGGCGGCGGTGACCCTGATCGCGGCGGTGCTGGCCAACGCGCGTGGGCGCGAGGGCGTCTCGTTCGCGCTGATGGCGGTGACCATCGCCGTCGCGGTGCTGAGCCTGTTCTTCGCGCTCTTCCCCGACGTGATGCCGGCCTCCAACGATCCGGCGAACAGCCTCACGATCGAGAACGCGTCGTCGTCGGCCTACACGCTCACGATCATGAGCTGGGTGGCGTTGATCTTCCTGCCGCTCATCCTCGCCTACCAGGGATTCACCTACTGGATCTTCCGCAAGCGGGTGAGCCGGGCGCAGATCCCGGCGGTCGAGTCGGCCGGTGGGCACGCCGGTGACCCGAGCATCGATCCGCAGGGGGCACACTAGAGTCGTGCGCCCCGTCGATCCACGACTGCTGAAGTACGCCGCCGCGGCCCGCGCGTTCTTCGCCGTCGGCGGGGTGCTCGCGGTGCTGCAGACGGCGGTGGTCGTCGCGTTCTCGTTCTTCGTGACGCAGCTCATCGTGCAGGCGATCGCCGGGGCGCCGATCGCTTCCCTGCTGCCGCTTGTGGCCGCGCTCGCACTGGTGGTCGTTCTGCGATTCGTGCTGTTCTGGGCGGCCGACGTGAATGCCGCCCGCGGGGGTGCCGTGGTGAAGAGCGAGCTGCGCGGGCGGGTGCTCGACGCCGTGACGCGGCTCGGCCCCGGCTGGCTCGGTGGCCGCAACACCACGACCGTGGGGGTCACTGTGGGGCCCGGGCTGGATGCGCTCGACGGTTACTTCTCGAAGTTCCTGCCGCAGCTCGTGCTCACCGCCGTCGCCACGCCCGTGCTCGTCGTCGTGATCTGGTGGCAGGACTGGATCTCCGGCCTGACCGTCGCCGCGACGCTGCCGCTCATCCCGGTGTTCATGGTGCTCATCGGCTGGGCCACCCAATCGGTGCAGGCCAAGCAGTGGGAGAAGCTCGGCCGGCTCTCCACCGCGTTCCTCGACGTGGTGGGCGGGCTGTCGACGCTGAAGATCTACGGCCGACAGCGCCGGCAGGCGGGGCGCATCCGCTCGGTCACCGACGACTACCGCCGACAGACCATGAAGGTGCTGCGGGTGTCCTTCCTGTCCGGTTTCGCGCTCGAGCTCGCGGCGAGTCTCGCGGTGGCGCTCGTCGCGGTGTCGATCGGCGTGCGGCTGATCGACGGGTCGCTCGGCCTCGGCGTGGGGTTGTTCGTGCTGCTGCTGGCACCCGAGGCGTTCCTCCCGCTGCGGAACGTGGGGGCGCAGTTCCACGCGTCGGCCGACGGTGTGGCGGCGGCGAGCGATGTCTTCGCGCTGCTCGACGCGGCGCCCCCGGCGCCGGGGGTGCCCGCCGTTGCTGATGCGCCGGTGCCTGGGCGCGGGCTCGAGGTGCGGGGGCTCGGGGTGCGGTATGGGGATCAGGTCGTGTTCGAAGGGCTGGCTGCGCGCTTTCCCGCCGGGGCGGTGACGGCGGTGACCGGCGCGTCCGGCAGCGGCAAGACCTCGCTCGTGGGTGCCATTCTCGGGTTCGTGCCCGCCGAGGGCGAGATCCTGGTCGACGGGCGGTCGGCCGGCAGCGACCCGGTGCCGCGCTCGTGGCTCGCCTGGGCCGGGCAGGGTGCGGTGCTGCTCCCGGGCACGGTGGACGAGAACGTGGCGCTCGGCGACCAGGCTCCCGACACCGCGGTCGCGCGGGCAGCACTCGACCTCGTGGGAGGCGAGTCGATCGACCTCGCGACCGAGGTGGATGCGCGGGGCGGCGGCCTCTCGGGCGGCCAGGCCCAGCGGGTCGCGGCGGCGCGGGCGGTGTACCGGGCGCGCCGGCTCGCGTGCTCGGTGGTGGTGTTCGACGAGCCCACGTCGGCGCTCGACACCGACACGGAGGCGGCCGTCATCCGCTGTCTCCGGGCGCTCGCCGACGAGGGGCGGGCCGTCGTCGTGGTGAGTCACCGCCGCCCCGTCATCGATGCCGCCGACCACGAGTTCGTGCTCGCCGGGCGACGCGCCTCGGCCGCACCGGCGGCGTCGCCCGCGGCCGCGCCTTCCGCACCAGGGTTGACGGCAGCCGCACCCGAGGTGCGATCGTGAACCGCGCCGAGGTCCTGAGGCTCGCGCAGCCGCGGCTACGGCGCTTCGCACCGGGTGTGCTGCTCGGGCTCGTGAGCGCCCTCTGCGCGGTGGGACTGCTCGCGACCTCCGCCTACCTCATCACGCGGGCGGCCGAGCAGCCGCCCATCCTCTACCTCTCGGCGGCGATGGTGGCCGTGCGGGCGTTCGCGCTCGGCCGCGCCGCGTTCCGCTACGCCGAGCGCCTCGCGAGCCACGATGCGGCGTTCGCCACGATGCCGGAGCTGCGCGTCGGCGTCTACCAGCGGCTCGTCCCCGCATCGCCAGACGGTCTCGGCAGCAGCCGCCGCGGCGACCTCCTCACCCGGCTGGTGGCCGACGTCGACGAGCAGCAGAACCTGCCGCTCCGGGTCGTGCAACCCCTCATCATCTCGACCCTCACCGCGGTCGCCATCGTGGTGGTCAGCTGGCTGCTGCTGCCCGTGGCGGGCATCCTGCTCCTCGCCGGGCTCGTCCTCGCCGCCCTCCTCGGCACAGCGGTCAACGCCTGGGTCTCCGGGCGCGCCGAGCGCTCGCTGGCGGCGCTCCGTGGCCGCTACCAGGCCGAGCTCGCCGACTACCTCGCGAACCTCGACACGCTGATCGCCTACGGCGCGGCCCCCGCAGCGGAAGCGGCGCTCGCCGAGACGGATGCGCGCCTCACCCGCGCCCTCGTGCGCCGCTCGGCGGGGGTGGGTGCCACCGCCGCCGTCGTCACGCTCATCGCGGGCGCCGTCACGGCGCTCGTGCTGCTCGTCGGCATCCCACAGCTCGGCCAGGGCGGCTTCGACGGGCCGGCGCTCGCGGTCGTCGCGCTCGTGCCGATGGCGGCGTTCGAGGTCTTCAGCATGATCCCGCTGGCGCTGGGCGCCTGGCGGCAGGTCGCGGCGAGTGCCGATCGCATCGCGGCCGTCGTCCCGGATGCGGTGCCGGCGGGCATCCCCGTCGACGCCGGGTCGCCCGCCGTGCTGCCGGAAGGCCCCGTGACGGTGCGGCTGCGGAACGTGTCGGCGCGCTGGCCGGGCGCGACGACGGATGCGCTGAACGGCGCCTCCCTCGACCTCGCGCCGGGCGATCGGCTGCTGGTGCGCGGCCCGAGCGGCTCGGGCAAGACGACGCTCGCGCACGTGCTCGTGCGCTTTCTCGACTACCGGGGCACGTTCGAGGTGAACGGCGTCGAGGCCAGCGCTCTGCCGCAGGACGAGTTGCGCCGGGTGATCGGCCTGTGCGAGCAGCGGCCGTATCTGTTCGACGACGACATCCGCCAGAACCTTCTCTTCGCTCGCGACACCGCGACCGACGAGGAACTGCTCGACGTGTTGGACCGTGTGGGCCTCGGCGAGTGGGTGCGTTCCCGCGGCGGCCTGTCGGCGCGGGTGGGGGAGCGGGGCGCCCTCGTCTCGGGCGGCCAGGCGCAGCGGCTCGCGCTGGCGCGGGCACTGCTGGCCGACTTCCCTGTGCTGGTGCTCGATGAGCCGACCGCGAACGTCGACCCCGACCGTGCTGACGCCCTGGTGGCCGATCTCCTGGCCGCCGCCGCGGCATCCTCTCGCGCCGTCGTCCTGATCGCGCACACCCCGGTGCCCGCGCAGCTCGTGACCGCGACGCTCACCCTGGGGTAGAGGCGGGGTCAGAGCGGGCGGGAGAGGGCGTCCAGGCGCTTGCGCCAGGTCGCGGCGCGTGAGGGGCGCACCTCGAGCGCGGGGCCGTCGATCCACAGGTCGACGACGCTGATCCCGTGCAGGGCGCTCACGATCCACAGTTCGCACCCCGCGAGGTCGGCCGGGCGCGCTCGCTCCTCGACGACCCGGGTGCCGGTCGCCGTCGCGACGAGACGGATGCTCCGTGCCGTCACGCTCGGTACCCGCGCGAGCTCGCTCGACGGCGCGACGAGGGTCTCGCCGCGCCACCACAGCAGGGCCGAGCTCGACCCGTCGACGAGGTAGCCGCCGTCGAGGAGCACGAGCTCGTCGGCTCCGTTCTCCTGCGCTCCGGCGCGGAGCGCGAGGAGGTGCTCGAGGTCCGGTCCCTTGACGCGGGGCACCCGCCGCGGGTCGGGCCCCGCGTGCGTCATCACCACCGCGGAGTCGCGTCGGCGGGGTGCCAGCCGCACCCGCAGCCGCAACTCGTACTCGGCGCTCTCGCCGTCGGTTTCACCCACGCCCACGACGCGCGCCAGCTCGACCCGAGGGAAGAGCGCGGCCGAGCGGTAGGCGCGCAGCCGCCCGATCGCCGCCCCCCAGAACGCGTCGATCGCCGCGGGCTCCAGCGCGACATCCAGTGCTCCGGATGCGGCGGCCACGCTCTCCGTGAACCGGTCACGGTGTGCCTCCAGCGCCCGCACCCGACCCTCCGGCGACACGTACCATGAGTCCGCCACGAGCAATGCGGTGTGCGCCCGGAGCTCCCGCTCGACGAGGGCCCCGCCCGCCCAGACGAAGGTGGCGGGGGCCTCGGCCACGATCGCACCTCCTCCGCCGCGTCGGGCTCGGCGGCACGTCCTACGCTAGTGCAATGCCTCCGTCGATCCTGCGCCGCCGTCTGGCGTTCACGATCGACCCCGCGACCGCGTTCACGGCCCTGTACGCCCACGCCGAGAACGCGTTCTGGCTCGACGGGGGAGTGCATGCCGCAACCGGCATGAGTTACCTCGGCGGGTCGCACGAGGTGGTGCGGTGCGCGTCGTGGGCCGAGTTGTTCGCGGCGACGACCGAGCTCGACGGCCGGTCATCCGCGGGCGCGGACCGGAGCGCGGGGGTGCCTGTGCCGCAGCCGGATGCGCGCCCGACGCCGGCCTTCCGGCTCGGCTGGGTGGGCTGGCTGGCCTACGAACTCGGCACCCTCGACGAGGAGCGCGCGGCCGCCGAGCCTCGCGAGCCGGAGCCGCGGGCGGTGTTCCTGCGGGTCGAGCGGGCGCTCGAGTTCGACCACGCGAGCGGTGCGGTCACCCTGCTCGCGCTCGACGCCTCCGGCGCTGTGGAGTGGCTCGACGTCACCGAGGCAGCCCTCGCCGCGGCGGCCGTGCCGGCCGCGCCGGCTGCGCCCGTGCTGCCGCCTGCGTCGGCCGTGCCGGCCGCGCCGGCCGCGCTGCCAGCGTCCGCCGTGCTTGCCGAGACGCCCGCGCCCGCCTCACCGATCCCTCCCCGCCGCACCGCCAGCGCGCGCCACACCTTCGACGACTACGCCGCGCTCGTCGAGGAGTGCAAGCGCGTCATCGAGCGCGGCGACGCCTACCAGCTCTGCCTCACCAACGAGTTCTCCCTCGAGTACGAGGGAGGCGCCGACCACGATCACGCCCTCGACGCGGCCGCCGCGCCCACACCGGCGCCCGCCCCCGACCCGCTCGAGACCTACCTCCGCCTCCGCGCCGCGAGTCCGACGCATCACGGCGGCTACCTCCGCGTCGGCGACACCGCCCTGCTCAGCGCGTCGCCGGAGCAGTTCCTCGCCGTCACCCCCGACGGCACCGTCTCCACCCGCCCCATCAAGGGCACCCGCCCGCGCGGTGCAGGCCCGGTCGACGACGCGCTGCTGCGCGCCGAACTCGCCGCGAGCGAGAAGGAGCGCGCCGAGAACCTCATGATCGTCGACCTCATGCGCAACGATCTGTCCCGCGTCTGCACCCTCGGCACGGTGCGTGTCACCGAGCTCCTCCGGGTCGAGAGCTACGCCCAGGTGCACCAACTCGTCAGCACCGTCGAGGGCACGCTGGCGCCGGGCCTCACCGGGCTGGACGCAGTCGCCGCCTGCTTCCCGGCCGGCTCCATGACCGGCGCCCCCAAACGCAGCGCGATGGCGCACCTGGCCGCGCTCGAGGCGGGACCCCGCGGCATCTACTCCGGTGCGTTCGGCTACCTCTCCTTCGACGGGTCGATCGACCTGGCCATGGTCATCCGCAGCATCGTGCTGACGCCGGGTCGAGCATCCGTCGGTGCCGGCGGTGGCATCACCGCGCTGTCGGATGCGTTCGACGAAGTCGAGGAGACCCGCGTCAAGGCCGCAGCCCTGCTCGCGGTGCTCGGCGCCGAGCTGCCCGACGGGCCCACCCGACGGGAACACGGCAACCTTTAGTACTGTTGTTCACTGGTGCGCCCGGGCGCGCCGTCCCGAGCCGTCCACCCTCTGGCATCGCCGCCGCATCCGGTGGTCGCCTGCGCACAGCAACGAATGAGAGTCACGTGGTCATCGAGAATCCTTCCGCCACCGGTCCGTCGCACGACGGGCCGCACCGCGACGAGCGCGACGATGCCGAGCGCTACGACTTCCGGGCGCTCCAAGAGAAGTGGCTGCCCGTCTGGGACGAGCTGAAGCCGTTCCAGACCGACCTCGAGGGCGACAACCGCCCCCGCAAGTACGTGCTCGACATGTTCCCCTACCCCTCGGGCGACCTGCACATGGGGCATGCGGAGGCGTACGCCCTCGGCGACGTGATCGCCCGCTACTGGCGGCAGCAGGGCTTCAACGTGCTGCACCCGATCGGCTGGGACTCGTTCGGCCTGCCCGCCGAGAACGCCGCCATCAAGCGCAACCTCGACCCGCGGCAGTGGACCTACGACAACATCGAGCAGCAGCGCTCGAGCTTCCGCAAGTATGCGGGCTCCTTCGACTGGGACCGCGTGCTGCACACCTCCGACCCCGAGTACTACAAGTGGAACCAGTGGCTGTTCCTCAAGATGTACGAGAAGGGCCTGGCGTACCGCAAGGCCAGCTGGGTGAACTGGGATCCGGTCGACCAGACCGTGCTCGCCAACGAGCAGGTGCTGCCCGACGGCACCTCCGAGCGCTCGGGCGCCGTCGTGGTGAAGAAGAAGCTGACGCAGTGGTACTTCCGCATCACCGACTACGCCGACCGCCTGCTCGACGACCTGCGCCAGCTCGAGGGCACCTGGCCGGCGAAGGTCATCGCCATGCAGCGCAACTGGATCGGGCGCTCCATCGGGGCGGATGTCGACTTCCGCATCGAGGGGCGCGACGAGCCCGTCACCGTGTTCACCACCCGGCCCGACACGCTCTACGGCGCGACCTTCATGGTGGTCGCCCCCGACTCCGACCTCGCGCAGGAGCTCGTCGCCACGGGCTCGGGCGAGAACGCGGATGCGGTGCGCGAGCGTTTCGCGAGCTACCTCGCCGACGTGCAGAAGTCGTCCGAGACCGAGCGGCAGGCCACCGACCGGCCGAAGACCGGCATCTTCCTCGAGCGCTACGCGATCAACCCCGTCAACGGCGAGCGCCTGCCCATCTGGGCGGCCGACTACGTGCTGGCCGACTACGGTCACGGCGCGGTGATGGCCGTGCCCGCGCACGACCAGCGCGACCTCGACTTCGCACGCGCCTTCGATCTGCCCATCCGCATCGTGGTCGACACGCTGCAGCCGGTGACCGGCGCCATCCCGGTGGTGCAGGGCGACGAGCTGCCCGAAGACCTGCCGGCCGACATCACCGAGATCAACCCGGCGAAGACGGGCATCGCGCTCGCCGGAGAGGGGCGGCTGATCAACTCGGGGCCGCTCGACGGGCTGTCGAAGTCGAACGCCATCCGCAAGATCATCGAGATCCTCGAGGCGGCGGGCACCGGCCGGCCGGCCAAGAACTACCGCCTGCGCGACTGGCTCATCTCCCGGCAGCGCTACTGGGGCACGCCCATCCCGATCATCCACGGGGCGGATGGCACGGAGTACCCGGTGCCCGAAGACCAGCTGCCCGTGCTGCTGCCGCCCACCGAGGGGCTGAACCTCACCCCGAAGGGCACCTCGCCCCTCGGCGGCGCGACGGACTGGGTGAACGTGCCCAACCCGGTCGACGGCACGCCCGCGCTCCGCGACCCCGACACGATGGACACCTTCGTCGACAGCTCGTGGTACTTCCTGCGCTTCCTGTCGCCGAACGACGAGACGAAGGCGTTCGACCCGCGCGAAGTCGACAAGTGGGCGCCGGTCGACCAGTACGTGGGGGGCGTGACCCACGCCATCCTGCACCTGCTCTACGCGCGCTTCATCACGAAGGTGCTGTTCGACCTCGGCTACGTCTCGTTCACCGAGCCGTTCAGCGCCCTGCTCAACCAGGGCATGGTGCTGATGGAGGGCTCGGCCATGTCGAAGTCCAAGGGCAACCTGGTGCGGCTCTCCGACCAGCTCGAGGAGCACGGGGTGGATGCGGTGCGCCTCACCATGGCGTTCGCCGGCCCCCCGGAGGACGACATCGACTGGGCCGACGTCTCGCCGGCCGGGTCGGCGAAGTTCCTGGCGCGCGCCTGGCGGCTCGTGGGCGACGTGACGTCGCCGCCGTCGGTGAACTGGCGGGAGGGCGACCGCGCGCTGCGGCGCGTCACGCACCGGTTCCTCGCCGAAGCACCGGGTCTCATCGAGTCGTTCAAGTTCAACGTGGTGGTGGCGCGGCTGATGGAGCTCGTGAACGCTGCCCGCAAGGCCATCGACTCGGGCCCCGGCGGGGGCGACCCGGCGGTGCGCGAGGCCGTCGAGACCATCGCGCTCGGGCTCTCGCTGTTCGCGCCGTACACGGCGGAGGACATGTGGGCACGGCTCGGCTACGAGCCCTCGATCGCGAACTACGGCTGGCGGGGCGCGGATGCGTCGCTGCTGACCGAGGAGACGGTCACGGCGGTCGTGCAGGTCGACGGCAAGGTGCGCGACCGGCTGGAGGTGTCGCCGAAGATCGACGGGGCGACGCTCGAGGCCACGGCTCGGGAGCTGGCTTCGGTGCAGCGGTCGATCGGTGACCGTGAGATCGTGACCGTCGTCGCGCGGGCGCCGCGACTCATCAACTTCGTCACAAAACCGGCCTCGTAGCGGGTTGTCCACAGATCTCCCCGAGGGGGAGTCTGGGGTTCGGTGAGTTCCTAGGGTTGCCGCATGGCAGCTGGGCGAAGGGCACGAGGTGGGGGCGCTGCGCGCGCCCGCTCGTCGCTCGGCGGGGCGGTCGCGGGTGGCTCGGGGCCGCGCGCGGCGGATGCGGCGGATGCCACGGATGCGACGGCTGGTGCGGCGGCGGCGGCTGGTGCGGGTGCGCCAGGGCCGTCGGTGCGCATGCGCATCGGGGTCGGCGCAGCCGTGGTGCTGGTCGTGCTCGCGCTCGTGTGCTCCGTTCTCATCACCGCGTTCTCTCCCGTCGGGGTGACGACCACGCTCGGCCCGGCTGCGGCGTCCGATGAGACGGGCCCGGGCGGGCCGTCTTCACCCGCGGCCACCGGCGGTCCGACGTCGACGGCTGCGCCGCGCGACTCCGTCGCCGCTCCCGCACCCACGACGGGCGGGGTGCTCCTGGTGCACGTCCTCGGCGCGGTCGTGGCGCCCGGCGTCTACGAGTTGGCCGAAGGCGCGCGAGTGTTCGACGCGGTATCGGCCGCCGGCGGGCTCACCGACCAAGCCGACCAATCCTCCGTCAATCTGGCTCGCCCCGTGGTCGACGGAGAGCAGCTGCGGGTGCTCGCGGCGGGCGAGACGCCGCCGCCCGCTCCGCCGGGCGGCGGGGCGTCAGGCGGCGCTGCGGCCGGGGGAGCGGGCGGGGCTTCGGACGCCGCCGGTGCCGGTGAGGCGGCTGCGGCTCCCGGCGCTGTCGTCAACCTCAACTCGGCGACCGAGCTCGATCTCGACGGGCTGCCGCGAATCGGTCCGGCGATGGCGGCCCGCATCATCGCCTGGCGCACGGCGAACGGCCCCTTCACGGCGGTCGACGACCTCCTGCAGGTGACCGGAATCGGCGAGAAGACGCTCGAATCCCTTCGCCCTCTGGTCACGGTGTGACATGGCCGCACGTCTTGGCGCCTCGCCGGCCGCCTCGGCCCTCGAAGCGGGAACCGCCACCGATCTGCGCCTGGCCCCGGCGGCAGGTCTCGCCTGGGCGAGTGCCTGGTTGCTCACCGGTGTCCCGCCCGTGGCGGCACCGGCCGCCGTCGTCGCCTGGCTGCTGGTCGCAGCGACTCTCCTGGCACTCCTGGCGTCTGCGGGCTCGCCGGCAGCGCGGCGGTACCGCCCCGCGATCGAGTTCGAGCGGTCAGCCCGGTGGGGTGCATCCGCCCCGAGTCGGGTCGCTGGTGGCGGCAGGGGCGACCGCCCATCGCGCCTCCACGGCCGCGCGCGGCGCTGGTTGCCGGGCGTCACACTGGCGGCGGCAGCAGCGGGCCTCGTCTGCACGTCGGTCTTCGCGCTCGGGCACCTGCGGCATCCCGGTAGCCTCGACAGCGATCGCCCGCTCGCCGGGTCCGCCGTCGTCACGATCACCGGTGTCGCGAAACCCGCGCAGGGCGGTGGCGCCTTCGCGGGCGCCGGTGAGCGCATCACTGTCGACGGCACCCTCGAATCGTTCACCACGGGTGCTTCGCACATCGAACTCCGGGCTCCTGCCTTGGTGTTCGCGACACTGGCGCGCGCGACGACGCTCCCGATCGGTTCCACCGTCCGCGTCGCCGGCACCCTCACAGCGCTCCCGCCGGGGGAGTCGCACGAATTCCTCCTGTTCGGGCGGGGTCAACCGCAGGTCGAACGTGCCCCGCCGTGGTACCTGAGCTGGGCGCACACCGTGCGGCAGCGCTTTCGCGCCGTCACGTCCCAACTCCCCGGCGACGGTGCCGACCTCCTGGCCGGCCTCGCCGTGGGCGACGACAGCGCGGTCGAGTCCGAACTGCACGACGCGATGACCGTCAGCGGTCTCACGCACCTCACCGCCGTGTCCGGAGCGAACTGCGCCATCGTCGTGTCGGCGGTCATGCTCGGCGCCGGCGCCGTCGGCCTCGGCCGGCGCATCCGCGTCGCGGTCTCGGTCCTCGTCCTGGTCCTGTTCGTCATCCTCGTGACGCCAGAACCCAGCGTGCTCCGTGCGGCCACCATGGCCGTCATCGTGCTGATCGCGCTGGCCACCGGCCGCCCGTCCGGTGGACTGCCGCCACTCTGTCTCTCCGTCATCGTGCTCCTCGCCCTCGACCCCTGGCTCGGGCGCAGCGCCGGCTTCGCGCTCTCGGTGCTCGCGACCGCCGGGCTCCTGCTGCTCACCCGCCCGCTCGCAGCCGTTCTCCGCCGGTTCCTGCCACCCTGGCTCGCGCTCGCCGTCTCGGTGCCCGTCGCGGCCCAGCTCGCCTGCCAGCCCGTGCTCTTTCTGTTGAGCCCTCAGATCACGCCCTACACGGTGCCGGCGAACATGCTCGCCGAGCCGGCTGCGGCCGCCGTCAGTGTTCTCGGGCTGGTGGTCTGCATCCTCGCCGTCGTGGCACCACCACTCGGCGCCCTCGCCGCCTGGCTGCCCTGGGTGCCGTCGGCCTGGATCGCGGCTGTCGCCCGCTTCTTCGCGGCCGCGCCGTTCGCGGCGATCCCGGTTCCCGACGGGGCGCTCGCCGCCGCTGCCGCCATCGTGCTCACCGCTCTCTTCCTGCTGGCGGTCTTCTCCGCCCGCCGGCACCCGCTGGTCGCCTCCGTCACCGGAGTGCTGACCGCCGTCGGCCTCGTGGCGGGCGGCGGCGCGCTGATCGGTACCGTGACCGCTCGCGACGCGGCCGTGCCGCACGACTGGCAGATCGCAGCCTGCGACATCGGCCAGGGCGACGCGGTGCTGCTGCGCAGCCGCGAGGTGGTCGCGCTCGTCGACGTGGGCCCCGACCCCGAACCGCTCACCGCCTGCCTCCGTCGCCTCCACCTCTCCCGCATCGACCTCTTGGTGCTGACGCACTACGACCGCGACCACGTCGGAGGCCTCGACGCCGTCCTGGGTCTCGTCGACACCGCCCTCGTCGGGCCGGCCGACGGGCCCGCCGACGAGCGCCTGCTCGCCGACCTCCGCGACGGCGGTGCCGAAGTGGTCCACGCCGCCCGCGGCCAGAACGGAACGCTCGGCGACTACCACTGGGACGTGCTGTGGCCCCGCGCCGGAACCGGGCTCTCCGGCAACGACGCGAGCGTCACGATGCTGTTCACCGGTCCGCTGCGGGCGTTGTTCCTCGGCGACCTGGGCGAGCAGGCTCAGGATGCGGTGCGTGCGGCGAACCAGATCACGCCGGTCGACGTCGTGAAGGTCGCGCACCACGGCAGCGCCGACCAGAGCGAGCGCCTCTACGGCGACCTCCGCGCCCCCATCGCCCTCATCTCGGTCGGCGCCGACAACAGCTACGGCCACCCCACCGACCGACTCCTCGGTATCCTCGGCCGCGTCGGAAGCCGCCCCTTCCGCACCGACCTCGAGGGCCTCGTCGTCGTCTCCGGCACCTCTGCCGCACCCACCGTCTGGACCGAGACCCGTGCCCCGCCCAGGGGCGACCGTGTCGGTGGGGGCGGATAGGCTGAGGAGGCATCGACGGGAAGGTGAGCATGGCAGTCGCGCGCGGCAGAGCTGCGGCCAAACCGGCCGCCAAGGTGGCGATTCCGCAGCTGGAGTGGAATCAGGTACGTCCGGCGGCGGTCGTGCTGGTCACCGGCGCCGAGACCTTTCTGGCCGAGCGCGCCATCCGTCAGCTTCGCGACCTGTTGAAGGCCGAAGACCCGAGCCTCGAGGTCACCGACGTCGACGCCGCGTCGTACGTGCCGGGCGAGCTGCTCTCGCTCGCGAGCCCGTCGCTGTTCGGCGAGCCCCGCCTCATCCGCGTCGCCGCGGTGGAGAAATGCACTGACGCCTTCATCGAGGATGCGATCGCCTATCTCGGCTACCCGGCCGACGACACCTATCTGGTGCTGCGCCACGGTGGCGGGGTGCGCGGCAAGAAGCTCCTCGAGGCGATCCGCGCGGCGTCGGGCGTCGCCATCGAGGTCGTGTGCGCCGAGATCAAGCGGGATGCCGACCGGTACGAGTTCGCCTCGGCCGAGTTCCGGGCAGCGGGCAAGCGCGCCACCCCGGGGGCGATCCGCGCGCTGGTGTCGGCGTTCTCCGACGACCTCGCGGAGCTCTCGGCCGCGTGCGCTCAGCTGGTCTCCGACACGGCGGAAGAGATCACCGAGGTCACCGTCGAGCGGTACTACGCCGGGCGAGTCGAGACCAACGCCTTCGCGGTGGCGGATTCGGCGATCGCGGGCAACTACGGCGACTCGCTCGCGCTGCTCCGCCACGCCCTCGCCTCGGGCGCCGACCCGGTGCCCATCGTGGCGGCGTTCGCGATGAAGCTGCGCACCATGGCGAAGGTGCTCGGCACCCGTGGCGCCTCCGGCCAGCTGGCCGGCCAGCTCGGCATGGCGCCGTGGCAGGTCGATCGCGCTCGCCGTGACCTCGCCGGCTGGTCGAGCGAGGGCCTCGGCCGCAGCATCCAGGTGCTCGCCGAGACCGACGAGAACGTCAAGGGCGCCGCCCGCGACCCCGTCTACGCCCTCGAGCACATGATCAGCGTCGTCTCCTCCCGCGGCACCCTCTAACCCCGACCAGCCCGCCGGCCGCCGCCCGGCGCCCCCTGCCGGGCGGCCCACCTGCCCGGCGGCCGCACCCGCACCCCCGCCCGGCGGCCCCACCCGCCTCTTCCCCCACCCCCGCGCCGCGGTGCCCTGGAACCACGGAGCCCACCAGCAGGTTCGGGCTGTGGCTCCGTCGTTGCCGTCCGATGGCGCACAACTCCGTCGTTACGGGCGCCGTTCGGGAGCTGAGCGCACGAAAAAGGGCCCCGCCGAAGCGGGGCCCGATGCTGTGCGGCGCAGGATCAGAGCGCGGCGACCTGCTTGGCGATGGCCGACTTGCGGTTCGCCGCCTGGTTCTTGTGGATGACGCCCTTCGACGCCGCCTTGTCGAGCTTCTTGCCCGCGAGGAGCAGCGCAGCGGCTGCCTTGTCCTTGTCGCCGGCGACGACGGCCTCGCGAGTGGCGCGGATGGCGGTCTTGAGCTCGCTCTTCACGGCCTTGTTGCGCTCCTGCGCCTTCTTGTTGGTGCCGATGCGCTTGATCTGCGACTTGATGTTTGCCACGGAAATAACCTCTGTATCTGTTCGGATGAGTGCGGTGCGATGCTCCGCTACGGCCGGGCCGCGGATGGAGCCACTCGCTGATCGCACCCGACGAAATCACGTGGATGCGTAAGCCAACAGGCAACATTACCAGTTCTCGAGCGCCCGAACAATCCGAACGGCGGTCCGAAGCTCCCGAACCCAAAACCCGGGCAGTACCGTAGAAGCCTATGCCCCGTCTCGCCTCCCACACCGACGCGGTGCCACCCTCCGGCATCCGTCGCATCTTCGAGCTGGCCCAGTCGCTCGACGACGTCACGTATCTCCTCTTCGGCGAGCCCGACGTGCCCGCCCAGCCCGCCGTGCTGGCGGCGGGCGCCCAGGCCTGGCAGGCCGGCGACGCCCGCTACACACCGAACGGCGGCATCGCCCCGCTCCGCGACGCGATCGTGCGCACGGTGGCCGAGCGCAACGGCATCCGCACCGACCCCGAGCAGGTCTGGGTGACCCACGGCGCGACGCAGGGCCTCCACCTCGCGATGAGCCTCGTGCTCGATCCGGGCGACGAGATCCTCGTGCCCGACCCGGGCTACACGACTTTCACCATGAACGCGCACCTGCTCTCAGCGACGCCGGTGCCCTACCCCCTCCGGCCCGAGAACGCGTTCGTGCCCGACCTCGCCGAGCTCGCCCGACTCGTCACCGACCGCACCCGCGCCCTCATCGTCAACTCGCCCTCGAACCCGCTCGGCGCCGTCTTCGACCGCGCGACCCTGCAGGACCTCCTCGACTTCGCCCGCGAGCACGACCTCTGGGTGATCAGCGACGAGGTCTACGAGCGCTTCACCTACAGCATTCCGCACGTCAGCATGGCGAGTCTCGACGCAGCCGACGACCGCGTGTTCACGGTGTTCTCGGCCTCGAAGACCTACGCGCTCACCGGCGCCCGGGTGGGCTGGCTGCTCACCCCGCCGGGCTTCGCGCCGCTCCTCCGTTCGGCGCAGGAGGCGATGATCAGCTGCATCAACACCCCCGCGCAACGTGCGGTGGTCGCGGCGCTGACCGGTTCGCAGCAGGGGGTGACGGATGCCTCCGCCCACTACCGCGAGAACCTCGCCGCGGCCACGGCGGTGCTGCGGGAGCGCGGCATCCGCTACCTCGAGCCGGCCGGAGCGTTCTATCTGTGGGTCGACGTCTCGCATGCCACCGACGGTGACGTGGCGGCCTGGGCCGAGCGCTTCCTGCTCGAGCAGCGGGTGGCCGTGGCACCGGGCAGCGCGTTCGGGCGCATGGGCGAGGGCTGGGTGCGCCTGTGTGTCGCCGCCGCCCGTGACGACCTGCTCACCGGCGTCCGGCGGCTCCCCGCCCCAGCAGGAGCCGGTCCGGCGGCCGACGCCGGCTCGGCCTCAGACGCCGGCCCCGCCATCGTCATCCGCCCGATCCGCCCCGACGAGATCGCGCTCGCCGGCGAGCAACGGCACGCGGCTTACGCCCACGACTTCGCGATCGGGGGCGCGTACGCCGAGGAGGTGCGCTCCGTCGGCACGCACGTCGAGTCGGCGGAGGTGTGGGTGGCGGTCGATGCCGCGACCGGCGCCGTGCTCGGCTCGGTCACGCTGCCGCGACCGGGCGAATCCCTCACCGGGCTCGCGCGCGAGGGCGAGCTCGAATTCCGCCTGCTCGCGGTCGACCCGGCCGCCCGTGGTCGCGGCATCGGCCGCCGTCTCACCGAATTCGTTCTGGAGACCGCCCGCGCTCGCGGCGCGAGCCGCGTCGTGATGAACAGCGGCACCGCCATGACCACGGCGCACCAGCTCTACGAGTCGATGGGCTTCACCCGGATGCCCGACCGCGAGAACCCGCCCGGCATTGAGCCGTCCCGCGCCTACGGACGGGAGCTCTGATGCGCATCGCCGTCATCGGCGCCGGCGCGGTCGGTGGCGTGATCGCCGCTCTCGCCGATCGCGCGGGCCACGACGTGACCGTGACCGCGCGGGGCCCCCAACTCGACGCGATCCGCGCCGGCGGGCTGCACCTCTCGGGTCACTGGGGCGACCACCGGGCGCGGCCCCGCGCATCCGCTGTGCTCGACGAACGTCCTGAACTCGCCGTGCTGACCGTGAAAGCACAGGATGCCCGGGCCGCGCTCGGCGCGAACGCCGCGTTCCTCGGCGGCGTCCCCGTCGTGGTGGTGCAGAACGGTCTCGGCGGGGCGGAGGCGGCGGCCGCACTGCCCACGTCGCCCGTGGTGGGCGGACTCGCCCTGTTCGCGGCCTCATACCTCTCGCCGGGCGAGGTCGCCATCACGACCCCGGCCACCACTTACCTCGGCATCCCCGCCCGCCCCGCCCGCGCGGCCGGCAGAGGCGGTACTCCCGACGCGGCCGCGGCGCTCGCGCTCGCGAGCTCCGTGCTCGGCGGGTTCCTGCCGGTCAAGACCACCGCGAACTTCGCCGGCGCCCAGTGGACCAAGCTGATCGTCAACCAGATCAACGCCCTGCCGGCCATCACCGGGCTCTCGGTGCAGGAGACGATCGCCGACGCGCGGCTGCGGGCCGTGCTCACCGCCAGCATGCGCGAGGCGGTCGCCGTGGCCCGGGCCCGCGGAGTGCACTTCGAGACGCTGCTCGGTCTCAGTGACCCGCTGCTCCGCGTCTTCGCCGCCGCCCCGCGCGCGCTCGCCCAGCTGCTGCCCCGGCTGATGTCCCGCCGGATCGGCGCGACGCCGAACCCCGGGTCGACGCTGCAGAGCATCCGTCGCGGTCAGCGGACGGAGATCGACCACCTCAACGGCGCCGTCGTCGAAGCGGCGCGCGAGGTGCACCTCGACGCCCCGGTCAACGCCCGGTTGGTCGGCCTCGTGCATCGGGTCGAGGCCGAGGGGGACTTCCTCACCCCCGCCGAGGTCGCACGCGCCATCCCCGTCTGACGCTGCCCGTCAGCTCCCGAGGTACGCGCCCGACCGCAGCTCGTCCACGAGCGCGGGCCCGTTCGGCTCCCACCCCAGGTCGATGCGGGCCGCCGAGCCGGTGGCCTGCTGGTCGAGCAGCAGCGCGTCGGCGAACGCCGCCGAGCCCAGCCGCTCCCGCGTCTCCTCGACCGACGACGGAGCCACCCGCCCGTCGAGCCCGGCCGCCGTCGCCGCCGCCTCGCCGAGCTCCCACACGGTCGGATTCTGCCCGCTCGCCCCGATGTAGTACGAACCGGGCGACGCGAGGTCGAAGGCCAGCAGGTACAGCTCGGCCAGGTCGTCGACGTGCACGGTCGTCCAGTGCTGCTCGCCGGAGCCGATGAGCGAGAGGGCCGGCGCGACCCCCGACCCGCGCGGCGCATCCTGGATCAGCGACGGGATGCCCTGGCCCCGCCCGAACACGATCGCGGGCGCGATGATCGTCGTCTTGATGCCGGCCGCCGAGCGCACCCGCGCCTCGATGGGCAGCCGCCACGCGGTCAGCTCCGGCGGGTCGAGCGCCGAGCGCTCGGTGATCGCATCGCCGGAGCCGAACACCCAGATGCCGCCCGTGTGCACGTAGGGCTTGTCGCTGCCCTCGAGCCCGGCGAACGCCGCCGAGACGAAGGCGTCGTCGGCGGCCGCGGCGTCGGAGTCGGCCGCGAGGTGGATGACGCCGTCGCTCTCGATGGCGAGGTGCGTGACGAGCTCGCGGTCGGTGACGCTGCCGAGCACCGCCCGGGCGCCCGTCGCCTCGACCTCGGGGATCGCGTCGGGGCGCCGCACGAGGGCGACGACGTCGCGCCCCTGCTCGCGGAGGTGACGGAGGACGGTTGAGCCGATGAAACCGGTCGCGCCGGTGAGGAGGATAGCCATACCCCAATTCAACCGCTCGATCCGTCTTCCATGCCCGACATGGCAGAATAGGTCGTCCCCTCTTTCCGGTTGCAGACCGGCGTGGCGACCCAGACGATCAAGAGGAATGCGTGAGCCCCACAGCCCTGAAGGCACTCGAACCGGCCTCCACCGACCCCGCGTTCATCCGCAATTTCTGCATCATCGCGCACATCGACCACGGCAAGTCCACTCTGGCCGACCGGATGCTCGGCATCACCGGTGTCGTCAGCGACCGCGACATGCGCGCGCAGTACCTCGACCGCATGGACATCGAGCGTGAGCGCGGCATCACCATCAAGAGCCAGGCGGTGCGGATGCCCTGGCGCCTCGGCGACCAGACCTACGCCCTCAACATGATCGACACCCCCGGGCACGTCGACTTCACCTACGAGGTGAGCCGCAGCCTCGCCGCCTGCGAGGGCGCCATCCTGCTGGTCGACGCCGCTCAGGGCATCGAGGCCCAGACCCTGGCGAACCTCTACCTCGCGCTCGAGAACGACCTCACGATCATCCCGGTGCTCAACAAGATCGACCTCCCGGCGGCCGATCCCGACAAGTACGCGAAGGAGCTCGCGAGCCTCATCGGCGGCAGCCCCGACGATGTGCTGCGGGTCTCCGGCAAGACCGGGCTCGGCGTCGAGGCCCTGCTCGACCGCGTCACCGAGCTCATCCCGGCGCCGGTCGGCGACCTCGCGGCGCCGGCCCGCGCCATGATCTTCGACTCCGTCTACGACGCCTACCGGGGCGTGGTCACCTACGTGCGCATGATCGACGGCAAGCTCAGCCCGCGCGAGCGCATCCAGATGATGTCGACGAGGGCCACCCACGAGATCCTCGAGATCGGCGTCTCCAGCCCCGAGCCCACCCCCTCCAAGGGTCTCGCGGTCGGCGAGGTGGGCTACCTCATCACGGGCGTGAAGGATGTGCGCCAGTCGAAGGTGGGCGACACCGTCACCAGCGCCGCGAAGCCCGCGACCGAGGCACTGCCGGGCTACACCGAACCGCTGCCGATGGTGTTCTCGGGCCTGTACCCGCTCGACGGCACCGACTACCCGGCGCTCCGCGAGGCGCTCGACAAGCTGAAGCTCAGCGACGCCGCCCTCGTGTACGAGCCCGAGACATCCGTGGCTCTCGGCTTCGGCTTCCGCTGCGGGTTCTTGGGGCTCCTGCACCTCGAGATCATCTCTGAGCGCCTCGAGCGCGAGTTCGGTCTCGACCTCATCGCCACCGCACCCAGCGTGATCTACGAAGTGATGACCGAAGACAAGAAGACCATCACGGTCACGAACCCCAGCGAGTTCCCGGGCGGCAAGATCGCGAGTGTGAAGGAGCCCGTGGTGAACGCCGCGATCCTCGCGCCGAAGGACTACGTGGGCGTCATCATGGAGCTCTGCCAGAGCCGGCGCGGCACGCTGCAGGGCATGGAGTTCCTCGGTGAAGACCGGGTGGAGATCAAGTACACGATGCCGCTCGGCGAGATCGTGTTCGACTTCTTCGACAACCTCAAGTCGAAGACCGCCGGCTACGCGTCGCTCGACTACGAACCCGCCGGCGAGGCGGAGGCCGATCTGGTGAAGGTCGACATCCTGCTGCAGGGCGAGCAGGTGGATGCGTTCAGCGCCATCGTGCACCGCGACAAGGCCTACGCCTACGGGGTGCTGATGACGGGGCGCCTCCGCGAGCTCATCCCGCGCCAGCAGTTCGAGGTGCCGATCCAGGCGGCGATCGGCGCCCGCATCATCGCGCGCGAGTCGATCCGTGCCATGCGCAAAGACGTTCTCGCCAAGTGCTACGGCGGTGACATCACCCGCAAGCGCAAGCTGCTCGAGAAGCAGAAAGAGGGCAAGAAGCGCATGAAGATGGTGGGCCGGGTCGAGGTGCCCCAGGAGGCCTTCATCGCGGCCCTCTCGGGCGACACCGAGAAGAAGGACAAGAAGTGACCGTGGCCGATGCGCTGCCCGCCGCCGCTCCGCGCGATGCACCGCTCAGCTACGCGGCCGTCGGCGCGACGCAGGCGCCCGACCTGCTCTACTACCCGCCGAAGGGCTTCCGGCCGATGGAGCGCCAGGCGCGCATCGGCTCCGGTGCAGCCCGCTTCGAGACCGCGAGCGCGAAGCTCATGGCGTGGGGTGTGCAGCGCGGTTCGGGGCTGACGGTCGACGACATCCGGATGCCCGCCCCCACCGACACCGACTACGCCGGCCTCGTCTACGACGCCGCCGGCACGCCCGTCCGCCCGCGCAGCGCCGACGCCGAGCAGGCCTACGGCGAAGACGGCACCCCGCTCGTCACACCGGGGATGACGGCGGTCGTGGGCATCCGTCTGCTCGGGCGCACCGTGGCCGCGCCCGTGCGGGTGGTCTACCTCCTCGACGAGCCCGGTCGGCGCGGCTTCGCCTACGGCACCCTGCCCGGCCACCCCGAGTCGGGCGAGGAGCTCTTCGCCGTCGAACACCGCAGCGACGACTCGGTCTGGGTCGTGGTGCGCGCCTTCTCCCGGCCCTCGTCGTGGCTGTACTGGCTGGGCTACCCCGTGCTCCGGGTGATGCAGGAGCGCGCCACCCGCCGGTACCTGCGCTCGCTGTCGCCCGCGCGGGGCGTCTAGGGTCATGCCCTCCACTCTCCCGCTGGGAGATCCGGCGCCGGTCGACGGGCTGCTGCCTGCGTCGGCGGCCGCAGCCGCAGCCGCAGCCGCCGACGCCGGTGCTGACGTGCCCCGCGGCTTCGGGCTCTACGTGCACGTGCCGTTCTGCCGTGTGCGCTGCGGCTACTGCGACTTCAACACCTACACGGCCACCGAGCTCCGCGGCGTGCGGCAGTCGGACTACGCGAGCCAGGCCATCGCCGAGATGCGGTTCGCCGCGGGGGTGCTCGACGCATCCGGCCAGCCGGCTCGCCCGCTGGCCACCGTGTTCTTCGGCGGCGGCACACCCACCCTGCTCCCCGCCGGGCAGCTCGTGGCGATGCTCGCCGCCGCCCGCGACACCTGGGGCATCGCCCCGGGAGCCGAGGTCACCACCGAGGCCAACCCCGACTCCGTCGACGCCTCCTACCTCCGGACGCTCGCGGATGCCGGCTTCACCCGGGTGAGCTTCGGCATGCAGTCGGCGGTGCCGCACGTGCTCGCCACCCTCGAGCGCACGCACGACCCCGAGCGCATCCCGGATGTGGTGCGCTGGGCCAAGGACGCCGGTCTCGACGTCAGCCTCGACCTCATCTACGGCACCCCGGGCGAGAGCCTCGACGACTGGCAGCGGTCGATCGACGCGGTGCTGGCCGAGCGGCCCGATCACATCTCGGCCTACGCGCTCATCGTGGAGGAGGGGACGAAGCTCGCCCGCCAGATCCGGTCCGGACAGGTGGCCGCGCCCTCCGACGACCTGCAGGCCGACATGTACGAGCGGGCGGATGCCGCGTTCGGAGCCGCAGGCTACGAGTGGTACGAGGTGAGCAACTGGGCCCGCGACGCGGAGCACCGCTCGCGCCACAACCTCGGCTACTGGGTGGGCAACGACTGGTGGGGGATCGGTCCGGGGTCGCACAGCTACGTCGGCGACACCCGATGGTGGAACGTGAAGCACCCGGCGGCGTACGCGCAGCGCATCGCGGCGGGGGAGTCGCCCGCGGCCGGCCGCGAGACGATCAGTGCGGATGCGCGCGAACTCGAGCGCATCCTCCTCCTCACCCGCGTGCGCGGCGCTCTGCACCTGCGCACGCTCGCGCCCGAGGCGCGTCCCGCCGTGGCCGCTCTCATCGCCGAGGGTCTCATCGACGGCCCGGCTGCCCTCCGCGGCACCCTCGAGCTCACCCTGCAGGGCCGGCTTCTGGCCGACGCGGTCGTGCGCCGCCTCACCTGACGCCTCGACCCCTCAAGCAACGGCGAACGGCGTGTCCGTTCCCGTCGCCTTTGGGCGAAGCCCAACCGAAGACGGGAACGGACACGCCGTTCGCCGTTGCGCCTCCGCTTACTTGATGAAGCGGAAGTTGAAGAAGTAGCGGTAGGTGCCGCCCTGGTTCACCTTGATGCCGGCGATGATCGCGAAGATGAGGCCGACGATCTGCACCGCCCAGGCGAGGAAGTAGAACAGGAAGCCGATGAAGATGAACGCCGTGATCGTGCCGATGATGTAGAGGCCCACGACGAAGATCGCCACGGTGATCTGGAAGTTCAGGGACTCCTTGGCCTCCTGGTTGGTCAGCGGACCGCGGTCCTTGAACACCAGCCAGATGATCAGCGGCGGGATCCAGCCGAGGATGCCACCGAGCTGTCCGAGGAAGGCCCACTGCTTGTCCTCGGCGGGCGACAGCGGAGCGCCCGCGGGCGCCTGCTGGTAGCCCGGCTGCTGCTGGTAGCCCGGCTGGGGCTGCTGGTACCCGGGCGGCGGGGCCTGGTAGCCGGGGGGAGGTGTCGGCTGTCCGGCCGGGGGAGTGGGCTGGCCGGCGGCCGGGTCGTACGGCGGTGTTGCGTTGGGGTCAGTCATGTCTCGCCCTTTCAGACGTGGGATGCACGGGCTCGTGCACAGAGACAAGATAGCGCCCGGGCTGACGGGCAGCAATGATTTCCGCTCAGGGTGTTCGCATCCCCCGCGTCATAATCGGAGATATAATTGGCACTCCGGTGTGGTGAGTGCCAATACGAGGAGGGTGCGATGGTCTCGGAACGCAGCCTCGAGGTGCTCAGGGTGATCGTGCAGGACTATGTCGCCTCGCGCGAGCCGGTCGGTTCGAAGAGCATCGCCGAGCGGCACTCCTTCGGCGTGTCGGCCGCCACCATCCGCAATGACATGGCGCTCCTCGAAGAAGAGGAGCTGATCACCGCCCCGCACACCTCCAGCGGCCGGGTGCCCACCGACAAGGGCTATCGCCTCTTCGTCGACCACCTCGCCGACCTCCGGCCGCTCAGTCCCGCTCAGCGGCACGCCATCGAGACCTTCCTCGACTCGAGCGTCGACGTCGACGACGTGCTGGCCCGCACGGTGCGCCTGCTCTCCCAGCTCACCCATCAGGTGGCCCTGGTGCAGTACCCCTCGCTCTCCCAGGCGCGCGTGCGCCACGTCGAGGTGGTCTCGCTCACCCCGCGGCGCCTGATGACCGTCGTCATCACCGACAGCGGCCACGTCGATCAGCGCGTGGTCGACGTGCCGGCCGAGATCGACGACGCGCTCATCGCCGAGTTGCGCACACGCTTGAACGAGGCCGTCGGCGGACTCGGCCTCACCGAAGCCGCCAGCGCGCTCACCGGCGTCGCCGACCGCTTCCCGCCCGAGCACGCCCCGACGGTCTCGGTGGTGGCGGGCATCCTGCGCGACCAGGTCACGGCCAACCGGCAGGAGAAGCTGCTCATCGCCGGGGCGGCCAACCTGGTGCGCACCGAGGACGACTTCCACGGCAGCATCCTCCCCGTGCTCGAGGCGGTGGAGGAGCAGGTGGTGCTGCTGCGGCTGTTCAGCGAGATGGAGGCCGACCAGCGCGGTGTCACCGTCTCGATCGGCCGCGAGAACGAATCGTTCGGCCTCGGCGAGACATCCATTCTCGCCTCCGGATACTCCGGGATCGGCACCTCGGTGTCCCGCCTCGGGGTGCTCGGCCCCACCCGCATGGACTACTCGAGCAACATCTCGGCGGTGCGCGCGGTGGCGCGTTACCTCTCCCGCACCCTCGGAGACTCGGGCAGCGCAGACTGACCGTTCCTCCGCCACGGCTACACGACCCTCACCGATACGAAGGAGAAGCCCCCGGTGGCTGACCATTACGACGTGCTCGGCGTCTCGCGCGAAGCGACGCCCGAGGAGATCAAGAAGGCCTACCGCAGGTTGGCCCGCGAACTGCACCCCGACGTGAATCCGAGCCCGGATGCGCAGGAGAAGTTCAAGCAGGTCACCCACGCCTACGACGTGCTGAGCGACCCTGGGCAGCGCCGCGACTACGACCGCGGCCCACAGCCCGGCTTCGGCGGCGGCGCGCAGGGCTTCGGCGGGTTCGGGGACATCTTCGAGACCTTCTTCGGCGGCCAGGGCGGCGCCTCCCGCGGCCCGAAATCGCGGGCCGAGCGCGGGCAGGATGCGCTGCTCCGGGTGGAGGTCGACCTCGGCGAGGTCATCTTCGGCACCCACCGCGACCTCGAGGTCGACACCGCCGTGATCTGCGAGACCTGCAACGGCTCGTGCTGCCAGCCGGGCACCTCCCCGGTCACCTGCGACATCTGCGGCGGCTCCGGCTCCATCCAGCGCACCGTGCGCTCCCTCCTCGGCAACGTGGTGACGAGCGCACCGTGCGGCACCTGCCGCGGCTACGGCACGGTCATCCCGAACCCGTGCCCCACCTGCCAGGGTCAGGGCCGGGTGCGCGCTCGTCGCACCATCCCGGTCGACATCCCCGCGGGCGTCGACACCGGCCTCCGCCTCCAGCTGCCCGGCCAGGGCGAGGTCGGCCCGGCCGGCGGCCCGCAGGGCGACATCTACCTCGAGATGAAGGTCAAGCACCACGACGTCTTCTCGCGCAACGACGACGACCTGCTCTGCACCCTCGAGGTGCAGATGTGGGACGCCGTGCTCGGCACCACCACCACCGTCCAGGCGCTCGACGGCGACATCGAGATCGAGATCAAGCCCGGCACGCAGAGCGCCGAGGTCATCACGGTGAAGAACCGCGGCGTCACGCACCTGCGCGGCAACGGCCGCGGCGATCTTCGGGTCGGGGTGCAGGTGGTGACGCCCACGAAGCTCGACCACAAGCAGAAGGAGCTCGTGAAGCAGCTCGCCGATGCGCACAAGTACCCGGCGCCCACCCTCGGGCACTTCCAGCAGGGCTTGTTCGCGAAGCTCCGCGACCGCTTCCTCAACGTCTGACCCGCGCCCGATGAGCTCGCTCTTCCTCCGCGACGACCTGGCCTCCGTGCCGCACGGCCTGGGCGACGTCGTCGTGCTCTCGGGCGACGAGGCGCGGCACGCCGCCACGGTGAACCGGATGCGCGTGGGCGAGCACACCGCCATCGGCGACGGCCGCGGGCTCGTCGTCTCGGGGGTGGTCACCCGGGTCGAGGCGCGTGAACTCGAGCTGGCGGTGGAGACGGCGGTCCGGCATCCGGAGCCCTCACCACCCCTCGTGCTCGTGCAGGCGCTCGCGAAGGGCGACCGAGACGAGCTCGCCGTGCAGACGGCGACCGAGCTCGGGGTCGCGGCGGTCGTGCCGTGGCAGGCCGAGCGTTCGGTGTCGCGCTGGGCCGGAGCGAAGGTCGCCAAGGGCGTCGAGCGCTGGGGCGCGATCGTGCGGGAGGCGGCGAAGCAGTCGATCCGGCCGTTCGTGCCGACCGTGAGCGGGCTGGCCGACCTGCGCGCGTTGGAGGCGCTGGCGGCGGAGAGCCGGATGCTCGTGCTCGAGCCGACCGCCGAGCTCCGCCTGAGCGAGGTGGCCGGCGCGCTCGCGGCCGAGGAGAGCGCGGCGCCGGTGGTGCTCGTCGTCGGCCCCGAGGGCGGCATCTCCCCACGGGAGCTGTCCGCGCTCGCGGCGGCCGGTGCCCGTTCGGTGCGGCTCGGCACCGAGGTGCTGCGCACCTCGAGCGCGGGGCCGGCCGCGCTGGCGGTGCTGAACGCGTCGCTCGGCCGCTGGTGAGCCGCTCCACTCCTGCACAGGCACGCTCGTAGCGAACCCGGTACGCGGAGTTGTCAACACCCGGTCCGTTTATGGGGTGCCAAAACTAGACTGGAGCCATGTCCACCGAAACCGACTCGCCGTCGATCTTCAGCCGAATCGTCGCCCGGGAGATCCCGGCGACCATCCTCGCCGAGACCGATCGGGTCATCGCGTTCCCCGACATCGCGCCCAAAGCGCCCGTGCACGTGCTGGTCGTGCCGAAGACCGAGCAGTACCGCAACGTGGTCGAACTGGCCGCCGGTGACCCCGGCCTCCTGGCCGAGGTCGTCGCGGTCGCCAACTCCCTCGCTGCCGAACTGACCGACGGCGACTTCAGACTCATTTTCAACACCGGCGCGAACGCCGGACAGACCGTCTTCCACGTGCACGCCCACGTGCTCGGGGGCGGCCTCGAGGAAGGAACCCTTGGACAGGGCTGACACCGCATCCACATCCGCACAGAACTCCCCGCAGGGCGAAGCGCGCCTGCACGTCGACGGCATCGAGATGGTGCGCCTGCTCGGTCCGCAGGACAGGCTGCTCACCACCGTGGAGCGTCAGTTCCCGTCGGTCACCGTGCTCGTCCGCGGCAACGACATCACGCTGAGCGGTGACGCCGATCAGGTCGACGCGGCGCGCCGGCTGGTCGAAGAACTGCTGCTCATGGTGCGCGGCGGGCACGACCTCACACCCGTCGAGGTGTCCTCCTCGGCGCGCATCCTCGAGCACGATCGCGCGGCGAGCCCCGCCGAGTTGCTGAGCCAGGCCATCGTGACCGCGCGCGGCCGGAGCGTGCGGCCGAAGACGATGGGCCAGAAGCAGTACGTCGACGCCATCGACGAGAACACGATCGTGTTCGGCATCGGCCCCGCGGGCACCGGCAAGACCTACCTCGCCATGGCGAAGGCGGTTCAGGCGCTGCAACGCAAAGAGGTCGAGCGCATCATCCTCACCCGTCCCGCGGTGGAGGCGGGTGAGCGGCTCGGCTACCTGCCGGGAACGCTGACCGACAAGATCGACCCCTACCTGCGGCCGCTCTACGACGCGCTGAACGAGATGATGGATCCCGAGATCGTGCCGAAGCTCCTGGCCGCCGGCACCATCGAGGTGGCACCCCTCGCCTACATGCGCGGCCGCACCCTGAACAACTCCTTCATCGTGCTCGACGAGGCGCAGAACACCACCCCCGAGCAGATGAAGATGTTCCTCACCCGGCTCGGCTTCGGCTCGAAGATGGTGGTCACGGGCGACATCACGCAGGTCGACCTGCCCACCGGCACCAGTGGCCTGCAGGTCGTGACGCGCATCCTCGACCGGATCGACGACATCCATTTCGCCACGCTCACGAGCGCCGACGTGGTGCGGCACACGCTGGTGGGGCAGATCGTCGACGCCTACACCAAATACGATCAGGTGCAGATGGCGCGCCGGGAGAACGCCGGCCACGGGCCGGAGTTCGGCTCCGAGCGCGACCGTCGGTACAACCGCAGCAAACGTTAGGGTCACCGTGTCGATAGAGGTCAACAACGAGTCGTCGGTGCCGGTCGACGAGACGGCACTGCTGCGCCTGGCGAGCTACGCGCTCGACCAGATGCACGTGCACCCCGACGCCGAGCTCGCGATCGTGCTGGTCGACGAGGCGGCCATGGAACAACTGCACGTGCAATGGATGGACGAGCCGGGCCCCACCGACGTGCTGAGCTTCCCGATGGACGAGCTGCGCCCCGGCACCGAAGACCAGCCCACCCCGGCGGGCCTCCTCGGCGACGTCGTGCTCTGCCCCCAGGTGGCCGAGTCGCAGGCGCAGACGGCGGGTCACTCCACCCTCGAAGAACTGCTGCTGCTCACCACGCACGGCATCCTGCACCTGCTCGGGTTCGATCACGCAGAGCCCGAGGAGGAGAAGGAGATGTTCGGCATCCAGCGCGACATCCTGGTGGGCTTCGCGATGAGTGAGCGTCGCCGCCCGGCATGACCATCGTCCTGTTCCTGATCGCGGCGTTCGTCCTGGTGGCGTTCGGCGGGCTGTTCGCCGCCGTCGACTCGGCGATGCTCTCGCTCTCGCGGTCGGACATCCTGGAGCTCGCCGAGCGCTACCGCGCCAAGCGCTCGCTGCGCGCCATCGCCGACGACCCGGGTGCGCACGTGAACGCGGTGAACTTCGCGCGCGTCGTCTTCGAGACAACCGCCGCGGTGCTCGTCACGATCGCCCTGGCGTTCTCCATCGACATCCTGTGGCTCGCGCTCGTGCTGTCGGCGCTCATCATGACCGCGGTGTCGTTCGTGCTGGTGGGCTCGAGCCCCCGCAGCGTCGGGCGCGTGCACTCCCGTGCGGTGCTGCGGTACGGCGCCGTTCCGGTGCACCTCGTGCGCGTGGTGCTCGGGCCGGTGGCGAGCGCTCTCGTGGCCATCGGCAACCGGGTCACCCCCGGCCGGCCGCGCTCGGGCACGTTCTCCTCCGAGGAGCAGCTGCTCAGCATGGTCGACGAGGCCACCGAACTGGCGGTGCTCGAAGAGGACGACCGCGAACTCATCCACTCCATCATCGAGTTCAACGACACGGTGGTGCGCGAGGTGATGATCCCGCGAACCGACATGGTCACCCTCGAAGACGATGCGACGGTGGGGCACGGCCTCGGTCTCTTCCTGAGCAAGGGGGTCTCGCGCATCCCGGTGGTCGAGGACGACGACGTCGACAAGATCTCGGGGGTGCTCTACCTCCGCGATGCGGCACGCCTGAGCTACGAGCGACCGGACGAGGTCGACCAGATGCCGGTGAGCACGCTCGCCCGGCCCGCCCTGTTCATCCCGGAGTCGAAGAAGGTCGACGACACTCTGCGCCAGATGCAGCTCGAGTCGAACCACCTGGCGATGGTGGTCGACGAGTACGGCGGCATCGCCGGTCTCGTCACCCTCGAAGACCTGATCGAGGAGCTCGTCGGCGACATCTCCGACGAGTACGACCGCGACGTCGTCGAGGTCGAGGAGCTCGGCGACGAGCGTTACCGGGTGAGTGCTCGGCTGCCGGTCGACGAGCTGGGCGAGCTGTTCGACCTCGAGCTCGACGACGACGACGTCGACTCGGTGGGGGGTCTCCTCGGGAAGGCCCTCGGCCGGCTCCCGGTCGCTGGCTCGGTGGCTCGCGTCGGCGGGCTCGAACTCACCGCCGACCGGGTCGACGGTCGCCGCAAACGGCTGGTAACCGTGATCGTGCGTCGCGATCCGGAAGCACCGGCGCCGGTGTCGACGAACACGGGCCCCACCCGCAAGGTCAGCCCCTCGAAGGAGAACGCATGAGTGACGCCGTAGCAGACGACGACTTCCGGGCCGGGTTCGTGACCTTCGTCGGCCGGCCGAACGTCGGCAAGTCGACGCTCACGAACGCCCTGGTGGGGGAGAAGGTCGCCATCACCAGTTCGAAGCCGCAGACCACGCGGCAGGCCATCCGCGGCATCGTGCACGACCCGGCCGGGCAGCTGATCGTGGTCGACACCCCGGGAATGCACCGGCCGCGCACCCTCCTCGGTGAACGACTCAACTCCCTCGTGCAGTCCACGCTCGGCGACGTCGACGTCATCGGGTTCTGCCTGCCGGCCGACGAGAAGCTCGGCCCGGGCGACCGGTACATCAACGACCAGCTCGACGCCTACCCCGGTGCCAAGAAGATCGCCATCGTCACCAAGATCGACTCGGCGTCCAAGCAGCAGGTCGGCGAGCAGCTGCTCGCGGTGTCGGAACTGCGGGACTGGGAGACCATCGTGCCGGTGTCGGCCACCGACCGCATCCAGCTCGACGTGCTGACCCGGGAGATCATCCGCCTGCTGCCCCGCTCCGAGAAGCTCTATCCCGACGACCAGATCACCGACGAGGGGCTCGAGTCGCGCATCGCCGAACTCATCCGCGAGGCCGCTCTCGAAGGGGTGCGCGACGAGCTGCCGCACTCGATCGCGGTCACGATCGACGACATGACCGAGCGTGACGACCGCGACCTGGTGGAGATCTACGCGAACCTGTTCGTCGAGCGCGACAGCCAGAAGGGCATCATCATCGGCCCGAAGGGGTCACGGCTCGGCGAGGTCGGGTCGCGGGCGCGCGCCGAGATCGAACCGTTGCTGGGGCGGCAGGTGTACCTGAACATCCGGGTGAAGGTGGCCAAGGACTGGCAGCGTGATCCGAAACTGCTCGGCCGGCTGGGGTTCTGAATCGCACGCCGCAGAGAGGCGATAGCCTGGTGATCGTGTCTACCGCAGAGAACCCGTTCGGCCAGGTGCTGGTCGCCATGGTCACCCCGTTCACCGCCGATGGCGAAGTGGATTGGCCCGGGGTCGAGAAGCTCATCGACGACCTCATCACGGGCGGCGCCGACGGCATCGTCGTCTCGGGCACCACCGGTGAGACGTCGACGCTCACCGACCCGGAGAAGATCCGGCTCGTCGAGGTGGGCAAAGACGTCGCGGCCGGTCGCGCCAAGATCATCACGGGCGGCGGCTCGAACGAGACCGCGCACGCCATGCAGCTCGCTCGCCAGAGCGAGAAGGCGGGGGCCGACGGCAACCTCGTCGTCACGCCGTACTACAACAAGCCGACGCAGGCGGGCATCCTCACGCACTTCCGCATGATCGCGGATGCGACCGACCTCCCGGTCATCCTCTACGACATCCCCGGCCGCACCGGCGTGCCCATCAAGTACGAGACCATCCTGCGCCTGGCGAAGCACCCGAACATCCTGGCGGTCAAAGACGCCAAGGGCGATTTCAGCGAGGTCAGCCGGGTGCTGAATCAGACCGATCTGCTCTACTTCTCGGGCGACGACGCCAACGTGCTGCCGCACCTCTCGATCGGCGCCGTCGGCCTCATCGGCGTGACCGCGAACGTCGCCCCCGCGCCGTACCGCACCATCGTCGACGCGGTGAACGCGGGCGATCTCGCCACGGCGACCGCGGCCCACCAGTCGCTCGAACCGCTGGTGCGGGCGATCATGACCCACGTCCCCGGCACCGTCGCGGCGAAGTACATCCTGCACGGCCTCGGCCGCATCGGGAGCCCGCGGGTGCGGCTGCCGCTCGTCGGCCCCGAGGAGTGGGAGGCCGCGCAGATTGAGAACGAGGTCGATCTGGTGCAGGGCATCGAGGGCCTGAAGCTGAAGAAGTTCCGGCCCGACCGCAACGCCGCCGCGGGCGGGGCCCTGCCCAAGGTGGCGGGCACGACGCGCTGAGCACGACCACCGCATCCGTCACACGCACCGCATCCGCAACCAGCAAGGAGGGCCCCATGCAGAGCCCGATAGCAGAACCACCGGCGCTCGAGGCCGGCACCCTTCGCATCACCCCCGTCGGCGGGCTGGGCGAGATCGGTCGCAACATGACCGTGTTCGAGTACGAGGGCAAGCTCCTCGTCGTCGACTGCGGCGTGCTCTTCCCCGAGGAGACCCAGCCGGGCGTCGACCTCATCCTGCCCGACTTCAGCATCGTGCGCGACCGGCTCGACGACGTGGTGGGCATCGTGCTCACGCACGGTCACGAAGACCACATCGGCGCGGTTCCCTACCTGCTCAAGCTGCGCGAGGACATCCCGCTGATCGGCTCCGCGCTCACCCTCGCGCTGGTCGAGGCGAAGCTCAAGGAGCACCGGATCACGCCGTACACCTTCGACGTGACCGAGGGGCAGGTCGAGAATCTCGGCCCGTTCGAGTGCGAGTTCGTCGCCGTGAACCACTCGATCCCGGATGCGCTGGCGGTGGCCATCAAGACGCCGGCCGGCGTCGTGCTGCACACCGGCGACTTCAAGATGGACCAGCTCCCGCTCGACGAGCGGCTCACCGATCTCCGCGCCTTCGCCCGGCTGGGCGAGGCGGGGGTCGACCTCTTCCTGGTCGACTCCACGAACGCCGACGTGCCGGGGTTCACGCCGCTGGAGCGCGACATCGGGCCGGTGCTCGAGTCGATCATCGAGCGCGCACCGCGCCGGGTGATCGTGGCGAGCTTCTCGAGCCACGTGCACCGGGTTCAGCAGGTGCTCGACGCCGCCGCGGCGCACGGCCGGCGGGTGGCCCTGCTCGGCCGCTCGATGGTGCGCAACATGACCATCGCCGCCGAGCTCGGCTACCTCAAGGTGCCGGACGGCGTGCTCGTCGATTTCAAGAAGGCCGGCGACATCCCCGACGACAAGATCGTCTACATGTCCACCGGGTCTCAGGGCGAGCCGATGGCGGTGCTGTCGCGCATGGCCAACCTCGAGCACCAGATCGAGGTCGGGGAGGGCGACACCGTCATCCTCGCCTCGAGCCTCATCCCGGGCAACGAGAACGCGGTCTACCGCGTCATCAACGGCCTCACGAAGCTCGGCGCCAACGTGGTGCACAAGGGCAACGCGAAGGTGCACGTGTCGGGGCACGCGGCAGCCGGTGAACTGCTCTACTGCTACAACATCCTGAAGCCGAAGAACGTGCTGCCGGTGCACGGCGAGTACCGCCACCTGGTGGCGAACCAGAAGCTCGCGATCGAGACCGGTGTGCCGGCCCAGAACACGTTCATCGCCGAGGACGGCACGGTGATCGACCTCCGCGGCGGGGTCGCGCGGGTGGTCGGGCAGCACGACCTGGGTTACGTCTACGTCGACGGTTCGACCGTGGGCGAGATCACGGATGCCGACCTCAAAGACCGCCGCATCCTCGGCGAAGAGGGGTTCATCTCGATCATCGTCGTCGTGGAGGCGCAGACCGGTCGCATCGTCGTGGGTCCCGAGATCCACGCGAAGGGGTTCGCCGAGGACGAGTCGGTGTTCGACGCCGTCAAGCCCAAGATCAGCGCGGCGCTCAGCGAGGCCGCGCAGAACGGCGTGCGGGAGCCGTACGCCCTGCAGCAGGTGGTGCGCCGCACCGTCGGCCGCTGGGTCAACACCTCCTACCGCCGCCGCCCGATGATCGTCCCCCTCGTCATCGAGGCCTGACCCACCCCACCTCCTCGCGACCCGTCGATTTTGGCCCTACCCGGACAGTTTTAGGGCCAAAATCGACGGGTCGCGAGGAGGTTTGGCGACACCCACGGGGGAGAGCGGGCGAAGTCGGTGGTTCCGGGTAGCGTGCTGGTATGGCCACGAGTAGCAAGTCGACGTCCCGACCCCGGGCGTCTTCCGCGCGCGGCACGGGCGCGGCACCTCGCAAGCCCGCAGCCCGCACCGCGACCCAGAAGACCGTCAAGTACCCCGCCGTCGTCGAGCACGAGGGGCCCGGCGTACTGACGCGTGCGTGGCTGGCGCTCGCTCATGTCGTCGGCGGCGCTGCGCGCGCCTTCGGCCCCGAGAAGCTCGAGAAAGAGGAACGGCGGGACGGCCTGCCGTTCCTCATCTTCCTGCTCGCGGTCGCGGGCGCACTGGTCGAGTGGTTCCTGGCGTCCAACGCGGTCGCCAACTCGATCAGCGCGTGGACGTTCGGCGGATTGTTCGGCCGGGTCTCCTACGCGATGCCCGTCATCCTGCTGCTGCTGGCACTGTGGTTGTTCCGGCATCCGAGCTCCGTCAACGACAACGGCCGCATCGGCATCGGGCTCGCGGTCTTCCTCGTCTCGGTCTCCGGGCTCTGCCACATCTTCGGCGGCCGCCCCGACCCCGCGGCGGGGATCGACCACCTGGCTGTGGCCGGCGGCGTGCTCGGCTGGATCGTCGCGGCACCGCTCGCGGCACTCATCACGCCCATCGGCGCCACCATCATCATGGTGTTCTTCGCGGCGCTCTCGCTGTTCATCATCACCAAGACCCCGCCGAACAAGATCGGCCGGCGGGTTCGGGAGCTCTACGCCTACCTCTTCGGTGCCCCGGCGCCCGAGTCCGAGGATGCGCGGGACGACCAGCCCAAGACCGGCCGCGCCTCGAAGACCGCGAAGATCGCATCCGGAGCCGAGGCCGACGACATGCTCGACTTCGACGCCGACCGGAGCGACAGCGACACCGGCGCGCTGCCGTGGTGGCGGCGCAACAAGAACCAGCGCGAGGTCGACCCCGACTTCGACGAGCCGCTGCTGCCCCGGGTGGTCGACCGCACGCCGCCCCCGGAGGACAACGGAGCCTTCGAGCGGGCCGCGGACATCGTCGGCGCCGAGCCGGGCGGCGACCTCGACAGCACCGAGAGCTTCGGCAACGGCCTGCTCGACGACATGGCGGCGGCCGAGCGCGCCGTGAAGCGCGTCACAGGCGAAATCCTGCCGGGGCGCCCGTCGGCGACCGGGTTGCTCGACGATTCGGGCACCGAGGCGCTCCCCGCCTTCTCCGGAGCGTCCATCCCCACGGAGCCGGTCGACGACGCGCCGGCCGACGACGCCTTCACGCTCGCCGCCGCTGCCGAGCGCGACGCGGCGAACTACCGTCTCCCCGCCTCGTCGAACCTCGCCGCGGGTGGGCCCGCGAAGGCCCGGTCCGAGGCGAACGACGAGATCGTGCGGGCGATCACCGACGTGCTGAAGCAGTTCAACGTCGACGCCACGGTCACCGGCTTCTCCCGCGGCCCCACCGTCACGCGCTACGAGATCGAGCTCGGCCAGGGCGTGAAGGTGGAGCGCGTCACCGCGCTCAGCAAGAACCTCGCCTACGCGGTCGCCTCGAACGAGGTGCGCATCCTCTCGCCCATCCCGGGGCGCAGCGCCATCGGCATCGAGATCCCGAACACCGACCGCGAGACGGTGGTGCTCGGTGACGTGCTGCGGTCGTCGAAGGCGCTGAACGACACGCATCCGATGACCATCGGCGTCGGCAAGGACGTCGAGGGCAAGTTCGTGCTCGCCAACCTCGCGAAGATGCCGCACCTCCTGGTGGCCGGCTCGACCGGCTCGGGCAAGTCGAGCTTCGTCAACTCGATGGTCACCTCCATCCTCATGCGGGCGAAGCCCAGCGAGGTGCGCATGGTGCTCATCGACCCGAAGCGGGTCGAGCTCACGGCCTACCAGGGCGTGCCGCACCTCATCACCCCCATCATCACGAACCCCAAGAAGGCCGCCGAGGCGCTCTCCTGGGTCGTGAAAGAGATGGACATGCGGTACGACGATCTCGAGAGCTTCGGCTTCCGGCACATCGACGACTTCAACCGGGCTGTCATCAACAACGAGATCCAGCTCCCGCCGGCCTCGCAGCGTGTGCTGAAGCCCTACCCCTACCTCCTCGTCGTGGTCGACGAGCTCGCCGATCTCATGATGGTGGCTCCGCGCGACGTCGAAGACTCGATCGTGCGCATCACCCAGCTGGCCCGCGCATCCGGAATCCACCTCGTGCTGGCCACGCAGCGTCCGTCGGTCGACGTCGTCACCGGCCTCATCAAGGCCAACGTGCCCTCGCGGCTCGCCTTCGCGGTGACGAGCGTCACCGACTCGCGCGTCATCCTGGATCAGCCGGGTGCCGACAAGCTGATCGGGCAGGGCGATGCGCTCTTCCTCCCGATGGGGTCGTCGAAGGCAATCCGGGTGCAGGGCGCGTGGGTGAGCGAGGGCGAGATCGCGAAGGTCGTCGAGCACGTCACCCGTCAGGCGCGGCCCGAGTACCGCGACGACGTGGCGGTGACGGCCGAGAAGAAGAACATCGACTCCGACATCGGCGACGACCTCGAGGTGCTGCTCGCGGCCGCCGAGATCGTCGTCACGACGCAGTTCGGCTCGACCTCCATGCTGCAGCGCAAGCTCAAGGTCGGTTTCGCGAAGGCCGGCCGGCTGATGGACCTGCTCGAGTCGCGCGAGATCGTGGGCCCGTCGGAGGGCTCGAAGGCGCGCGACGTGCTCGTCACGGCCGAGCAGCTGCCCGAGGTGCTCGCCATGCTGCGGGGAGAGACGGGCGGCCCGGCGCAGGCCCCGGCCGCACCGGCCTATCGCGGTGTGACGGATGCGCCATCCGCCGCCCTCGACCAGTACCCTGAAGTGGAAGGCGAATCAGACGAGGATGCCTGGGGGCTGACCGGCAGGGAGTGATCGCGTGACGTCGACCGACGGAACCACCGGAAGAGCGGCGCGGCCCAGCAACTGGAACCTGCCGAACGCGATCACGATCATCCGCATCCTGCTCGCGCCCGTCTTCTTCATCATGCTGCTCGTCGACAACGGGCAGGACGGCTGGCTCCGTTGGGCGGCCGCCGTGCTCTTCATCCTCGCCATCGCCACCGACGGGATCGACGGGCACATCGCCCGCAGCCGTGGCCTCGTGACGGATCTCGGCAAACTGCTCGACCCCATCGCCGACAAGGTGCTCACGGGTGCCGCGCTGATCGGCCTGTCGATCCTCGCCGAGTTGCCCTGGTGGGTCACCATCGTCATCCTCGTGCGCGAGGTGGGCATCACGGTGTGGCGTTTCGTGCAGCTGTCCGATCGCGTGATCCCGGCCTCCCGGGGCGGCAAGCTCAAGACGCTGGTGCAGTCGATCGCCATCTCGCTCGCGCTGCTGCCGTTCCCGAACCTCTTCGGCGACTGGGTCAACTGGGTGAACGGGGTCTTCATGGCCCTCGCGGTCATCCTCACGGTGGTCACCGGCCTCGACTACCTCTGGCAGGCCTGGCGGCTCAACCGCACCCCGCCGGCCGCACGATGACGGGCGAGGCGGATGCGCGGGCCGAGCGCATCGTGCGCGCCCTCACGGCGCGGCACGTCACCATCGCGGTAGCCGAGTCGCTCACCGGTGGCCTCCTCACTGCCGCCTTCGTGGCGGTGCCCGGCGCATCCGTGGTGCTGCGCGGGGGAGTGGTGGCCTACGACACCGCCATCAAGCACAGCGTGCTCGGGGTCGACGCGGAGGTGCTCGCGGCGCACGGGCCAGTGCATCCGGATGTGGCGATGCAGATGGCCGCCGGCGTTCGAACGGCACTCGCCCTCGACGGTGTGGAGCCGGAGATCGGCCTCTCCACCACGGGTGTGGCCGGGCCGGATGCTCAGGACGGGCATCCGCCGGGAACCGCGTTCGTGGGCGTCGCCGTGGGAGCCACGGTGCGGAGTTTCGCGCTGCGACTGCCGGGCGACCGCAACACCGTGCGGGCGTCCGTGGTGCAGGAGGCGCTGCGATTCCTGGAAGAATCCCTGTGAGCGCCGGGGCGGGGAATGCGGCGCGTTTCGATCTCGTTACATCTGATGTCATTCACAAGATATGTCCAGTCCCAGTCGTTTAGAGTTTCTGCTACGAACCACAGCCGAGAGGCCGGTTCGGTGCCACTCGAAAGACCGTGACGGGAACGCAAGGAGGGTCCAGTGATTCTAGTTCGTCAGGAAATCGGCGACGTGCTTCGGGACTTCCGCCTGCAGAAGGGGCGCACCCTTCGTCAAGTGGCAAGTAAGGCGAGCGTTGCGCTCGGCTACCTGAGCGAGGTCGAGCGGGGCCAGAAAGAGGCCTCGAGCGAGATCCTCGCATCGGTCGCGGAGGCGCTCGACACCCCGATCTCCGTCATCATGCGTGAGGTCGGCGATCGTCTCGCCGTCGTCGAGGGCATCGATCCGATCCCCGACACGATTCCCGACGAGTTCGTGGCCGACTTCGACGCCGACCTCGTGGCTCGCTGATTGCGACTCAGCGAGTTCAGGCAGGCCGTCGTCGATGAGTTCGGCGAAGCGTACGGCCAGGTCGTCACCAACGATCTCGTGCTCGTGGAGCTCGGAGATCGAACTCCCCAGTCGGCGTTGAAGGCAGGTGTCTCTCCGCGAGAGGTGTGGCTCGCGGTCTGCCGGGCGGCGGATGTTCCGCCGTCGCGCTGGCACGGAGCGGGATTGCCCGCTCAACCCAGAAGCTGAAACGAAGGCCCCCGGATGCGTCCGGGGGCCTTTGTCGTGCGAGTCGGGTATCACGGGCCGGCTGCTTCGAAGATCGAGTCGAGACACGCCGTGCTTTTCTCGAAGATCTGTTCGAGAGCGAGTAGTGTTCTGCACATCGGGAGCTTCGGTGAAAGTTCTCCACAGATCGGATGCGAGTCGGCGCGATGTCGGTGGGTGTCCGTACCGTGGTGATCGTTCGACGAACTCCCGTAACGCCCTGTCGTCGCCCTCGCGGATAGCTCGGACGCACACGACAGCCTGTGGGCACACCATCGCAGCCGAGAGGCCGCACACCGACAGAAAGAAGACCGAAATGCCGTCAGACGCCAATCGCGAAAAAGCTCTGGAGACCGCGCTCGCCCAGATCGACCGTCAGTTCGGCAAGGGGTCGGTGATGCGCCTCGGCAGCGACGAGCGCGCTCCCGTCGAGGTCGTTCCCACGGGGTCGATCGCGCTCGACGTGGCGCTCGGCATCGGGGGTCTGCCCCGAGGCCGCATCGTCGAGATCTACGGTCCGGAGTCGTCGGGTAAGACCACGCTCACGCTGCACGCCATCGCCAACGCGCAGCGTGCCGGCGGCATCGCGGCCTTCATCGACGCGGAGCACGCTCTCGACCCGGAGTACGCGAAGAAGCTCGGGGTCGACATCGACTCCCTGCTGGTCTCGCAGCCCGACACGGGGGAGCAGGCGCTCGAGATCGCCGACATGCTCGTGCGCTCGGGGTCGATCGACCTCATCGTCATCGACTCGGTGGCGGCGCTCGTGCCCCGCGCCGAGATCGAGGGCGAGATGGGTGACTCACATGTCGGCCTCCAGGCCCGCCTGATGTCGCAAGCCCTCCGCAAGCTCACCGGTGGCCTCAACCAGACCAACACGACGATGATCTTCATCAACCAGCTGCGCGAGAAGATCGGCGTGTTCTTCGGCAGCCCCGAGACCACGGCCGGTGGCAAGGCGCTGAAGTTCTATGCCTCGGTGCGGCTCGACATCCGGCGCATCGAGACCCTCAAGGAGGGCACCGAGGCCGTGGGCAACCGCACCCGGGTCAAGGTCGTGAAGAACAAGATGGCGCCGCCCTTCAAGCAGGCCGAGTTCGACATCCTCTACGGCGTCGGAATCTCCCGCGAGGGCAGCCTGATCGACTTCGGTGTCGAGCACGAGATCGTGCGCAAGTCCGGTGCCTGGTACACCTATGACGGCGACCAGCTGGGGCAGGGCAAGGAGAACTCGCGCCGCTTCCTGAAAGAGAACCCCGATGTGGCGCTCGAGATCGAGAACAAGATCCTCGCCAAGCTGGGCGTCGGAGCCGCCGGTGCGGGTGCCGCAGCTGATGCTGCCGGTGCCGGCAACGTCGAGTCCATCGAGACCAAGCTCGCGTCGCGAAAGGGTGCGTAGGGCGACATGAACGACATCGTCAGCCTGGACTCGGTGCGGCGGGGGCGTGGTCGCGAGCGCGGTCGCGTCGTGCCGGCCGAGTCCGGCGCTGAGGTGGAGTCCGAGGTCGTGGTGAGTCACGAAGCGGTCGATGAGTGGTATTCCGCGGGGCCTGAGACGAATTCCGCGCAGCCCGAGGCGCGGAAGACGGCCCGCTCGTCGAATCACCCCGCGGGCCGGGCTCGCGTGGTCGATGACCCGCCGGTCGCCGTGCAACCCATCGCGGTGTTGCCCGTCGCCCCCCAGCTCAGCGATGAAGAGCGCCTCGACCGGGTGAGCGACACCGTGATCCGGGCGCTCGGCCGCCGCCAGCTCTCCGCCGATGAGACCCACGCGTTGCTCATGGCGCAGGGCGCTTCCGACGAAGAGGCGGTGGTGCTCGTGGCGCGGTACGAAGAGCTGGGGTACCTCAACGACCTCGCGCTGGCCGAGTCGCTCGTCGAACGACTGAGTGAGCGCAGCCACAAGAGCCGCGCGGTCATCTCGCGCGAACTCATCGCGCGCAAGATCCCCATGGCGTTCGTGGAGGCGGCGCTCGAGCAACTCGACGAGAGCGAGGAGTTCGAGCGTGCGCTCGAGGCCGGCATCAAGCGGGCCGGCCAGCTGTCGTCCTACGACGACGTCACGGCCGAGCGCCGGCTGATGGGGTTTCTCACCCGGCGCGGGTACCCCTCGGGAGTGGTGCGTGAGGTCACGAAGCGGGCGCTGGCCGAGCGCAACAAGCGTTCGAGCGGGCCGCGGTTCCGCTGAGCTCGCGCAGGTTTCCCCGCGTAAGTTTCGTAGACTGGTGCGATCATGAGCACTGTCAGCGAAGCCCCCACCGTCATCGGGATGTCGGATGCGTCGCGTGATGCCGCGGGCCGGGTTCGCACCTACGAGGTGCGCACCTACGGGTGCCAGATGAACGTGCACGACTCCGAGCGTCTCAGCGGATCGCTCGAAGCGGCCGGCTACGTGCGTGCCGACGGTGTCGAGCCCGATGTCGTGGTCATCAATACCTGCGCGGTGCGCGAGAACGCCGACAACAAGCTCTACGGCAACCTGGGTCACCTCGCGTCGGTCAAGCGGCGGCACGAGGGCATGCAGATCGCGGTCGGTGGCTGCCTGGCTCAGAAGGACAAGAACGTCATCCTCGACAAGGCGCCCTGGGTCGACGTCGTGTTCGGCACGCACAACATGGGGGCGCTGCCCAGCCTCCTCGAGCGGGCACGGCACAACGACGCGGCGCAGATCGAGATCCTCGAATCGCTCGAGACCTTCCCGTCCACGCTGCCCACCAAGCGCGACTCCACCTACAGCGGCTGGGTGTCGGTCTCCGTCGGCTGCAACAACACCTGCACGTTCTGCATCGTGCCGTCGCTCCGCGGCAAGGAGAAGGATCGCCGACCGGGCGAGGTCCTCGCCGAGGTGCAGGCGCTGGTCGACGACGGGGCGATCGAGGTCACGCTGCTCGGCCAGAACGTCAACTCCTACGGCGTGGAGTTCGGCGACCGCTTCGCGTTCGGCAAGTTGCTCCGGGCGGCCGGTGCCATCGAGGGGTTGGAGCGCATCCGCTTCACGAGCCCGCACCCGGCGGCGTTCACCGACGACGTGATCGACGCGATGGCCGAGACACCCTCGGTCATGCCGCAACTGCACATGCCGCTGCAGTCGGGCTCCGATCGCATCCTCCGGGCGATGCGCCGCTCGTACCGTTCGGCGAAGTTCCTCGGCATCCTCGACCGGGTGCGGGAGAAGATTCCGAACGCGGCGATCACGACCGACATCATCGTGGGCTTCCCCGGGGAGACCGAGGAGGACTTCCTCGAGACGATGCGGGTGGTGGAGGAGGCGCGGTTCGCGTCGGCGTTCACCTTCCAGTACTCCATCCGCCCCGGCACGCCGGCGGCGACCCTGCCCGACCAGGTGCCGCACGAGGTGGTGCAGGAGCGCTACGAGCGGCTGGTGGCGCTGCAGGAGCACATCTCGTTCGAGGAGAACCAGAAGCTCGTAGGCACCGAGGTCGAGCTCGTCGTGGCCAACGGCGAGGGTCGCAAAGACACCGAGACCCACCGCCTCAGCGGTCGCGCCCGCGACAGCCGGCTCGTGCATTTCGAGCTTCCGGCGGGTTCGGCGCGGCCTCGGCCCGGCGACGTCGTCACCGTCACCATCACGCAGGCCGCGCCGTTCCACCTCATCGCCGACAGCGACGGTTCCCCGCTCGCCGTGCGCCGCACCCGAGCGGGCGACGCTTGGGATCGCGCGGAGGCCGCGTCCTGCGCCGTCCCCACGCCGGCAGGCGACTCGGCATCGGCCGCCGCCCCCGGCCGCGTCTCGCTCGGCCTCCCCGGTCTCCGCGTCGGTGCCCCGACCGTCGTTCCTGCAGCCGTCGCCGCGCCCCTCATCGACGACCCGCGCGTCACCACGACCCCGATTTACAGCGCCACCGACGACCTCCGCGCCTAGCCCATGTCCGACGCCCACGCCGTCGGCGCCCACCCCGACGGCGCCGGGTCACCCGAGGCCGCGCGCACGAACGCCGGCGCCGCCACCGGCAGAGCCCACACCCCCGGCTCCTCCGCGCCCAGCGCCATGTCGGACGCCGGCCCCGTCGATGCCGGTTTCCCCGGGGCCCGCCCCGACTCTGCCGTGCGAGCATCGACGGATGCACACCACCCCACGGAACTCATCGCGGTGGTCGGGGCGACCGGCACCGGCAAGTCCGACCTGTCCCTCGACATCGCCGAGCGGATCGCGGCGGCCGGCGGCGGCGCCGAGGTCGTCAACGCCGACGCCATGCAGCTCTACCGCGGGATGGACATCGGCACGGCCAAACTCACCGTGGCCGAGCGCCGCGGCATCCCGCACCACCTCCTCGACGTGCTCGACGTCACCGACGAGGCCTCCGTCGCCGCCTACCAGCGCGATGCGCGCGCCGCGGTCGACGCCATCCTCGCCCGCGGCCGCACCCCCATTCTGGTCGGCGGCTCCGGCCTCTACGTCTCGTCGGTGCTCTTCGACTTCCAGTTCCCGGCGCGCGACGACGCCCTTCGCGCGCGCCTCGAAGCCGACCTCGACCAGCTCGGCGCCCGGGCCCTGTACGACCGCCTGAAGGCGATCGATCCCGCCGCCGCCGCTGCCATCGGCCAGTTCAACGGCCGTCGCATCGTGCGCGCACTCGAGGTCGTCGAACTGACGGGACGACCGGTCACCGGCACCCTGCCCGAGGTGCCGTCGTTCTGGCGGCCGACCACGATCATCCGGCTCGGCATCGATCGGGCCGCCCTCGTGCCCCGGCTCGATCAGCGGGTGGAACGGATGTGGGCCGCCGGACTCGTCGCCGAAGCCGACGCCCTCCAGGCCGCCGGGCTCCGCGAGGGCACCACGGCTTCCCGCGCCATCGGGTACGCGCAGGCGCTCGCACAGCTCGACGGCATCATGAGCGAGCCCGAGGCCATCGCCGAGGCGCAGGCCCTGACCCGCCGCTACGCCCGACGCCAGGTGAGCTGGTTCAAGCGCTACCCCGACGCCCTCGACGTCGACGCCCTGGCGCCGTCTGCCCTGGCTTCCGCTGCGGCGAAGGCCACGACCTCCCTCGCCCGATCCACCCCACGCCGACCCGTCAGTTGAGGTTGGTATGCGCGCCGGATACCAACCAGTTGTGACGGGTCGACGCTCCCTGCCTCGGGCTGGAGCCCGCGGCGCGCCCCCTAGACTTGTCCCATGCCAGCCGACCTCCACTTCACCAAGGGCCAGGGCACCGGAAACGACTTCGTGCTCTTCTCCGACCCCGACGGCGAGATCGACCTCAGCCCCACCCAGATCGCCGCGATCTGCGACCGCCACTTCGGCGTCGGGGCCGACGGCATCCTCCGCGTCGTGCGCTCCCGCAGCCTCGAGGCGGGTGCCGCGGCGCTGGCTGAAGACCCGGCCGCCGAGTGGTTCATGGACTACTACAACGCCGACGGCTCGCTCTCCGAGATGTGTGGCAACGGCATCCGGGTCTACACGCGCTACCTGATCGAGAACGGTCTCGCCACCCTCGCGCCCGGCGAGACCCTCGTCATCGGCACCCGCGGCGGCGTGCGCGACGTGCAGCTGAACAAGCTCGGCTTCCAGGTCGACCTCGGCCGCTGGCGCCTCGACGGCGGCGAGCCGCTGGTGCGCGCTAAGAACCTGCAGGTGGCCCGCCCGGGCCTCGGCATCAACCTCGGCAACCCGCACGTGGTGGTGGCGCTGGCCGACGACGACGAGCTCGACGAGGCCGACCTCACCTTCATCCCGCACCTCGAGCCGGCGCCGATCGATGGCGCGAACGTCGAGTTCGTCGTACCGGGCGAACCGCTCGTGCGCGACGGCGTCGGGCACATCCGGATGCGCGTGCACGAACGCGGCAGCGGTGAGACGCTGTCCTGCGGCACCGGCGCGGCGGCGGCCGCCCTCGCCACCCGCTACTGGGCGGGCGAGGCCGCGCCGAACAACTGGAGCGTCGCCGTTCCGGGTGGTGTGCTCGGGGTGCGGATGTTCCCCACGGAAGACGGCGAGCACGTGGCCCTGTCCGGCCCCGCCGACCTCGTCTACGAGGGCGACCTGGCGATCTAACGCCGGCGCACGCGCAGCACGCGGAACCCCTTGTTGGTGGCGGCACGCGTCACCGCGAGGCCCGGGAACTCCGCGTCGAGCCAGCGCTGAAGCGAATCCGACCCGAGGTTCTTCTGTACGACGAGCCAGGCATCCGCGCCTTCCTCGAGCCGGGGCAGCCACGTCTGCAGCATCGAGTGCAGCACCGCCTTGCCCACCCGTATCGGCGGATTCGACCAGATCGTCATGAATCCGAGACCTTCGGGAACATCCTCCGGCCGGCAGGCGTTGATATTCTCGAGACCAATCATGTGAGCATTTCTACGAACCAGATCCAGAGCGCGCTCGTTCACGTCGACCGCCCACACCGTCGCATGCGGTGATTCCAGGGCGAGTGAAAGCGCGATCGGCCCCCATCCGCATCCGAGATCCAGCAGATTCCCGCCGGGCGGAGGAGTGGGCACGTTCGCCAGCAGCACCTGGGTGCCGGTATCGATCCGCTCGGGGCTGAACACGCCCGACGCCGTCGTCAGGCGGTAGCGATCGCCGGCCAGGGTGACGTCGATCTCACGCAGCGAGAGTTCTCCCGCCGGGTGCGCGGAGAAGTAGTGCTCGCCAGCCATAGAGGGAATCTAGCAAACAAGGAGGCTAGTCTTGACCGCAATGTCAGACCACGAGACCGTTGACACCGAGACCACGAACGACGACGTCGTCGCCCGCGTGCTGTCCCGTGCCGAGACCCGATCGAGCGGCTATTCGCTCTTCGCCACCGGCGCGGCGCAGGCGCTGCAGCGACCCGAGACCACGGCGACGGATGCGGGTGACGGCTACGACGGCGACCAGTTCGACCGAGACGACCGCCAGTCGCTCCGCCGCGTCGCCGGGCTCTCGACGGAGCTCGACGACGTCACCGAGGTCGAGTACCGGCAGTTGCGACTGGAGAACGTCGTGATCATCGGCGTCTACTCGCAGGGCACGCTCGCCGACGCCGAGAACTCGCTGCACGAACTCGCCGCGCTCGCCGAGACGGCGGGTGCGGTGGTGCTCGACGGGCTGCTGCAGCGCCGGCCACATCCCGACCCCAGCACCTACTTCGGCAAGGGCAAGGCCGAGGAGTTGCGCGCCATCGTGGCCTCGCTCGGCGCCGACACGGTGATCGCCGACACCGAGCTCGCCCCGAGCCAGCGTCGTGCGCTCGAAGACGTGGTGAAGGTGAAGGTGATCGACCGCACCGCGGTCATCCTCGACATCTTCAGCCAGCACGCCAAGAGCCGTGAGGGCAAGGCCCAGGTCGAGCTCGCGCAGCTCGAGTACCTGCTGCCGCGGCTGCGCGGATGGGGTGAGTCGATGTCCCGCCAGGCCGGTGGCCAGGTGGGTGGCGCGGGCGCCGGAATGGGCTCGCGCGGGCCGGGTGAGACGAAGATCGAGCTCGACCGCCGCCGCATCCACACCCGCATGGCCAAGCTCCGCCGCCAGATCAAGGAGATGAAGCCGGCGCGCGACGCGAAGCGGGCCAACCGCAAGCGCAACGCCGTGCCGAGCGTCGCGATCGCCGGGTACACCAACGCCGGCAAGTCGTCGCTGCTGAATCGCGTGACGAGCGCGGGCGTGCTGGTCGAGAACGCCCTGTTCGCGACCCTCGACGCCACGGTGCGCAAGGCGTCGACCGCCGACGGCCGGCCGTACACGCTGGCCGACACGGTCGGTTTCGTGCGGCAGCTGCCGCACCAACTGGTGGAGGCGTTCCGCTCGACCCTCGAAGAGGTCGCCGACGCGGATGTGGTGGTGCACGTCGTCGACGGATCGCACCCCGACCCGGCCAGCCAGATCACCACGGTGCGCGACGTGCTCGGCGACGCCGGCGCGCGTGACATCCCGGAGATCGTCGTGTTCAACAAGAGCGACCTCGTCTCGCCCGACGACCGCTTGGTGCTGCGCGGCCTCGAACCGCACGCCATCTTCGTGTCGGCACGCACCGGCGAGGGCATCGCCGAGCTGCTGGCGGCGATCGACGCGATCCTGCCACGGCCGAGCGTGCCGGTCGACCTGCTCGTCCCCTACGAGCGGGGCGACGTGGTGACGATGCTGCACGAGAAGAACACGGTCCTCAGCACCGAGTACGAGGCCGACGGAACGCACGTGCGCGCGCTCGTGAACCCCGAGTTCGAGGAGCGACTGGTGGAGTTCGCGGTCGACCGCTGACCCGCCCCGGCGGCCGGCCGGCCTTCTTCGGAGGCGGCCGGCCGCATCCGCTCGTCACATTCGGTCACAGCCCTGTTGCCCGCGGGGGTGGCTTGTTAGAGTCGTCGCAATCGTTGCCCACCCGGGCACGAGGAGCGACAGCCGAGCCCGGCACCCGCCCACGAAGCGCCTTCGACCGCGATGGTTCCGGATGCGCCGTGGTCGCGTGCGGCCTCGGCACCACGGCACTCCCGGCGAGACGTCAACTGACCTCGACCACAGGGAGCACCGCCGATGACCGCATCCGCCTCGCGCACCCCGTCCGGGTCCGGTGCGCCGGAGGCCGACTGTCCGGAGCCCGACTGTCCCGACGTCGCCGCCGTTCCGTTCTCGTTCGAGCTCTTCCCGCCGCGCTCCGAGCAGGCCGCCGCCGCGGTGCGCGAGACGGTGCGGATGCTCGCTGCTGCGCAGCCGCAGTACATCTCGGTCACGTACGGCGCCAACGGTACGAGTCGCGACACGTCGATCGAACTGCTCCGTTACATCCTCGAGCACACCGACGTGCATCCGCTCGCCCACCTCACCTGCGTGGGCAATTCGCACGCGGAGGCCTCGAAGGTCATCCGCGAATTCCTCGAGGCCGGGGTCACCAGCTTCCTCGCCTTGCGGGGCGACCCGCCCGCCGATGCGCCCGCGGGCGAGGTGGTGCTCGGCGATCTGCACAGCGCCAGCGAGCTGGTGCAGCTGATCCACCGGGTGCAGGCCGAACGGATGCCCTACACCGAAGAAGGGGTGCCGGGCCTGCCCGGGGCGACCCGCGTGAAAGACGGGCGGCGCCGGCTCGAGGTGGCGGTCGCGGCGTTCCCGAACGGGCATCCGCGGAGCAAGGCGGGCTTCCACGACGTCGACGCGCTGCTGGCCAAACAGGTGGCGGGCGCGGAGTTCGCCATCACGCAGCTCTTCTTCCACGCCGACGACTACCTCGGCTTCGTCGAGCGCGCCCGCGCCGGCGGCGTGACCATGCCGATCGTTCCGGGCATCATGCCGGTGACCACACCAGCACGGCTGCTGCGTATCGCCGAACTCGCCGGCCAGGACGTGCCGACCGATCTGCTGCGTGCGCTCGAGGGCGCGCCTGACGACGAGGCACGGTTCCGCGTCGGCGTCGACCACGCTGCCGACCTCGCTCGCACGGTGCTCCGTGGCGGAGCGCCGTCGTTGCACCTCTACACCTTCAATCAGCACCGTGCCGCACTCGCCGTCCTGCGGGCGTGCGGTCTCCTCCCCGCCCCATCGATCAAGGAATACGCATGAGCAACCAGACCTCCTTCCCGGCCGGCACCATCCTCGGCTACCCGCGCATCGGCCGTCGCCGCGAACTGAAGAAGGCCGTCGAGGCCTTCTGGGCCGGCACGATCGATGCCGACGAACTCGAGGCGACCGCCGCGAGCCTGCGCTCGGCGACGCGTGCCCGCCTGGTCGAGCTGGGGCTCGGGCAGAGCGACTCGTCGATCCCGGAGAGCTTCTCCTACTACGACCAGGTGCTCGACGCAGCGGTGACGGTGGGCGCCGTGCCGGCTCGGTTCGCCGACCTCGTCGATGCGGAGGGCCGCATCGATCTCGCCGGCTACTTCACCATCGCCCGCGGCGAGGGCGCGCGGGCGCCGCTCGAGATGACGAAGTGGTTCGACACGAACTACCACTACCTCGTGCCCGAGATCGGGCCGGAGACCGGGTTCTCGCTCGCGAGTCGGCGGCTTCTCGACGAATTCCTCGAGGCCAAGGCCGAGGGCTACCTCACCCGCCCGGCCATCGTCGGCCCGGTGACGTTCCTCCTCCTCAGCAAGGCGAGCGACGACGCGCCGGAGGGGTACCGGCCGCTCGACCGGCTCGCCGACCTGCTGCCGGTGTACCAGCGGCTGCTGGCAGAACTCGCCGATGCCGGCGCCGAGTGGGTGCAGCTCGACGAGTCGGCGCTCGTCAGCGAGAGCATCGACATTCCCCGGGCGGATGCCCTCGACGCGCTCCGCACCGCCTACGCGGCCCTGACGACGGGTGAGCGGCCCTCGATCTTCGTCGCTTCGGCCTACAACAGCCTGGACGACGCCCTGCCGGTGCTCGTCGAGTCGGGCGTCGAGGCGATCGGCCTCGACCTCGTGCGCGGCGAACTGCCCGATGCCCTCGACCCCGCGCTCGGCCACCTCGGCGAGACCGTGCTGGTGGGCGGCGTGATCGACGGTCACAACATCTGGCGCGGCGATCTCGCGGGCGCCTACGCGAAGCTCGAGGCGCTGGGGGCGTTCACCTTCAACGTGTCGGTGTCGTCGTCGACCTCGCTCTTCCACCTGCCGCACGACGTCGCCGACGAGTCGAAGCTCGACCCGCGCCTGGTCTCCTGGCTCGCCTTCGCCGACCAGAAGGTGCAGCAGATCGCCACGCTCGCGCACGGCCTGAGCGGCGGCCGCGTCGCGATCGAGGACGAGCTCGCGGCGGCGACCGCGGCGCTCGCCGATCGCCTCGCCGCACCCGGTGTGCGCGACGGAGCGGTGCGTGCCCGGGAGGCGGCTCTGACGGGTGGCGACTTCACCCGCGACAGCTACGCCGACCGCCTCGCGGCTCAGGATGCGGCGCTCGGCCTGCCCCTGCTCCCCACCACCACGATCGGGTCGTTCCCGCAGACCGGCGACATCCGTCGCGCCCGCGCCCGCCTGCTGAAGGGCGAGCTCACGCAGGAGGACTACACGGCACTGATGCGCGACGAGATCCGCCGCGTGGTGCAGCTGCAGGAGGAGATCGGGCTCGACGTGCTGGTGCACGGCGAGCCGGAGCGCAACGACATGGTGCAGTACTTCGCCGAGCACCTCGACGGTTTCGCGGTGACCGAGCACGGTTGGGTGCAGTCCTACGGCAGCCGTTGCACTCGGCCCTCGATCCTCTGGGGTGACGTGTCCCGGCCGGCTCCCATCACGGTCGACTGGTCGGTGTTCACCCAGAGCCTGACCGCCAAGCCGGTGAAGGGGATGCTCACCGGCCCGGTCACCATCCTCGCCTGGTCGTTCGTGCGCGACGACCAGCCGCTCGGCGAGACCGCGCGGCAGGTCGCCTTCGCTCTCCGGGACGAGATCCACGACCTCGAGGAGGCCGGCATCGGCATCGTGCAGGTCGACGAGCCCGCGCTCCGCGAACTGCTGCCGCTCAAGAAGCGCGACCAGCCCGCCTACCTCGACTGGTCGGTCGGGGCGTTCAAGCTGGCGACGTCGGGGGTCGGGGCGGCGACGCAGATCCACACGCACCTCTGTTACTCGGAGTTCGGCGTCGTGATCGACGCGATCCGCAACCTCGACGCCGACGTGACCTCCATCGAGGCGGCCCGCTCGCGCATGGAGGTCGTGCACGACATCGAGTCGAGCGGCTTCGACCACGGCGTCGGCCCCGGGGTCTACGACATCCACTCGCCGCGCGTGCCCTCGGTCGAGGAGGTCACCGAACTCCTGGAGAAGGCGCTCGCCGGAATCCCGGAGCGCCAGGTCTGGGTGAACCCCGACTGCGGGCTCAAGACCCGCGGCTACGACGAGACGGTCGCGTCGCTGCGCAACGTGCTGGCCGCCACCCGCGCCGTGCGCGAGCGCGTCGCCACCTCCGCGTAGTCGCTCGACAACGCAAACGTCGCGCCATCCGGCCGCCCTGGCGGCGCGGATGGCGCGACGTTCGCGTCTCTGAAGGGCCCGCGGCTCAGACGGCGCGGAGCACCGCGACCACTTTGCCGAGCACGGTGGCGTAGTCGCCGAGGATCGGCTCGAAGTTGCTGTTGCGGGGGAGCAGCCAGGTGTGGCCGTCGCGCTGCCGGAACACCTTGACGGTGGCCTCCTCGTCGAGCATGGCGGCCACGATGTCGCCGTTCTCGGCGGTGGCCTGCTGCCGCACCACCACCCAGTCGCCGTCACAGATGGCGGCATCGATCATCGACTCGCCGACCACCTTCAGCATGAACAGGTCGCCGTTGCCCACGAGCTGCCGGGGGAGAGGGAAGACCTCGTCGACCTGCTGCTCTGCGGTGATCGGGATGCCCGCCGCGATGCGGCCGACGAGTGGCACCAGGGTCGCGTCGCCCACGGGCGGTGCGGAGTCGATGTCGGGCCCGGGATTCGCATCCGACCCCGGGATGTCGATCAGCACCTCCATCGCCCGCGGACGGTTCGGGTCGCGCCGGAGGTAGCCGCTGAGCTCGAGCTGGTTCAGCTGGTGCGTCACGCTCGAGAGTGAGGAGAGCCCGACGGCGTCGCCGATCTCGCGCATGCTCGGCGGGTACCCGCGCGCCACGACCGAGCGCTGGATGACGTCGAGGATGGCGAGCTGCTTGTCGCTGAGGCTCTTGCGCCGCCGGGTGCGGCCCGCGTCGTTCGCCACGTCTACCTGCTTTCTGGATGCTCCGGATGTCCCGCCCCGTCTCAATGTCGGTGGCTGGTGATTGAGTTCTCCTGTCGATCGAAACTGTATCCGAGAACTGCTCGGAAACGTACATGAATTCGAGTGTGTCGCGGACGCAGGCCTTGATTTCGACTTGACGAGACCGAAAATCGAATATACATTCGGAACATAACTTCGTACCCGGAGGAAATCATGAGCATTGCAGCACCCCGCCTGGTTACCACTGCTCCGTCCACGCGCCTGCGCATCACGGCGCGCGGCCGCAAGGTGCTCGCCGTGGTCATCACACTGCCCGTCATCGCCGTACTCGGCCTGCTCGCCATGTTCAGCGGCGGCTCCGCCATCGCCACCGGGAGCGCCGGCACCGCCGACTTCGACTACCTCACGGTGCAGGCCGGTCAGAGCCTGTGGGGCATCGCCGAGACCATCGCACCCGAGGCCGACCCGCGCGACGTCATCGCCGAAATCATGAGCCTCAACCAGCTGCACGAGTCGGCGGTTCAGCCCGGCCAGCGCATCGCCATCCCGGCCGACCTCGCCGACTGAGACCGATCGACCGGGCGCGGAGGCGGCGCGCGCGGGCCCGTAGAATATTTCGGGTGACTTCCCTCGACGAGCTGCCCATCCGAGACGACCTGCGCGGTCTCGAGCCCTACGGCGCTCCCCACCTGCACCTTCCGGTCGAGCTCAACGTCAACGAGAACACGCACCCCATTCCCGAAGACGTCGCCCGCGACATCATCGAGGCCATCGCGCGCGAGCTGCTCACGGTCAACCGCTACCCCGACCGCGAGTTCACCGCCCTGCGCGACTCCCTCGCCGTGTACCTCGGCAACGGGCTCATCCGTGAGAACATCTGGGCGGCCAACGGTTCCAACGAGGTGCTGCAGCAGATCCTCATGGCCTTCGGCGGCCCGGGCCGGTCGGTGCTCGGCTTCCCGCCCACCTATTCCATGCACTCCATCATCGCGTCGGCCACCGGCACCCGCTGGATCGCGGGGGAGCGCGACGCCGATTTCGAGATCACGCCCGCCACCGCGGTGGACTGGATCGAGCGCACCAGCCCCGACATCGTCTTCTTCTGCTCGCCGAACAACCCCACCGGCACCGCGCTCGGCCTCGATACGATCGCCGCCGCCTACGACGCGACCGAGGGCATGGTGGTGGTCGACGAGGCCTACGCCGAGTTCACCCCGGCCGACGAGCCCTCCGCGCTCACCCTCCTCGAGGGCCGGCCGCGCCTCATCGTCTCGCGCACCATGAGCAAGGCCTTCGCCTTCGCCGGTGCGCGCTTGGGCTACCTGGCCGCCGACCCGGCGGTGACGGATGCGCTGCGCCTCGTCCGTCTGCCGTACCACCTGTCGGCCCTCACGCAGGCGGCCGCCGTCGCGGCGCTGGCGCACGCGGACGAGATGCTCGCGATGGTCGACGACATCAAGCGGCAACGCGATCGCATCGTCGCCGGCCTCACCGAGCTCGGCTACCAGCCGTGGCCGAGCGCCTCGAACTTCGTGCTCTTCGGCGGGGTCGACGACCCCGAGTGGGTCTTCGACCGGCTCATCGAGCGCGGCATCATCATCCGCAACCTCAGCATCCCGAACCACCTGCGGGTGAGCGCGGGAACCGCGGCCGAGACCACCGCCTTCCTCGAGGCCATGCGCGAGCTGACCGCCGGTGCCGCTGCCCGCGAGTCGGCGCAACCGGCTGCTCGGTAGGATCGAGACCATGACAGAACCCCGCACCGCCCACCTCCAGCGGGAGACGAGCGAGTCGTCGATCGATCTCACCCTCGACCTCGACGGAACCGGCGTGGCCGACATCCAGACCTCGGTGCCGTTCTTCGATCACCTGCTCACGGCGTTCGCGAAGCACTCGCTCACCGACCTCACCGTACGGGCCACGGGCGACACCCACATCGACGTGCACCACACCGTCGAAGACACCGGGATCGTGCTCGGTCAGGCCATCCGCCAGGCGCTCGGCGACAAGTCGGGCATCTCGCGCTTCGGCGACGCGCTCGTGCCGCTCGACGAAGCGCTCGTCCAGGCCGTCGTCGACATCTCCGGCCGGCCGTTCCTCGTTCACACCGGCGAGCCCGCCGGTTTCGAGTTCCACCTGATCGGCGGCCACTTCACGGGGTCGATGGTGCGGCACGTCTTCGAGGCAATCGCGTTCAACGCCGGGTTGACGGTGCACGTCACCGTGCTCGGGGGCCGCGACGCGCACCACATCGCGGAGGCGGAGTTCAAGGCGTTCGCCCGCGCGTTCCGTCAGGCCAAGGCGCTCGACCCGCTGGTGTCCGGCGTGCCCTCGACGAAGGGCGCGCTGTGACGAAGGTCGTGGTGCTCGACTACGGCAGCGGCAACATCCACTCGGCCGCCAAAGCGCTCGAACGCGCCGGGGCCGATGTCACGGTCACCGCCGACCGCCAGGCCGCGATGGAGGCCGACGGTCTCGTCGTGCCCGGCGTCGGCGCGTTCAGTGCCGTGATGGAGCAGCTGAACGCCGTGCGCGGCGGCGAGATCATCGACCGGCGACTGGCCGGCGGCCGGCCCGTGCTCGGCATCTGCGTCGGCATGCAGGTGATGTTCGCCGACGGGATCGAGCGCGGCGTCGACACCGAAGGTCTCGGCGAGTGGCCGGGCACCGTGGAACGGCTCGACGCCGAGGTGGTGCCGCACATGGGCTGGAACACGGTGGATGCGCCGGCCGACTCGGTGCTGTTCGCGGGCATCCGCGACGAGCGCTTCTACTTCGTGCACTCCTACGCCGCGCAGGAGTGGGAGCTCACCCCCGACAAGACGCACCGTCCGCCGCTCGTGACCTGGGCCGAGCACGGTTCGCGGTTCGTCGCCGCGGTCGAGAACGGGCCGCTGTCGGCCACCCAGTTCCACCCGGAGAAGTCCGGCGACGCCGGCATCCGGCTGATGGCGAACTGGATCGGCACGCTGCGGTAGGTTTTCTGGGGGCCTTTCGGCCCGCTTCCCCACCGATCGAGGAATGATGAGCGAGTTCAACAAAGCGCCCGGTCTCGTGCTGCTGCCGGCCGTCGACGTCGCCGACGGCAAGGCCGTGCGGCTCACGCAGGGCAAGGCCGGCACCGAGACCAACCACGGCGACCCGGTCGATGCCGCGGCGGACTGGATCGCGCAGGGCGCCGAGTGGATCCACCTCGTCGACCTCGACGCCGCCTTCGGCCGTGGCAGCAACCTCGGCGTGATCAAGAAGGTCATCCGCCAGGCGCGCGGTGTGAACGTGGAGGTGTCGGGCGGCATCCGCGACGACGCCAGCCTCGAGACGGCCCTCGAGTCGGGCGCGAAGCGCATCAACCTGGGCACCGCCGCGCTCGAGAACCCCGAGTGGGCGGCCCACGTCATCGCGCAGTACGGCGACGCCATCGCTGTGGGCCTCGACGTGCGGGGCACCACTCTGGCCGCCCGGGGCTGGACGCAGGACGGCGGAGACCTCTGGCAGGTCATGGACCGCCTCGAGGAGGCCGGTTGCGCCCGCTACGTCGTGACCGACGTCACGAAGGACGGCACGCTGAAGGGTCCGAACGTCGACCTGCTGCGCCAGGTGATGGAGCGCACCTCGCGGCCCGTCATCGCCTCGGGCGGCATCTCGAGCCTCGACGACATCGCCGAGCTCCGCGCCCTGGTTCCCCTCGGCCTCGAAGGCGCCATCGTGGGCCGCGCGCTCTACGCGGGCGCATTCACCCTGGCCGAAGCCCTGGATGTGGCGTCTGACTGAGCACGACCACGCCGCGGGGCCGGGTGGCCTCGCCGACTCGGCCGGACAGCCCTGGCGCGGGCGTCACTTCGAGTCGCACGGGTCGGAGAACGACGACGGGAGCGCACCCGAGGAGCTGATCACGGCGATCACGCGCTTCCGAGCGGGTGAACTCGGTGCGGCCGGGGTGGTCGACGCGCTCCGCGGCGTGCGGCTGCTCGTGCCCCTGGTCGCCCATGCGGGCGAGGAGGGGGTGACGGATGCGGGCCTGCGGGTCGACAAGACCCAGGAACTCTCCCTGGTGACGGTCGCCGGGCCCGACGGGCGGCGGGTGCTGCCCGCCTTCACCTCGGTGGCTGCGCTGGCCGCGTGGAACCCGAAGGCCCGCCCCATCCCGGTGGCCGCCCGGCGGGCAGCCCTCGCCGCCGCGGCGGAGGACACCGAGCTGATCGTGCTCGACCCCGGCTCACCGACCGAGTTCGCGCTGCGCCGCCCCGCCGTGTGGGCGATCGCCCAAGACCTGCCGTGGCAGCCCGCGACCGACGACCACGAGGTCGCCGCCGCGTTCGAGCGATCCGTGGTGAGCGAACCGGCCGTCGCCGGCGTACGCCTGATTCCCGGCGATCCGGATGCCCGGCTCACCGGCCGCGACGTCGTCGTCGTCCTCGCCCTCGTCCCGGGTCTCGATCAGGCACGGCTCACTGCCCTGGTCGCGAGGCTGCAGGAGGCGTGGGCTCAGGACAGCACGATCGCCGAACGCGTCGACTCGGTGGGTCTGAAGCTGACCGCGGTCAGCTGACCGGCCCGGTGTACTTCTCGCCCGGCCCCTCGCCGATCGGGTCCTGAATGGGCGACGCCTCCCGGAACGCCAGCTGCAACGAACGCAGCCCGTCGCGGAGGCTGCGGGCGTGCTGGTCGCCGAGGAAGGGGGCGGATGCGGTGACCAGCCCGGCCAAGGCGGTGATGAGCTTGCGCGCCTCATCGAGGTCGGTCTCGACATCGGGGTCGTCGGAGAGGCCGCACTTCACCGCGGCCGCGCTCATCAGGTGCACGGCGGTCGTGGTGATGACCTCGATGGCCGGCACCTCGGCGATGTCCCGCACGGCCTCGCTCTGGTCGAAATCGCTCATGGCGAGACATCCTTACTGTATCGGCGAGTGTCTGCTAGACTCTCTGAGGCTCTGGGACCTGACGGTCTCAGCACGAAAGTGGAGAATCTCCCACCCGCGCATACCGCTTCACTAGGTTACCGGGTCGATTGCACTCCCTGTGTTTATGGTTCGGCCTTCGGCCGACACAGAAGGCACAGAGTCAGGGTGTGGTGCCGCACAGTTGTTGTGCGCGCATCCGGAGGGTCCTCCTGCATTCGTGAACAGACACGAAACTAAGGAGTAACGCATCAGCGATCCCCGTACCAACGACCGTATCCGAGTCCCCGAGGTCCGCCTCGTGGGCCCCGGTGGCGAGCAGGTCGGCGTCGTCAGCATCGACGTCGCGCTTCGTCTTGCCCAGGAAGCAGATCTCGACCTCGTGGAGGTCGCGCCCAATTCCAAGCCTCCGGTCGCGAAGATCATGGACTACGGAAAGTTCAAGTACGAAGCCGCGCAGAAGGCCAAGGAGGCCCGCCGCAACCAGGCGAACACCATCCTCAAAGAGGTCCGGTTCCGCCTGAAGATCGACGTGCACGACTACGAGACCAAGCGCAAGCGCGCCGAGGGCTTCCTGAAGGCCGGCGACAAGGTGAAGGCGATGATCCTGTTCCGCGGCCGCGAGCAGTCGCGCCCCGACCAGGGCGTGCGCCTGCTGCAGCGCTTCGCCGAAGACGTCGCCGAGTTCGGCACCGTCGAGTCGAGCCCCACCATCGATGGCCGCAACATGGTCATGGTCATCGGCCCGCTGAAGAACAAGTCCGAGGCCAAGGCCGAGCAGAACGCGAAGCGCGACGCCTCGCGGGCCCGCAACCACGAACAAGCTCCGGCTGCACCGGCCACTCCGGCTGCATCCGCAACTCCGGCCGACGCGGCCGAGTAACCACGCCCGAACACACAAGGAGAACCCCATGCCCAAGCAGAAGACCCACTCCGGGTCCAAGAAGCGTTTCAAGGTCACCGGCAGCGGCAAGATCATGAAGCAGCAGGCCGGAATGCGCCACAACCTGGAGGTCAAGGCCCCGGGGCGCAAGGCTCGCCTGAACCAGGACCAGCTGCTGTCCAAGGCCGACACCAAGGTCGCCAAGAAGCTTCTCGGCCTGTAGTCCCCGACTGCACCGCCGACCGAGACCAGAAGGAAAAGAACAATGGCAAGAGTGAAGAGGGCCGTCAACGCCCACAAGAAGCGCCGGGTCATCCTCGAGCGCGCCGAGGGCTACCGCGGTCAGCGGTCGCGCCTGTACCGCAAGGCCAAGGAGCAGGTCACCCACTCCCTCGTCTACTCCTACCGTGACCGCCGTGCGCGCAAGGGCGACTTCCGTCGGCTCTGGATCCAGCGCATCAACGCTGCGTCGCGTCAGAACGGCCTGACCTACAACCGGTTCATCCAGGGTCTCGCCCTGGCCGGCATCGAGGTCGACCGTCGCATCCTCGCTGAGCTCGCGGTCAACGAGCCCGCCACCTTCGCGGCCCTGGTCGAGAGTGCGCGGAGCGCGCTGCCGGCCGACACGTCGGCGCCGAAGACCGCCGCGTAACCGGGACTTCAGCAGAAGCATCACAAGAGAACAGAGAGCGAGCCACATGCTGGACAACCCGCGATCACCGCGCGTTCGGGCAGTGGCGAAACTCGCCAAGAAGGGAGCCCGGTCCGAGACCGGGCTCTTTCTCTTGGAGGGCCCGCAGGCCGTGGCCGAAGCTCTCGTCTACGGCCCGCAGTTGCTCGTGGAGCTGTACGCCACGCCCACAGCTCTCGAGCGCTACGCCGAGATCGCACACGCCGCCGCCGACGCCCGGGTCGACGTGCAGTTCGTCACCGAGCAGGTGCTCGACACCATGGCCGACACGGTCACGCCTCAGGGCTTCGTGGCGGTCTGCCGCCAGTTCCCGACCGCGCTGAAAGACATCTTCGCCGCGAAGCCGCGCCTCGTCGCCGTGCTCGAGGAGGTCCGCGATCCGGGCAACGCCGGCACGATCATCCGTGCGGCGGATGCGGCGGGTGCGGATGCGGTCATCCTCACCGGCCGCTCGGTCGACCTCTACAACCCCAAGGTGGTGCGCTCGACGACGGGCTCGCTCTTCCACCTCCCGGTCGCGGTCGACGCGACCCTCACCGACGTGGTCGAGCGCGCTCGCGCTGCCGGCCTGCAGACGCTCGCCGCCGACATCAAAGGCGACGATCTGCTCGACGTCCGAACGGCGGGCCTTCTCGCCGAGCCCACGGCGTGGGTATTCGGCAACGAGGCGCGCGGGCTGCCTGACGAGTACCTCACCGTGGTCGACCGGGCGGTGTCGTTGCCGATCTTCGGCCAGGCGGAGTCCCTGAACCTCGCCACCGCAGCATCGGTCTGCCTCTACGAGAGCGCCTTCGCGCTCCGTTCCTGACCGCTCCTCGGGCGGGTCTCGCTTCGATCACGGTACACAATTACTCATTGCTGTCCCCCGAACGGGTGTGCTTGGGTGGTTGCATGGACCCGCAAACCACCCCCGTTCGAGGGGTACGGGGTGTCGGCGAGCCCCTCGTCGTCATCGACCACGTCGACAAGCACTTCGGCGACCTCCACGTTCTGAAAGACATCACCACCACCGTCGCCCGCGGCGAAGTGGTGGTCGTCATCGGCCCGTCGGGCTCCGGCAAGTCGACCCTGTGCCGCGCCATCAACCGGCTGGAGACCATCGACTCGGGCACCATCTCCATCGACGGCCGGGCGCTGCCGAGCGAGGGCCGGGAACTCGCAACCCTGCGGGCCGACGTCGGCATGGTGTTCCAGTCGTTCAACCTCTTCGCGCACAAGACGGTGCTCGAGAACGTCACGCTCGCGCCGATGAAGGTGCGCAAGCTCTCGAAGAAGGTGGCCGAGGAGCGCGGCATGGCGCTGCTCGAACGCGTGGGCGTGGCGAACCAGGCGCAGAAGCTCCCCGCGCAGCTCTCCGGCGGCCAGCAGCAGCGGGTGGCCATCGCTCGCTCGCTCGCCATGGAGCCGAAGCTCATCCTGCTCGACGAGCCGACCAGCGCGCTCGACCCGGAGATGATCAACGAGGTGCTCGACGTCATGGTCGGGCTGGCGAAAGACGGCATGACGATGGTGGTCGTCACCCATGAGATGGGCTTCGCGCGCAAGGCGGCCGACCGGGTCGTCTTCATGGCCGACGGCCGCATCGAAGAAGAGGCCGCCCCTGAGGAGTTCTTCGGCAACCCGCGTTCGGCGCGGGCGAAAGACTTCCTCTCCAAGATCCTCGCCCACTAGGCGAGCAGGCGGGTGCCATCCGCCGCAGCACCACCCACGGAAGAACACACAGCACTCAAGAGAGGTACGAACCATGAGGCACACGAAGCTCACGTTCATCGCACTCGCCGCCGCCACCGCGCTGGCGCTGTCCGCCTGCGCGGGGTCCACCGACCCTGCCGACGACGCCGCGACCACCCCCGAGCCCGCGCCCTCGTTCGCGGCCGGCTCCACCATGCAGAAGCTCGCCGACGCGGGCACCATCACCATCGGCACCAAGTTCGATCAGCCGCTGTTCGGCCTGATGGGCCCGGACAACGTGCCCGTCGGTTTCGACATCGAGATCGGCAAGATCATCGCGGGCAGCCTCGGCATCCCCGAGGACAAGATCGTCTGGAAGGAGGCCGTCTCGGCCAACCGTGAGCCGTTCATCCAGAACGGCGAGGTCGACCTCGTCGTCGCCACCTACACCATCAACGACAAGCGCAAAGAGGTGGTCTCGTTCGCCGGGCCCTACTACATGGCCGGTCAGTCCATCCTGGTGAAGGCCGACAACGACGACATCAAGACCGAGGACGACCTGGTGGGCAAGCCCGTCTGCTCCGTCACCGGGTCGACGCCCGCCGCCAAGCTCGCCGAGCTCGGCGCCGAGCCGCTGCTCACCGACACCTACACCAACTGCCTCGAGCCGCTGCGCAGCGGTCAGGTCGTCGCGGTGTCGACCGACAACGTCATCCTCGCCGGTCTCGCCGCGCAGAACGAGGGCGAGTTCAAGGTGGTCGGCAAGCCCTTCACCGATGAGCCCTACGGCATCGGCCTCGCGCTCGATGACACCGAGTTCCGCGACTACATCAACGACGTGCTCGAGGAGTCGTACGACGACGGCAGCTACCAGAAGGCGTGGGACGACACGGCCGGTCAGGTGCTGGAGTTCGTCGACCCGCCCGCGGTCGACCGGTACTGAGCGAACCAGCACTGACGATCCGGCGCTGAGTCACGAACACTGACGCGCCGCGTGTGAACGGAGACGGATGAACGCCATCATCGAGAACCTGCCCCGGTTCCTCGACGGCTTCAGCATGACCTTGCTGTTGCTCGTGGTGTCGGGCACGGGCGCGCTCGTGCTCGGCACCGTGGTGGCGGCCATGCGCATCGCGCCGGTGCCCTCGCTGAACGGCTTCGCAGCCGTCTACACCGAGGTGCTGCGCAACACACCGCTCACCCTGGTGCTGTTCTTCTGCGCCGTCATCCTGCCCTACCTCGGGTCGAATCAGCCCTACCTGGCCTGCGCCATCATCGGGCTCACGCTGTACACCTCGCCGTTCGTGGCCGAGGCACTCCGCTCGGGCATCAACGGGGTGCCGGTCGGTCAGGCCGAGGCCGCGCGCAGTCTCGGCCTCGGCTTCGGGCAGTCGGTCACGCTCATCATCTTCCCGCAGGCGTTCCGCATGGTCATCCCGCCGCTCATCAACGTGCTGATCGCGCTCACGAAGAACACCTCGGTGGCCGGCGGGTTCTTCGTGGTCGAACTGTTCACGGTGGCCAAGGAGCTCACGAACGCCAACGGCAACGCGGTCATCGCCATCCTGCTCGCCATCGCGGCCTTCTACCTCGTGATCACCATCCCGCTCGGCATCCTGTCGGGGCGGCTCGAACGACGATTGGCGGTGCAGCGATGAGTGCGTCCGTTCTCTTCGACGCCCCAGGCCCCAAGACCCGTCGACGCTCGCTCATCGCGTCGCTGATCGTGCTCGCGCTCCTCATCGCGGGGGTCGTCTGGATCGCGTTCACGCTGGCTCAACCGCGCGAGTCGTCGGGTCTGAAGCTGCCGGGGTACTTCGCGCCGAGCCGGTGGGACATCTTCGCCGACCCCGCGGTCTGGGGCTTCATCGGCCGGGGTCTGCTGAACACCCTCCAGGCGGCCGCGGCGGGTGCCGTGATCGCGCTGGTGCTCGGCGTGCTCTTCGCCGTGCTGCGCACCTCGGCGCACGCCGCCATCCGGGTGCCCACCATCGTGGTGCAGGAGTTCCTGCGCGGCATGCCGGTGCTGCTCATGATGCTCTTCATCCTGCTGGCGGCCTCCACCGGCGCCTTCTGGGCCGTCGTCATCGCCCTCGGCGTCTACAACGGGGCGATCATCGGCGAAGCACTCCGGGCCGGGCTGGTCTCGCTGCCCCGAGGGCAGCGGGAGGCCGGGCTCAGCCTCGGCCTCACCCCGTTGCAGACGAAGTTCTCGGTCGAGTTCCCGCAGGCCTTCCGGCAGATGCTCCCGGTGATCGTGGCCCAGCTCGTCGTGCTGCTGAAAGACACCAGCCTCGGCTACATCGTCGGCTACCCCGAACTCATCCGCACCACGATGAACAACCTGGCGAGCTTCTACGGCAACCGCTACCTGTTCTCGCTCTTCGTCGTGACCCTGGTGATCTATCTCGCGGTGAACCTGTCGCTCTCCGCCGTCGCCCGACGCCTCGCCCGGCAGCGCCGGCCCCGTAAGTCGCTGGCGGGCGCGCCCGACCCGGAGGACGCCACCACCGAGTAAACTCGGTACTCGTGTCTGAACCCATCGCCATCACCGAGCAGGCGGTGAGCGACGCGGTCGACGCGGCGCTCGCGGCCCTCGCCGACGCCACCGATTCCGCGGGCCTTCGCGCCGTGCGCACCGAGCACGCCGGCGAGCACTCGCCGCTGGCCGGCTTCAACGCGGCCATCAAGAGCCTGCCCGGCGATCAGAAGGCCGCCGCGGGCAAGCTCGTCGGTCAGGCCCGCGCCCGGGTGAACCAGGCGATCGCGACTCGTGAGACCGAGGTCGTGGCGCTCGAGGAGGCCCGGCGTCTCGCCGACGAGGCGGTAGACGTCACGGCGGTCGCCAGCCGACGTCGCATCGGCGCCCGCCATCCGCTCTCCCTCCTCCAGGATCGCATCGCCGACATCTTCGTGGGCATGGGCTGGGAGGTGGCCGAAGGCCCCGAGGTCGAAAGCGAGTGGTTCAACTTCGACGCCCTCAACTTCGACGCCGACCACCCGGCCCGTGCCATGCAGGACACCTTCTTCATCGACCCGCCCGAGTCGCACCTCGTGCTGCGCACACACACGAGCCCCGTGCAGGTGCGGTCGCTCCTCGAGCGCGACCTCCCGGTCTACGTCATCGCTCCCGGCCGCGTCTACCGCACCGACGAGCTCGACGCAACGCACACGCCCGTCTTCAGCCAGGTCGAGGGCATCGCCATCGACAAGGGCCTGACCATGGCGCACCTGCGCGGCACCCTCGAGCACTTCGCGCGCCAGATGTTCGGCGAGGAGGCGAAGATCCGCCTGCGCCCGAACTACTTCCCGTTCACCGAGCCCAGCGCCGAGATGGACGTCTGGCAGCCGAACGCCAAGGGCGGCGCCCGCTGGGTGGAGTGGGGCGGCTGCGGCATGGTCAACCCGAACGTGCTGCGCTCGGCCGGCATCGACCCCGATGAGTACTCGGGCTTCGCCTTCGGCATGGGCATCGAGCGCACCCTGCAATTCCGCAACGACCTCAACGACATGCGCGACATGGTCGAGGGCGACGTGCGGTTCTCCCAGCAATTCGGAATGGTGGTCTAGTCGTGCGGGTACCGATCAGTTGGCTCGCCGAGTACGTCGACCTCCCGACAGACGCGAGCATCGCCGACATCCATGCCGCCCTGGTGAAGGTGGGCCTCGAGGAGGAAGGGTCGCACGACTTCGACCTCACCGGGCCCATCGTCGTCGGGCAGGTGCTCGAGTTCGTCGAGGAGCCCCAGTCCAACGGCAAGACCATCCGCTGGTGCCAGGTGCGCGTCGCACCCGAGGGCCGGCTCGCCGCCGATGGGGGAGCGGATGTGCGGGGCATCGTCTGCGGCGCCCGCAACTTCGAGCTGGGCGACAAGGTCGTGGTGACCCTCCCGGGCGCCGTGCTCCCCGGTGGCTTCGCCATCGCGGCCCGCAAGACCTACGGGCACGTCTCCGACGGCATGATCGCCTCGGCCCGTGAGCTCGGTCTGGGCGACGACCACGACGGAATCCTGCGCCTCGTGACCCTCGGCCTCGACCCGGAGGTGGGCACGGATGCGATCGCCCTGCTCGGGCTCGACGACGAGGCCGTCGAGGTCAACGTCACGCCCGACCGCGGCTACGCGTTCTCGGTGCGCGGCATCGCCCGCGAGTACTCGCACTCGACCGGCGCGCCGTTCCGCGACCCGGTGGAGCGGGTCACGCCCGTCGCCGGCACCGGCTTCCCGGTCGCCATCCACGACGAGTCGCCCATTCGCGGTCGCGTCGGCGCCACCGTCTTCATCACGCGTGTCGTGCGTGGGGTCGACCCCACCCGGCCGAGCCCGCCGTGGCTGGCGTCGCGGCTGAAGCTCGCCGGCATCCGGTCGATCTCGCTCATCGTCGACATCACCAACTACGTGATGCTCGAGTTCGGGCAGCCCATCCACGGCTACGACCTGGATGCGCTGCAGGGCGGCATCGTGGTGCGTCGCGCCGCCGAGGGCGAGACCCTCGAGACCCTCGACGGCCAGACCCGCACGCTCCACCCCGAAGACCTGCTGATCACCGACGACCGGGGGCCGATCGGCCTGGCCGGCGTCATGGGCGGGGCGAGCACCGAGATCTCCGACCAGACGCGCAACGTGCTGATCGAGTCGGCGAACTTCGACCCGGTGTCGATCGCCCGCACCGCCCGTCGGCACAAGCTGCCGAGCGAGGCGTCGCGCCGGTTCGAGCGCGGGGTCGACCCGAAGGTGGCCCAGCCGGCCGCCGCGCGAGTGGTCGAGCTGCTCGAGACGCTCGCCGGAGGCACCGCCGACGGGCTCGGCTCGGTGCACCACGAGCATCCGGAGCTCGGCGCCATCCTGCTGCCGTTCGGCTACGTTCAGCGGCTCGTCGGCGTCGACTTCACGCCCGACGACATCGCGCGCTCGCTCGCCGAGATCGGGTCGACGGTCGAGGAGAACGCGGCCGGGTTCGAGGTGCACCCGCCCTCGTGGCGGCCCGACCTCGTCGACAAGGCGTCGCTCGCCGAAGAGGTGGCCCGCATCGTGGGCTACGACCGTATTCCGAGTGTGCTCCCGGTCGCGCCGCCCGGGCGCGGTCTCACCGTCTCGCAGGTCACTCGCCGGCGCACCGCCGACGTGCTCGCGGCCGGCGGCCTCACCGAGGTGCTGGCCTACCCGTTCCTCAGCGCGGCGCAGAACCGTGCCTTCGGCAGCGCCGACGACACCGAGGTGCCTGCCATCCGGGTGGCCAACCCGCTCGACGCCGAGGCGGCGCTCCTGCGCACCTCGCTCCTCCCGGGTCTCATCGACATCGCGCGCCGCAACCTCTCTCGTGGGCTCACCGACCTCGCTCTGTTCGAGCTCGGCCTGGTGTTCCGGCCTGAGGCAGGCCGGCGCTACGGACAGGACACCCTCCCGGCCGGCGCCGCACTGCCGAGCGACGACGAACTCGGCGAGCTGCACGCGGGCATCCCGCCGCAGCCGCGGCATGTCGGCGTGCTGCTGCTCGGCAACGCCGTCGACAAGCAGCCCGGCCAGCCCGCGGTGCCCGTCGGCGTGGCGGATGCGCTCGACGTCGTGCGCCTGCTCGAGTCGGCACTCGCGGTCGATCTCCGGGTGGAGACCGGGCGGCACAAGTCGCTGCATCCCGGGCGGACCGCCGAGATCTTCGTCGACACCGCCGCCGGGTCGACGAGCGTCGGATTCGCGGGCGAGCTGCTGCCCGCCCTCGCCCACGAGCTCGATCTGCCTCGGGTGGTCGCGGTGGCCGAGCTCGACCTCGACGCCCTGATCGCGGCCGCCGGATCGACCATCGACGTCGCGCCGATCAGCGGGTTCCCGGCGGCCACCCAAGACCTGTCGCTGGTCGTCGCAGCCGACGTGCCCGCCGGCGACGTGCGTCGCGCGGTCGCCGAGGGCGCGGGGGAGTTGCTCGAGAGCATCCGTCTCGTCGACGACTACCGGGGCGCCGGCCTGCCCGACGCCTCCAAGTCGCTCACCTTCGCCCTCCGGTTCCGGGCGCCCGACCGCACCCTGACCGCGGCCGAGGCCAGCGACGCCAAGCTCGCCGGAGCGGCGACCGCGGCCGAGCGGTTCGCGGCCACGGTGCGGGAATAGCGGCTCGCCCGAAACGGCTAGATTGGGGTCATGGTCTACACAGTCGCGGTGGCGGGAGCCAGCGGATACGCCGGCGGTGAGGTGCTGCGCCTCCTGAGCGCCCATCCGGAGTTCGAGGTGCGAACCGTCACGGCGCACGCGAACGCGGGCCAGCCGCTGACGAGTGTGCACACGCACTTGCGCTCCTATCGCGGTCTGGTGCTGCAGGAGACGACACCCGAGGTGCTCCGGGGCCATGACATCGTGTTCCTCGCCCTGCCCCACGGCAAGTCCGGGGCGCTCGCCGATGAGCTGGGCGACGCGAGTCTCGTGGTCGACTGCGGCGCCGACCATCGGCTAGTGAGCGCGGCGGCCTGGGAGGCCTTCTACAAGTCCGAGCACCACGGGTCGTGGCCCTACGGGTTGCCCGAGCTGGTGCTCGCCTCCGGCGCGAAGCAGCGCGAGAACCTCGTCGGCGTGAACCGCATCGCGGTGCCCGGCTGCAACGTCACCGCCGTGACCCTGGGCCTCGCCCCGGGCATCCGTGCGGGCGTCATCCAGCCGGCCGACCTCGTTGCGGTGCTCGCCGTCGGTCCGTCGGGTGCCGGCAAGACCCTCCGAACCGACCTGCTGGCGAGCGAACTGCTCGGCTCCGCGCACGCCTACGGGGTGGGCGGCACGCACCGGCACGTGCCCGAGATCGTGCAGAACCTCACCGGGGCTGGTGGCGAAGCGGTGACCGTCTCGTTCACGCCGGTGCTCGTACCCATGGCACGCGGCATCCTCGCCACCTCGACCGCGCGCCTGCAGCCGGGTGTCAGCGCCGCCGACGTGCGTTCCGCGTGGGAACTGGCGTACGCCGACGAGCCGTTCGTCGAGCTGCTGCCCGAGGGCTCCTTTCCCGGCGTCAGCGACACGATCGGCGCGAACACGGCACTCATCGGGCTCGCCGTCGACGAGGCGGCCGAACGGGTGGTCGCGGTGACGGCGCTCGACAACCTCGTGAAGGGCACGGCCGGTGCCGCCATCCAGTCCACGAACATCGCGCTCGGCCTGCCCGAGCACCTCGGTCTCGGCGTGAACGGGGTGGCCCCGTGAGCGTCACCCGGCCCGCCGGCTTCCGCGCATCCGGCGTCGTCGCCGGCCTCAAGTCGACCGGAGCGCGGGATCTCGCGCTGGTGGTGAACGACGGGCCGCGCCGCAGTGCGGCGGCCGTCTTCACCTCGAACCGGGCGAAGGCCAACCCCGTCATCTGGTCGCAGCAGGTCATCGCCGACGGGCGCGTCGAGGCGATCGTGCTGAACTCGGGCGGCGCGAACTGCTTCACCGGTTCCTTCGGCTTCCAGACCACGCACGCCACGGCCGAGGCGGTGGCCGGTGCCCTGGAGATCTCCGCCGGCGACGTGCTCGTCTGCTCCACCGGCCTCATCGGGGTCGGCGACCAGATCTTCCGCGACAAGATCGTCGACTCGGTGCCGGCTGCTGCGGCGGCCCTCAGCGCAGCGGTCGAAGGCGGTGCGGTTGCGGCGGCCGCGATCATGACGACGGACACGCATCCGAAAGAGGCGGTCGCCGTCTCGCCCGCGGGCTGGTCGATCGGCGGCATGGCGAAGGGTGCCGGCATGCTCGCGCCTGGCCTCGCCACGATGCTCGTCGTCATCACCACCGATGCCGACCTCGAGTCGCCGGTGCTCGACCGCGCGCTGCGGGCGGCGACCCGGGTCACCTTCGACCGGGTCGACTCCGACGGCTGCATGTCCACCAACGACACGGTGGCGCTGCTGGCCTCGGGCGCTTCCGGCGTGGTGGCCGACGAGGCCGAGTTCACCGAGGCGCTCACCGCGCTCTGCCTCGACCTGGCCCTGCAGTTGCAGGCCGACGCGGAGGGCGCGAGCCACGACATCGCGATCGAGGTGGTGAACGCCGCGACCGAAGACGACGCGGTCGTGGTGGGCCGGTCGGTCTCGCGCAGCAACCTCCTGAAGGCGGCGATCTTCGGCAACGACCCGAACTGGGGCCGGGTGCTCGCGGCCCTCGGCACGACGGATGCGGTGTTCGACCCCTACCTCATCGACGTCTCGATGAACGGCGTGATGGTCTGCCGCGCCGGCGAGCCCGGCGACGACCGGGAGCTGGTCGACCTGACCCCGCGGGCGTGCCACATCCTCATCGACCTCAAGTCGGGCGACGCGGCTGCCACGATCTACACCAACGACCTCACCCACGAGTACGTGCACGAGAACAGCGCCTACGCCAGCTGATGACCGACGAAACCACTCCCGCTCCCGCCGCGCCCGACGCGGCGGACCTCGCGCACGTCAAGGCGCAGACCCTCATCGAGTCGTTGCCCTGGCTGAAGCGCTACCACGGGCAGATCATCGTGGTGAAGTTCGGCGGCAACGCCATGGTCGATCCCGAGCTGCAGCGCACCTTCGCCGAAGACATCGTCTACCTGCGCTATGCCGGCATCCGGCCGGTCGTGGTGCACGGTGGCGGGCCCCAGATCTCGCGGATGCTCGAGCGGCTCGGCATCCCCAGCGAGTTCCGCGGCGGCTACCGGGTCACGAGCCCCGAGGCGATGGACGTGGTGCGCATGGTGCTGACCGGGCAGATCAGTCGCGACATCGTGAGCCACATCAACGAGCACGGCCCACTCGCGGCCGCCCTCTCCGGTGAAGACGCGGGGCTGTTCGAAGGGCAGCGCCGCGGGGTCGAGGTCGACGGCGAGCTCGTCGACCTCGGGCTGGTGGGCGACGTCGTCGGGGTCAATCCCGAAGGGGTGCTGGCCCAGCTGGAGGCGGGGCGCATCCCGGTGGTCTCGTCCGTCGCGCCCGACATCGACGAGCCGGGGCAGGTGCTGAACGTCAACGCGGATGCCGCGGCCGCCGCCCTGGCGGTCGCACTCAACGCCGCCAAGCTCATCATCCTCACCGACGTCGCCGGGCTCTACAGCGATTGGCCCAACCGCGACTCGCTCGTCTCCGTGATCGAGACGGACGAGTTGCGCACGCTCCTGCCGAGCCTGGAATCGGGCATGATCCCGAAGATGGCCGCCTGCCTCGAGGCGGTCGACGGCGGCGTGGCGAAGGCGGCCATCATCGACGGGCGCGACCCGCACTCCATCCTGCTCGAAGTATTCACCCCGGGCGGCGTCGGCACGGAGGTCGTGCCGGCCGCCGCCCACTGAACGGAAGGGCCAGACGTGCCAGGCACTCACACCCAGATCGATTGGCAGGGCCGGTTCGGCTCGTCGCTGATGCGCACCATGGGGATGCCGCTGCGCCTGCTCGTCCGCGGCCAGGGTGCCTACGTGTGGGACGACGAGGGCACCGAGTACCTCGATTTCCTCGCCGGTATCGCGGTGAACTCGCTCGGCCACGCGCATCCGGTGTTCGTGGATGCGGTGAGCCGGCAGGCCGCCACGCTCGCCCACGTCTCGAACTACTTCTCCACCCCGCCGCAGCTCGAGCTGGCTGAGCGGCTGAAGCGCATCACGGGTGCGGGGGAGGGCGGCCGGGCCTACTTCTGCAACTCGGGAGCCGAGGCGAACGAGGCCGCGTTCAAGCTGGCACGCCTCAACTCCAGCGGGCAGCGGCGCACCATCGTCGCGCTGCACAACGGTTTCCACGGTCGCACCATGGGTGCGCTGGCGCTCACCGGCAAGCCGGCCATGCGCGAGCCGTTCGAGCCGATGCCCGGCGGGGTCGTGCACATCGACACCACCATCGAGGCGCTGGAAGCCGCGATCGACGACTCGGTCGCCGCCCTCTTCGTCGAGCCGATCAAGGGCGAGGCCGGGGTGCTCGAACTGCCGCCCGGGTTCCTCCGGCGTGCGCGCGAGTTGACGGAGCGACACGGCGTGCTGCTCGTGCTCGACGAGATCCAGACCGGCGTCGGCCGCACCGGTTCCTGGTTCTCGTACCAGAACGAGGGCGTGCAACCGGATGCGGTCACTCTCGCCAAGGGCATCGCCGGCGGTTTCCCGATCGGTGCGCTGGTGACCTTCGGCTGGGCCTCCGATCTCTTCTCCCGCGGCCAGCACGGCAGCACCTTCGGGGGTAACCCCCTGGCGACGGCCACCGCGAACGCGGTGCTCGGCGAGATCGAGTCGGCCGGACTGGTCGAGAACGCGGCTCGGCGCGGGGCCGAGCTCCGCGCCCTGATCGCCGGCCTCGACTCGCCGCTGATCGACGAGGTGCGCGGCCAAGGCCTCCTCATCGGCATCGGCCTCCGCGAACCCGTCGCCGGAGCGATCGCGGATGCGGCGCTCGCGAACGGACTCATCATCAACGCCCCCAACGACGAGAGCCTGCGCATCGCGCCCCCGCTCATCATCGGTGACGACGAGGTGCGCGTGTTCGGTGAGCGCCTGCGCCGCGCCTTCGACGCGGTCGCGACCGACTGAGTCGCGTCGGCGTCGGCCGATCTCGCTATCCTGAACACCTCACCCATCAACCCGAGGCGAACCGAACCATGACCAGGCACTTCCTCCGCGACGACGACATCACGCCCGCCGAACAGCGGCAGATCCTCGACCTGGCGGTGCAGCTGAAGCGCGACCGCTTCCAGGCCAAGCCTCTGGCCGGGCCGCAGACCGTCGCGGTCATCTTCGACAAGTCGTCCACCCGGACACGCGTCTCCTTCGCCGTCGGGATCGCCGATCTCGGTGGTGTTCCGCTCATCATCTCCACGGCGTCGAGCCAGCTCGGCGGTAAGGAGACGGCCTCCGACACCGCCCGGGTGCTGGAGCGGCAGGTGGCCGCCATCGTCTGGCGCACCTACGCCCAGGCCGGGCTCGAGGAGATGGCGGCCGGCACACGCGTGCCGGTGGTGAACGCCCTCTCCGACGACTTCCACCCTTGTCAGCTCCTCGCCGACTTCCTCACGATCCGCGAGCACCGCGGCGAACTCGCCGGCCTCACCGTCGCGTTCCTCGGCGACGGGCGGAGCAACATGGCGCAGTCGTACCTGCTCGCCGGAGCGACCGCGGGCATGCACGTGCGGGTGGCGAGCCCGGCGCAGTACTCGCCCGACGCATCCGTCGTGGCGGATGCGGAGCGGCGCGCCCTCGAGACCGGTGGCTCCGTGGCGGTGCTCGCCGACCCGGCCGAAGCCGCGGCGGGAGCCGACGTCATCGTGACCGACACCTGGGTGTCGATGGGCAAAGAAGACGAGAAGGCCGCGCGGGTGAAGACCTTCGGCGACTACCAGGTCGATGCGGCGATGATGGCGCGAGCGAAGGCCGACGCGCTCTTCCTGCACTGCTTGCCGGCCGACCGCGGCTACGAGGTGACCGCCGAGGTGATCGACGGCCCGCAGAGCGTGATCTGGGACGAGGCGGAGAACCGGCTGCACGCTCAGAAGGCGCTGCTGGTGTGGTTGTTCGAGCAGAACGAGAAGACCACTCCCGCCCGGAAGGCGGGCTTCTGATGGCCGACGAGGTCGCGAACCGCGCCGCGGAGGCCGGGGCGCTCTGGGGCGGCCGCTTCGCCGGCGGCCCCGCGCCCGAACTCGCCGAGCTGAGCCGCTCCACGCACTTCGACTGGCAGCTCGCGCAGTACGACATCGCCGGCTCCCGCGCCCATGCCCGCGCGCTCGCTCGGGCCGGCTACCTCGACGAGGCCGAGCTGGCCGGCATGCTCGAGGCGCTCGACCGTCTCGCTGAGGCCGTCGACAGTGGCAGCTTCGCCCCGCTGCCGACGGATGAAGACGTGCACTCGGCGCTCGAACGCGGGCTGATCGAGTACTCCGGCCCCGAGCTCGGCGGCAAGCTCCGCGCGGGTCGCAGCCGCAACGACCAGATCGCCACCCTGGTGCGCATGCTGCTGCGCGACCACGCGGCCACGCTGACGCGGCTGCTCGTCGACCTCATCGACGCGACGGCGTCGCAGGCCGACGCGACCTTCGGCGCCATCCTGCCCGGCCGCACCCACCTGCAGCACGCGCAACCGGTGCTGCTCGCCCACCAGCTGCTGGCGCACTGCTGGCCCCTCGTGCGCGACATCGAGCGGCTGCGGGATTGGGACGCGCGGGCCGACGCCTCGCCCTACGGCTCCGGCGCCCTGGCTGGCAACACGCTCGGCCTCGACGCCGAGCTCGTCGCGCGCGATCTCGGCTTCGCGCGCGGCGTCGAGAACTCGATCGACGGCACGGCCGCGCGCGACCTGGTGGCCGAGTTCGCCTACGTCACGGCCCAGATCGGCATCGACCTCTCCCGCTTCGCGGAGGAGATCATCATCTGGAACACGAAGGAGTTCGGTTTCGTCACCCTCTCGGACTCGTACTCCACGGGTTCATCGATCATGCCGCAGAAGAAGAACCCCGACATCGCCGAGCTCGCCCGCGGCAAAGCCGGCCGGCTCATCGGCAACCTCGCGGGCCTGCTGGCGACCTTGAAGGGTCTGCCGCTCGCCTACAACCGCGACCTGCAAGAAGACAAAGAGCCCGTCTTCGACTCGATCAAGACCCTCGAAGTCCTGCTGCCGGCGTTCACCGGCATGGTCGCCACCCTCACCTTCCACACCGAGCGGATGGCCGAGCTCGCGCCGCAGGGCTTCTCCCTGGCGACGGATGTGGCCGAATGGCTGGTGAAGCAGCACGTCACGTTCCGCGACGCCCATGAGATCACCGGCGCGCTGGTGAAGTTCGCCGAGGATCACGACCTCGAGCTCGACGAGCTGAGCGACGAGCAGTTCGCCGCCATCTCACCGCATCTCACCCCCGAGGTGCGCTCGGTGCTCACCATCGAGGGGTCGGTGGCGAGTCGCGACGGCTCCGGGGGCACGGCCGGCGTCCGGGTGCGCGAGCAGCTCGCCGCCCTGACCGAGCGTGTGCGCTCGTTGCTCGCACAGACCGAGTCCTTGCCAGGAGGCGCCTCATGAGCACGCCCAACCCACCCCAGCAGCCCCCGGGTAAGCCGCCCCGAGAGCCCGGCGACCCCGGGTTCTGGCGTCGCCCGCTGCCGAACCGGGTGGTGTGGCTGATCATCGCCCTCGCAGCCGTCGTCGTCGTCGCGGGCGTGGTCGTCAGCCTCTCGCTCGGCGTGCGGCTGTTCTGAGCCGGCCCGCCGCGTCGTGATCGACCTCTCCCGTTCGTCGCTCGAGATCGCGCCGCTGCTGCTCGGCGCGGTGTTCCGGCACGACTCTCCGGGCGGCGCGGTGGCCATCCGCATCACCGAGGTCGAGGCCTACATCGGCGACGGCCTCGACCCCGGCTCACATGCCTTCCGGGGCAAGACAGCGCGCAACGCCGTGATGTACGGCGAGCCAGGTCACCTCTACACGTACTTCACCTACGGGATGCACGTCTGCGCCAACGTGGTGTGCTCGCCCGCCGGGGAGGCGACGGCGGTCCTCCTCCGTGGCGGGGAGGTGATCGAGGGCTTCGACCTCGCGCGCGAGCGCCGCACGACCGCGAAGAACGATGCCGAGCTGGCGCGTGGGCCGGCTCGCCTGGTGCGCGCGCTGGGAATCGCGATGACCGACAACGGCGCGCCACTCGACCGTGCGCCGTTCGCGCTCGAGTTCCCGGCGGAGCCGGTGTCCGGCGTCGCGACGAGCCTGCGCACCGGCGTGAGCGGCCCCGGCGGCCGCGCCCCCTTCGAGTGGCGGTACTACCTCGCCGGCGACCCGACGGTCTCGCCGTACAAGCGGCATCCGAAAGCCTGACGACGACCGCGCTGGTAGGCTCGGATACCGTGTCAGATACCGCCATCCCACCCGCGATCGAGCAGCAGAACGACCCGTCGTTCGACGACGTCTGGGATGAACTGGTCTATCGCGGGCTGGTGCACGTCTCCACCGATCCGGTGGAGTTGAAGGCCCTGCTGGCCGGGGCGCCGATCACCTTCTACTGCGGCTTCGACCCCACGGCGCCCAGCCTTCACCTCGGCAATCTCGTGCAGCTGCTCGTGATGCGCCGGCTGCAGCTCGCCGGGCACAGGCCGCTCGGACTGGTCGGTGGCTCGACGGGCCTGATCGGCGACCCGAGACCGAGCGCGGAGCGCACCCTCAACACCAAGGACACCGTGGCCGAGTGGGTGGGCTACCTGCAAGCACAGGTGTCCCGGTTCCTCAGCCCCGAGGGCGAGAACGCCGTACGGCTGGTGAACAACCTCGACTGGACGGCGCCGCTGTCGGCCATCGACTTCCTCCGCGACATCGGCAAGCACTTCCGCGTGGGCACGATGCTGAAGAAAGACGCGGTGTCGGCCCGCCTCAACTCGGATGCGGGCATCAGCTACACCGAGTTCAGCTACCAGATCCTGCAGGGCATGGACTACCTCGAGCTCTACCGGAGCTACGGTTGCGTGCTCCAGACCGGGGGCAGTGACCAGTGGGGCAACCTCACGAGCGGAACGGATCTCATCCATCGCGCCGAGCACGCCAGCGTGCACGCGATCGGCACCCCGCTCATCACGAACTCCGACGGCACGAAGTTCGGCAAGAGCGAGGGCAACGCCATCTGGCTCGATCCGGCGCTCACGAGTCCCTACGCGTTCTACCAGTTCTGGCTCAACACCGACGACGCCGATGTGATCGACCGCTTGAAGATCTTCTCGTTCCGGTCGCGGGCCGAGATCGAGCGACTGGCGAAGGCGGTGGCCGAGGAACCCTTCCGGCGGGAGGCGCAGCGCGCGCTCGCCTACGAGGTGACGGCCCTGGTGCACGGCGTGCCCGCGACCGAGGCGGCCATCGCCGCCGCGGCGGCGCTGTTCGGTCAGGGTGATCTTGCCGACTTGGATGCCGGCACCTTGGGAGCCGCCATCGCCGAACTCCCTCGCGCGGATGCGCTTCCCGAGACACTCGTCATCGAAGCGCTGGTGGACACCGGGCTCGTCTCGAGTCTGGGGGAGGGCCGTCGCGCCATCGCCCAGGGCGGGGTCTACCTGAACAACGCGAAGGTGACCGACGACACAGCGAGCTTCGCGGGCAACAGCTTGGCCGGCGGATACGCGGTGCTCCGCCGTGGCAAGAAGACGCTCGCCGGCGTCTCGATCCGCTGAATCACGCGGCGACACGCCCGGGATGCAGCGCAATTTGGCAGCCCACGAAATCTCCGCGTAATCTTCTAACTCGTCACCCCAAAGGTGCGGAAAGCGGAAGAGCTTACCGGCCTCAAGAGGGACCATCCCATAAGCCTCACGGCACACTTTCCCTAGTGGAATTGTGCCCGAGCGCTTAGGATGTAAAGACCCCATCCTCCAGGAGATCGGCTGAAAACGTCGATTTGACACTGAGAAAGAGAGTGGTAGGGTTGAGAAGTTGCCTCGGAGCAACGCAAACCAGTGAGAACACTAAGTTCCCTGCGCAGCGGCTCCCGACGACATCGAGATCCTGACCTTCAAAGTCTGGGCTTTGTTTGGTGCGCCGAGATTCATCTCGACAGCGAAAAACAGCCGATTTGACACGGAGATCGAAACAAGTAATATAGAGAAGTTGCCTGAAACGAAAGCCGAAAGGCCTGGTATTCAGAGCATCCGATCCTTGAGAACTCAACAGCGTGCACAATGTCAAATGCCAAAAACCCCGGCTGACTTCGGTCAGCAGGGATTCCTTTGGAAAACATTTAGAACAACAAAGCAAGTCAGTAATGATTTGTTCTGTCAGTTTCAAACTTGCAGTCACGTCGACCTATTCCGGTCACGTGTTCTGTGCGTAAACATTTACGGAGAGTTTGATCCTGGCTCAGGACGAACGCTGGCGGCGTGCTTAACACATGCAAGTCGAACGGTGAAAGAGGAGCTTGCTCCTCTGGATCAGTGGCGAACGGGTGAGTAACACGTGAGTAACCTGCCCTTGACTCTGGGATAAGCGTTGGAAACGACGTCTAATACCGGATACGAACCGCGAAGGCATCTTCTGCGGTTGGAAAGAATTTCGGTCAAGGATGGACTCGCGGCCTATCAGCTTGTTGGTGAGGTAATGGCTCACCAAGGCGACGACGGGTAGCCGGCCTGAGAGGGTGACCGGCCACACTGGGACTGAGACACGGCCCAGACTCCTACGGGAGGCAGCAGTGGGGAATATTGCACAATGGGCGCAAGCCTGATGCAGCAACGCCGCGTGAGGGATGACGGCCTTCGGGTTGTAAACCTCTTTTAGTAGGGAAGAAGCGAAAGTGACGGTACCTGCAGAAAAAGCACCGGCTAACTACGTGCCAGCAGCCGCGGTAATACGTAGGGTGCAAGCGTTGTCCGGAATTATTGGGCGTAAAGAGCTCGTAGGCGGTTTGTCGCGTCTGCTGTGAAAACTGGAGGCTCAACCTCCAGCCTGCAGTGGGTACGGGCAGACTAGAGTGCGGTAGGGGAGATTGGAATTCCTGGTGTAGCGGTGGAATGCGCAGATATCAGGAGGAACACCGATGGCGAAGGCAGATCTCTGGGCCGTAACTGACGCTGAGGAGCGAAAGCGTGGGGAGCGAACAGGATTAGATACCCTGGTAGTCCACGCCGTAAACGTTGGGAACTAGATGTGGGGACCATTCCACGGTCTCCGTGTCGCAGCTAACGCATTAAGTTCCCCGCCTGGGGAGTACGGCCGCAAGGCTAAAACTCAAAGGAATTGACGGGGGCCCGCACAAGCGGCGGAGCATGCGGATTAATTCGATGCAACGCGAAGAACCTTACCAAGGCTTGACATATACGAGAACGGGCCAGAAATGGTCAACTCTTTGGACACTCGTAAACAGGTGGTGCATGGTTGTCGTCAGCTCGTGTCGTGAGATGTTGGGTTAAGTCCCGCAACGAGCGCAACCCTCGTTCTATGTTGCCAGCACGTAATGGTGGGAACTCATAGGAGACTGCCGGGGTCAACTCGGAGGAAGGTGGGGATGACGTCAAATCATCATGCCCCTTATGTCTTGGGCTTCACGCATGCTACAATGGCCGGTACAAAGGGCTGCAATACCGTAAGGTGGAGCGAATCCCAAAAAGCCGGTCTCAGTTCGGATTGAGGTCTGCAACTCGACCTCATGAAGTCGGAGTCGCTAGTAATCGTGGATCAGCAACGCCACGGTGAATACGTTCCCGGGCCTTGTACACACCGCCCGTCAAGTCATGAAAGTCGGTAACACCCGAAGCCGGTGGCCCAACCCTTGTGGAGGGAGCCGTCGAAGGTGGGATCGGTGATTAGGACTAAGTCGTAACAAGGTAGCCGTACCGGAAGGTGCGGCTGGATCACCTCCTTTCTAAGGAGCATCTACCTGGCTCGCAAGAGTCAGGTCAGAGGCCAGATCGAGACGAATGTTCTCGCTGGTAGCTCATGGGTGGAACATTGACATTGGTGCAGTAAGAGCCGGCTAGACGCCAGTACGACCTTCGGGTTTGGAACACGTCTTGCCGGGGGAGACTGCACATGCACGCTGTTGGGTCCTGAGGGACCGGATCTTCTGCTTCGGCAGATGGACTGAACCTCAGGGCCTTTTCTTGTCTCGCAGCAGCGAGGCGCGGAAGGGTACCGCCCGTACTTTGAGAACTACACAGTGGACGCGAGCATCTTAGATTCAGGACTTTGTCCTGGATCACAAAGATCAACAAGCACTTTCGAGTGCTAGTAGATCATTGGTCAATTTTTCTAACGAAAGATCGATTCAAACTCATGTGATTTCAAGTTTCTAAGAGCAAACGGTGGATGCCTTGGCATCTGGAGCCGAAGAAGGACGTATAAATCTGCGATAAGCCTCGGGGAGCTGATAATAGAGCTTTGATCCGAGGATTTCCGAATGGGGAAACCCCGCTGGGCCCGCAAGGTGACCCAGTGACTCCCGCCTGAATATATAGGGCGGGTAGAGGGAACGTGGGGAAGTGAAACATCTCAGTACCCACAGGAAGAGAAAGCAAAAGCGATTCCGTTAGTAGTGGCGAGCGAAACCGGAAGAGGCTAAACCGATCATGTGTGATAGCCGGCAGGCGTTGCATGGTCGGGGTTGCGGGACTTTTCTGCTGATTCTGCCGAACAGCGAGCGTTACAACGCAATATAGACGAATGGCATTGAAAGGCCAGTCATAGAGGGTGCCAACCCCGTAGTCGAAATGTTGCAATGGCGCGAAGAGTATCCCAAGTAGCACGGGGCCCGAGAAATCCCGTGTGAATCTGTCAGGACCACCTGATAAGCCTAAATACTCCCAGATGACCGATAGCGGACAAGTACCGTGAGGGAAAGGTGAAAAGTACCCCGGGAGGGGAGTGAAATAGTACCTGAAACCGTTTGCTTACAAACCGTTGGAGCACCCTTGTTGGTGTGACAGCGTGCCTTTTGAAGAATGAGCCTGCGAGTTAGTGATATGTGGCGAGGTTAACCCGTGAGGGGCAGCCGTAGCGAAAGCGAGTCTTAATAGGGCGAATCAGTCGCATGTTCTAGACCCGAAGCGAAGTGATCTATCCATGGCCAGGTTGAAGCGACGGTAAGACGTCGTGGAGGACCGAACCCACTTCAGTTGAAAATGGAGGGGATGAGCTGTGGATAGGGGTGAAAGGCCAATCAAACTTCGTGATAGCTGGTTCTCTCCGAAATGCATTTAGGTGCAGCGTTGCGTGTTTCTTGCCGGAGGTAGAGCTACTGGATAGCCGATGGGCCCCAAAAGGTTACTGACGTTAGCCAAACTCCGAATGCCGGTAAGTGAGAGCGCAGCAGTGAGACGGTGGGGGATAAGCTTCATCGTCGAGAGGGAAACAACCCAGACCACCAAATAAGGTCCCTAAGCGCGTGCTAAGTGGGAAAGGATGTGGAGTTGCACAGACAACCAGGAGGTTGGCTTAGAAGCAGCCACCCTTGAAAGAGTGCGTAATAGCTCACTGGTCAAGTGATTCCGCGCCGACAATGTAACGGGGCTCAAGCACGCCACCGAATTTGTGGCATTTATGTTAGTGACAGGCCTTCGTGGTCCAGTCGCATAGATGGGTAGGAGAGCGTCGTGTGGCGAGTGAAGCGGCGGTGTAAACCAGCCGTGGACGCCACACGAGTGAGAATGCAGGCATGAGTAGCGAAAGACGGGTGAGAAACCCGTCCTCCGAAAGACCAAGGGTTCCAGGGCCAGGTTAATCCGCCCTGGGTAAGTCGGGACCTAAGGCGAGGCCGACAGGCGTAGTCGATGGACAACGGGTTGATATTCCCGTACTGACGAAGAACCGCCCAAGCCAATCCAGTAGTGCTAAGAGTCCTAACCCGGACAGATGGATCCCTTCGGGGTGAAGCAGTCCGGTCTAACGCTCGAACCCGTCTGGTGCGGTTAGCGTATTAACAGGTGTGACGCAGGAAGGTAGCTGAGCCGGGCGATGGTTGTCCCGGTCTAAGGATGTAGGGCAGAAGATAGGCAAATCCGTCTTCTATATAGCCTGAGACCCGATGGGTAGTCCTCACGGACGAAATCAGTGATCCTATGCTGCCAAGAAAAGCATCGACGCGAGGTTCCAGTCACCCGTACCCCAAACCGACTCAGGTGGTCAGGTAGAGAATACCAAGGAGATCGAGAGAATCGTGGTTAAGGAACTCGGCAAAATGCCCCCGTAACTTCGGGAGAAGGGGGGCCTGAGGCGTGAAGGGATTTACTCCTGGAGCGTTTGAAGGCCGCAGAGACCAGTGGGAAGCGACTGTTTACTAAAAACACAGGTCCGTGCCAAGTCGCAAGACGATGTATACGGACTGACGCCTGCCCGGTGCTGGAAGGTTAAGAGGAACGGTTAGCCGCAAGGCGAAGCTGAGAATTTAAGCCCCAGTAAACGGCGGTGGTAACTATAACCATCCTAAGGTAGCGAAATTCCTTGTCGGGTAAGTTCCGACCTGCACGAATGGCGTAACGACTTCCCAGCTGTCTCAACCGCGAACTCGGCGAAATTGCACTACGAGTAAAGATGCTCGTTACGCGCAGCAGGACGGAAAGACCCCGTGACCTTTACTACAGCTTGGTATTGGTGTTCGGTGTGGCTTGTGTAGGATAGGTGGGAGACTTTGAAGCTTGGACGCTAGTTCAGGTGGAGTCATTGTTGAAATACCACTCTGGTCACTCTGGATATCTAACTTCGAACCGTAATCCGGTTCAGGGACAGTGCCTGGTGGGTAGTTTAACTGGGGCGGTTGCCTCCTAAAAAGTAACGGAGGCGCCCAAAGGTTCCCTCAATCTGGTTGGCAATCAGATGGCGAGTGTAAGTGCACAAGGGAGCTTGACTGTGAGACTGACAAGTCGAGCAGGGACGAAAGTCGGGACTAGTGATCCGGCAGTGGCTTGTGGAAGCGCTGTCGCTCAACGGATAAAAGGTACCTCGGGGATAACAGGCTGATCTTGCCCAAGAGTCCATATCGACGGCATGGTTTGGCACCTCGATGTCGGCTCGTCGCATCCTGGGGCTGGAGTAGGTCCCAAGGGTTGGGCTGTTCGCCCATTAAAGCGGTACGCGAGCTGGGTTTAGAACGTCGTGAGACAGTTCGGTCCCTATCCGCTGCGCGCGTAGGAAATTTGAAAGGATCTGACCCTAGTACGAGAGGACCGGGTTGGACGAACCTCTGGTGTGTCAGTTGTTCCGCCAGGAGCACCGCTGATTAGCTACGTTCGGGATGGATAACCGCTGAAAGCATCTAAGCGGGAAGCCGGCCTTGAGATGAGATTTCCATACCTTCGGGTGAGAGGCTCCCAGCTAGACTACTGGGTTGATAGGCAGGATGTGGAAGCGAGGACTAAAGACTCGTGGAGCTGACCTGTACTAATAAGCCGATAACTTGATAATCACTACACTCATACATGTTGTAAGGCTGGTATGAGTGGCCTAGATTGCTTGCGTCCACTATGTGGTTCTCGATGTACGGTCGAGAACTGAACAAATCAGCACTCTGCTAGTTGAGCTGCTGGTTGTTCGATTCACTTTGATACATCAATAGTGTTTCGGCGGCCATAGCGAGAGGGAAACGCCCGGTCACATTCCGAACCCGGAAGCTAAGACTCTCTGCGCCGATGGTACTGCAAGGGGGACCTTGTGGGAGAGTAGGACACCGCCGGACTTCTTTGTGAAATGGCCACCCAGTGATGGGTGGCCATTTTGCGTTAAGTCCGGGTTCTAGCCGCCGAATGAGTGCCTGAGGAGGGTCCACGTGACTGACAACGACGAGGAGAAGTCGCGCGACGACGCGCGGTCGAAGCGTGGGGACAACGACCGCCGTCCACCGAAGAAGGACTCCTCACCGAAGAGGGCGTCGGGAGATCGGCCTGCTCGTCCGCACGGCAGTCGGCCCGTTCGGAGTGGGGATTCGGAGAAGCGCCCGTTCGCCCCGCGCCGTGACAGCAGTTCACGGCCCGAGCGCGGTGCGCGGCCTGAGCGTGCCGGCCGGCCCGAGGGTGGTGGCCGGCCTGAGCGTGCCGGTCGGCCCGAGCGTGGCGGCCGGCCCGAGCGCCCGGGCGGCGCCGACCGCGCAGGCCGGCCCGACCGCGGCCGCGGCGACGAGCGTCGGTTGTGGACGAAGGATGGGAAGCCGGCACGGAACGACAAGAGTGCGGCCCGGTTCGAGCGGCCGCCGCTGACCGAGGAGGAGCTGCGTGCGCGTGAACTGCGCGCCGTGCGTCCTCGCCATGACGATCCCGCCATCCCCGCCGATGTCACGGGTCGCGACCTGGACAAGGTGGCGCGGAACGAGCTGAAGACGCTCAACAAGGAGAATGCCGAGGAGGTCGCGCGGCACCTGGTGATGGCTGGACGCCTCATCGACGAGGATCCCGCACTGGCGCACCAGCACGCGCTCTCGGCCGCCCGGCGGGCTGGTCGCATCGCTGTCGTGCGCGAGACGCTCGCCATCACCGCCTACGCCACCGGCGATTTCGCACTCGCGCTGCGGGAGCTCAGAACCTATCGGCGCATCTCCGGGTCGAACGAACAACTCGCCCTGATGATCGACAGCGAGCGGGGGATGGGCCGGCCCGAACGTGCGCTCGAAGAGGGACGCGCGGTTCTGCGGTCGACGCTCTCGGTGCCGTCGCAGGTGGCCGTCGCGATCGCGATGTCCGGTGCGCGACTCGACCTCGGTCAGACGGAGGCCGCACTCACGGAGCTCGAGATCCCGCAGCTGAAGCCCGACGTCGCGTACTCCTACAGTCCCGCGTTGTTCGACGCCTACGCCGAGGTGCTGGCCGAACTCGGGCAGGACGAGGAGTCCGCGCGCTGGCGCGAGCGGGCAGAGCGTGCCGACATCGCACTGGGCGGCGATGCGGATGACACCATCGAGGTTTTCGAGGAAGAGGACGATGAGTCTGTTCAGGCCGAAGAGGACTGATTCGGTGTTGCCGCTCGACGGTGTCGACGCCGTACTGGCCGATCTCGACGGGGTGGTCTACCAAGGGCCGGAGCCCATTCCCCATGCGGTCGACGCGCTGTCGCGCGTCTCGACCGAGGGTCTCCGCACGGGTTACATCACGAACAACGCCTCGCGCACCGACGCGCAGGTCGCCGAGCACCTGAGCGGCTTCGGCCTGAGCGTCGCCCCCGCCGACGTGGTGACCTCGCCGCAGGCCGCGATGCGTGTCATGCGCACCCTCATCGAGCCCGGTGCGACGGTGCTCGTCGTGGGCGGGGTCGGTCTCGTCACCGAGGTGGAGAAGGCCGGGTTCGTGGTGACCCGGCAGGCATCCGATCATCCGGCCGCCGTGGTGCAGGGCTTCGCGCCGGAGGTGGGCTGGACCCAGCTCGCCGAGGCCAGCTTCGCGCTGCATGACCCGAGCGTGCACTGGGTGGCCACCAACACCGACTGGACCATCCCGGTCGCGGGCGGGATCGCCCCCGGCAACGGCACCCTCGTGTCGGCCGTGCACACCGCCGTCGGGCGACTGCCGGTGGTGGCGGGCAAACCCGAGTCACCCATCTTCGAGGTGGCGCTGGAGCGCTTCGGTGCCTCGCACGCGGCCTTCATCGGAGACCGGCTCGACACCGACACACTGGGCGCCAAGCGTGCCGGGCTCCGCGCCATCCACGTGCTCACCGGGATCGACCGGGCGAAGCAGCTGCTGGCGGCGCCGCAGGGGTCGCGGCCGGACTTCATCCTGGCCGACCTGCGGCAACTGTTCGAGCCCTACCCGGTCACCCAGACGTCGAAGGACGGCTCCGAGACGTCGGTGGGGGCATCCGTGGTGCGGATGAAGGGGCACGTGGTGCGCGTGGTCACGGCCGGCGACTCCACCACCGACCTCGTGCGCGCCGGTTGCGCGGCGATCTGGAACTCGGGGTTGTCGATCCATGCACTCGACGTCGACCCGGCGCTCTACAGCTGAGTCGCGCCGCCCGCTACGGTGTCGGATGCGCGGGGTACGCTGAACGGGTGAACACCGACGACGCCGACAACGAGGCCGCTCTGGTTCCGCGGCTGCGCCTGATCGAAGAGCAGCCGCTCGACCAGCGCGCGATGGCCTACGCACAGGTGCACGACGAATTGAAGGCCCGCCTCGAGGGCGGAGACGCGTCGCCGTCGGATGGGTAGCGTCCGCCTCGACGCCGCTGTGGCAGCTCGCGGCCTTGCCCGGTCGCGTACCCACGCTGCGCGGCTCATCGCCAACGGGTACGTGCGGGTGGACGGCACCCCGCAGGTGAAAGCATCGTTCCCGGTGGCCGAGGGGCAGGTCGTGACCGTCGACGCGGTCGACCGGTATGTGAGCCGAGGCGCCAACAAGCTCATCGCCGCCCTCGACGCGTTCCCTGAGGTGCGCGTCGACGGTGTGCTGGCGCTCGATGCCGGGGCCTCGACGGGCGGGTTCACCCAGGTGCTGCTGGAGCGCGGCGCCGCGCGGGTGATCGCGGTCGACGTGGGGCACGGGCAGCTCGATCCGATCATCGCTCGTGATCCCCGGGTTGTGTCGGTGGAGGGCTTCAACCTCCGCTTCGCGACGGCCGAGACGTTGGCCGGGGCATCCGGGATCCACGAGCCGGTCGACCTCGTGGTGGCCGACCTCTCGTTCATCTCGCTCGGGCTCGTGCTCGAGCCGCTGCTGGCGCTCGCCCGCCCGGGGGCCGACTTAGTGCTGCTGGTGAAGCCGCAGTTCGAGGTGGGGCGTACCGGGGTCAAAGAGGGCATCGTGAAGAACGCCGCACTGCGGGCGGATGCGGTGTCGAACGTGCTCTGGGCCGCCCACGATCTCGGGTTGTCCACAGCCGGGATCATTCCATCCCCAATTGCGGGCGGAGCCGGGAATCTGGAGTACCTGGTCTGGTTCAATCGGGATGTCGGTTCCCATCCGACAGAATGGTTGGGACGAGTCACCGAGATGACAGGAGCGTGATGCGTGTCTGCTGAGCGATACATGCTGGTCGTTCTGCACACCGGGCGTCACGACTCCGTGTCGGCTGCGCAGAGCGTGTGCGAGCAGCTGCGCGCCGCGGGCGTCACTCCGGTGATCGCGCCGCTCGACGACAACGACCGCGGGGGTGCGCTCGCCGATCTGGGGCCGTTCGAGACGCTCGGTGACGGCGTGACCGTGTTCGACCTCGAACTCGTGATCGTGCTGGGCGGCGACGGCACGATCCTGCGTGCCGCGGAACTGGTGCGCGGGTCGACGGTGCCCCTGCTCGGCGTGAACCTCGGTCACGTCGGGTTCCTCGCCGAGAGCGATCGCGATGACCTCACCGAGACGGTCAACCGTGCCCTCGGCCGCGACTACCTGGTCGAGGAGCGGATGACGCTGTCGGTGCGGGTGAAGGTCGACTCCGAGGTGGTGTACGAGACCTGGGCGCTGAACGAGGCGACGGTCGAGAAGGCGAGCCGGGAGCGGATGCTCGAGGTCGTGATCGAGGTGGACGGCCGCCCGTTGTCGAGCTTCGGCTGCGACGGGGTGGTGATGTCGACACCCACCGGGTCGACCGCCTACTCCTTCTCGGCCGGCGGGCCCGTGGTGTGGCCGAGTCTCGATGCGCTCCTCATGGTGCCGCTCAGCCCGCACGCCCTGTTCGCCCGGCCGCTCGTGGTGGGGCCCGACTCCGCGCTCGCGGTGGAAGTGCTCGACCGCACGCAGGGCGGGGCGGTGCTCTGGGCCGATGGTCGGCGCATGTTCGACCTGCCGAAGGGTGCCCGGGTGGTGGTGCGGCGCTCGCCGACGCCCGTGCGGCTCGCCCGGCTGCACCTGGCGCCGTTCACCGATCGCCTCGTACGCAAGTTCAACCTGCCCGTGAACGGGTGGAGAGGGCCGATCGACCGTGATTGACGAACTGGCCATCAGAGACCTCGGTGTGATCGGTGAGGCCAGCCTCCCGCTCGGGCCGGGCTTCACGGCCGTGACCGGGGAGACCGGAGCGGGCAAGACCATGGTGGTGTCGGCGCTCGGCCTCCTCTTCGGTCAGCGTGCCGACACGGGTTCGGTGCGGTCGGGTGCAGCGCAGGCCTGGATCGAGGGTCGCATCCTGGTCGACCGGGCCGGGCCCGTGGCCGAGCGGGTGCGGGAGGTCGGCGGCGACATCGACGACGCGGGCGGCGATGGCGAGGGCGAGCTCATCCTGTCCCGTTCGGTCTCGGCCGAGGGCCGCAGCCGTGCGGTGGTCGGCGGCCGATCGGCGCCGATCAGTGTGCTCGCCGAGCTCGGCGATGCGCTCGTGGTGGTGCACGGGCAATCCGATCAGCTCCGGTTGAAGAGCCAGAGCGCGCAGCGCGGCGCGCTCGACAGCTTCGCCGGGGCCGAGCTCGCGGAGCGGTTGAGCGAGTATCGCAGCCTCTACGAGTCGTGGCAGGCGCACCGGTCGGAGATCGAGGAGCTCGTCACCGAGCGATCGTCGCGGTTGCGGGAGGCCGAGCAGTTGCGCGCAGCCATCGACGAGATCAGCGCTGTCGCGCCGGTCGAGGGCGAGGATGTGGAGCTCAGCGATCTGGCCGGCCGGCTGACCAACCTCGAAGGCCTCCGCCTGGCCGCAGCCGAAGCACGCGAGAACGTGTCGAGCGAATCGGGCGACCTGCCCGACACGGTCGGCCTGATCGACGCGGCACGGCGGAGCCTCGAGCGGGTCGCCCACCACGACACGGCGCTGACGCCGATCGTCGAGGCGCTGGCGAACGCGAGCTTCATCGTCTCCGACATCTCGACGCAGCTGGCGAGCTACGTGGCGAGCCTCGAGACCGACGAAGTGGGCGAGCTCGACCGGGTGCAGGAGCGGCGCGCCCAGCTGACGGTGCTGATGCGCAAGTACGGCCCCGAGCTCGCCGATGTGATCGCGTTCGCCGCCCAGGCCGAGCCGCGGCTGCTGGAACTCGACTCCGACTCCGACCGCATCGAGCAGCTCTCGGCGCTGGTCGACGACGAGGTCGCCGAGCTCACCCGCCTGGCCGGCGAGCTGACCGCGCTGCGGCGCGCCGCGGGGGAGTCGCTCTCCGCCGCGGTCACCGACGAACTCGCCGCGCTGGCCATGCCCAACGCCCGCTTCGTGGTCGACGTGCAGGAGCGCGAAGAACTCGGCTCGACCGGTCGTGACCAGGTGCAGTTCTTGCTGCGCGCGCACGAGGGCAGCGAGCCGCGGCCCCTGAACCGGGGCGCCTCCGGTGGTGAGCTCTCGCGCGTGATGCTCGCGATCGAGGTGGTGCTCGCGGCGGCCGATCCGGTGCCCACCTTCGTCTTCGACGAGGTGGATGCCGGTGTGGGCGGAGCCTCGGCGATCGAGATCGGGCGGAGGCTGGCCGCTTTGGCGCGCACCTCGCAGGTGATCGTGGTCACCCACCTGGCGCAGGTGGCGGCCTTCGCGACGAATCACCTCCGGGTCGAGAAGGATCAGGACGGACCGGTGACCGCGAGCAACGTGGTGCAGCTCGCGGGCGACGAGCGTCTGGCCGAGATGGCACGACTGCTGTCGGGCCTGCCCGACTCGGAGTCGGGGCTCGCTCACGCGGCCGAATTGCTCGCCACGGCGAGGAGCCTGGCTGTGCCACACTGAGATCCTTCGGGGGAGGAAGGAGGCACCGCGATGGCCCGGTTGACGAACACTGAGCTGGCGGCGCTGGTGCAGCAGCTGCAGGAGGAGAACGAGCGTCTGCGGGCCGAGGTTCAGGTGGCCGAGACCGCGCCGGCGGTGAGCGCCGACCTGGGCGCCCCTGCCGCCCGTCGCCGGCGCGGGCGTGGGCGCACCGTCGCATCCGTCGCGCTCGTGGTGATCGGGCTGGTGCTGGCACCGGTGGCTGTCGCTGCCGACTGGGCCGAGAGTCAGCTCGCCGACACCGAGGCCTTCGTCGGCACCTTCGCGCCGCTTGCACAGGACCCGGCGGTGCGCGCATTCGTGATCGACGAGGTGATGACCGCGGTCGAGCAGCAGGTCGACTTCGAGCAGACGACGAGCGACGTGTTCGACGCGGTCGATCAGCTCGGCCTGCCGCCCAAGGCGTCGGCTGCGCTCGGCGCGCTCAAACGGCCCGCGGCGCTCGGGCTGCAATCGCTCGCGACCACCGTCGTGACCCAGTTCGTGGAGTCTCCCGCCTTCGCGGACATCTGGGCGCAGGCACTTCGGGTCAGCCACCAGCAGCTGGTGGCGGCCATGACGAACGACCCGTCGGCAGCGCTGTCGATCTCCTCCTCCGGGGAGCTCGCGGTGCAGCTCGGGCCGATCATCCAGGCCGTGAAGCAGGCGATGGTCGACCAGGGCCTCAGTTTCGCCGACGCCATCCCCGCGGTCGACGTGAGCATCGTGGTGGCGAAATCGGACAGCTTCGGGCAGCTCACCCTCGCCTACGGCCTCGCCGTCAGCCTCGGCATGTGGTTGCCGTGGATCGCGCTCGCCTTCCTGGCGGCCGGGGTCGCTGCCGCGAAGCGACGCACCGTCACGCTCTTCTGGACCGGGCTCGCGCTCGGAGTGGTGATGGTGCTGCTCGGCATCGCGCTGCGGATCGGCAATCTCGTGACCGTCGCGTCCATCGCGCCGCGCTACGTGCCGATCGACGCCGCGGGCGTCATCTACGACACGGTGACCTCGACCATCGCGAGCACGGTGACGGCGCTGGCGGTGCTCGCGTTCACGGTGATGGTGATCGCCTGGGCGGTCGGGCCGTTCCGGCCGGCACCGGCGCTCCGGCGCGCGTTCGGTGACGCGGCGACGAGACTGCGGGCGGCCGGCGACGAGCGCGGCATCTCGACCGGCGCGTTCGGACGCGTGCTCGGCAAGCAGCGCGTGCTGATCGAGGCGCTGATCGGTGTGGCTGCCGCCGCCCTCATCCTCTTCGTGCGGCCGCTGTCGACCGGGCAGATCATCTGGACGGCGGTCGTCGCCGTCGTGCTGCTGCTTCTCGTCGAAGTGCTGCAGCGACCGGCACCGCCCGAGATCGTGGTGGTGGAGCTGGCGGAGGACGACATCGACGCACCGGTCCCGTGAACGACAGCACACCCTCACACCACTGTTAGGATGGAATTCCGTGGAAGATGCTCATGACGCGGACCGAACGAATCACGACTCGAAGCTGACGAAGCACATCTTCGTCACCGGGGGTGTCGTCTCCTCTCTGGGCAAGGGCCTCACCGCCGCCAGCCTCGGTAATCTGCTCACCGCGCGTGGGCTGCGGGTGGTGATGCAGAAGCTCGACCCCTACCTCAACGTCGACCCGGGAACGATGAACCCGTTCCAGCACGGTGAGGTCTTCGTGACCGACGACGGCGCCGAGACCGATCTCGACATCGGGCACTACGAGCGGTTCCTCGACATCAACCTCAACCAGGCCGCGAACGTGACCACGGGGCAGATCTACTCCAGCGTCATCGCCAAGGAGCGGCGCGGCGAGTACCTCGGTGACACGGTGCAGGTCATCCCGCACATCACCGACGAGATCAAGCGCCGGATGCGGCTGCAGGCGCACGACGCCTCGCGCCCCGATGTGATCATCACCGAGATCGGCGGAACGGTGGGCGACATCGAGTCGCAGCCGTTCATCGAGTCCGCTCGCCAGGTGCGCCACGAGCTCGGCCGCAAGAACGTGTTCTTCGTGCACGTGTCGCTGGTGCCGTTCATGAACGCCTCGGGCGAGCAGAAGACCAAGCCCACGCAGCACTCCGTCGCCGCCCTCCGCTCCATCGGCATCCAGCCGGATGCGCTGGTGCTGCGGAGCGACCGGCCCGTCTCCGAGGGCAACAAGCGCAAGATCGCGCTGATGTGCGACGTCGACGAGCAGGCCGTGGTGAACGCGATCGACGTGCCCTCGATCTACGACATCCCGACGATGCTGCACGAGCAGGGGCTCGACGCGTACATCGTCGACCACCTCGACCTCACCGGCAAGGCGACCGAGGTCGACTGGTCGGGCTGGCAGCCGCTGCTCGACGCGGTGCACGAGCCCAAGCACGAGGTGACGATCGGGCTGGTCGGCAAGTACATCGACTTGCCCGACGCGTACCTCTCGGTGACGGAGGCGCTGCGCGCCGGCGGATTCGGCCACCGCACCAAGGTGAAGATCAAGTGGATCCCCTCGGACAACTGCGAGACGCCCGAGGGTGCGGCTCGCGAGCTCACGGGTGTGGACGGCGTCGACGGCATCCTGGTGCCCGGCGGATTCGGCGTGCGCGGCATCGAGGGCAAGCTCGGTGCGCTGCGCTTCGCCCGCGAGAACAAGATCCCGGCGCTCGGCATCTGCCTGGGCCTGCAGTGCATGGTGATCGAGTACGCCCGCAACGTGGTGGGGCTGCCCGGCGCCTCGTCGAGCGAGTTCGACCCCGACACCGAGTTCCCGGTGATCGCCACCATGGCCGAGCAGGTCGACATCATCGCCGGCGGCGACCTCGGCGGCACCATGCGGCTGGGTCTCTACGAAGCCGACCTGGCCCCGGGCTCGATCGTCGAGGAGGTGTACGGGGCCGCCAGCGCCGCCGAACGCCACCGGCACCGCTACGAGGTGAACAACAAGTACCGCGACCAGATCGCCGACGCCGGCCTCTGGTTCTCGGGGCTCTCGCCCGACGGGCACCTGGTGGAGTACGTCGAGCTGCCGCGCGACGTGCACCCCTACTACGTGGCGACCCAGGCGCACCCGGAGCTGCGCTCGCGGCCGAGCCGCCCGCATCCGTTGTTCAGCGGACTCGTCGCGGCTGCGCTCGAGCGCCAGGAGGCGACCCGGCTGTTCCCGGTGCAGGATGCCGATGCCTGAGCAGCAGGGCGACCTGCGCGAGCCGGAACTCGTCGACGAGATCACGGAGGCCCCGGTCTCCTCCAGCGAGATCGTGTTCGGCGGCTACATCTGGGATGTGCGGCGCGAAGGCTTCGAGTACGGCGGCGATACCCTGCGCCGTGACTTCGTCGACCACCCGGGTGCGGTGGCGATTCTGGCGCTCGACGACGCGGACCGGGTGCTCCTCATCAAGCAGTACCGGCATCCGGTGCGCCGACGGGAGTGGGAGGTGCCGGCAGGACTCCTCGACGAGCCGGCGGAGTCGCCGCTGGACGCCGCTCGGCGGGAGCTGGCCGAGGAGGTCGACCTCGAGGCCACCACGTGGAACGTGCTCGTCGACTACGTCACGACGCCCGGTGGCAACAACGAGGCCATCCGCATCTACGTCGCCCGGGCACTCCGCGAGCTGGACGCGTTCGAACGCTCCGGCGAGGAAGCCGACATGGAGAAGCGCTGGGTGAGCCTGGATGACGCGCTCGACGCGGTGCTGGCCAGCCGGGTGCAGAATCCGTCGCTCGTGATCGGGGTGCTGGCTGCGCATGCCTCGCGGGCGCGCGGCTGGTCGACGCTCCGGCCCGCCGACGACGCGTGGCCCGAGCATCCTCGATTCCGGGCCGTGGGCGACCGCTCGCGAGGCGACGAGTAGGCCGAGCCGATGGCTCAGGGGGCCGCGCAGCGAGCGGGGGCGGGGACGGCGCCGAAGCCCGGATCGACCGGCATCGACCGGGCGGTCGACGGGTTCCTCCGTCACATCACGGTGGAGCGCGGCCTCGCCGCCAATACCGTCACCGCCTATCGCCGCGACCTCGGGCGCTACGCCGCCTGGCTGCGTTCCCGAGGCATCGACGACGTCGCGGCCGTGGGCGAGGGCGACATCAGCGCCTTCGCCCAGGCCGCCCGCACGGCCGACGAGGGGGAACTCAGTTCGTCGTCGATCGCGCGCATCCTCTCCTCGGTGCGCAGCTTCCACCGCTACCTCGCCGAGGAAGGCCTGGTCGACACGGATGCCGCGCGCGAGGTGAAACCGCCGAAGCTCGCGTTGCGGCTGCCGAAGGCCATCTCGATCGAGCAGATGGACCGCCTGCTCACCGCCACCGGCGGCGACGACCCGGTCTCGCTCCGCGACCGGGCGCTGCTCGAGCTGCTCTACGCGACCGGGGCGCGCATCTCGGAGATCGTCGACCTCAACGTCGACGATGTGCAGGACGGCGACATCGTGCGGGTGACCGGCAAGGGCAGCAAGCAGCGGATCGTGCCCGTGGGCCGCTTCGCGCGCGCTGCCCTCGATGCCTATCTGGTGCGGGTGCGGCCGTTGTTCTCGGTGCGCGGGCCGTCGACACCAGCGCTGTTCCTCGGCATCCGGGGCCAGCGGCTGAGCCGCCAGGCGGCGTGGCTCGTCATCCAGAGCGCCGCCGAGCGGGCGAAGCTCGAGACGCACATCTCGCCGCACACCTTCCGGCACTCGTTCGCGACGCACCTGCTGCAGGGCGGCGCCGACGTGCGGGTGGTGCAGGACCTCCTCGGCCACTCCTCGGTGACCACCACGCAGCTCTACACGCACGTGACCGCCGACACGCTCATCGACATGTACCAGACCGCGCATCCGCGCGCCCGCTGAGCAGACGGGGCCCGGACGGTTACAATCGTTCAAGCCCTGCCGGGATGGCGGGCAGGAACGAGGAGCGACTTCGGTGCCGACCAGGAACGTGAGAACGGCGAAGACGACGCGGAACAACGACACGACGAGCGACGAGCTCGCCGGCCTCGATCTCCCCAAGGTGGGTCCGACCGGCCGCCCGCTGCGCGAGTTCCCCGTACCGGCGCCCCTGACGTCGCACGGGCCCGCGCGCATCATCTCGCTCTGCAACCAGAAGGGCGGCGTCGGCAAGACGACCACGAGCGTCAACGTCGGTGCGGCGCTCGCCGAGTACGGCCGCCGCGTGCTCGCCATCGACTTCGACCCGCAGGGCGCGCTCTCGGCCGGGCTCGGTGTGCTCACCCATGACTCGCCGACCATCTACGACCTGCTGCTCGGTTCGCTGAAAGACCCGAACGAGGCCATTCAGCACACCAGCGTTCCCGGGCTCGACATCATCCCCGCCAACATCGACCTCTCGGCTGCCGAAGTGCACCTGGTGAGCGAAGTGGCGCGCGAATCGATCCTGGCGCGGGTGCTGCGCAAGGTCAGCGACCAGTACGACGTCATCCTGATCGACTGCCAGCCCTCGCTCGGCCTCCTCACCGTGAACGCGCTGACGGCCAGCCACGGCGTGCTCATCCCGCTCGAGTGCGAGTACTTCGCCCTGCGCGGGGTGGCGTTGCTGGTGGAGACGATCGACAAGATCCGCGACCGGCTGAACCCGGCGATCGAGCTCGACGGCATCCTCGCCACCATGTACGACCCGCGCACTCTGCACTCGCGTGAGGTGCTCGAGCGCGTGGTCGAGACCTTCGGCGACAAGGTGTTCGAGACCGTGATCGGCCGCACCGTGAAGTTCCCGGATGCGACGGTGGCGGGCAAACCCATCACCCAGTTCGCGCCCGAGCACAACGCCGCGAAGGCCTACAAGCAGCTGGCCAGAGAACTGGTCGCCCGTGGCGCGATCGCCTGAGGCCTCGCTCGCGGCGGAGACGCCGGTCACCGCGCCCGGCTTCTCGCTGAGCCTGTCGAACTTCGAGGGCCCGTTCGACCTGCTGCTCTCGCTCATCTCCAAGCACGAGCTCGACATCACCGAGATCTCGCTCAGCCGGGTGACGGATGAGTTCATCGGCTACCTGAAGAACCTCGACTCGGCCGAGGAGCTCGACCGGGCATCCGAATTCCTGGTGGTGGCGGCGACGCTGCTCGACCTCAAGATCGTGGGGCTGCTGCCCCAGGGGGAGCTCGTCGACGCCGAGGACGTGGCGTTGCTCGAAGCCCGCGACCTGTTGTTCGCGCGCCTGCTGCAGTACCGCGCCTTCAAGGAGGTGTCGGCGTGGCTCGCCGCCCGCTTCGACGAGGAGGCCACGCGCCGCCCGCGACAGGTGCGGCTCGAGGAGAAGTACCGGCAGCAGACGCCGGAACTGGTGTGGACGCTCTCACCCGACGACTTCGCGGCGCTCGCCGCGTTCGCCCTCACGCCGCGCGAACTGCCGACCGTGGGGCTGGAGCATCTGCACGCGCCGCTCGTGAGCATCCGCGAGCAGGCTGCACACGTGGTGGCGGTGCTGCGCTCGTCGGACGCGCCGGTCTCGTTCCGGCAGCTGATCGCCGGGATCGCCGAGAAGGGCGTGGTGATCGCCCGTTTCCTCGCCGTGCTCGAGCTCTACCGGCACGCCTCCATCTCGTTCGAGCAGCTCGAACCGCTCGGCGAACTCACCCTGCGCTGGACGGCGGAGAACTGGAACGAAGACAACCTCGCCAATCTGGGAGCCGATTATGACAACTGAGGCCGAGCAGGACGTTCGGGAGGGCGGTGCCGACGGGGGCCCTGCGACGACGCCGATCGACGTCGACCGGGCGCTCGAAGCCATCTTCATGGTGGCCGACGAGCCGCAGAGCCTGATGGCGCTCGCCACCGCGCTCGGGCGGCCGGTGCCGGTGGTGCGCCAGGGGATCGAGCGACTCGTCGAGGACTACGACGGGGTCGCCCCCGGGTCGGTGCGCCGCGGCTTCGAGCTGCGCGAGGTCGCCGGCGGGTGGCGCTTCTACGTGCGGAGCGAGTGGGACTCTCTCGTGGCCGACTTCGTGCTCACCCAGAACCCGTCGCGGCTCTCCCAGGCGGCGCTCGAGACGCTCTCGGTGATCGCCTACAAGCAGCCGATCTCCCGCGGCGCGGTGGCGTCGATCCGCGCGGTCAACGTCGACTCGGTGGTGCGCACCCTGCTCAGCCGCGGCCTCATCACCGAGGTGTCGACGCAGGCCGAGACGGGCGCCATCCTCTACGGCACCACCGACCTGCTGCTCACCCAGCTCGGCATCAACTCGCTGGAGGAACTGCCGAAGATCTCGCCCCTGCTGCCCGACGGCAGCGACGGCTTCGACGAGATCGGAGCGGTGCGATGACCCCGTTCGAGATCCCGCCGTGGGACGACACGGAGGGCCGTGCGCCCGAGGGCGTGCGGTTGCAGAAAGTCATGGCGGCCGCCGGCGTCGCCTCCCGCCGGGTCTCCGAGCAGCTGATCGAGGCCGGCCGCGTCGAGGTGAACGGCGAGATCGTGACCGAGCTCGGGCGCCGGATCGACCCCGCCGTCGACCTCGTCGCCGTGGACGGCGTCGCGGTGCAGCTCGACCCCGGCAAGCGCTACGTGATGCTCAACAAGCCGGTGGGCATCGTGAGCTCGCTCGCCGACCAGTACGGCCGGCCCGACCTGCGGCGCTACACCGAGAAGTACGAGGAGCGTCTGTTCAACGTGGGGCGGCTGGATGCGGAGACCAGCGGACTCCTCATCCTCACGAACGACGGCGACCTCGCGCACGTGCTCGCGCATCCGTCGTTCGGCGTGCTGAAGACCTACATCGCCAAGGTGGACGGGCGGATGACTCCGCAGACCATCGCGAAGCTGACCGCTGGGATCGAGCTGGAGGACGGCCCGATCGCCGCCGACCGGGCGCGGCTCCTCGACGTGGAGCGCGGCAGCTCCCTCGTGGAGATCACGCTGCACTCCGGCCGCAACCGCATCGTGCGGCGGATGCTCGACGCGGTCGGGCACCCGGTGACCGAGCTGGTGCGGCGCTCGTTCGGCCCGCTCAGCCTCGGCACCCTCAAGGCGGGCGGGGTTCGCGACCTGACTAAGGTGGAAGTCGGCCGTTTGCTGACCCTCTCGCGCGACGCGCAGGGCAGGCCGGCCGACACGGCTGACGCGACTGACGCGGCCGATGGGACTGACGCGGCCGACAGCGCCGACGAGATCGAGGAGTGAGTGTGCCCGAAAGCCGGTTGACCGGCCCCGTGCGGGTCGTGGGGGTGGGGCTGCTCGGCACGAGCATCGCGCTCGGGCTGCGGGCCCGCGGGGTGGATGTCATCCTCTCCGACTCGTCGCCCACGAACGTGAGCATCGCCGTGGACTACGGCGCGGGCCGCCGCGCGACCGACGGCGACGAACCGCAGATCGTGGTCGTGTGCGTGCCGCCGGACGTGACGGCATCGGTGATCGTGCGTGAGCTCTCCGCCTACCCGCGCGCCGTCGTGACCGACGTGGCGAGCGTCAAGCGGCCGATCCTCGACGCCGTGGTGGCCGCCGGCGGCGACGTGACCCGGTACGTGGGCTCGCATCCGCTCGCCGGGCGCGAGAAGGGCGGGCCGATGTCGGGCCGCGCCGACCTGTTCCTCGGCCGCCCCTGGGTGGTGGCGGGGCACCCCGCCATCTCGTACCAGACGGCCGCGGCCGTCGACGACCTCATTCTCGACCTCGGCGCCACCCTCGTGGAGATGAGCGCCGAGGAGCACGACGCGAGCGTCGCACTGGTGTCGCACGCGCCGCAGGTGGTGTCGACCGTGATGGCGCGCCGGCTCGCCGGGGCACCGGATGCGGCGGTGAACCTCGCCGGGCAGGGCCTCCGCGACGTCACGCGCATCGCGAGCAGTGACCCCGAGTTGTGGGTGCAGATCCTCGGTGCCAACGCCGCTCCGGTGGTGGCGGTGCTCGAGGAGTTCCGCGCCGATCTCGACCGCTTCATCGCAGCGCTCGCCGACCCCGAGGCGCCGGGCGCGCGGCGGGACATCGCCGAGGAGTTGGCGGGCGGCAACGCCGGGGTCGCGCGCATCCCGGGCAAGCACGGGCAGGACAGGCGGTACGCTGCCATCGTCGTGATGGTCGACGACACCCCGGGCGAGCTGGCGCGCCTGCTCACCGAGGTGGGGGAGATCGGGGTGAACCTCGAAGACCTGCGGCTCGAGCACTCGCCGGGGGCCCAGATCGGACTCGCCGAGATCGCGGTGCTGCCCGAGACCGTGCAGCGACTGACGGATGCCCTGACCGAACGCGGCTGGAGGATCGCCGGATGACCAGCACCACCGAACCCCTGGTCGTCGCGGTCGACGGCCCGGCCGGGAGCGGCAAGTCGAGCGTGAGCCGGGCCGTGGCCCGCGCGCTCGGCTTCGCCTACCTCGACACCGGGGCGAGCTACCGGGCGCTGTCGTGGCACCTCATGGTGCAGGGCATCGACGCCTCGTCGTCCGCCGCCGTCATCGCCGCGCTGCCCACGTTCGACTTCCGCATCGGCACCGATCCCGACCACTACTACGTGCGGGTGGGGTCGGCGGATGTGACGGAGGCCATCCGCGAACCGCGGGTGACGGGCGTCGTGAGTCTCGTGGCGCGCATCCCCGAGGTGCGGCAGTGGCTCAATGAGCGCTTCCGAGCGATCATGGCCGCGACCCCGTTCGACGGGATCGTGGTGGAGGGGCGGGACATCACGACGGTGGTGGCCCCGGATGCGCCGGTGCGCATCCTGCTCACGGCCAGCGAAGAAGCTAGAATGGCCAGGCGCTCCAAGGAACTGACCAGCGAGTCGGCGGCCGCGGTCGGAGAGGCGCTCCGGGCGCGTGACCAGGCCGATTCCCGGGTGGTCGACTTCATGAATGCCGCCGACGGTGTGACCACCGTCGATTCCACCGAACTCGACTTCGACCAGACCGTCTCGGCGGTGGTCGAGGTGGTTCAGACAGTGAGGACCGCACATGGCGGATGACCAGAACTCCAACTCCCTTGCCACGGGTGACGACGGCGAGGAGTTCGACGCGCCGACCGACGACCTCGGCGAGCGGCTCGCCTCGGTCGACGACGAGCTGGCCGAGCAGCGCGCCGCCGCGCTGCGCTCGAGCCTCGACGACTACGAGCTCGACGAGGGCGACCTCGACCTGCTCGAGCTCTCCGACGACTACCCCGACGGCGTCTTCTACCTGCCGGCCCTGCCGGTGCTGGCCATCGTGGGGCGCCCGAATGTGGGCAAGTCGGCGCTGGTGAACCGCATCCTCGGTCGCCGCGAGGCCGTGGTCGAGGACGTGCCGGGCGTCACCCGCGACCGGGTGGCCTACAAGGCGGAGTGGAACGGGCGCCGTTTCACGCTCGTCGACACCGGCGGCTGGGAACCGGATGCGTCGGGCATCAACGCCGCCGTCGCCGCGCAGGCCGAGGTGGCGATCGACCTCGCCGACGTCGTGCTGTTCGTGGTCGACTCGAACGTGGGGGCGACGGCGACCGACGAGCACGTCGTGAAGCTGCTGCGCCGGGCGAAGCGGCCCGTGTTCCTCGCGGCGAACAAGGTCGACGACGTGCGGCAGGAGCCCGGGGCATCCGCTCTCTGGTCGCTCGGGCTCGGCGAGCCGTACCCGGTGTCGGCGCTGCACGGGCGCGGGGTGGCCGACCTGCTCGATCTCGTGATGGAGAAGATGCCGGAGGTGTCGGCCGTCGCGAAGCAGGAGGTGGGCGGGCCTCGCCGCGTCGCGATTCTCGGGCGGCCGAACGTGGGCAAGAGCTCGCTGCTCAACAAGGCGGCGGGCGAGGAACGCGTGGTCGTGAACGAGCTCGCCGGCACCACGCGCGACCCGGTCGACGAGCAGATCGAGCTCGGCGGGCGCGTGTGGACCTTCGTCGACACCGCCGGCATCCGTAAGCGGGTGCACCTGCAGCAGGGGGCGGACTTCTACGCGTCACTGCGCACATCCGCAGCGCTGGAGAAAGCCGAAGTGGCGGTGGTGGTGCTCGACGTCACCGAGCCGATCTCGGTGCAGGACCTGCGCATCATCGACCTCGTGCTGGAGTCGGGGCGCGCGCTCGTGCTCGCGTTCAACAAGTGGGACCTGCTCGACGACGAGCGGCGCCGCTACCTCGAACGCGAGATCGAGCAGGATCTCGCGCACGTCACGTGGGCGCCCCGGGTGAACATCTCGGCGCGCACCGGGCGGCACCTCGAGAAGCTCGTGCCGGCGCTGGAGCTCGCGCTCGACTCGTGGGACACGCGCATTCCGACCGGGAAGTTCAACGCGTTCCTGGCCGAGCTGACGGCCGCGCATCCGCACCCCGTGCGCGGGGGCAAGCAGCCGCGCATCCTGTTCGGCACGCAGGCGGCGTCGCGGCCGCCCACATTCGTGCTGTTCACCACCGGGTTCCTCGACCCCGGGTACCGCCGGTACGTGCAGCGGCGGTTGCGCGAGATCTACGGCTTCGAGGGCACGCCCATCGTGGTGAACATGCGGGTGCGCGAGAAGCGCAAGCGGTAGCGCCTCCCGCCCCCGGATGGGGCTAGGGGAGCAGTTCGGCGCGGTGCACGAGTCCGGCGGCGCCGATGAGCGGGCCCTCGTCGGAGAGGGCCGACGGCAGGATGCGCACGCCCGGGATGGTGTCGAGCGGCGCCACCTCGGCAACCGCGGTGCGCACCAGGTCGAAGAGGTCGGGGGTGACGCGGGAGAAGCCGCCGCCGATCGCGACGGCCTCGAGGTCGACGAGCGCGCAGACCGAGGCGATGCCCTCGCCGAGCGCGCGGGCACAGCGGCGCACGGCGGCGACCGCGATCGGGTCGCCCGCCGCGTAGGCCGCTGCGAGCTCTTCGCCGGTGCTGCCCGGCCAGCCCTGCTCGCGTGCCCACTCCACGATGCGGGGCCCGGCGGCGATGCCCTCAAGGGTGACCGACAGGTCGCGCCCCGGCACGTCGTGGGTGTGCAGCTGAATCTGGCCCACGTGCCCGGCGTTGCCGGTTCGGCCGCCCACCAGGCGCCCCTCGACGAGCAGGCCGCCGCCGATGCCGGTGGAGACGACCATGCCCATCGCGGTGCGGTAGCCCTGCAGCGCGCCGGCCCAGAGCTCGGCGAGCAGGATGCACAGCCCGTCGAGCCGGAGCACCGTCTTCTCGCGCGGCAGCCTCGACCGTTCGGCGACGAGCTCGGCCAGCGGGAAATCGCGCCACGCCACGAGGTTGAGGGGGGAGACGGTACCGCGCTCGACCGAGATGGGGCCAGCGCTGCCGACGCCCGCGCCCACGATGGGGGAGCCGGCGGGAGCCGCGGCGAGGGTGGCGTCGATGACGTGCCGCACCGCATCCGCGATGCCCTCGGTGGTGTTGCCGGCGCCGGTGGGGGCGCGGTGGCGGGTGCCCGCGACGACGGTGGCGTCGGCAGCGACGAGCGCGGCTTCGACCTTGGTGCCGCCGACGTCGACGGCGAGGGCGAGGGGACTGGCGGTGGCGTTCACGGCGGTGTCGGAGGGCACCGTCTTATTTCACACCATCCGGCTCAGTTCACACCATCGCGCGAGCTGGTGTCGTGGCTGTTGCCCTGGTAGAGCGAGGAGCACCAGGAGGGAGAGGTGGCCATGATCTCGTCGGTGCGGGCATCCGCATCGGTCTCGTCGCTGTTGGCCCAGTCCTCGAACACGCCGACCGAACCGCCCGCGATGTAGGCGGCGGCGGTGGCCGCGTCGATCTCAGTGGCGACACCGTGCCGCTGCCAGATGGAGATCGAGATGGCGGCGCGGCGCAGCAGCCGCTGGAAGAGCTCGCGGCGGAAGCCCGCATCGACCCGCGTGCCGAACATCATGCGGTAGGCCGGCCGATGGTCGCGGATGTGAATGAGTTCTTGCCGCACCGATTGCGCGTAGGCGGCGGTGATGGCCTCGGGGGAGGAGTCGTCGAAGCTCGCGGGGTCGTCGGCGACGTTCGCGAGGTCGTCGAGCATGCGCGCGAAGGCGTCGGCGGCGAAGGCGTAGATGTCGGCGTAGTGGCCGTAGAAGGTGGTGCGGTGCACGCCGGCGGTGCGGCAGAGCTCGGAGATGCTGATCTCGGTGAGGTCGTGGTCGCGGAGCAATGCGAAGAGCGAGGTGGTGAGGGCTTCATGCGTTCTGGCGGCTCGGGGCTCCGACAGATTGGCGGACGCACCCTGTCGTCGGGAGGTGGCTGAGGGCGCAGCTGTTGACTGGGGCATGGTCAATTATGTACCGATGAACTTCGGAAGTTCGTGAGTTTGGGAGTGTGAGTCCCAAACTGTGCGGGAACCCGCGCCGCTGCCCGTGCGGGTGCGGGCGCGGATGTGCGGGTGCGGGTGTGGTTGCCGCTGCGGCTCAGTGGGTGAGGGCGCCGCGGGGGCCGTCGGGGTCATCCCCGCGGCGCGCCTCTGAGTGAGATTTTATGCATCCGTATGGATGCGGATCGGTTGTCTGCCCGATCTGTTACGGGGTCGTGATGCACGGCACCGCGTCAGCGAAGCGCTCGCGGAGGCGCTATCATGGACAAGTTGTCTGCGGCCCTTCGGGGTGGCCGGCGGCAAGCCACGGGCTGTGGCGCAGCTTGGTAGCGCACTTGACTGGGGGTCAAGGGGTCGCAGGTTCAAATCCTGTCAGCCCGACCAAAGTCGCCTTACTCAAACCATCGGACCGAAAAAAGTCCGCGAGTGAGCCGACAGAGGTAGAAAAAGTAGGAGTTCCCGGCCTTGGGCCGGGGCTCCTACTTTTTTTGTTTGAATTTGCGCGCGCGTAGCTGTCAGCGGCATCTTCCAGTTCTTGGACTGCAGGACGGCTCTGCGCGTTCGCGTAGATCCCTTCCCCGTCGCTGACGTAGATCGGTTGAAAGAAGGCGTCGAGCAGTTGGCGGCGGGTGGTGTCAGGTGACCGCGCGTAAAGCTGTCCTGCATTCTCGAGCATGTCCAAATACGTCAGGATCATCTTTGCGCCAGCCTCAAGCTGCTTATCCGTGGCGGCGAGGCGTTCTTCGATCGCTTGTCGTTCGAGTGTGATGGTCGCTAGACGCTCTTTGAGCCGGGCGGTGGCGAGTTCACCGTCGGAGGCTAAGTCGAGGAGGTTGTCTTCCTTCACCCCGAGCCGCTTCAGCTGCTGCTTCAGATTGGAGCGCAGCTCTCGATCAGCAAGTTGCGTATCGGCGAGCGCCTCGGCGACATCAGAGCGCAGCGTGGCGGTGAACTCCTTGTCGAGCGCGTGAGAAGCGAATTCCTGCTCGACGGCGTTCTCGACCTCCCAGACGGGTAGAAACTGCTGATCACACTTGCCCTGCTGACGCCTGATGCAGACGAAGTACTCGTAAATACCGCCGTGGCCCTTGACCTCGAAATAGATCATCCGTGATTCTCGGCCGGCGTCATGGCAGGACTGGCAGTAGAGCAGGCCTCGTAGGTAGTGATTGTGCACTCGGTCGCGCTGACCTCGCCTTGCCCGCCGCGCGAGCACTTCTTGCACCTGGAGGAACAGCTCCTTCGAGATGATCGGTTCGTGTCGGCCGGGGTAGAGCTTGCCTTTGTACTTGACGACGCCGGTGTAGTACGGATCGTGCAGCATCTGTGACAGTTGGCTTGACGAGACAGGTTGCTCGAGCCGCTTCGGGGTCCGTCTGGTGGTCAGGCCCTGCTCGGTTATCTCAGAGCGGAGCGCGACCATGGTGTAGTCGCCGGAAGCATAGAGCTCGAAGGCCTTTCGGACGAGCGGCGCCCTGACGGGGTCTGTCTCGATGGTGTTGACCAGTCGGCCGTCGAAGTCCTTTCGGACATTGAGGTAGCCGATCTTAGCGAGACCGAGGGTGCCGCCCGATTCCGCTTTGTGGCGCATCTTGACCTTGATGTCCTCACCGCTCTGGCGGACCTGGACTTCGTTCATGATGTCGGTGATGGCTTCCATGGCGTCGGCCATGTAGCCCTCGCCGAATTCTTCCTTAGCGGAGATGAGTCGAACGTCCTGCTCGAGTAGGGCTCGCTTGGTGATCGCCGCATCGGTGTGGTTTCTGAAGACGCGCGACCGCATGTAGATCACGACGTAGCGAATCTCGGGATGGTCGTCGACGTACTTCAGAAGTCGGCGGAAGACCGGCCGCTTTGCGATGGTCTGTGCGGAGTTACCCGGCTCGACGAACTCAGCGGCGATCGTGGCACCGAGCGAGCGAACCTTGGCGGAGGTTGCTTCTCGTTGCGTCGCGATGCTGTTGCCGTCCGCGTCGATGTCGGCGGCGGTGTGCATCTGACGGACTGTCGATACCCGCAGATACACGACGGCGTTCCCGTCTGTGGGCTGCACGGTACGGATTGGCGGTGGTGCCGGTGTCGACACCAGGTGTTCGAGACCGCTGATGTCTGTCAGGTGCGGCCTCGGTGGTTCGAGTTGTTGGGTCATTGGTAGGGGTCCTCCTTTCGTTGGAGCCGGTGCGATGTACCGGACCGGCGGGTGTGGGGCGGAATGGCTTCCTGAAAATAGCTCGAATGTGCGCCTTAGTCGACCCCTTAAGGGCCGGCGGGCGGGCTTCGTTGTTGTTAAGACGACAACGGACCTCGGTTGCCCTTCAGGATGTGGTTTTTACATCGTTCGGGCCTCAGTTCGGGTTCGGGTCAGAGCCGAATAGGACCGGGCCGAGGTCGTCGGGCGACGCTACAAAGAAGATGTCGTCACGAAGGGCGGGGTTTCGGGCGATGGCCTCTTGAAGGCGACTTCGCCGACGCGAGTCTGCGAGGAGCCAAACGACGAGTGGGAAGACGCCCGTTTCCGCCTGTTCTGCCCCGCTGTCGTAGTACTGCTGATAGATCAGGCACTGATCGATAAGTCGGTGGATGGGTTCGGTGGCAAGGTCGATCTCCCAGTACTGGAAGAATTCGTCGTCACCGACGGCGAGAACGGTGGATAGGTCAGGCTTCAACGTTCTAGTGCGCCCACTCGGGCCCGGGAAGGTGCGCCAGTTCTGCGGCTCAGTGTGCACCTCCAGCAACTCAAGGACCCCTTCTCGCACCTGGTGTTCCAGTGCGACGCGGAGGTCTGCGATTGCCAACGTGTGAGCGAGGAAGGCGATCGTTGGTTCGTAGGCCCGGGCTCGTGATGTCTTCTTCCGGCCGTGGCTTTCGCCACTCTGGAGGAGCCGAGCACCGGCCGGGCCGAGGCTCCAGATGGTGGAGGTCGAACCGCCGCCGGAGCCTCCGACCGGCCGTGGGAGGCGGCTGATGAAGCCGTGCGACTCGAGTCGAGAGAGCACTCTGGTGCAGGCACGGATGCCGGAGACGTAGCTTGCGTGAGTGGCGAAGTGGAGCTCGCAGATGTGACGAGTGGAGAGGAATCTGAACTTCTGGATGCTGCGAAGGACGGCCAGGTCGCGGTCATTGGCATACATGCGGAGTCTGGCAAGACCCATCCGACCAGGGGTGCTCATGCGACGTCTCCAACATAGGAGTGGGCGTCGTGATCGGCCGCGGAGAACACCCTCAAAAGGGTGTTAGTCACTTCCCTAGATTGCGATAAGTCGCCTATTTGCCGGGGTGACCGGCCCGTCGACGATGGGGCGATCGGCGGACCGATCGGCGGGGCGATCGGCGGATCGCTCTGACAGGTCAGCGCTTCGACGAACTGCTTCATTGGCGGCGCCTCCGTCGTCCGATGGTGGCCTCCGGCGCGGTCTTCTCGTGCTGGTCGGTGCTCGGGGTTCGACTGCCGCCGAAGCGCGCGAGCGAGCGATCCAGCACCTCCTGGTCGTCATTGACGCGGTCGCGAGGCGGGTGCGTCCGAGCGGAGAACCAGCCGGTGCTCTTACCCTCTCGCATGAGGTTGGCGTAGACGTGATACGGCGGGAGCTGTTGAAAGTCCTCTAGGGAGAGCTCGGGAATCAGACCAGCAAGGAGCTTGGCGTCCTTGGGAGCTGGCGCCATTACGATCTTGCTTCGGGCGTTGGCGTCGAGCGCGTCCAGAATCTCGGCGTTCATTTGGCTGCGGTGCTGGTGGGCGACGTGCACCGAGACGCCTAGGGAGCGGGCGCGCGCAAGAAAGTCAGCCAGGTCCGTCCCACTCGAGCGGACGAACAGCTGCGCCTCATCGATGAAGATGCTAACGGGACGGCGCTGCTCTTTGGGTACCTTGGCACGGGCCAGGGTGAGGTTCCAGAGGAGCGATACCAGCATGCCGCCCATGAGGGCTGCACTTGACTCGCCGAGGAGGCCGGCGTTCATTGGGGCGAGCAGGATGCGCTGCTCCCCGGTGAAGAGTTCGGCCAGGGTGAACCGCGGATCTGGTTGATCAAGGGTACGGCGGATGCCCGGGCGTAGGAGGAACTGGTTGACGCGGGAAAGTGCTGGCGCGATGGCCTGGGCGCGTTGGGCGTCGCTGAGCGCGTCGAAGCCTCGCCAGTACTCCAGCAGGAACGGGTCGAGGTCGCTCGTCGCCCTGCGCCGGAACTGCGGGTCGGTCAGCAGGCGCGGCAGGTCGAGGAGGGTGGAGCCCGGGCGATGTGCCAGCGTGATCAGCGCTGCGTGCATGACCTCACTGACCCGCGGGCCGAAGGCGTCCGGGAAGAGGTCCTTCATGATCGCGAGGACGCCGTCGGCGACAAGCTCGGGTCGCACGGTCGGGACGGCAAAGGGGTTGAGCCCAACGGGAGGAGCATCCGTTTCGGCGGCTGGGTCGAGCAGCACGAGGCTGTCCCAGTACTCATTCGGGAGCGACCGCATCACGTCTGTGGTGAGGTCGTTTTTCGCGTCGAGCACGATCACCGACTGGCCGGCCTCAATAGAGCCGAGAACGAGAGTCTCGAGAATCGTTGACTTGCCTGCTCCCGTCGCGCCGGTGACGTGAGCGTGGAACTGCGCATCAGCAAGTGATAGCCCGACCTCGGCTTCAGTTCCAGGCGCAGTTGTCGAGGCGAAGACGCGCTGCTGCTTCAGGCGCGACGGAGCCAGCGCGAGCTGTTTCGGATGAGGCGATGGCATGCCCGGCAGGTGGGTGTGGTCCAGCGGCCAGCCGAGGAGTAGGAGCACCTCAGAGGGGGTCAGATGGATGCCACGGCCGCGAGGAGCCGCATTCAGGTGCTCCTGCGTCGCCTTGAAGTCGAGACGGGTGCCGGGGCTTTCGATCGTCCTCAAAGCAGCGAGTAGGCCCTCGAGGAGGTGCCGTCGCCGGCCGGGGGAGTTGGCGGTGACCGATACGCGCACGGCGATGCGTACTTTCGGTTCGGCTTGCTTCGCACGTAACCGGGTGAGTATCTCCCCGCTCGCTGGTTCGACGCCGTGGAGGAGCCGGCGCAGGACTGGCTGAGTCGGGTCAAGTGGTTTGATCACGACTCCGCTCGGCCGGCCTCGTCCGATGACAATCTGCAGTCGCATGGCTTCGTTCTTGTACTGCGCCTGCGCGAGCGCCGCTAGGACGGCGCGCGAGCTGTTCTGCGGTTCTCTAATGACGAGAGGAAGCGCCTCCCCTCGCATGGTCAGCTTCACCGCCGCTTGCAGCGACTCGTCGTCGCTGCGGTCGTGCGCGGAGAGCTGGACGCCGGGGACGAGGTCCGAGATGGTGTCGATGACCTCCCGGGCCTGGCGAGCTTCGGTCCCGACGAAGTGAGCGATCTGCCCGCCCGTCGCAGACGCTTCGAAGACGATGCGGCTGCGGTGTCGGTCAGTGGCAAGGCGACGGATCAATGAGAGTGCGAGCGGGCTCTCAAAGAGTGTCGGCCAGTGAATGCGATTCCAGACCCATTCGGATGCGTCGCTCATGAGGGCGTCCCCGCTTGGTCTTCATTGGCTCGGTGCTGCGCCTGTGCATCCACTTCGGCCTTTGCTTGATCGAGGGCAAGAAGCGCCCTCGATATGCGGTGGGCATCGATCCGCGGCCGACGCACGGCATGCGCGACGACACGACGTCGCCGCCGCGTTCCTTGACGCTGCTTCTTCTGTACCCCACCCTTCATCGTGAACTCCTCTGCACGTCGAGTAGGACCGGTCCTCCTGGCTTGCCTGCTGAACGTGTGCTGCCCTTACTTGTGAACGATCGGGCTCGTTGAGTCAAGGCTGAAATGAACGACCGGCGGAGCGATCGGCGGAGCGCCACCTCCGAGCGACGGGAGATGAAGATTGGCGGCGTGATTCGATGCTGAGCTGTGGCCGCTACCAGCGGTCGCGACGGAAGCGGAGCCAGGCGAAGGTCGCGAGCCCCACTCCAATAAGGACGGCGATCAGCAGAAGCCAGGCCCAGATGGCCCTGAGTAGCTGCACGCCGAACCAGATGGCAAGAGTGCCGACGATGATGAGCCACACCACGCTCCAGGCTCTGCCGAGCAGCGGTGGCTTCGATTCGGTCATGGATGTGTTTTCCTTTCATCATGGGCGGACCTCCTCTTTCGTGAAGTCGGACGGGACGGGCCAGCCCGGAACGGAGATGGTGCTTTCGACTTCGTCGCCCCAGACGTCGTCCCAGCCAGGGCGGTGGTAGCGGGCGAAGAGTTCTAGACGTGGCCCAGGCGAGATGCGCTCGATTGCGGTGAAGAACTCAGAAGGTTTCTCCGAATGGGCACCGACTGGGGCGTTCATCCAGGTCGGCGTCGAGTGGTTGCCGAGTTCGAGCTTGCCTTTCGTTGCGAAGAGCAGATGCTCGGTAGCGTTGCGCAGGCCATACCGGCCGCCGAGACCGAGGCGGAATTTCACCCAGGTCAAGGGGGAGCGGACGGTGAGGCCCGCCGCCTCCAGGATCTCGTACGACTCCTTGATGTAGCGGTTAGTCGTCCAGAACCAGACGTGACAGCCGCGCTCGTCGACGAAGTCCGCGAGTGGGAACTGGCGCAGGCGAGCGAGCGGGACGGTGTTGTAGTGCCCCTCGCCGGACTGTTGTGGCCAGGGGAAGTCGCACAGGATAGTGCGGTACTTACGTGAAGTTGGTTGTGTCATGGGGGTATGCCTCCTTTCGTTTCCGCTTAGACGGCACCGAAGTGCGAGGAAACACCCCGTAGTGAAACCGAATTGATCACGAAGTTCGATCCGCCGATCGTGAAAGCTGGCGAAGGGCCGCCTGGCGATCGGCGGAGCGACCGGATGAGCCCACGTCGGGGCGGATAGGCGGGCACCTGCGGCCCGAAAAGACGGCGGCCCAGCTGTTGTGGTTTTTGCCACGAGATGACCCGACAGTCGGCGGGACAGGCCGCGGGGCGGAGGGAACCGCCGCCCCGCGGACCTCGGTTCAGGTTCGTTCGTGCTCGAGGAGGATCGCGTCGGTAACCCCGTAGGTCAGCCCATCGAATACGAACTGGCGAGGATCCACTGGTGGCCTACCGATGACGTTCCGGCACTGCGACTGACCGATCAGGGCGACGTACAGTACCGCGCGAGCACGCTTCGAGACTTTGTCGAAGGCGGCTCGGTCGAGAATCTCCAGATCGATCGAGAGCTCGTCGCGGGGGCTGAATTCGAGGTCTCGCCGGAACCGAATCACGCTGCGCCAGAACGCGAGCTGAAGATCAGCCGCCGTTCCCCACAGGGCAGGATGACTGCCCTGATCCTCGACGGGTAGCGGGCTCTTCGTCGCGGCGGATCTAGCGAAGGCTGCATGTAGCTCTCGGACCGTCGCTGGCGGAGCCTGATCACCGACGTAGCCGAATCCGAGATCGCGACTCAGAGGCGTGACAGCCCGACCGACCCACGAGCCGGCCCCTGCTCGACCGAGCTTGATTGATTCAGGCGGGAGCGCCAGCTCGAGCGATGGAAGATCCTCGATTTCGATTGGATGCGTCGTCATCGCCGACCTCCGTGACGCAGGATTGCTTCCTGGATTTCGCGCGCTGCTTTGAAGGCTTCGGCGTCGAGCTGTCGCTTTGTCTCGACAGCTCGACTACGTACTTCGAGTGTTCTTCGCTGCTCTTCGACGTGCTCCCGATACTGCAGGTACCCGGCGATGGAGAACATGATGATCACTAAGACGACGACAATTCCGAGCGCGATCAGGGCCGCGGTCATCGGAACGTGGCAATCTGGATAGCGGCCCCCGAGGAATAAGCTCTGAGAATGCCCAGCACGTCGGAAGCGGCCGCCGGTGCCGACTCCAGTCCCCGTTCTGCCATGCCATAGAGGGTGATGACGTTGTTGACGGCGGACGCCGTCAGAAAGGCGCGAGCCTGATCGGTGACGTACGCCACCTCGGTCCGCGCCGCGACTGCATCGGTCTCGCGCTTCGTCTGTCGTGCTAGACCGCTTGACACGCGAGATCCGAGACCGGTAGGTGTCCCGCCAAGGCTGGTGAGATCATTGCTTTGAAATTGACTCATGATGATGCTCCAATGAGGGTTGTGGTTATGGCAAATGCGTGAGTGCGGGTGAGGGTTCCTACCGGTCCTCGCAGATTCTCGGAACTGGGAGGGGAACTCGCTGAAGTCGAAGCCTGGGTTTCGACGAGCCGAGAGGCGATGGGGTTGAACGTTGCGTCGGGCCCTGCTTTGTCCCTTCATTGCGTGAGTGAGCGTTTCGTTGTCCTAGTGCCCACAGTCGCGACGAGTTGACCGGCGTACGCCCGCGGAATATCTGCGATGGGTTCTGTTTCGTTGAGTCGGCTTTCGACGGGATTGAATTCGGGATCAGGCCCGTATCTTGGCAATCTCGCTTCCTTACGTTCGGTGGATGAGGTTGCCGCTAAGCCTGCAGTTCACGTCTGATTCGCGAACCCCAAAGGATGGGACATCTGCGCGCATCCGAGTTCAAAAGGAGCGCCATCTCAACCTTTTCTGGCGAATCTTCCGGGTCGATGCGAGGACAAATCTGGGTATGAAATGCCCGGCTCCTTTGGGAGCCGGGCAGCGGCGTATCTGCGATAGTTGATTTCTGTAATGACTATGGGAACGGCCAGGGTTGCTCTACCAGCAGCGAGATGCAGTCGTCATAGTCCGGGAGGGTCCGTGGCTCTGATCCGCGGAGAAGGAACCGTGGCGATCGACGGTAAATCGGTCGTGCGGTGCCGTCAGCATCGCAGCGACCAGCGTCCAAGGCCTCGGGATTTCGACATACTTCGTCTATCACGGCGATCATGATCCACGGAAGAAGGCGATTGAACTCGGCAAATTCCTTCGTACCTGGGCCTTTGTATCCGTCACCTTCCGGATTGGACTTTGAGAGTACCCATGGACTGAAATAGTCGTCCAGGCACGCCCAGTCTTCCGTGAACCTGTCTTCAGCTAGCGCTTCGAGATCCTCTTCGAACCCCTTGACGTAATCGAAAAACGCATCGCGCTCTTCGATTATGCGAGCGACTACTCGAACTCTTTCTTGGTCGAAATCGCTGTGTGATTCATCCAATTTGCACCTGCTCTCTGCAGATACGCCGATCTTTTTATGACATATCGTCATGTTAAAGTCAAGGATATCTCGTGGCACTTGCGAATGGTATAGAGGCGATACTCCGCGGTATTTTTTACAACCTTCGTTCGCAGATAGTCTCGTCACCAACCGAATTTGGGGGAGGCATTGGGAACGACAAATGGGACCGCGACTCCGGGATACGTTGGGCGAGGCATTCCGCGGGTATCTTCCTTGCTCGCCGACGATCGACTCAATGAGCTAATCCAACCGTTTGTCTCAGAAGCTGATCCATCCATATTCGACGCCGTAGTCCGAGACCTGTTGCGATGGGTATTGCTTGAGCAGGAGGAACGAGTGAGGGATCGCCGGAAAGAGCTCCCGCCGATCGAAGAATCCAGCCCTCACGAACGACACACTGATTTAGAGGAATCAGTCATCGTTGGTCGCCTTCTGACGGACCCCAATGAATATCGGAACCAGTTGGAACGAATTAGCAACGCTTTCTCCGAGTTGCCGGGAGATGCCAAGCGGCTGCTGAGATACCGCGGACGTTTTTGGAGCAGCTACCTCCGTGAACTTGAGAGGACTCTTAGACAGAGAAAGGCTGAAGCAGAGCGTTGCGTAGCTGGCTGTATCAGTGTCCTGACGCAGCGTGAACTACCTGCCAGCGGTCCTGTGGTGGTATCTGAAGCATCCCCTGAGCCGTTGAGACATTGGAATGCGTCGATTGCTGCATCAGTTCTTGGCGCTGTTGATCGCAGCTGGCCGGGTTACTACCCGAGGCACCTGACGCCGAGCGTACTCGCCGGATGGTTGAGTTGTGCTCGGGTGAACATGTCTGTGATTCGCAAGAGTCGCCGGTTGGATCTGTTCGTCGATGAACCGTCGGCGGGCGACCAGACTTCGCTCGAGTCCCTGCTCGATGACCGGAGGGCGGTCCTTTTAGGAAACCCCGGATGCGGAAAATCGACTTTTGGGAAAGCGCTTATTTCACTCGCGCTGAAGCAGGATCCCACCGTTCCTGCTCTGTATGTCAGCGCGGCGATGGTCGTTTCTCGTTGGCTCGACGAGGATCGGCAGACTCCAGTTGAGGTGATCGTCGATGAATTCACGCGATCGCACATGGCGCGAGGCCTGTCGACTGTGGCGCTAGTTGACTACATAAGTGAATCCTCAAGCGCGCTCCTCGTTCTCGACGGCATCGATGAGGTGGACGCGGAGTCTCACCATCACGTTGCTCAGTTCGTCTCAAGTCTTGATGAATTGCCAGGTCGCGTAGTGCTAACCTCACGCCTCGCTGGGTACTCGCCACTGAGTGGTTGGAACGAGTACCTCGTTGGGCAAGGTGCCGCACGGTTCCCTGAGTTCGCCTCAGCGTGGTTTTCGTCCCCGACTGCCCCCGGAACAGAGCGTGCGCTCGCTGCCTATAAAGAATCGAAAGGGGTCAGAGACTTAGTTCGTTCCCCTGTGCTGGCGGGGATGGTGATGATGTTGGCCGAGCGCGGAACGCTCGATTCGGGACTCACACGCTCGGACCTGTACAGGCAGGCAACGGCGACGCTGCTGGAGCGACAGTGGATTGATCCGCCTCGACGGCGAGGGCTCAACGAGTTACGTGCGTCCATTGCCGACCACGAAGCTCTGGCCTGGCACATGGCGGTAGGGAATACTGCCAGGCCAAGTGCAACAGCAGTTCGAAGTCACATCTCTTTCCTCGACCTCCCTATCGGAAGCAACTTGTCCGAGTTGCTGGATTCCGAATTGCTGACGGTTTACGGCCCCGAGACGGCGCGCTTCCCACTTCTCAATCGTGAATTGATTTGGATACATCGAACCTTCGCCGAATACTTCGCTGGGTCGGCGCTTCAAAAACGCCTGCACCGCCCAAGCGCCGCTAGCATCGCACTTCTGCTGGAGGCGCTCCAGTCAGATGCTTGGATCGAGATCCTGAGATTTGCGTTTGATGGCCTGTCCCCCACCCAGGTGTCTGACCTGACCCGTTATGTTTTGTCCAAGGTTGGTCAGGGTGATCCCGGTCAAGTCATCATGAATAATTTCCGCGAGCTATTCACGAACGATCAATTTGCCGAATCCGTGCCAAGACTTGTGGGTCGACAGATCACCGACTTTTTGATCGATTCGGGCCAACTGGACTACCTCGATGAGTTCATCGACATTGATGTCATCTCACACAGGGGCCGAGAAGTGCTCGATTCGTGGACCTTAGACCAAGGCATCGACCTAGCACTTGTGATGGCCGACGTATCTGGGGATGTCCATGAGATAGTTCCCAATATTCTGCATCAGATCAGGCATCGACATCAGGTTGGTCCGAAGACTTTCGTCCGTCGATTCCTAGCCTCCGGGCTGACCAACCTGGCCTACGTCGAACCGCAGCAGACCATTGCTATGCTCAGCGCGATCGTCCGCGCGAATCCCGACGCGCCTATGCTCGAGGGCTTCCATCTGCCCCCAGACCTCCCGAAGGCGGATCTGATCGCTTGGACTGAACTCGTCGAAATGACGCCGTTTCCGCAGTCGGTGGCGATTGCCGAGGCACTGCTAGAGAGCTACCCAGAGACCCTTGACGATCTCGCACGAACATCGCCGCACTGGATTAGGAACACCTGGGCTATCAGCCGCGCCAGGAATCAGGGGCGAGTCGAGGAAGGCGAAATCCCCGGCGAGGTGAGTGAGCTCATGGGGGTGGGATCAGAAAACGTGGTCGCTGCATTCTACCTCGGGTCCATCGTCGAGCCAGGCGAACTGGTGGGCTGGGAGACGAGCGACTGGACGCTCACTGGTCACTGGTGCGCGGAGAGCGAGTTCAAAGTGAGATTTGCTGAGAGCGAAGCGCCGGCGCCCCCATTGCTCGATGCCTGCCTCCAAGTCGGAGACTGCACGGACGTTCTTCAGGTCGACTGGCTGGGGCTATTGCGTAGTCTGAACGTTCAGGCAAGTGAGTTGGACTCGCCAACGATACGTGCTGCGGGGACTGCACTTTCGACTATTCGTGCCTTCCCGAGGATGACGTCAGATCTTCCTGGAGTTGTTGTGGGCGGCTCTTTGCACTCCTCTCTCCTCGACTTGCCCTCCCGGGTTGGTTATGCATTGGAGCAGGCAGTGTTCAAAAAGATGAGCCCCGAGAGTCTTGACGAGTTCTTGACTCGCGCCGCTTACCGGCATGCGGATGCTAGTCTCGACTCCCTCTTGCATGGGGCAGTTTACGCACGCGGGCACGACATATCCCCTGAACTGCGGGTGGCCCTGAGTCGCCACGCCCTGCGTATCTATACCCCACCGGAATATGATTACGCTCCAATTCCACGCCCCCTACTCGACCTCGAAGTCGTTGAGGCGCTTTTGCGAGACGACTATCTGGCGACACATGGGCTTGGGACGCGGGTGATCGCCCAAGTTGCCGAGTACTTGGCACGGGAGGGCCAGCTGCCTCGGTGGAGAGACAGACTTCTAGCCCTGCAGCAGCTTCGAACGGAGGTGTCGTGAAGCACTAGACGGTAGATGTTTGCTCGAATGGGCAGCAACGGACGCGACGAGCGGTGGCCGGAATTAAATGGCGGCGGAGCTCCCACCGAACTTGAAGTTCGAAGTGGAGGTACTCCGCCGCCTTATTACTCCCCGACCACGCGGATGTCGGTCACCACATCGTCAGATCGGAAGTCGAGCAGCGCGAATACGGCGCCGTCGACGTAGCTCGAGAGCAGCGTCTCGCGGTCGTGCCATCCCAGCCGATCCGCAATGCGAACCTCTACGCGGAACTGAATTGTTCGCAGGATGAGGTCCGCGAGCGTCTCGGGGACGTCTGCCGCCTCGCCGCCGAGGCCACCGAACAGCACGACATCTCCAACAAGCTCGTCGACGTCGCGTGCGAACCGGTCATGCAGCCACCAGATGGCGGTCGCTCGCCGGTTGAATGGCAAGCCTCGCACCTTGCCTTCTTCGTTCGCGAACATCAGTAGATCGACGTGGAAGAACCGCACTGGTTCGATGTAGCCGCCGACGGCCGCTTGATACGCCGCCAGGCTATCTAGCTCGGCTTCATACATGGACTGTGACTCGTCGTGTGGGATCACGATTCCCTTGGGCATTGTTCTCTCCTTCGTGAGGGTTATCTCGCGCCGGTTGGCGGGAGAATGACACTCACGAGCTGAGGGCTCGCTGCAGAGGTGTTGACGAGGCCGCTTCCCGATCTGAAGAGACCAGGAAGCGACCCGCCGGTAGTGCTACTCACCCGACTTGCCGGAGCTTCTCGAAGCGCCACGGGCGACGGCGGGCTTCTGCTGCGTCGGCGAGCTCGTGCCTGTCGCGCCGAAGATCGACTCGATGGCCGTCCGTCGGACGGAGGCATCATGTTCGATCTCGGCGCGGACGGCGTCAGCGCGCTTCTGCACTGTTGGGTCTGCCTTGCTTTTCTCCACCCAGTGCTCAAGTGCCAGACGCGTTTCTTCGGTGACGCTGCGGTTGTTGACCTGGGCGAGGACTTCGAGTTGAGCTCGAGTGCTGTCAGACATGCGGACTGACAGGGGGCGAATTGTGCTGCCGGCGTCGGAGCCGGTTGGTAGCGAAATGAGATCACTCATGTGACCTACCTCCTTCGTTGCTGGCGACCGGCAAACCATGGTTGGTTTCCCTAGGAAGTCGCTTCGCAACGACGGAGATGCCGGAGCAATGCTCGACGGCCGCCCTGAGTTAAGCGCGGTTTGGGGGAGGGGTCAATCCGCCGATCGCTGCGATCTTCTTGACTACTCGCGGAGGGGCCAGCAGGCTCGATATCTTCTGACTACCGCGTGCTCATGACGAGCGCATTCTGACCAATCTCGTGGGGGACAAGTGAGCGATTCAAACGTAAAGGTTGGGTTGCCCGGCCTACTGACGTTTCAGCTTGGGGGAAATGACCTCGCTAGTCTTGCGCGTCGCTTCAGCAGGCGCCCGCTCCTCAGCGGCCCTTGTATGCTGATCGAGCAGTAGTGCCCCGTAGAGTGGTGTAACGAACCCCGAGTAACAACGGCCCCACTGAAAGAACAGCGTGGCCACCGGGGA
>NZ_JBYSYO010000002.1:0-611526 GCF_058783455.1 Herbiconiux sp. FW305-C-125 | reverse complement strand
CGGGTCGGACTGGTGGTCCGGTTCGGGTCGTGTCCCGTGCATCCGTCACCACCGCGGACCAGCCGCGGATGGCTGGGTCTGGAGCGACTATTTGTGTGTCTGGCTCGCATCCATCTTCGGCAAGCGAGCGCAGCTCGCGCGGCAGCTCACGGCGCAGGACACCCAGCCCCGATACGCTCATGCCGTGCGTCAAACCGTCGTGATCCGTCTCCTGCTTCTCGCTGCATCCGTCACCGTGCTCACCGGATGCGCGACAACGACGCCGCCGACGGCGACGAGCACACCGACTCCGACAAGCGCCATCCCGGCCGGTGCCTTCGACGAGGTGCTCACCCTCGTCACCGAGCGGCTCGCCACGGGCGACGAGGTCGCCGCCTCGAAGTTCTTCAGTGGGCAGCCGGTCACCGACGAGGCCCGCGAGAAGGCCGTGCTCGACGCTGCGGCCGCGCGCGCGACCGAGGTGGACGCCGACCAGGACTACATCCGCGTGGTGTTCACCGACCAGATCTCCGCCAGCAAGGAGGTGCAGCAGGCGCTCCTCGACGCCTGGGCCGCCGGCACCGCCACGCCGCCCGTCAGCGCCCCCGACCTCGCCACCGAGGTGCGGCCGGTACTCGACCGCATCACCCAGAGTCTCGTGCCGGCGCTGGCCGCGGTGGAGCAGTACCGCACGGATTCCGGATGCGCCGCCGCCGTCGCCGAATCCGCATCCGCCGCCGCGCAGGCCGCGTCGAGCACGGCGAGCGCCACCGCCCTGGCGGCCCTCCCCACGGCCACCGCCCACCTCTGTGACTGAACGCCCGCACGCCGGCGCCCCCGGGGTCGCCGGCCGGTCGACCGGAGCCGCGGGTGCGCGAACTGGGGGAGCAGGCCGAACCCGGCAGCTACCCGTGACGGGGACGGCGCGACGGCTGCTGTGGAGCCCGTGGCCGTGGGCGCTCGTCCTCCTCGGCGGGTCGACCGCGCTGGTGGTGAGCGACCCGGCCGTGGGCTTCGTCGCATTCCTGCTCGCGCTCGGGGGTGGGTGGCTGTGCGGCATCGGGGTCGTGGGCGCCGCATCGCGCGGACGCCGGCCGGGTAGCGCACTGGTGACACTAGCGGTGGCGGCGGTGGCGGCCGGGCTCCTGCTGTGGGGATTGGTCGCCATGGGCCCCGCCATCGCCCGGGCACTGCCGCCCCTGCCGCGGGCGGCACTGACGGTTCTGCAGTTCGCGGCCCCGCCGGGCGCCGGGTGGATCTGGCTCGCAGCCCTCGCCCGCTTCGTCGACCTGATTCCCGGCGGGCGGCGCACCGCGCCGGCTGCGACCTCGCCCTCAGCCGAGCTCGCGCCGGCCTGGGTCACCGCACATGACGTCTCCGAACTCCGATTCACGGCCGTCCCGCTGCGGATGCGCACGCTGCGGTTGCTCATCGCCGCCTTGATGGTGGTCGTCGGCGGCTGCGGTGGCGCCCTCATCGCCGCCACGGGGGATCTCGCCGCGCGTCTCGGCCCGACCGCCGTGGTGGTGGTCGTCGGGGTGGTCATCGCGCTGCCCGCCGTTCTGCTGTTCCGCGGCATCCTCAACCGCCGCAGCGTCGACTGCCTTGTGCGCGTTGATCTCGCCCGGGCGCGCCTTCAGGTGACGGCCGGTGCGGCCACGCTCGAAGTGGCGCTGCGCGACATCGACCGGCTGTGCTGGCGGCGCGAGAGCGACTACGCGCGGCTCGAGGTGCGTGCCGGGCGGCTCGAGCTGACCCTCCTGTGTGGGCTCGCGCGCGGCTCCGCCGGCACCACAGCACGGCTCCCGGCCCTGCCGCGCCGAGTGGAGGAGGCGCTCCAGCAGGCCGGGCTCACCGCATCCGTCGCCCGTGGCGGCCCGACGATCTGGAATTCTCGCTGACGACCCCGTGTTGACATCACCGTGAGCACCTCGAACCGCAAGAACATCGGCTTCCTGTCCTTCGGGCACTGGACTCCGTCGCCGCAGTCGCAGACCCGCACCGCCGCCGACACGCTGCTGCAGTCGATCGACCTCGCGGTCGCGGCCGAAGAGCTCGGCGCCGATGGCGCGTACTTCCGCGTGCACCACTTCGCCCGGCAGCTCGGCTCGCCGTTCCCGCTGCTGGCCGCGGTGGGTGCGCGCACGCAGCGCATCGAGATCGGCACCGGCGTGATCGACATGCGGTACGAGAATCCGCTCTACATGGCCGAGGATGCGGGCGCCGCCGACCTCATCTCCGGCGGCAGACTGCAGCTCGGCATCAGCCGCGGATCACCCGAACAGGTCGTCGAGGGCTGGCGCTACTTCGGCTACCAGCCAGCCGAGGGGCAGGATGACGCCGACATGGCCCGCGAGCACACGAAGGTTTTCTTGCAGGTGCTGAAGGGGGAGGGGTTCGCTCAGCCCAACCCGCGCCCGATGTTCCCCAACCCGCCGGGTCTCCTCCGCATCGAACCGTACTCCGAGGGGTTGCGCGAACGCATCTGGTGGGGCGCTGCCTCCAACGCCACGGCTCGCTGGGCGGCCGAGCTCGGCATGAACCTGCAGTCCTCGACGCTCAAGATGGACGAGACGGGCGAGCCCTTCCACGTGCAGCAGGCCGCGCAGATCCGTGAGTTCCGGGAGGCGTGGGCGGATGCGGGTCACGACTTCACCCCGCGGGTCTCGGTGAGCCGCAGCATCTTCGCGATCACGAACGACCTCGACCGCGCCTACTTCGGCGGCGACGACGACAGCCGCGACCAGATCGGCAACATCGACGCCAACCTCCGCGCCATCTTCGGCCGGAGCTACGCCGCCGAGCCCGACCGGCTCGTGCAGCAGCTCGCCGAGGACGAGGCGATCGCCGAGGCCGACACCCTGTTGCTCACCGTGCCCAATCAGCTCGGCGTCGACTACAACGCGCACGTACTCGAGTCCATCCTCACGGAGGTCGCCCCGGCGCTCGGCTGGCGCTGAGCTCTGTTCGGTCGCTAGGCGTCGATCGGCCTGAGGCGGAGGGTGGAAGCGGCGGCCTCCGCGGTGACCATCGAGACGGCACCGGCTGCGCCGTACTTCGCGCGGTAGGCGGCATCCACGCGGGCGGCGTGCTCCGCGCCCGTGGGCGCGACGGCGACGAGCCGCTCGGCGGGGGAGCGCACCCACAGCCGCCCGGATGCGACTGCGGCGCCGTACCAGCCGGTGTCGCGCCGCTGCCAGGTGCGCACGAGCACGTCGTCGCCCACCACGACCACCCAGATGGGCAGCCAGCGGCCGGGCCGGCCGTCGCCCAGCACGCGGGCGACCTCGACCTCGTGCAGACCGGCGAGGTGACGCAGCTCCTCGGCGGGCCAGGAGCCGCGCATCCGGCCGGCGGGCTCAGCCGAGGAGTTCGCGGGGTCCATGCCGTCAGGCTACGCCCGCGCACGGCCGACGCGGCGTGATCGTGCCACGCTGGGGAGCATGAGCACGAACCGTGCAGCACCCCGCACCCGGTGGGTGTTCGCCGGGCAGCTCGGCCCGCTGTTCGACGACGGCGGCCGGATGCTCATCGTGGAGGCGCGGTCGGTGTTCGGGCGCCGGCCGATGCACCGCGCCAAGGCGCACCTCCTGCTCTCCGCCCTCCGCCACCGGGCGGCAGCACTCGGTGACCGCGTGGAGTACCACCGGGTCGAGCGCTACGCCGACGTCGTCGACGGCCGCGACGACCTCGAGGTCATCGACCCCACGAGCTGGGCCGCCCGCCGGTTCGTGCGACGCCAACCGATCGCCATCCTGCCCAGTCGCGGCTTCGTCACCGCCGAGGACGACTTCCGGCGCTGGGCCGACAGCCGCACCGGGCAGCGGATGCTGCTCGAGGACTTCTACCGCACGGTGCGCCGGCGCACGGGCATCCTGATGCGCGGCGACCAGCCCGAGGGCGGCCGCTGGAACTACGACCACGACAACCGCAACCCACCCCCGAAGCATGCGGCGCGCCTCGGGCTGCCGGACCCGTGGTGGCCCGAGGAGGACGACATCGACGCCGAGGTGCGGACCGACCTCGACCGCTGGGAACGCGAGGGACGGGTGACCCTCGTCGGCGACGACGGGCCGCGGCGGTTCGCGGCCACCCCGGAGGAAGCGCAGCACGCGCTCGCCGACTTCATCCAGACGCGCCTGAACGACTTCGGGCCCTTCGAAGACGCCATGCTGAGCGGCGACTGGACCATGGCGCACTCCCAGCTGAGCGCCCCGCTCAATCTCGGCCTCCTCGATCCGCTCGACGTGGTCGAGACCGTCGTGGCCGAGTACCACGCCGGGCGCGCACCGTTGTCGAGTGTGGAGGGGTTCGCGCGGCAGATCCTCGGCTGGCGCGACTACGTCTGGCACCTCTACTGGTACCTCGGCGAGGGGTACCCGACCGCCCGCAATGCGCTCGGCGCACACACCCCGTTGCCGCGTGCCTTCCGCGAGCTCGACCCCACGGCCATCGAGTCGGCGTGCCTCCGCGAGACGATCGACGGGATGCGCCGGCACGGCTGGGCGCATCACATCCAGCGTCTGATGGTGCTCGGCAACTGGGCCCTCCAGCACGGCTACGATCCGGTCGCCCTCAACCAGTGGTTCGTCGACATGTTCGTCGACGGCACGCCGTGGGTGATGCCCGCCAACGTGATCGGAATGTCGCAGCACGCCGACGGCGGGGTCGTCGCGACCAAGCCGTACGTCTCCGGCGGCGCCTACATCGACCGGATGTCGGACTACTGTGCCGGCTGCGCCTTCGACCCGAAGGTGCGGCTGGGCGAGCAGGCGTGCCCGTTCACCGCCGGGTACTGGGCCTTTCTCGAACGGGTCGAGCCACGCATCCGAGACAACCCCAGAATGGCGCAGCCGCTCGCCGGGCTGCGGCGCTTGGCCGACCGAGCGGCTGTCGTCGATCAGGAGCGGCACCGCCAGCGCTGGTGAGCCGTCGGGTGCCGCGCGCACTGCGGGGTGGCGGCGATCGGTGTCGCGAATAGAGTCGTCGTATGGAGCAGACACCTGAACCGCCCCGTTTGACGCAGGCGCAACTCGAGGCATCCGAGCACACCGAGAAGCGCACCGAGAGCGGGGAGGTGCGGTACTACGTGAAAGACCTCGAGAAGCACCTCAAGGCGTGGGAGCACCCCAACCCCGACGGTCTGGTCGCGTACTTCACCCCCGACGGGAAGTTCCACGCCCAGGGCGTCGAGCGCGAGCACCAACTGCAGCTGATCGGCATGATGGGCGGCGCCGTCGCCTGACCGCTCGGCAGACCGGCGGGCGGATGGCTCAGCGCGAGTCCCGCACGACGTCGCTGCCGCGCTGCGGCGCCACAATCAGCCCGCCGCGGATCGCCTGCTCCCGCAACGCCACCTTCGTGCCGATGTCGATGCCGGCCGCGAGATACCGGGCCCGGATGCGCTTGAGGTGCGACTTCGCGGTCTGCTCGCTGATGCTCAGCACCGTCGCGATGCGTTTCGCCGACTCGCCCGTGCTGTAGAGCGCCATCACCTGGCGCTCCTGCGTGGTGAGCTGGGGCAGCTCCGGCACGGTGTCGAGCTGCGCCCGCAGCCGCGGCGACACGAAGGTCTCACCGGCGATCGCGGCGCGGATGGCGAGCACGATCGTCTCGGCCTGCTCGCTCTTCACGATGTACCCGGCCGCCCCCGCGGCCAGGGCGTCGCGCACGACCGCGGGCTCTGAGTAGGTGCTCATCAGCACCGTCCTCACCCCGACGGTGTCGAGTGCGCGCAGCTTCACCGAGACGGGGAGGTCGTCGCGCAGATCGAGATCGAGCAGCACCGCATCGACCGGGAACTGCGGATGCGCGAGCAACTCGGGCCAGGTGGACACCGCCGCGACCAGCTCGATGTCGTCGGCCGCGCCACGGATCCACTCACTGAGGGCGGTCAGGAGCATCCGGTGGTCGTCGACGAGCGCGAGCCGGATGCGTGTGCCTGCCATGAAGGCAAGCCTGGCACCAGCCGGGCGTGGGCGGGTGCCGGCGGGTGCCCCCCAACCGGGTGAAGCGAGGGATCCGCCGACGGGGTCGCGCTATCTTTCAGTCGTGACCATACAGCCGGCCGCCGGCCGCGACGCTCCGGCCGCGGTGAGCGGCTCCGCAGACGCGCAGCGGCTCGCGCTGGTGGGCGCCCGGGGCTTCGGCATCGTGTTCACGGTGTCCGCGCTGATCAACCTCGCGGTGCCTGCTGCCGGCCGGCTCCCCGCGCTGGCACCGGTGCTGGTGGGCCTCGTCGCGGTGGCAGCCGGATTCGTGATGCTCGGAACGCGCCGGGGCGGGGCTCGCTGGGTGGGCGCGACCTACGTCGCGGGGTTGGCCACTCTCGCCGCCTTCCTGCTGCCGGGGGCGGAGGTGACCGACGGGTCGACGGTCGCGGCGGTGACGATGCTGTCCTCGCTCGCCATCCCGTCGCTCCTTGTCGCGGTCGCGGGCGGCGGCGCGGCCGGGAGACGTGGCGGTTCGGGAAGGCGTGGGGGAGTGCATCCGCTCGTCGCCGCGGCGGCAGGGGTGCCCGTGCTCGTGCTCGCGGTCGTGGTGAGCGTGCCGTTCGGGCGCACGGCGTTCGTGGGGATCGCGGTCGTCGGCGGGTGGCTGGGGCTCGCGCTCGCGGGCTGGTGGCTGACCCGGAGCGCCCTCCGCGTCGAGACCGGCCTCGAGCGATTGCGGCAGGGCTATGCCGCAGAGCGCCGGTCGACCGAGGCCGAGGCGGAGCTGCGTTACGGCGCCCGGGTGCTGCACGACACGGTGCTGGCAACGCTGTCGCTCATCGCGCACTCCGGCGACGGGGTGCCGCCCGACCGCCTGCGCGCCCAGGCCGCCACCGACAGCGCGGTGCTGGCGCGGCTGCGCACGGAGGGCACGTTGTTCGCGCCCGCGCCCGCGCCCGCGTCTTCGCCGTCGCCCGGGCGCGCGCCGGGCTCGGCGGTCGACGCGGTCTCCGCGCGCGCCGCGGCCCCGTCGCCCCTCGTGCCCACGCAAAGTGTGCGGGCGCAGGTCGAGAGCCGGTTCGCCGCGCCCGGTTTCACGGTGGTCTGGCACGGTGTCGAGCGGGTCGATGCAGCCGCGACGCAGCTCGACGCGCTCGTTCGCGCGGTGGCCGAGTGTCTCGAGAACGCGCGTCGGCACTCCGGCGAGTCCCGCGCCGAGGTGACGGTCACGCACGACGAGCGGATGGTGCGCGCCGTCGTCACCGACACCGGGGTCGGCTTCGATCGGGAGGCCGTACCGCGCGGGCGGCTGGGCGTGGCGGAGTCGGTGGAGGCGCGCATCCAGGCGGTCGGGGGCACGGCTCGCGTGTTCTCGTCGGTCGGTCGCGGAACGACGGTGCTGCTCGAGGTGCCGCGATGAGCGCGGTGCGCCGGGGCGCGGGCGACGACCCGGCGGCTCGAGGTGTCGCGACGAGTTCGCCGGGCACCGGCACGCTGGCGCAGCTGATTGCGGCCTACCACGACGGACCGGTCGCCATCGGCCGGCTGCGCACGCGCATCCGGCAGGACCGCAACCTGAGCGCCGGGTACCTCGGCCTCGGCTTCGCGCTGCTGGGTGCTCTGGTGTTCGTGCGCGGTCTCGCGTCGCTCGGCTGGTCGTGGTCGGACGGGCCCGCGCGCTGGCTCTCGCTCGTCGCCTGGGCCGTGCTGGCCGTGGCGTTCGCCGGAGTGGTGCTGACCGGGCGGCGACGCGGTGGCGTGCTGCCCGCCCGGGTGGCGGCCCTGCTCGAGGTGGCCGGGCTGTTCGCCGTGATCGCCGACCTGTTGGCCTTCCTGGCCGGCGGATCGGGAGCGCCGTTCTACCCGACCGCCGTCATCGGCTTCGGCGCGTGCCTGCTGGCCTGCCTGCCGCTGCAGTCGCTGCGGCGCAGCGTCATCGGCGCGGTGGTGCTGACGGCGAGCGGATGCGCGACCGTGGCGATCGGCTGGATCGCCGACCCCGCGAGCCTCTCGGCCGGGATCACCGGCCTGCTGCTCGGACTGACGCCGGTGGTGGCCGGGATCACGATGATCCATGCCGCCGACCGGTACCTCGGCCGCCGGATCGAACAGGCGGTCACCGAGAGCCTCATCACGGCACCCGCGGTGGGGCTCGGAGTGACGGCGGCCTCGGAGCTGCGGCGGCTGGACGGCGACGCCGAGCGCCTCCTGGCGGAGGTCGCGGCCTTGCAGCCCGGGCAGCACATCGACGCCGCCACGGCCGCTCGGGCGGAGCAGCTGAGCGACGAGCTGCGGCAGGCGCTCGTGACCGATCACGAGCAGACCTGGCTGCAGATCGCGCTGACCGAGTCGGAGCATCTGCGACGCACCGTGCGCGTGATCGATCCGGCACTGCTCGCCGCCCGGCTGGAGCCCGAGCAGCGGGGGAACCTGCTCGCCCTCACCTGGCTGTGCGTGGCGCACGCCGCCGCCCCCGCGCTCGACCTCACCTTCCTTCCGGCAGGGGAGCACACGGCGCCGACCGTCGTGTTCTCCCTGGTGGGCACCCATCGTCGCGGTATCGACCCCGCGGTCTGGCCGCTGTTCGCCCGCCTCGGGCGTCACACCGTCGACCTGGCGGCCGACCGCGCCCTGGTCATGGTCGAGCTCCCCTGACGCTGCCTGCGAATCACCTCTTCCGCCGGGGGCACCGAGCGAGGATGATGTTGCCCGTCGGCGCAACGGGGCGAGCGGAACGAGGGTGCCATGGCGCGCAACTACATGAGGGTCGTCGTGCGGAACGAATCCGGTGCCACCCTCCATCTCAAACACGCCGCCACCTCCGGCGACTGGACCCCGGGCGGCTGGACCCCGGCGAGCTTCATCGACACCCCGCCGGGCAACGACCTGCAGTGGCAGGCCGAGGGCGACTCCGCGCTCGGTGTCGCCCTGAGCGGCGTGGAGGCCCGCGCCTGGTACGACGTCGTGGCGCCCGACGGCACCGTGGCGGGCGAGCTCTACATCTTCGCGGACAGCCCCTGGGTCGAGTCGCAGTACGGCAACACCTTCCACGTGCACGCCCCCGGCGGCTACTACGCCGCCTACGTCGACGCCGACGGCCAGAAGCGGGGCAACCGCGCCCAGCTCGAGATCGTGTTCCGCGACACCGCCCGGGTGTCGGTGCCGGGCTTCACCCCGTCGGTGAACGGCTTCGGCTTCTCCAACACCTGGAGCGGCGACCTCCCCGTCGTCACCCTCGGCTGGGTGTGGAACCGGATGCGCGAGGCACTGCTCCGCAACGACTCCGGCTTGCTCGATCTCGGCATCGGCGGTGACATCGTCGACACCCTCGGCATCGGCACCGTGCCCGAGGAGTGGTTGCCCATCACCCACGCCGACAGCGGACTCTGCGGCGGCATGACCTACACGGTCATGGACTATTTCCTGGCCGGCCGGCTCCCCGACGTCCCCGCGGTGGAAGACGGCTCCTTCGTCTCGCCCGACTCGCCGGACGACCCGCTGTTCCGTTACGTCCGCGACCGCCTGCTCGAGAGTTTCGACGTGAACGGGCGGGGCATCCGCTGGCTGTCCTACTCGTCGCCGCTGTATCCCGACGACGACGAGGGCGCGCTGCAGACCCTCGGGGTCGCGAAGGGCAAGTCGTGGGTCACCTACCGCGAGGAGTGGCCGCGCATCCGTCGCGACCTCGACGCCGGCCGGCTGGTGCCGCTCGGCCTGGTGCAGAGCGACGATTTCGACATCGGCGCCAACCACCAGGTGCTCGCCTACGCCTACGAGCAGAGCGGGCAGACCGTACGCCTGTGGGTCTACGACCCGAACGTGCCCAAGCAGGCGGCGGCGCCGGCGGTGGCCGACGACCTCTTCTACGAGTTCGACACCACCGACACGTCGCACGGCATCACGGTGCTGCGGCACAACGGGCGGGAACAGGATGCGCAGAAGAAGATCTTCGCGATCCTGGTGATGGATGCGTACGTGCCGAAGATCCCGCCGGGCGGCACCCCGATCCCGCCGCCCGCGACGCCGAAGACGGCGACCATCACCGTGAGCGCCGAGTCGTTCACCACCGGGGGCGACACCCAGAGCGAGACGACGAACGACTGCGGCGAGCCCAAGCGAACCGGCGTCTGGATGAGCCGCACGACCGCGTCGTTCGTGGTGCAGGCGACCGGATTCGCGCGGCCGGCCGTCACATGGACGGTGGGTGGCGTCGCCGTCGCAGCCGATGCGACTTCGGTCGAGATCAGCTCCGACGGCGCGAGCTACCGCGTCGGGTGCCGCATCATGCCCGGCGGGCGCGCTCTGGAGCTCGCCTCCGAGTCCGGCGAGACCTACCGCGCGAGCGTCGAGGCGACGGTGACGGATGCCGACGGCTCGGCGATCACGGCCACCGACGCCTTCGACGTGGCGGGCACGTACTCGGGCCTGCGCATCGAAGACATCCGCGCCGAGGCGCAATGCCTGGTGCGTCTCATCCCGGCGCCCGCCGACTTCGGCTGGAAACCGCGGCGCGGCAGTGGCGGCGTGCACGTCGTCGGCACCAAGTTCGGTGCGGGTGTGGAGGAGGAGTCCGAGAGCCTCGTCGACACGATCGTGACCGCCACGAAGAACCCCGTCGTCGACCCGATCGACTACACCGTCACCCGCTTCACGCAGCACTGAGTGCGTCGCGCCGGTCATCCTGACGACACCGTCGCGACACGCCGGCGCGGCGTCGGCGGCGGCGTTTAGACTTGGTACCCAAGCCGAGACAGCCGGAGACTCAGTGCCCTCGAACGACTCCTTCGTGCACCTGCACGTCCACAGCGAATACTCGATGCTCGACGGTGCGGCCCGCGTGAAACCCCTGATCGACGCGGCGAAGGAACAGGGCATGCCGGCCGTCGCCATCACCGACCACGGCAACGTCTTCGGTGCGTTCGACTTCTGGAAGACGGCCACCGAGGCCGGTATCAAGCCGATCATCGGCACCGAGGCCTACCTCACCCCGGGTACCCATCGCGGCGACAAGACGCGCGTGCGCTGGGGCAACGGCGGGGGAGACGACGTGTCGGGCGCCGGTGCCTACACGCACATGACGCTGCTCTCCGAGACGACCGAGGGCATGCACAACCTCTTCCGGCTCTCGTCGAAGGCCAGCATCGAGGGGTACTACTTCAAGCCGCGCATGGACCGCGAGCTCCTCAGCACCTACAGCAAGGGCCTCATCGCCACCACCGGATGCCCGTCCGGGGAGATCCAGACCCGCCTCCGGCTCGGGCAGTACGACGAAGCGCTGAAAGCCGCATCCGATTTCCGTGACATCTTCGGCAAGGAGAACTTCTTCTGCGAGATCATGGACCACGGTCTCGAGATCGAGCGGCGCATCATGACCGACCTGATCCGGCTCGCCAAGGAGCTCGACCTCAAGCTCGTCGCCACCAACGACCTGCACTACACGCACGCGCACGACGCCACGAGCCACGCCGCGCTGCTGTGCGTGCAGTCGGGTTCGACCCTGAGCGACCCGAACCGCTTCAAGTTCGACGCCGACGAGTTCTACCTCAAGTCGGCCGCCGAGATGCGGCAGCTCTTCCGCGACCACCCCGAGGCCTGCGACAACACCCTCCTCATCGCCGAGCGCTGCGAGGTCGCCTTCGACACCAGCGCCAACTACATGCCGCGGTACCCGGTGCCGGAGGGGGAGACCGAGGCCACCTGGTTCGAGAAGGAGGTCGAGGAGGGTCTCAAGCAGCGCTACCCGAACGGCATCAGCCAGGAGGTGCGCGAGCGCGCCGACTACGAGGTGGGCGTCATCAAGAGCATGGGCTTCCCGGGCTACTTCCTCGTGGTGGCCGACTTCATCAACTGGTCCAAGCGCAACGGCATCCGTGTCGGCCCGGGTCGTGGTTCGGGTGCGGGCAGCATGGCGGCCTACGCCATGCGCATCACCGACCTCGATCCGCTCGTGCACGGCCTCATCTTCGAGCGGTTCTTGAACCCCGACCGTGTCTCCATGCCCGACTTCGACGTCGACTTCGACGACCGGCGCCGCGGCGAGGTGATCAAGTACGTCACCGAGAAGTACGGCGACGAGCGCGTGGCGCAGATCGTCACCTACGGCACCATCAAGGCCAAGCAGGCGCTGAAGGACTCCGGCCGTGTGCTCGGCTTCCCGTTCAGCATGGGCGAGAAGCTGACGAAGGCGATGCCGCCGCCCATCATGGGGAAGGACATCCCGCTCTCCGGCATCTTCGACAAGGCGCACCCGCGCTACAAAGAGGCCGTCGACATCCGCACCGTCATCGAGTCCGACCCCGAGGCGCGCACCGTCTTCGACACCGCGCTCGGCATCGAGAACCTGAAGCGGCAGTGGGGTGTGCACGCCGCCGGCGTCATCATGTCGAGCGACCCGTTGATCGACATCATCCCGATCATGAAGCGGGAGCAGGACGGCCAGATCGTCACCCAGTTCGACTACCCGGCGGCCGAGTCGCTCGGCCTCATCAAGATGGACTTCCTGGGGCTCCGCAACCTCACCATCATCGACGACGCGCTCGACAACATCCAGGCCAACCGCGGTCACCGGCCGGTGCTCGAAGACCTCGCGCTCGACGACAAGGCCGCGTACGAGCTGCTCGCCCGCGGCGACACCCTCGGTGTCTTCCAGCTCGACGGCGGCCCGATGCGCGGGCTGCTGCGCCTGATGAAGCCCGACAACTTCGAGGACATCTCGGCGGTGCTCGCGCTCTACCGGCCGGGCCCCATGGGTGCCGACTCGCACACCAACTACGCGCTGCGCAAGAACGGCCTGCAGCCCATCACGCCCATCCACCCAGAACTCGAAGAGCCGCTGCGGGAGGTGCTCGGCGGCACCTACGGCCTGATCGTGTATCAGGAGCAGGTGATGTCGATCGCCCAGAAGCTCGCCGGCTTCACGCTCGCCCAGGCCGACCTCTTGCGTCGCGCCATGGGCAAGAAGAAGAAGTCCGAGCTCGACAAGCAGTACGAGGGCTTCTCGAAGGGCATGCACGACAACGGCTACTCCGAGGCCGCGGTGAAGACCCTGTGGGACATCCTGTTGCCCTTCTCCGACTACGCCTTCAACAAGGCGCACTCGGCGGCCTACGGCGTGGTCTCGTACTGGACCGCGTACCTCAAGGCGCACTTCCCCGCCGAGTACATGGCGGCGCTGCTCACGAGCGTGGGCGACTCGAAAGACAAGATGGCGATGTACCTCAGCGAGTGCCGTCGCATGGGCATCAAGGTTCTGCCGCCGGATGTGAACGAGTCGATCGGGTTCTTCACCGCCGTCGGCGCCGACATCCGCTTCGGTCTCGGTGCCGTGCGCAACGTGGGTATGAACGTGGTGGAGCTCATCCGCGCCGCCCGTGAAGAGAAAGGCGCGTTCACCTCGTTCGGCGACTTCCTCAAGAAGATCCCGCTGCAGGCCACGAACAAGCGCACCATCGAATCGCTGATCAAGGCGGGCGCCTTCGACTCGCTCGGCTCGACCCGGCGGGCGCTGATCGAGGTGCACGAGGCGATGATCGACAACGCGGTGTCGGAGAAGCGCAACGAGGCCAACGGCCAGGTGGGCTTCGACTTCGACTCGCTGTGGGATGCGCCCGAGGAGGTGCACGAGATCCCGCCGCGGCCGGAGTGGGCCAAGCGTGACAAGCTCGCCTTCGAGCGCGACATGTTGGGGCTGTACGTCTCCGACCATCCGCTCGCGGGGCTCGAGATCGAGCTCGCCAAGCACGCGTCGACGAGCATCCTGGACCTGCTGGAATCGGATCACGTCAACGACGGCGATCAGGTGACCGTCGCCGGCCTCATCACGAGCGTTCAGCACCGCACGGCGAAGAACTCGGGCAACCAGTACGGCATGATCACGGTCGAGGACTTCGCCGGCGAGATCACGGCCATGTTCATGGGCAAGACCTACCAGGAGTTCGGCCCGGCGCTCACCAACGACGCCATCGTGGTGGTGCGCGGGCGGGTGTCGCTGCGCGACGACGGCATGAACCTGCACGCGTTCAGCATGTTCCAGCCGAACCTCGGCACCGCCGGGTCGAGCGGGCCCATCCACATCTCGCTCGCCGAGACGCGGGCCACGACCGACACGGTGCAGGCGCTGAACGACGTGCTGATCAGGCACTCGGGCGACACGGAGGTGCGGCTCAAGCTCATCAAGAACGACAACGTCAGGGTGTTCGAGGTGCCGTTCCAGGTCTCGGTCACCGCCGACCTGTTCGGCGAGCTCAAGTCGCTCCTCGGCCCGAACTGCCTGGCCTGACGTGGGCGCGCTCCTGACCCTGGTGGGAATCGGCATCTGCCTCGTGGGACTCGTAGCCGTGCACGTGCTGCCCACCGGCTTGAATCCGCTCCGCGACCCGGTGAGCCAATACCACCTGACCCGATTCCGTCCAGTCATCCTGGTGTCGACGCTCGCGGCGGGCGTCGCCGGCATCGGTGCGATCATCGTGTTCGCCGCACTGGCCGGCTCGGCCGCTACGGTCGTGATCGTGCTGCTGGCGGTGTTCGCGGTCTGCCGCATCCTCATCCCGTTCCTGCGGATGGACGCACCGGGCACGGGGGTGACGGCCGTCGGGCGCATCCACACCGTGCTCGCCTTCGGCGCCTTCGGGTCCGCGGTCGCCGTTGCGTTCGTAGCCGGCGGCCTGCTGCACGACACGGGCTACGCGACGGCAGCGACCTGGTCGACCGTCTTCGGCGTCGTCGGCGCGATCGGAGCGGTCGGGCTGCTCGTGGCCTCGCTCAGCCGACGACGCAGCCTTTTCGGCTTGTTCGAGCGGGTGATCTACCTCGGCTTCATCGGCTGGTTCGTGCTGATCGGGGTGACCGCCCTCAGCGCAGGGCTGTAGCCGGCCCCGGGTCGGCGAAGGCGGCCGTTCGGTCGATGCGGCCGCGCACGGCGATGATCGCCACGATCGCGAACAGCATCACCGCGTAGTTCGCCAGCCCGGCGATCGGTGCAAGCGGGCCGGGATGCATGGCGGCGCTCGTCGCATCCACCCCGCCGGTCATCAGGAACAGGCTCGGGTCGGTGGAGGCGTGCAGCAGGATCGGCCAGATCAGGTTGCCCGTCACCCGCAGCGCCACGTACATCGTGATGCCGAAGGCGAAGGTGTAGACCACGGTGAACGCCACCACGAGCGGGCTGCTTCCGGCGGCGAGGTTGCCGGAGTGCAGCGCCGCGAACAACAGCGACGACAACAGCATCACCGACCGCTCACCGTAGCCGGCGCGGCGAAGCAGGTTCACCGCGAACCCGCGGGTCAGCACCTCCTCGGCGAAGCCCACGCAGAGCCCGGTGAACAGCACCGCGATCACGGCTCCGGCGTCCCACGCGCTGTAGTCCGCGCTCGCGAACCGGAGGGCGTTGAAGACGATGACGACCGCCACGCCGATCCACATCCACCACGACCCGCGGATCGGCTGCCGGCCGAACAGCTCCTTCAACCAGCCCAGCGACACGGCGAAGATCACCAGGAGGATTCCGCCGACCAGGATCGGCGCGGCCAACCCCACGAACACGCTCAGCGCGTTCGCGAACAGGTTCTGCTTGTCGACGAGGTGGCCGAAGAGCGCGTTGATGGCCAGGCCGGCGAGCTGGTAGAGCCCCCAGTAGACGGCGACGACCAGCAGCGCCTTCCACCAGCCGCCCCGGTTCCAGAACCGGTGCCACCCCGATTGTTGCGCGCGCTCGTCCATCCGTCCCCCTTCGCTCGACGAGTCTAGGGGGAGCTGCCGTCACTCCACGAGCGACTGCGTGCCGAGCACGATCGCGAGGGCGAGCCGGTCGGCATCGGGCGTGCCGGGCTCCGCGGTGTAGATCAGGATGCGCAGGTCGTCGCCCGCGACCACGAGCGTGTCGCAGTCGAGCCGGATGCGCCCGACCGCCGGATGCTCGACCACCTTCTCGCGACCGGGCTCCCGCTCGGGGTCGAGCCCCGGGTCGTCCCACAGCGCGGCGAAGCGCGCGCTCGCCGCTCGCAGCTCCCGCACCAATCGCGCGAGCGAACGGTCGGCCGGGTAGCGCGCGGCCGTGAGGCGCAGCTGCGCGACCTGGGCGGCGTGGAAGTCGTCGCGTTCGGCATCCGTCATCACGACCCGGGTGCCCGTGCCGACGAGGTTGCGCCACACGGCGTTGCGCTCGAGCCCCTGTGCCGCGCGGTCCACCCCCATGAGCGCGGCGTACGGCGGGTTGGCGTCGATCAGGGTGAGGGTCGCGTCGAACACGGCGACGGGTGTGTTCGCGAAGCGGTCGAGCAGCCGTTGCACGCTCGGCGGAATGCGCCGTGGAACCACGTCGCGCCCGGGCGCCGCGTGCCCGGCGAGCTCGAACAGCAGTTCCCGCTCCGCGTCGCCGAGTCGGAGCGCGCGAGCGAGCGCCTCGACCACCTGCGCCGACGGAGAGGTGGCGCGCCCCTGCTCGAGGCGGGTGAGGTAGTCGGCCGAGATGCCGGCCAGCGACGCGAGCTCTTCGCGACGGAGACCGGATGCGCGACGCCGGCCCCCGGTCGGCAGACCTACCGCACCCGGTGGCACCCGGTCGCGCCAGCGGCGTACCGCGCGACCGAACTCCGACGACTCCATCGTCCCAGTCTGCTCGCGTCGGAGGGGTTTGTCCTGGGTCCGGCAGTCCTACGACAACGGGACCGCTGGCAGGGCGCGGTGGGCCGGCGCAGAGTCAGTGCGTCACGACATCCCCGTCACAACCAGGAAGAGCGCCATGTCCACCCCCACCCTCTCGTCCGTTCCCACCCCGCCCGCCTCGACCCGCGTGCTCGTCACCGGCGGCTCCGGTTTCATCGCCGGTCACACCATCGTCCAGCTGCTGGCCGCGGGCCACCGCGTTCGCACCACCGTGCGCAACCTCGCCCGCGAGCACGGTGTGCGCGACGTGCTGGCCGCCGCCGGTGCCGCGTCCGCGCACGATCGCGTCGAGCTCGAGTTCACCGCGGCCGACCTGCTCGACGACGCGGGCTGGGCGGCTGCACTCGACGGCGTCGACGCCGTGCTGCACGTGGCCTCGCCGGTGCAACCCGGTCACGTCGAGGACGAGCAGGAGCTGATCGTGCCGGCGCGCGACGGCGCGCTCCGGGTGCTGGGGGCGGCGCGCGCCGCCGGGGTGCGGCGGGTCGTGCTCACCTCGGCCTTCCACGCGGTGGGGTGGGGGCATCCGCACGACGAGCACGTGTTCACCGAGTCGGACTGGACCGTCCTCGACGGCCCCGGCGTCGACGCCTACGGGAAGAGCAAGACCCTCGCCGAACGGGCGGCGTGGGAGTTCGCCGCCGAGGCCGGCGACGGATTCGAGCTCGTCACGGTGCTCCCGGTCGCGGTGATGGGCCCGGTGATGGGCACCGAGGTCTCGGGTGCGAACCGCATCGTGCAACGGATGCTCGCGGGCGGTATGCCGGCGTTCCTCGACCTCTGGTTCCCGATCGTCGACGTGCGGGATGTTGCCCGTGGGCATCTGCTCGCCCTCGCCACTCCCGCGGCGGCCGGGCAGCGCTTTCTTCTGGCGGGCGACCCGGCGCTGCCGATGGCGGAGGTCGGAGCGGTGTTGCGTGAGCGGCTCGGGAGCGCCGCCGCCCGTGTGCCCACGCAGACGGTGCCGAACGAGGTGGTGCGAGCGAATGCCGCGTCCTCGCCCGAGTTCGCCGCCGTGCTGCCCGACCTCGGCTACGCCCGCCGGGTCTCGGGGGAGCACGCCCGCCAGGTGCTCGGCTGGTCGGCCCGGCCCGCCGCCGAGGCGATCGCGGCGGCCGGCGAGTCCCTCGTCGCCGCCGGCTTGGCCGGCGCCTGACCGGCTCAGGTGGCCGGCCGCGGTCTCGCCGAGCCGAAGGCTGCGACTGGGTAGGCTGGAGGCGCCATGATCCAGACCATCGACCTCCGCGGCCAGACCCCCACCCGCGCCGAACTCGCCGCCCTCGTGCCGCGCGCCGACACCGACGTCTCGGTGGCCGCCGAGGCCGCCGGTGCCCTCATCGCCGCCGTCCGGGCAGACGGTCTCGTCGCCTTGCGCGAGCAGGCCGAGCGCTTCGACCGGGTGGTGCCCGAGCACGTCCGTGTGCCGCAGGCGGCCATTGCGGCAGCCGTCGACGCTCTCGAGCCGGAGGTTCGTGCGGCACTCGACGAGGCGATCGTGCGGGTCCGGCAGGCCACGGCCGCCCAGATCCCGGATGCCCGCACCACGCAGCTGGCCGACGGCGCCGTCGTGGAGCAGCGGTGGCACCCGGTCGAGCGGGTGGGACTGTACGTGCCGGGAGGCAAGGCCGTCTACCCCTCGAGCGTCGTGATGAACGTGGTTCCCGCGCAGCTGGCCGGCGTCGGCTCGCTCGCGATCGTCTCGCCGCCGCAGCAGGAGTTCGGCGGCTCCATCCACCCCACCATCCTCGGCGCCGCCGGACTCCTCGGCGTCGACGAGGTGTACGCCATCGGCGGTGCGGGAGCGATCGGAGCGCTCGCCTACGGTGTCGAAGAGATCGGCCTCGACCCGGTGGAGGTCATCACGGGTCCGGGCAACGTGTTCGTCGCGGCGGCGAAGCGGCTGGTGCGCGGCGTCGTGGGCATCGACTCCGAGGCCGGCCCCACCGAGATCCTCGTCATCGCCGACGGCAGCGCCGACCCGGCGTTCGTGGCGGCCGACCTGGTGAGCCAGGCCGAGCACGACGAGCTGGCCGCCGCCGTGCTGGTCACGGACTCGCCGGAGCTGGCCGAAGCCGTGCGCACCGTGCTCGAGCGCGTCGCCGCCGACACGAAGCACGCGACGCGGGTCGCGGTGGCGCTCGACGGCCCGCAGTCGGCGATCGTGCTGGTCGACTCCCTCGCCGATGCGGCGGCGGTCAGCAATGTCTACGGCCCCGAGCACCTCGAGATCCAGACGGCCGATCCGGATGCGACCCTGGCCCTCATCCACAACGCGGGCGCCATCTTCGTCGGCGCCTACTCGCCGGTCAGCCTCGGCGACTACCTCGCCGGGTCGAACCACGTGCTCCCGACGGGGGGCCAGTCCCGGTTCTCCTCCGGCCTCGGCGCGTACACCTTCCTGCGGCCCCAGCAGGTCATCCGCTACGACCGGGCGGCCCTCGAAGCAGTGGCCTCCCGCATCGTGGCCCTCTCCACCGCCGAGAACCTCCCGGCCCACGGCGAGGCCGTCACGGCTCGCTTCGTCAGCTAGCCGGCCAGCGCGCGGTGCACCGACGCCACCGCGCTCGAGCCCTCGCCGACCGCGGCGGCCACGCGCTTCATCGAGCCGCGGCGCACGTCGCCCGCGGCGAAGACGCGCGGAACCGAGGTTTCGAACGGCAGCGGTTCGCGGCCGAGGTTCTGCCAGGCGAGAGCCTGCGCGGCCAGGTCGGTTCCGGTGCGCACGAAGCCGTCGGCGTCGCAGTCGAGCCCGGTCAGCCAGCCGGTCGCCGGGTCGGCGCCGATGAAGCAGAACAGTCCGCGCGCGTCGACGTCACCCGCGCTGTCGATGCGCACCCGCTCGAGCGTGTCGCCGCCGTCGAGGCCCACCACGCGGGACCCCGTGTGCACCTCGATGCGCGGATCCTCCAGCAACCGGTCGACGAGGTAGGCCGACATGCGGCTGCCGAGGTCGGAGCCGCGCACGACGAGCCGCACCGGGCATCCGTTCGCCGCCAGGTACAGCGCGGCCTGGCCGGCCGAGTTGGCGCCGCCGACCACGACGACGGGGGAGCCGCTCACCTGCTTGAGCTCGAGCTGCGTCGCGGCGTAGAAGATGCTGCCCGCGCGCTCGAACTCGGCCCAACGGTCGAGATCGAGTGTGCGGTACGCGGCGCCGGCGGTGACGATCGCCGAGCGCGCGTGGATGACCGCGCCGTCGACCAGGGTCACCTCGAGGAGGTCGCCCGCGCTTGACAGGCTCTGCGCCTCGCACGGAGCGTAGACGCGCACGCCGAACTTGAGGGCCTGGAGGCAGGCCTGCCCGATCAGGTCGCGGCCGCTGACTCCGAAGGGGAAGCCGAGGAAGTTCTCGATGCGCGAGGTCGCCGCCGCCTGGCCGCCCGGCGCGATCGCGTCGACGAGCACCGTGTCCAGCCCCTCGGATGCGCCGTAGATGGCCGCGGCAAGGCCCGCCGGCCCTCCGCCGACCACCACCAGATCGGCGACCTCGTCGTCCTGTGCGTGGTAACTGAGCCCAAGGCGCTCTGACACCAGGCCGGGCGTCGCCCGCACGATCGGCTCGCCCTGGATGAAGGCCACCGGCAGCTGGTCGGCGGTGATGTCGTGGCCGGTGAGCGCCCCGAGCTCGCCGGGCGGGAGCTCGGCGGCCACGTGCACGAGGTCGAGCCGCTCGGCGAAACGCCGGAGCGCTCGGAAGTCGCGGTCCGACCCGACGCCCACGAACTTCAGCGTGAGCGCGGCCGGTCCGGCGCGCAGGCTCTCGCGCCGCGCCCACAGGGCGTGCAGCACCAGGTCGCCGAGCTCGTCGTCGTCGGCCATCAGCCGCCGGAGCTCAGGGCGCGACACCCGGAGGATGCGCCCCGCCTCGCTCCCGCGGGCGGAGAGGAAGGCGCCCTGGCCGTTGAGGAGGCCCAGCTCACCCACGAACGATCTGGGTCCCATCCGGGCGATGACCGTCTCATCGACCCAGCCGAGCGAGTCGCGCACGACCTCGACCTGACCCGACTCGACCAGGATGAGGTCGTAGTCGCGATCGCCGGAGCGGAAGAGGTAGTCGCCCACGCCGAAGCGCTCATCCGTGCCGAACGCGCACATGCGTTCCCACTGGGCGTCGGTGAGCACCGGTTGCTGCTGGGCGTCGAGCTCGTCGTGTTCCATCGACTTCATGCTAACGCCCGGCCTGTACGATTGGAGGGCCATGTTCTGCCCCTACTGCCGCTACCCCGACTCGAGGGTCGTCGACTCGCGCACCACCGACGACGGCCTCGCCATCCGCCGGCGCCGTCAGTGCCCCGATTGCGGCCGGCGCTTCAGCACCACCGAGACGGCGTCGCTCAGCGTCATCAAGCGCTCCGGTGTGGTCGAGCCGTTCAGCCGCGAGAAGATCGTGTCGGGCGTGCGGAAGGCCTGTCAGGGCCGGCCGGTCACCGACAGCGACCTCGCGGTGCTCGCCCAGCGGGTGGAGGAGACGGTGCGGCTCTCCGGCGCGGCGCAGATCGAAGCGAACGACATCGGTCTGGCCATCCTGCAGCCACTGCGCGAACTCGACGAGGTGGCGTACCTCCGGTTCGCGAGCGTCTACCAGGGCTTCGACTCGCTCGACGACTTCGAGGCGGCGATCACGCTGCTGCGGGTGGAGCACGACCAGGCCGCGGACGGACAGGCGAGGGCCGCGTCGCCCGGCGCAGCCGGCTCAACCGAGTAGAACCGGATGTACGAACTGCTCTTCCGGCACGTGTTGTCGAAGATGGATCCGGAGCGGGCGCACCACCTGGCCTTCGACGTCATCCGGGCCATCCCGGCGCTGCGGCTCGACGGCGTGCTCGCCCGGTTCACGAAGAGTCCCGTCGATCTCTCGGTGCACGCGCTCGGGCTGCGCTTCCCGACGCCGTTCGGTGTCGCGGCCGGATTCGACAAAGACGGAAAGGCGGTGCGCGGGCTCGGCGCACTCGGCTTCGGGCACGTCGAGGTGGGCACGATCACCGCGCGCCCGCAGCCCGGTAACCCACGACCGCGACTGTTCCGCCTCATTCCCGACCGCGCGGTCATCAACCGCATGGGCTTCAACAACGCGGGCGCCGCGGCGGCCTCGCTGCGGCTCGCCCGGGTGCGGTCGCTCACGCATCCGCGGCCGGTCATCGGGGTGAACATCGGCAAGAGCCGGGTGGTCGAGGTCGATGACGCCATCGACGACTACCGGCAGAGCGCTCGCGCCCTCGCCCCGATGGCCGACTATCTCGTGGTGAACGTCAGCTCACCGAACACCCCCGGGCTGCGCGGACTGCAAGAGCTCGAGAAGCTGGCCCCCTTGCTCGAGGCGGTGAAGGGGGAGGCGGGGGCGACCCCGCTGCTGGTGAAGATCGCCCCCGACCTCACCGACGAGGAGGTGGTCGCGATCTCGCGGCTCGCGACCTCGCTCGGCCTCGACGGCATCATCGCCACCAACACCACGATCTCGCGCGAGGGACTGAAGACGGATGCGGCGGTCGTCGAGGCCGCCGGCGCCGGGGGGCTCTCGGGAGCGCCGTTGGTGGCGCGGTCGCTCGAGGTGCTGAAGATCATCCGCTCGGTCGTGCCCGAATCACTCTGCGTGATCTCGGTCGGGGGAGTGGAGACGGCGTACGACGTCGATCAGCGTCTCGCGGCGGGGGCGACCCTCGTGCAGGGGTACACCGCGTTCTTGTACCGCGGGCCGCTGTGGGCGCGGTCGATCAACATCGGGTTGGCGCGCCTGCGGCGCACCCGGCAGCCGGAGCAATAGCGGCCGACCGGGCCTTCCGGCCCGGCTCAGCTCGGGTACTGGCCGCGCTTGACCTGCGGCTTCGGCAGGCGCAGGCGACGGAACTGCAGCGCCCGCATGGTGGCGTACCAGCGCACCCGCTCCACCTTGTCGGCGCCGAACTTCTCGCGCATCTTCTTCATCAGGCGCATGCCCATGAACAGGCTGTCGGCGACCACGATGACCACGAACGCGTAGAGACCGAGCATCACGCCGGCCTGGATCTCGGGCATCGGCACGAGGGTGAGCAGGATGACGACGAACATCACCGGGATGAGGAACTCGCCCAGGTTGAAGCGGGCGTCGACGTAGTCGCGCACGTAGCGCTTCTGCACACCCTTGTCGCGGGCGGGCAGGTACTTCTCGTCGCCGTTGGCCATGCCGACCCGCGCCTTGTCGCGCAGTTCCTGCTGCCGGCGCTTGTAGTCGCGGCTGGCCTCTTTGCGGTCGGTGGGCACCAGCGGGCGCTTGTTCGCGGCCTCGCGCTCCTTGCGGGTGGGGGTCGCGTGACCCTTACCGGAGGTCTGCTCCTCCACAGGAACCTCGACGGGCGCTTCGGTGGTGCTGGATTTCTTTGCCACGGTTTCCTCGTTCGTTCGTCTCTTAAGATTACCTGCATGACCGACGCACCAGGCTCCCCGTTCACCCAGAATCCGCCAGCCGAGGGGCTCGACTCGGCCGTCGCCGAGCTCGTGGAGCTCGGATTGCCGCGAAGCATCGCCGATCTGAGCGCGCTCGTGCGCATCCCCTCGGTCTCGTGGGCGGCCTTCGATCCGGCGCACGTGGCGGCCAGTGCCCAGGCCGTCGCCGGACTGTTCGAGGCGACCGGCGTGTTCGAGTCGGTCGAGGTGCTCCGCGCCGCGACCGAGACGGGCGAGCTCGGCCAGCCCGCGGTGCTCGCCACCCGCGCCGCCCGCAACGGGCGCCCGACCGTGCTGCTGTACGCGCACCACGACGTTCAACCGCCCGGGCAGGAGTCGGATTGGGATTCGCCCCCCTACGAGCCGACCGTGCGCGGCGACCGGCTCTACGGCCGGGGTGCTGCTGACGACAAGGCCGGCGTGGTGTCGCACGTGGCGGCCGTGCGGGCGCTGGCCGCCGTGGCCGGCGACGACCTCGAGCTGGGCCTCGTCGTCTTCATCGAGGGTGAGGAGGAGTTCGGCTCGCGCTCGTTCGCGAACTTCCTCGACAACCATCGGGACAAGCTCGCCGCCGACGTGATCGTGGTCGCCGACTCCGACAACTGGGACACCGAGACACCGTCGCTCACCATCAGTCTGCGCGGCAACGTCACCTTCAAGCTCACCGTCAGCACGCTCGCACACGCCTCCCACTCGGGCATGTTCGGCGGCGCGGTGCCGGATGCGATGCTGGCCGCCATCCGGCTCCTCAGCACCTTCCACGACGCTGACGGCGCGGTCGCGGTCGACGGGCTCACGGCGCTGCCGATCGAGGCGCCCGACTATCCGGAGGAGACGCTCCGGGCCGAGGCCGGGCTGCTCGACGGGGTGCAGCCGATCGGCCACGGGCCGATCCTGTCGCGGTTGTGGGCGGGGCCGTCGATCACGGTCACCGGGATCGACGCACCCACGGTCGCCAACGCGTCCAACACCCTCATCCCGAGCGTCTCGGTGCGGGTCAGCGCGCGGGTGGCGCCGGGGCAGCAGGCGAGCGAGGCGCTGGCCGCGCTCGAGGCGCACGTGCGGGCGAACACGCCGTTCGGCGCCCACGTCGAGATCAGCGACGTCGACACGGGTGAGCCGTTCCTCGTCGACACGTCGGGTTGGGCGGTGACAGCGGCGAAGGACGCCATGCGTGACGCCTGGGGCGCGGAGCCGGTGGAGGCGGGCGTCGGCGGCTCGATCCCGTTCATCGCCGACCTGGCGCGGGTGTTCCCGGCGGCGCAGATCCTCGTCACCGGGGTGGAAGACCCGCACACCCGGGCGCACAGCCCGAACGAGTCGCTGCACCTCGGCGTGTTCAAGCGCGCCATCGGGGCTGAGGCGCTGCTGCTGGCGCGATTGAACGGGTGAGAGCGAAAGGCTGGGAATGCTGACGACGCGGGCGGGGTTGGCGGAGTTAGACTTTTTCCCTACTTCCTAACGAATGGAGTGCAGATGAGCGACACAACCCTGACCACCGAGGTCGACGCGCCCGCGCACAAGGTGGGCCTGACGGCGGCTGCCGGCGACAAGGTGCGGAGCCTGCTCGAGCAGGAAGGCCGCGACGACCTGCGCCTGCGCGTCGCCGTGCAGCCCGGCGGCTGCTCCGGCCTGATCTACCAGCTCTACTTCGATGAGCGCATGCTCGACGGCGACGGCGTGGTCGACTTCGACGGCGTCGAGGTGATCGTCGACAAGATGAGCGTGCCCTACCTCGACGGCGCGACCATCGACTTCGAAGACACCATCCAGAAGCAGGGCTTCACGATCGACAACCCGAACGCCTCCGGCAGCTGCGCCTGCGGAGACTCGTTCCACTGATCGTCGGCACGTCGGATCAGGGCCGTTCCGTCGGGAGCGGCCCTTTTTCGTGCCGTAGCACACGCGCATCCGGTGTGCCTGTGGCAACGACGGGGAGATCGACACAGTAGGCTAGGAAAAGGTCAAATACACTGTGGTGTAGCTTCCCGAAAGGTCTGTGGTGCGCTCTAACCGACGTCTCCGATGGGTCGCGATTCCAGTCGCGGCGCTACTGTCCGTTGTCTTGGCCGGGTGCACCCAGGAGCAGCTGCAAGGCTGGCTCCCCACGGAGCCCGGCACCACGAACAACGTCGACCGCGTCATCGGCCTCTGGGTCACGTCGTGGATCGTGCTGCTCGTGGTCGGTGTGCTCACCTGGGGCCTCACCATCTGGGCGATCGTGGTCTACCGGCGCCGCCGCGGGCAGACCGGTCTCCCGGCGCAGCTGCGCTACAACATGCCGATCGAGATCTTCTACACGATCGTCCCGCTCATCCTGGTGCTCGGCTTCTTCGCCTTCACCGCTCGGGATCAGAGCGCCATCGAGGCCAAGTACGACGACCCCGACGTGAAGATCCAGGTCTTCGGCAAGCAGTGGGCGTGGGACTTCAACTACGTCGACGACAACGTCTACTCGGCCGGCGTCCAGGGCCAGGAGAACCCGGCCGACGCGAACGGCTCACTCGTCGAGTCCGAGATCCCGGTGCTCTACCTGCCCGTCGGCAAGAAGGTCGAGATCGAGCTCCAGTCGCGCGACGTCATCCACTCGTTCTGGGTCATCGACTTCCTCTACAAGAAGGACATGCTGCCGGGCAAGACGAACTACATGTACGTCACGCCGGAGCGTGAGGGCACGTTCAGCGGAAAGTGCGCCGAGCTCTGCGGCGAGTACCACTCGATGATGCTCTTCAACGTGAAGGTCGTCTCGCAGCAGGAGTACGACGACTACATCCAGTCTCTGAAAGACGCCGGCCAGGAAGGCCAGCTGGGCCCGGAGTACAACCGCAACCAGAACCTCCCGGGCATCGGCACGCCCGCGCACGAAGAGAAGTAGGAGCGAGCCATGACAGCGACAGTGGCGGTTTCGCCCGGCAGCACGGCCCCGGCGACCATCGGCACGCCGTCGAAGACCGTTGGCCGCAAGGGCAACATCTTCATCAAGTGGATCACCTCCACCGACCACAAGACCATCGGGTACATGTACCTGATCGCGTCGTTCCTGTTCTTCTGCCTCGGTGGTGTGATGGCGCTGGTCATCCGCGCCCAGCTGTTCGAGCCGGGCCTTGAGCTCCTGCAGACCAAAGACCAGTACAACCAGCTGTTCACGATGCACGGCACGATCATGCTGCTCATGTTCGCGACGCCGCTGTTCGCGGGCTTCGCCAACGTCATCATGCCGCTGCAGATCGGGGCTCCGGATGTCGCGTTCCCGCGTCTGAACGCGTTCGCCTTCTGGCTCTTCCTCTTCGGCTCGCTCATCGCGGTGTCGGGCTTCCTCACCCCGCAGGGTGCCGCCTCGTTCGGCTGGTTCGCCTACGCGCCCCTGTCATCGACGACGTTCACACCCGGCGACGGTGGGAACATGTGGGTGTTCGGCCTCGGCCTCTCGGGCTTCGGCACCATCCTCGGTGCGGTGAACTTCATCACCACGATCATCACGCTGCGCGCGCCGGGCATGACCATGTTCCGCATGCCGATCTTCACCTGGAACATCCTGGTCACGTCGATCCTCGTGCTGATGGCGTTCCCGGTGCTGGCCGCCGCGCTCTTCGCGCTCGGTGCCGACCGCGTCTTCGGAGCCCACGTCTACGACGCCGCGAACGGCGGTGTGCTGCTCTGGCAGCACCTGTTCTGGTTCTTCGGGCATCCGGAGGTCTACATCATCGCGTTGCCGTTCTTCGGCATCGTCTCCGAGGTGTTCCCGGTGTTCAGCCGCAAGCCGATCTTCGGCTACAAGACCCTCATCTACGCGACGATCTCGATCGCGGCCCTCTCGGTCACGGTGTGGGCGCACCACATGTACGTCACCGGCTCGGTGCTGCTGCCGTTCTTCGCGCTCATGACCATGCTCATCGCGGTGCCGACGGGTGTGAAGATCTTCAACTGGATCGGCACGATGTGGCGCGGGTCGGTGACCTTCGAGACACCGATGGTCTGGGCGATCGGCTTCTTGATCACCTTCACCTTCGGTGGCCTCACGGGCGTCATCCTGGCGTCGCCGCCGCTCGACTTCCACGTCTCCGACACCTACTTCGTGGTGGCGCACTTCCACTACGTGGTGTTCGGCACCGTCGTGTTCGCGATGTTCTCGGGCTTCTACTTCTGGTGGCCGAAGTGGACGGGCAAGATGCTCAACGAGCGGCTCGGTCACTGGCACTTCTGGTTGCTGTTCATCGGCTTCCACACCACGTTCCTCATCCAGCACTGGCTGGGCGTCATCGGCATGCCGCGTCGTTACGCGACCTACCAGCCGGAGGACGGCTTCACCTGGATGAACCAGTTGTCCACCATCGGTGCCTTCATCCTCGCTGCCTCGCTCATCCCGTTCTTCTTGAACGTGTACATCACAGCCCGCAAGGCGCCGAAGGTCACGGTCAACGACCCGTGGGGTTACGGCCGTTCGCTCGAGTGGGCCACCTCGTGCCCGCCGCCGCGGCACAACTTCACGTCGATCCCGCGCATCCGCTCGGAGTCCCCGGCGTTCGACCTCAACCACCCCGAGGCCGGCATCCCGGTCGGTGTCGGGCCGGCGAAGGACGCACCGGATGCTCCCACCTACGATCTCTCGCAAGGCAAGGTGAAGTGACCCGATGAGAGTCAACACCAATCTCTTCTGGATCCTCTTCGGGTTCATGCTGCTGGCCGATGCGGCCTACACGATCTGGTCGCTGATCTGGTACGAGGGTCAGGTGGAGTGGGTCGGCACCGTGGCGATCGGTCTGTCGGCCATCCTGGCGGCGTTCCTCGCCTTCTACCTCGGCCGGGTGCACAAGGCGCAGGGCGCCGAGCTGCCCGAGGATCTGCTCGACTCCAACATCGACGACGGCGACCCCGAGATGGGCTTCTACAGCCCGTGGAGCTGGTGGCCGATCATCCTCGCCGGTGGTGGCGCGCTGATGGTGCTCGGCCTCGCGGTGGGCTACTGGATCTGCTTCATCGCAGCCGCCATCTTCCTCGTGGCGATCATCGGCTGGGTCTTCGAGTACTACCGAGGCTACTTCGCCCGCTAGGTTCTCCGCCCGACGTCGATCAGGCCCGCACTCCTCGTGAGTGCGGGCCTTTTCGTCGCCCTCCCTCGGCCTCAGTCCTCTGCCGCTTGTCGTATTCAGGAGAATCTCCCGTATTCAGGCCCCCGCATCCTGCGTATGCGCACGGCGACCGGTTGGTCCTGATGTGCGCACCCGCGGCGTCGAGACGGATGCCCCGGACAGACGGATGGCCGCCCACCTCGTCGGTGAGCGGCCCTCGCGGTCGTGGTGCGGTTGGTCAGCTGCAGAGCGGGAGGTTCTCGAGTGCGGCGTCGAGGCTGTTCGGGCCGCCGAGGAGCACGATGTGCTTCGGCGCCAGCCGTCGCACCTGCGCGGCGACTTCGGCGGCGACGCACGACTTGCGCACGAGGAGGATCGGCGCATTGCCTACGCCGGCGAGTGTGCCGCCGGCGAGAGCGTCGGCGAAAGTGGCGCCGGTGGCGAAGTACACGGTGTCGGCCGGGGCGGTGTAGTTCGCCGCGACGACGTTGGCCGAAACGATGAACCGGTCGTCGCCCTCGATGCGGTTGACCGCGCCGGCAGCTGCCTTGAGGTCGGCTGCGATCCCTGCTGAGAGGGTGTCTTCGCCGCCGAAGACGGTGGCGGTCTTGACGCCACGGGCTGCGAGCAACGCCTTCTCCTCGGTCGTGAGGCTGGTGGCCTCGCCGTTCACGAGCAGCACGGCGGTCTTGGCCTTCGCGGCGGCCGGGCTCGCGCTCAGGGCGTCGGGGAACTTCAGCCCGCTGGCGACGTACAGCGTAGTCGACGCGGCGGCACCGAACTTCGGATCGCTGATGAGGTTCCGCGACACCTCGAACCGGTCCGCGCCGCCGATGCGCGTGATCTTGGGATGGCTCGACATCGCCTTCAGCTCGTCCACGAGTTTCTGGCCCAGTGAGTTCTCACCGCCGACAAGCACTACGTCTTGTGCGCCGAAGAGGTTGACGACGGTGTGCACATAGTTCGTGAAGCCCGTGGAGCTGGCGAGAACCAAGGGCGCGTTGTGCTGCGCAGCGATGGCCGATGCACTCAACGCGTCGGAGTAGTTCTCCCCACTCGCGACATAGACCAGCGGCGTGGTCGTCGGGGCGATCCGTTCGGCGACGTGAGCAGCGACCTCGTAACGGTCTTCGCCGCCGATGCGCTCGACGATCGACGTGGCCGGCACGATGTCCATCACGCAGGTCTTGTCACCGGTACCGCCCACGTTGTTCGCGAGATGCATCTGGAAGGTGAAACTGCCGGTCTTGGTGGGTGTACCCGAGATCTTCGGAGTGGCGGGCGCCATGCGGCTCAGGGTGAGGCCGTCGGGAAGTGCACCCGATGCGATGCTGCCGTCGAAACCGCTTCCGCTCTCACCATCGAGAACGTCGAAGGAGATCGGCATGCCGACCTTCGAGATCGCGGGCGGACAGATCATGAGCCCCGGCCCGCTGGCAGCGGAGGCAGCGAGCGGTGTTGCGAAGGTCGCGCCAAGCGCTGCAAGTGCGAGCGTCGTCGACGCGAGTGTCGTTGCGCGACGGCGTGAGGTGGTTCGGGCGTGGGTCATGGGCCTGGCTTTCTGTAGAGGGAATAGTCCTACGAAAGCTTTGGCCCAGGCGGGGAGATAGCGTTATGAGCAGTTGCTACTCAGGGCGCGCCGGGCGGGACGACGAAGGCCCGGCCGCACGGGGTGCGGGCCGGGCCCTGAGTGGGGGAGGGGAGGCGGTTAGTGGTGGCCGCCGGCCTCGAGTTCGTCGTGCCCGCCGTGGCCGTGGCCGGCCTCGAGCTCGGTGCGCGAAGCAGGAGCGATGCGGTCCTCGAAGAACCACTTCGACATCCGCGCGCGCAGGCGCATGGAGCCGGTGATCTTGCCCTTGCTGTTCGGCCGGAGCATGAGCGGCTGGTAGACCTCGTAGTCGACGAGCTTCCAGCGCTCGTAGTCGTCGACCTGCTCGTGAACCTCGATGTACTCGCCACCGGGCAGGCGCACGATGCGGCCCGACTCGTAGCCGTGCAGCACGATCTCGCGGTCCTTCTTCATCAGACCGATGCAGACCCGCTTCGCCACGAAGTAGGCCAGGAACGGACCGAGGATGACCCAGGCCTGGATGACATGCGTCACCGACTCGAGCGAGGTCTGGAAGTGCGTCGCGATGATGTCCGAACTCGCCGCCGCCCACAGGCCGGCGTAGAACGTGACCCCGGCGGCACCGATGGCCGTGCGGGTCGGCGCGTTGCGCGGACGGTCGAGGATGTGGTGCTCGCGCTTGTCGCCCGTGACCCAGCCCTCGACGAACGGGTAGATCGCCACCAGACCGAGCAGCACCAGCAGCGCCAGCACGGGCACGATGATGTTGAACGACCACGTGTGGTCGAGCCACACGAACTCCCAGCCCGGCGGGATCAGGCGTAGTGCACCATCCGCGAACCCGATGTACCAGTCGGGCTGCGTACCCGCCGACACCGGCGAGGGGTCGTACGGGCCGTAGTTCCAGATCGGGTTGATCGTGAAGAACGAGGCCATCAGGGCGATGACGCCGAACACCAGGAAGAAGAACCCGCCGGCCTTCGCCGCGTACACCGGGAGGATCGGGTAACCGATCACGTTCTGCTGCGTGCGCCCGCCACCGGCGAACTGCGTGTGCTTGTGCACCACCACGAACACGAGGTGCAACGCGATGAACGCCACCACGAGCGCCGGAAGCAGCAAGATGTGCAGGGTGTACAAGCGGCCCACGATCGCGGTGCCCGGGAACTCGCCGCCGAAGAGCAAGAACGAGATCCAGGTGCCGACGAACGGGATGCCCTTGATCAGGCCGTCGATGATGCGGAGACCGTTGCCCGAGAGCAGGTCGTCGGGGAGCGAGTAGCCGGTGAAGCCCTCGGCCATCGCCAGCACGAACAGCGTGAAGCCGATCACCCAGTTGAGCTCACGCGGCTTGCGGAACGCACCCGTGAAGTAGATGCGCAGCATGTGCAGACCGATGGCTGCGATGAACAGCAGCGCCGCCCAGTGGTGGATCTGGCGCACCAGCAGGCCGCCGCGGATGTCGAACGAGATCTTCAGCGCCGAATCCATGGCCGCCGACATCTCCATGCCCTTCAGCGGTGCCCAGGAGCCGTTGTAGGTCACCTCGGCCATCGAGGCCTGGAAGAAGAAGGTCAGGAAGGTGCCGGAGAGGATGATGACGACGAAGCTGTAGAGCGCCACCTCGCCGAGCATGAACGACCAGTGGTCGGGGAAGATCTTGCGGCCGAACTCCTTGACGACACCCGAGATGCTGGTGCGCTCGTCGAGGTAGTTCGCCGCTGCCGCCGTGAAGCCGCCGCCCTTGGGGGGTGCCGGGGTCGCAACCGCGGCCGGAGCATCCGCTCTTTCGATTGTGCTGGTCATGAACGCTCCCAGAAACTCGGGCCGACGGGCTCGTTGAAGTCACTCTGAGCCACCAGGTAGCCCTCGGAGTCGACCTCGATCGGCAGCTGCGGCAGGGGCCGCTTCGCCGGACCGAAGATCACCTGGCACTCGTTCACCACGTCGAAGGTCGACTGGTGGCAGGGGCACAGGAGGTGGTGGGTCTGCTGCTCGTAGAGCGCCACCGGGCAGCCGACGTGGGTGCAGATCTTGGAGTACGCGACGATGCCGTCGTACGACCAGCTCTCGCGGCCGGGGCTGATGTTGAGGTCTTCGGGGTTCAGGCGCATGAGCAGCACGGCCGCCTTGGCCTTCTGCTCGAGCCGGTCGGGCATCTCGTTGAGGCCCTCGGGGATGATGTGGAACACCGACCCGATGGTGACGTCGGAGGCCTTGACCGGGATGCCCGAGGGGTCGAGCGTGAGGCGCGCACCCTTCTTCCACATGGTGTGGCTGAGGAGCTCTGCCGGGTCTTCGCTCTGCGGTGCCAGACCGCGGAAGAGCACGATGCCGGGCAGCGGGAAGGCGATCAGCGCGCCGATGAGGCTGTTGCGGATGAGCGTACGACGGCCGAAGCCCGACTCCTGGTCGGCCTCGTGGAAGATCTCGACGGCGCGGGCCCGAGTCTCCGGCGTGCCGGCGACGGGGTGGCGGATGTCGATGCCTTCCTTGTCGTACATCAGGGCCTTGGCCCAGTGCACGGCGCCCAGGCCGATGCCGAACAGGGCCAGGGCGACGCCGATGCCGATGAACAGCGTGTTCAGGCGCACCGAGCCGACGTCGTCGTTCTCGATCGGGAAGGCCATGTACGCGGCGATCGCGAAGACGCTGCCCGCGATCGAGAGGTAGAACAACGTGTACACCGAGCGCTGCGCCGTCTTCGCGGCCTTGGGGTCGGTGTCGGTGACGCGCTGGCGGTGGGCGGGCTCGCCCGGGTTCTCGACGTCGGAGGCGACGACCGTGGTGGTCGACGTGCCTCGACTCGTCTCGACGGCCGACGAATCGGAAGCGGGACTCTCGGGTCCGCTCACCTCGTCATGTGCCATTGTTGTCCCTTTCGAGCTGTGCTGGTGTGCTGCTGTGTGCCGGTGTCCACGGGAACCGGATGGCTAGTTCGACTTGGCGGTGAGCCAGACCATGAGGCCGATGATCGCGCCGAGTCCGAAGATCCAGGCGAACAGACCCTCGGCCACCGGGCCGAGCGAGCCGAGCTCCACTCCACCGGGCGAGGGGTTGTTCTCCAGGTACTTCAGGTAGGTGATGATGTCGCGCTTGTCTTCGGGCGTCAGGTTGTCGTCGTTGAAGACGGGCATGTTCTGCGGGCCGGTGAGCATGGCCTCGTAGATGTGCGTCGGCAGCACGCCGGTGAGCTCGGGCGCGAACTTGCCCTCGGTGAGGGCACCGCCGGCCCCGTGCACGTTGTGGCACATGGCGCAGTTGATGCGGAACAGCTCGCCGCCGTTCGTGGCGTCGCCGTCGCCCTGCAGGAGGCTCGGGTCGGGGATGGCGGGGCCGGGGGAGATGGAGGCGACGTAGGCCGCGAGGGCTGCGGTCTGCTCGTCGGTGAACTGCGGCGGCTTCTGCATGGCCTGCGGCCCCTGCATGGCCATGGGCATCCGGCCCGTTCCGACCTGGAAGTTGACGGCCGCGGCGCCCACACCGATGAGGCTCGGCCCGTCGGGCGTGCCCTCGAGGCTCATGCCGTGGCAGGTCGCGCAGTTGGCCGCGAAGAGCTTCTGACCCTCGTCGATCGTCTCCTGGCTGGTGGCGGACGTGTCGGCGGTCGCGGTGGTGGTGCTGCTCAGCAGGGCATAGCCGCCGCCCGTGACCACCAGGCCGATAGCAATGAGCACGACGGTCGCCAGCGGGTGGCGTCTGCCTGCTTTCCTGCTCGTGCGGGGCATTCTCTCTACTCTCTGCTTGGGACGCTGTTCGGGACGACGATTCTTGACCATGACGGATGCGCTACTTCAGCACGTAGATCACGAGGAACAGGCCGATCCAGACCACGTCGACGAAGTGCCAGTAGTACGAGACGACGATGATCGAGGTCGCCTCTTTGTGGCCGAAGTTCTTCACCGCGAACACGCGGCCGAGCATGAGGAGCATGGCGATGAGGCCGCCCGTCACGTGCAGGGCGTGGAAGCCGGTGGTGAGGTAGAAGGCCGAGCCGTAGGCGCTGCCGTCGATCGTGATGCCCTCGGAGACGAGCGTGGCGTACTCGAGCACCTGGCCCGAGACGAAGATCGCACCGAAGGCGTAGGCCAGGAACATCCACTCCGTGATGCCCCAGTCGACCGGCTTCCAGCTCGTGCGCTTGGTCTGCCCGCGCTCGGCGGCGAACACCGCGAACTGGCACCAGAACGACGAGATGACGAGGATGATCGTGTTGACGAGCGCGAACGGGACGTTCAGCGTGTTGGCCTGCTCGGCCCACGCGGCGGGGTTCGTCGAGCGCAGCGTGAAGTAGATGGCGAAGAGTCCGGCGAAGAACATGACCTCGCTGCCGAGCCACACGATGGTGCCCACCGCCACGATGTTGGGGCGCTGGACCATGGGGGCACTCTGAGTCTGGGTCAATGAGCTGCTCGTCACAGATCCATTATGTCCGAAATCCCCAGCCGATTTTGCATTTGGGGGGCTAGGCGGCGAGGTCGTCGGCGTGTCCCGGGTGGGATACAAGGCCGTGTGCGGCGGATGCCCGAGCCACCGTGCAGGGATCGGCTCGCCCGCGCCCAATAGGATCGCTGACATGGCGCACACGCAATCCTGGCCCGCGACGATCGCTCAGCTCCTGGCCGGAGAGGACCTGTCCATCTCGGATGCCACGTGGGCCATGAACAAGGTCATGGATGGTGAGGTGTCCGAGGCCCAGCTGGCCGGATTCCTCGTGGCACTGCGGGCGAAGGGCGAGACGGTCGATGAGATCGTCGGCTTCCGCGACGCGATCCTCGAGCACGCCCTGCCACTCGCGATCGATCCGTTCGCGCTCGACATCGTCGGCACCGGCGGCGACAGCTTCGGCACGGTGAACGTCTCGACCATGGCCTCGATCGTGGCCTCGGCGAGCGGCGTGCCGGTGATCAAGCACGGCAACAAGGCAGCGAGTTCGCTCTCGGGCTCCTCCGACGTGCTGCGCGCGCTCGGCATCGACCTCGACCTCGAACCCGAACGCGTGGCGGAGGTGTTCCTGGAGACCGGCATCTCGTTCGCCTTCGCCTCGAAGTTCCACCCGGGGTTCAAGAACGCCGGTGCGGTGCGCGCCCAGCTCGGGGTGCCCACCGTGTTCAACTTCCTCGGCCCGCTGTGCAACCCGGCTCGCGCCGAGGCCTCCGCGGTCGGTGTGGCCCACCTCGACCGGGTGCCGCTCATCGTGGGCGTGTTCCAGACCCGCGGTGCGACCGCCCTGGTGTTCCGCGGCGATGACGGGCTCGACGAACTCACCACGACCGGTCACAGCCACATCTGGGAGGTCTCCCGGGGTGCGGTGAAGGAGCACGACCTCAATCCGCGCGACCTCGGCATCGCGCGGGCGTCCATCGACGACCTCAAGGGCGGGGATGCGGCGCACAACGCCGAGATCGTGCGCCGGGTCATGGACGGCGAGCAGGGCCCCGTGCGCGACATGGTCGTGCTGAACGCCGCGGCCGGTCTCGTCGCGTTCGAACTCGTCTCCGACCCCACCGAGGTCGACCGGGGGATCGTGGAGCGGCTCGCCGAGAAGATGGCCATCGCGGCGGCGGCGATCGACTCGGGAGCGGCGTCGGCGAAGCTCGACGCGTGGGTGGCGGCGACGACCCGCGCGTGAGGGTGCTTGGCGCTCTCCATGGGTAGTCGAGGGCGGCCTGCGGCTGCCCCCCGCGGGGAACGCCGAAGGGCCGGCCACGTCGTCGTGGGCCGGCCCTTCGGGTGGGGTGAGACCTGTCAGGTGAGGATGGGCAGGAGGACCAGGGCGGCCCAGCCGGCCAGGAGGCCGCCGATGATGGGACCGACGACCGGGACCCAGGAGTAGGACCAGTCCGAGGTGCCCTTGCCCTTGATGGGGAGCAAGGCATGGGCGATACGCGGGCCGAGGTCACGGGCCGGGTTGATCGCGTAGCCCGTGGGGCCACCGAGCGAGGCACCGATCGCGATCACGAGCAGCGCCACCGGCAGGGCGCCGAGTGCGGCGAGACCGCCACCGTCACCGTTCCGGCCGAACGCGATCACCACGAACACCAGCACGAAGGTGCCGATGATCTCGGTGACGAGGTTCCACGCGTAGGAGCGGATGGCCGGCCCGGTCGAGAACACGCCGAGCTTGGCCGCGGGCTCCGGCTCCTCGTCGAAGTGCTGCTTGTAGGCCAGCCAGACCAGCACGGCACCGATGATGGCGCCGAGCATCTGGGCCCCGATGTAGGTGATGACGGAGAGGAAATTCACGTCGACCTGCGTGTTGGGGCCACCGAACGTCGTGGCGCCGTTGGCGACGAGACCCAGGGTCACCGCGGGATTCAGGTGCGCGCCCGACGCGTAGGCGACGATGACACCGGAGAAGACCGCGAGGCCCCAGCCGATGGTGACCATCAAGAAGCCGCCGTTGAAGCCCTTCGTCCTGATCAGGGCGACGTTGGCGACCACGCCGGTGCCGAGGAGCACCAGCAGGGCGGTACCCACCAGCTCCGAAACGAAATCGATACCAAGATTGTCCACGATGACCTTCCTTCGCACTGTTCGGCCACCCGCTGTGACCCCCGGGGTGAACGGGTTTGCCCAACGATATCTCCAGGAAGTTGCCAGGTACATCCCCTAGGGCTCCGGGCGTGGCGCGGCGGGGTCTACCGGAGCGTCGGAGGTTCGGCGTAGATTTGCACCGGATGGCCCGCTTCGGGCTCCCGTCGCGAGCGACGACCGCTCGATCGGAGGGATATTTCAATGAAGAAGCTCATCAACGATCCGAAGAATGTCGTCGAGGAGGCTGTCGCCGGCTTCGAGGCCGCGCACGGCGACCTGGTGAGGGTGTCGCACGATCCGATCTTCATCGCCCGCAAAGACGCTCCCGTCTCGGGCAAAGTGGGCATCGTCAGCGGCGGCGGCAGCGGCCACGAACCCCTGCACGGCGGTTTCGTCGGGTACGGGATGCTCGATGCCGCCGTTCCCGGAGCGGTCTTCACCTCGCCCACCCCCGACCCCATCCTCGCCGCCACCAAAGCAGTCGACGGGGGCGCCGGCGTGCTGCACATCGTGAAGAACTACACCGGCGACGTGCTGAATTTCGAGACCGCCGCCGACCTGGCCGGTGCCGAGGGCATCGAGGTGCGCACGGTGATCATCGACGACGACGTCGCGGTGAAGGACTCCCTCTACACCGCCGGCCGTCGTGGGGTGGCGGGCACGGTCTTCGTCGAGAAGATCGCGGGTGCCGCCGCCGAACGGGGCGACGACCTCGCCGCCGTCGCGGCGGTGGCCGAGAAGGTCAACGCGAACGTGCGCACGATGGGTGTGGCCCTCACGCCCTGTGTCGTGCCGCACGCCGGCGAACCGAGCTTCGAGCTGGCCGACGACGAGATCGAGATCGGCATCGGCATCCACGGCGAGCCCGGCCGCGAGCGGATCAAGCTCGAGCCGGCCGATGCGATCGTCGACCGCCTGCTCGGCCCGATCCTGGAGGACCTGCCCTTCGCATCCGGCGACAAGGTGGCGTTGCTCGTGAACGGCATGGGCGGCACACCGCAGGTGGAGCTCTACATCGTCTTCCGGCACGCGGCGCAGGTGCTCGCCGACAAGGGCATCGAGGTGACCCGCTCGCTGGTGGGCAACTTCGTGACGTCGCTCGAGATGCAGGGCACCTCGATCAGTGTGCTGCGGCTCGACGACGAGCTCACCGAACTGTACGACGCGCCCGTTCAGACCGCAGCGCTGCGCTGGGGAAGGTAGAAGGTAGACGCATGAGTGTGGGCATCACGTGGGCGACGGATTGGATTCGCGAGAGTGCGCGGGTCGTGTCGGAGCACAGGGTCGAGCTGGTGACTCTCGACCGGGCGATCGGCGACGGCGACCACGGCGAGAACCTCGATCGTGGGTTCACGGCCGTGCTGGCCAAGCTCGACGACCTGCCGGCCGACGCCGCTCCCGGTGATGCCCTCAAGCTCGTGGCGACCACGTTGATCTCCACGGTCGGCGGAGCCTCCGGGCCGCTCTACGGCACCGCCTACCTCAAGGCCGCCGGTGCGGTCGGGGCCGAGCAGGAGCTCGATGGTGCCGCGCTCGTGGCGCTGCTGACGGCGGCGCGCGACGGCATCGTGCTGCGCGGCAAGGCGGAGCCCGGTGACAAGACGATGATCGACGCCTGGACCCCGGCGGTCGACGCCGCCGGGGCGGCGCTGGCCGAGGGCAAGTCCGAGGCCGAGATCCTCGACGCCGCCGCCACCGCGGCCGAGGCCGGTGCGGTCGCCACCGAGCCGCTGGTCGCACGAAAGGGGCGGGCGAGCTACCTGGGCGAGCGAGCCATCGGGCATCGCGACCCCGGCGCGCAGTCGTCGGCGCTCATCCTGCGCGCAGCAGCGGATGCGGCGAGCGGCAGCGCCGGAACGGTCGCCTAGCGTGGCGGGCACGCCGGGCAAGGTCGGGCTGGTCTTCGTCTCGCACAGCGCCAAGATCGCCGAAGGCCTGGTCGAGCTGGCCGGGCAGATGGCGAGCGGAGCCACGCTCGTCGCCGCCGGCGGAACCGACGAGGACGGCATCGGCACGAGCTTCGAGAAGGTGAGCGCGGCGATCGCCGAGGCCGACTCGGGCTCCGGAGTCGTGGTGTTGTGCGACCTGGGCTCGGCCATCCTGACCGCCGAGACCGCGCTCGACTTCCTCGACGACGAGGTCCGGGAGCGGGTGCGGATCGTCGATGCACCCCTCGTGGAAGGCGGCGTCGCCGCGGCTGTGGCAGCGGAGACCGGGGGAGACCTGGCGGGAGTGGTGGCCGCGGCGGAGTCGGCGGCGGGTGCGCCCGCCCCGGCCGGCGCCGGGCCCGAAGCGGAGCCCCGCGCATCCGGAGGCCTGACGCGAACGGTGACCATCGTCAACAAGGACGGCCTGCACGCGCGGCCCGCGGCGGAGTTCGTGAAGCTCGCGGGCACCTTCCCGGTGAAGGTCACCGTGAACGGCAAAGACGCCAAGAGTCTGCTCGGCATCATGTCGATGGGCCTCACGCGCGGCTCGACCGTGGAGGTGGCGAGCGACGACCCGGCGGGCGAGGAGGCCGTGAACGCGCTGGCCGATCTCATCGAGAGCGGTTTCGGCGAGGCCTGAGCCCACTCGCGGTCGGGTGGCGGGTGGCCTCAGAGCACGTCGACGGGGTCCAGCACGAAGACCGGGATCTCCCGGTCGGTCTTGGCCTGGTAGTCGGCGTAATCGGGGTAGGCGGCCACGGCGCGCTCCCACCAGAGGGCCTTCTCGTCGCCCGTCACCTCGCGGGCGACGTAGTCGCGCTTGACCGGGCCGTCCTGCAGCTCGACGTGGGGGTTCGCGACCAGGTTGAAGTACCAGACCGGATGCTTCGGGGCCCCGCCGAGGGAGGCGACGACGGCGTATCGCCCGTCGTGCTCCACGCGCATCAGCGGGGTCTTGCGGAGCTTCCCCGTCTTCGCCCCCACCGAGGTGAGGATGATGACCGGCATTCCGCGGAGCGTCGTGCCTGCCGTTCCACCCGAGCTCTCGTAGGTCTCGAGCTGCTTTCGCGCCCAGTCGGACGTCCCTGGTTCGTACTCTCCCTGCAATGGCATGCTGCCGACCTTACCGTGGGCGGTTCTGAGCACCGCGCTTCCGTGCGAAAATCGAATCCCGGGGGACGCCGCAATCAGCCGATCGGAAGGGTCGAACACCACCATGGCCAGCAGTGCAGGAACGAAATGCCCGGTCTGCGGAAGATCGGTCGCTGTGGGGCTGGTGTCCCAGACCCTGATCCAGCACGAAGACAAGACGGGTATGCGCTGCCCCGGCAGCGGGCAGGCGCCGGTGGTGCCGGCGCCGCGCGCGGCCGCAGGTCCGCGCACTCGCTCGGCCGGCGCGTCGTCCCGGCCGTCCCGCCCGGCGGCGGCCAAGGCGAGCCCGGCCACCAAGGGGGCGCTCAGCGTGCGCCGCGTGGAGGTCGACCCGGAGGCGCTGCGCGAACGGCAGGAGCGCGCCGAGCGGCTGCGGCAGGAACGGGCCGCCGCGGCTCGGGAACGCAACGAGGTGCACGTGTCCTACTTCGACGAGCCCGGCGCCTGAGCCGGTGCGGCGCGGCGCTCAGTTGAGTCGTTCGCGCCAATCGGCCGGCACGGCACCCGCGGGGCCGGGAGCCGGCTGGTCGATCGGATGCGCATCCGGGGCCGCCAGCGTGGGACCCGTCGCGTAGTCGGCGGATTCGTAGTCCCAGTACCAGTCCTCGCCGGGTTCGAAGGACTGGATGATCGGGTGGCCGGTCTGTTCGGCATGGCGCCGCGCGTGCTGGCTCACCGAGGAGTCGCAGCAGCCGATGTGCCCGCACTCGGCGCACCGGCGGAGGTGGAACCACCAGCCGCCCGTGTCGGTGCACTCGACGCAACCGGTGCCGGACGGCGGGACCTCGGGGCGGATCGCGGTGTCGTTTGCCATGCCCCAAGCATCCACTACTGCACAGCCGGCGGCAATTCCTGATCCGTCCCCATTCTGTTCGGGGGTCTGGCCCGGCAGCGGCGGCTCCACTACCGTCGGAGCCAACCTGCAAGTCGCGGGCCGAAAGGGGAGATGGGATGCGCGATCTCGAAGGCAAGACGGCTCTGGTCACCGGAGCCAGCAAAGGCATCGGCTTGGCGATCACCCGCGGTCTGGTCGACGCGGGTGCGTTCGTGGTGGCGGGTGCGCGATCGTCGTCGGCCGAGCTCGACGCGCTCATCGGGAGCGGATCGGTGCGCTTCGTCAGCGCCGATCTCGCCGCCCCCGATGGGCCGGCAGCGCTCGTGGCGGCCGCGGGCGGTGTCGATGTGCTGGTCAACAATGTCGGCGCAGCGACCACCAGGGTCGACGGATTCCTGTCGGTGAGCGACGACGACTGGCTGCGCTCGCTGACCCTCAACCTTCTGGCCGCGGTGCGGACCACGAGGGCGGTGCTTCCCGGCATGCTGTCCGCCGGCCGGGGCAACGTCGTCACGGTGGCGTCGGTCAACGCGCTGCTACCGGATCCTGCGGTCATCGACTACAGCGCCGGCAAGGCAGGCCTCCTCAACGTCATGAAGTCGCTGTCGAAGGAGTACGGCCCGCAGGGCATCCGGGTGAACTGCGTGAGTCCCGGGCCGGTGGAGACCGATCTGTGGTTGGGCGGCGGGGGCGTGGCCGAGACCGTGTCACGAGCCAGCGGACTCGCCCCGGAAGACGTGGCCAGTGCCGCGGTTGCGGGTGCGGCGACGCGGCGGTTCACCCATCCGGAGGAGGTGGCCGATCTCGTGGTGTTCCTCGCCAGCGACCGGGCCGCGAACCTCACGGGCGCGAACATCACCATCGACGGCGGACTGGTTCAGGGGCTCTGATGGCCGAGCAGCGGTTCGCGTCGGTCGACGACTACATCGACTCCTTCCCCCACGACGTGCAGCCGGTGCTCGCTGAGCTGCGCAACACCATCCGGGCGGCGGCACCGACCGCGGTCGAGAGCATCAGCTATCACATGCCCACCTACAGCACGAGCGAGCGCGCGCTCGTCTTCTTCGCGGGCTGGCAGACGCACGTGGCGCTCTATGCGGTCCCCGGGTTCGAGGGGCCGCTCGAAGCCGAACTCGCGCCGTTCCGGGCCGCGAAAGACACCGTGAAGTTCTCCCTGCGCCGGCCCGTTCCCTACTCACTCGTCGACCGCGTGGTGCGCGAGCTCGCTCGGCTGCGTGCCGGCGCCGACGAACTGCCGGCGGCGCGAGAGGGCGTGCACCAGGAGGCATGATGGAGAGGTGTCGCCCTACCTCGACGATCCGCGCCGCCGCCGCGCCGCAGGCTTCCTGGCCGATGCGGTGCCCGACGAACTGCGGGGCTGCTTCGTGCCGCTGCTCGACGGCGGCGCGGCGGCCATCGCGCTGCTGCAACGGCATCCCGAAGCCTGGTTCGCGCTGAGTAGCCCCAACGCCGACGTCATCGCGGTGTGGGATGCCGTGCGAGACGACGCCGAGGCGGTGGTGGCGGGGGTACGCGAGCTCGCGGCGGCGCATGATCCGCAGACGTTCGCCGCCGTGCGCGACATCCGTGCCGACGAGCTGCAGCGGATGCCCGCCGCCGAACGGGCCGCCCGCTTCGTCTACCTGCGCGGTACCGCCCGGCCGGGAGCGACGGGGGAGCCGCTCGCACTGTTCGGCGACGCCGAGTACGGCAGAGACACGGTCGCCTACGATGCCGGCGCAGTGCGGGCGCTCGGGCGCCTCCTCCGCGAGCGGGATGTGGCGCTCTCGGTGCGCGGGTTGTTCGAGGTGCTTCCCGAGGTGGGTGAGGACGATGTCGTCGTGCTCGACCCGCCGGCCGGCGCGGTGGTGGCGCGGGAGCTCCGCAGCTTCGTCGGCGCGGTGACGGCCCGCGGCGCCGGGATCGTGGCGAGCGACCTCGGCGACGGCTTCTACGCCGGTTGGCCCGGACTGCTGCGAGCCGATCCGACGAGTGCTCCGGACGACGAGCCGGTCTGGGTCAATACCGTGCTCCAGCGCATCGTGCTCAGCCAGCGCACGGCGTGACGTCCCGACGTCGCCGGTCGACCTCGCCGTGTGCGTCGGGAACGTAGTGCTCGGGGTCAGGCGCCACGATGGGCCGCGCCGGCCGCGCCGGCCGCGGCAGCCGCAATGGGTGCTGCGCGACGTCGGTCGTTGCGCAGAGCGAAGCGCGCGGGGGCGGGGATGCCCTCGGCGAGGCCCGCGAGCAGGTGTCCGATCGCCGGAGCGAGGCCTGCGCCGGTCGAGCCGAAGCCGGTGCCGACCACGACCGGGCCGATGCGGTCGATCACGGCCCCGCCATCGTGCACCGTCGTGACGAGGAGCGAACGCGGAGCGGGAGCGGTCGGGTCGGCGCCGGGCAGCCATTCCCGCGCGTAGCGGAGGAGGGCGGCGAGTTCGCGGGACGACACCGCACTGCTGACGCCGGGAGCGGCGGGCTGACGGGCGGATGCCGGTGCCGGTGCCGACGCCGGAAACACCGGTACCCCCACCTCCGCCGGGAGATCGTGTGTGCGCCAGCCGAGCGTGACGGCGCCCGGCCCGCCCAATACTGTGGCTGCACCCCGCCAGTACCGATGCCCGGGAGCGGTGCGATCGGGCAGGTGCAGCACCGCCGGAACCGGATGGCCGGCGCCGCCGAGCGTGACCGTCTCGTCCCGGCTCGTGCTGAACCGGGGCATCGTCACGAGTCCCCGGAGGAGCCGTACCGTGCTCGCCCCCAGGGTCACGACCAGTCGTCGGCACTCGATCTCCTCGACGACCGCGTCCGGGCCTGCTGGGCCGGTGCGAGCCTCGATGCGTGCCCGGTCGTCGCCGAGGATGCGGATGCGCGTGATCGTCGTGCCCGACCGCAGACGTGCGCCATGCGCGACGGCCGCCGCCCGCAGGGCGGCGAGGGCGGCTGCGTCCGAAAGCCGGCCACCCTCGGGCGCGTACACCGCCGGGCCGCCGAAGCGCAGCGCAGGCCAACGGGTCTGCGCCTCGGTGGCACCCAGCAGCTCGGTTCCGCCCCACGACCAGGGCAGCGACGATTCGGCGCCCGGCAGACCGGCGTGGCCGTGCACCACCGACCCGGTGCCGTCGAGAAGCCGCACACCCGACACCGCCTCCAACTCGCGCCAGCCGTCGGCCGACTCGATGGCCATCCGGTGGCGCACCGGGTCGGGCCAGAGCACGCTGAGCGCTCGACCCGGCGCATCCTCGACCCCCACCGCATACTCGGCTCCCGATGACTCCTCGGCGCCCGGCGCCGCTGCGCCACCCGCGCCTTCATCGACCAGCAGCACCTCAGAGCCGAGCCGGGCCAGCTGCCAGGCCGCTGCCGAGCCAGCGCTGCCCGCCCCGGCGACGATCGTGTCGACGAAGGGGATCACCGTGCGGCCGCCCCGGCGCCCGTCTCCGCGCCCGTTCCCGCCTCCAGCGTGGGCAGCGACCGCACCAGCTCGCGGGTGTACGGGTGCTGCGGCCGCAGGAACACGTCGTCCGCCGTTCCGCGCTCGAGCACCCGCCCGTCCTTCATCACCAGCACGGTGTCGCTCATGTGGTGGATCACCCCCAGGTCGTGCGAGATGAAGAGGTAGCTCAGACCGATGCGGTCCTGGAGCTCCACCAGCAGGTCGAGGATCTGCGCCTGCACCGAGACGTCGAGCGCCGATACCGCCTCGTCGAGCACGATGATCGAGGGCTCCGTCGCGAGGGCGCGCGCGATCGCGACGCGCTGCCGCTGTCCACCCGAGAGCCGCAGCGGCAGCCGCGGCAGCACGTCGTGCGCGAGCCCGACCTGGTCGAGCAGCTGCCGCACGCGGGCATCCGTGTCGGGCACGGGCCGATCCGCCTGCCCGACCGCATCGACGAGGATGCGCTCCACGCTCCAGCGCGGATCGAACGAGCTCAGCGGGTCTTGATACACCACCGCGATGCGGTTGCGCAGGGCGCGCCGCCTGCTCTCCCGCACGCTCGACCACGGCTGCCCCAGCAGGGTGACCGTGCCCTCGTCGGCGCCGGTGAGGGCGAGCGCGATCCGCGCCGTGGTGCTCTTGCCCGAGCCGGACTCGCCCACGATGCCGAGCGTCGTGCCCCGGTCGAGCGTGAACGACACCCCGTCCACGGCGGTGCTCAGCAACCCGCCGGGCCTTCGGAAGCGCTTCACCAGGTCGCGCGCCTCGAGCACCGGGCCGTCGATCGACTCGACCGGGGTCCGCTCATCCGCAGCGCCCGTCGGCAGCTCGATCGCCGGACCCAGTCGCTCGCCCCGGGTGTGGCCACCCGGTACGGCATCGATGAGTGCCCGCGTGTAGGCGTGCTGCGGCGCGGTGAGCAGCCGCGCCGCCGGGCCGCTCTCCACCACCGATCCGCCCTTCATCACGAGGATGTGGTCGGCGAGCCGCGCCACCACTGACAGGTCGTGGCTGATCAGGACGACCGAGGTGCCGCGCTCCTTCATCCCGGCGATGAGGTCGAGCACCTGCGCCTGCACGGTCACGTCGAGGGCGGTGGTGGGTTCGTCGGCGATCACGAGTTCAGGCGCGAGGGCGAGCGCCGAAGCGATCAGCGCCCGCTGGCGGAGGCCGCCGGACAGCTCGTCCGGCCGCTGCCGTGCCCGCAGCGCCGCGTTCGGCACCCCGACCGATTCGAGCAGGTCGACCACCTTGCGCCGCCGTGCGCGCCGCGACCCCCAGCCGTGCAGCGCGAGTGCCTCTGCGATCTCGGAGCCGACCGGTCGCAGAGGGTCGAGCGAGACCAGGGCGTCCTGCAGGATGAAGCCCACCCGACGCCCCCGGATGCTCCGCCACTGGCGCGCGGAGGCGGTGGTGAGATCGATCCCGTCGAACTCCAGTGCCCCCGCCGACACCCTGGCGCCGGCACCGGTGAGCCCGACGACGGTGCGGGCGGTGACGCTCTTGCCCGAACCGGATTCGCCGACGATCGCCACACACTCCCCGGGCGAGACCGTGAACGAGACGTCACTCACCACCGGACGGGTGCGGCCGCCGCGCTCGAAACCCACGTCGAGGTGCTCGACGCGCAAGAGAGGTGTCGTCATTTCTCCGCCTTCTCGAGGATGTTCTGGATGTGCTTGCCGAGCGTCGTCGCCGCGAGGGCGAGCACGACGATCACGAGCCCGGGCAGCACCGTGAGCCAGCCCGCCACCGTGATGTACTGCTTGCCCGCATCCAGCAGCGCACCCCACTCCGGGGAGGGCGGCGCCACGCCGAGACCGAGGAACGACAGGCTCGACGCCCACACGATCGACTGGCCGACCGACAGCGCGAAGATCGCCACGAGGGGCCGGAGCGCGTTCGGCAGCACGTGGGTGCGGAGGATCCAGGAGTGTGGATGCCCGAGGGCGACCGCGGCCTCGACGTAGCCGGAGTCCTTCGCGGTGAGGATCTGCCCGCGGATGATGCGCGCATAGCCGGGCGCCGTGCCGATGCCCACCGCCACCACCTGCGACCACGCCGACGGGCCGATGACCGCCACCAAGAGCAGCGCCAGCAGCAGCGTGGGGAACGCGAACAGCACCTCGATGAGCCGGTTCACCGCCGCCGACGCGAATCGCCCGGCCAACGCGGCGAGCGACCCGAGCACGAGCGCCAGCGTCAGCGACACGGCCGTGGCGCCGACGCCGATGAGGAGCGACTCGCGGGTGCCGAAGATGACGCGACTGTAGAGGTCGCGCCCGGATTCGTCGGTGCCGAACCAGTGCGCGAACGAGGGCGGCTGCAGGGATTGGGTGAGGTTCATCGCGTACGGGTCCTGGGTGGCGAGTGCGACCGGGACGACGGCGACCACCACGAAGAAGAGGAGCACCGCGATCGAGAGGTAGAGGCCCCAGGGGGTCGCGGCGAGCTTCGCGCTGACGGGCCTCGTGAGCTCCGGCCGGCCGAGCGGGGTGGTGCTGGTGGTCATGGTGTCCTCAACCTCGGGTCGATGATGACGTAGGCGATGTCGACGAGGATGTTCGCGACGACGTAGAGCGCGGCGATCAGGATGACGATCCCCGTGACGACGGGCAGGTCCTGGGTGTTCACCGCGGTGACGAGCACCGAGCCGATCCCGGAGCGGGTGAAGATCGACTCCACGATCACGGCGCCCGAGATGGTGGCGCCGAGCGCCCAGCCGGAGAGCGTGACGGCCGGCAGCACCGAGTGCCGCAGCACGTGCCTGAGGCGCACGCCCCAATCGCTCATGCCGCGCATCCGGGCCGTGATGACGAACGGCTGGTCGAGCGAGCGTTCGAACTCGGCGCGGGTGGCCTGACCCATGAACCCGGCGAGCGGGATGGCCAGCGTCAGCGCCGGGAGGAAGAGGCCGTCGGCGCTCGTGCCGCTGATCACCGGGAACCAGCCGAGGGTGAGGGCGAACACGAGCAGCAGGATGATGCCGAGCCAGTAGTGCGGGAGCCCCGCGACCGCCGTGTCGACCACCGCGCCGACCGCGCTGAGCTTTCGCCCCCGCCCCGCCGTGAGGGTCACCCAGACCACCATGATCAGCCACGCCAGCGCGATCGCCGACAGGGTCAGCACGATGGTGGGCCACATCTGCTCGCCGATGATCGCGGCGACCGCGCGGTGCTGCTGGTAGGAGGTGCCGAGGTCGCCGGTGACGATGCCCCGGAGGTACTCGAGATACTGCACCAGCAGCGGGTTCTGCAGCCCGTACTCCTGGTTGATCGCGGCGAGCTCCTCCGGCGTGCGCTCGATGGCCTGACCGGCGCGAATGTTGAGGATGATCGTGGCCCGGTCACCCGGCAGCGCGGTCTGGGCGAGGAAGGCGGCGGTGGCCGCGCCCCAGAGCACGACGACCGCACCGCCGAGCTTGCCGGCGACGAGCCGCCACGGGAAGCGCCGGAGGGCGCGCGCGCCGGCCGGGTCGCCGACGCGCGCCTCGACGCTACTGCTCGACGAAGTACGCGTCATGGAAGATCGGTCCTCCCTGTGCGTTCTCCTGCCAGACGTCCTTGAGGTACGGCGAGACCGCGAGGGTGCTCAGCCGGTCGTAGAGGCCGATGGCCAGGGCGTGATCGGCGATGTACTGCTGCGCCTTCGCGTAGAGCGCGTTCCGGGCATCCGGGTCGGCCGTCGAATTGGCCTGCAGGATGTAGTCCTCGAGCTCGGGGCTGTTGAGGAAGGCGGCGTTGTTGTAGTTGGGGGCGTCGGGCGTGCTCTGCGCCCAGTTGATGAGCAGGATGCCCGAACCCACGCTCGTCCAGTAACCCGCCGAGATGTCCTTCTCCGAGGGCTTGGAGTAGGCGCCGGCGAAGAACTCGCTCTGCGGCACCGGCACCAGCTTCACCTTGAACCCGGTGGCCTTTGCCTGCTCCTGCACACCCTGCAGGATGGAGGCGCCGTCGGCGTTGATGATGGAGCCGGCGCCGTAAGGCAGCACCACCTCGAGGGTCGCGCCGTCTTTCGTGCGGTAGCCGTCGGAGTCGCGCCCGGTCCACCCCGCCGCGTCGAGCAGCTCGTTCGCCTTGTCGGCGTCGAAGGAGTAGGTGTCGGCCGCCTCCTCGCTCCAGCCGGGCGTCGTCTGGCTCACGCCGCCGTTGCCCTCGTAGGGGATGACGCCGCGTCCGATGGTCTCCACCAACGGCTCGCGGTCGAGGCTGTAGGCGAAGGCCTTCCGCACGTTCTCGTCGGTGAACGGGCCCTCGGCGGTGTTGAAGGTCAGCTGTTGCGGGCGCCCGTGGGTCACGTACTTCTCCAGCTGGTAGCCCTGGCCGTCGAGGTTCGACCACTCGATGGCCGGCACGTCGTAAATGGCGTCGGTCTCGCCGGCACGGAGCGACGCGACCCGGGTGGTGGGGTCGGGCACGAACTTCCAGTCGATCTCGTCGACGTAGGCGGGGCCGGAGTGCTTCGCGTTCGCGGGCGGCGAGGTGTAGTCGTCGTTGCGGGTGAGCACGATGTCCTGCCCGCGGTTCCACTGCTTCACCACGAACGCGCCGGAGCCGATCGGGCTGTCGCAGTTGTCCTCGTCGCTGCGCGTCTCGAGTGCCTGCTTCGACTGGATGCCGAAATACCCCTGGGTGAGCGTCTCCGGCAGCAGCGGGTAGGGCTTCTGCAGGTGGATCGCCACCGTCGTGTCGTCGACGGCCTCGGCCGACTGGTAGTAGCCGTTCAGCCACACCTTCGCCGTGCTGTTGCCGCCCTGCAGCCAGTAGTCGAAGTTGTAGGCGACGGCCGCCGCGTCGACGGGGGTGCCGTCGGTGAAGCTCACGCCCGGCTTCAGGTGGAAGGTGTACGTGAGCTGGTCGTCGGATTCCGCCCACGACTCGGCGAGCCACGGCACCACGGAGCCGTCGGCGTCGAGCGAGACGAGGCTGTCGAGCACCTGCTGCGAGAGGTAGGCCTGCTCGATCCAGCCGCCGAACACGCACGCCGGCTCCTGCTGGTGGCCGTAGACGATGGTGCCGCCCGTGACCCGTGGCGCATCGGTGGCGGGGCCGGCCGACGCTCCCGCCGAGCAGCCGGCGAGGGCGAGGGCTGCGACGGCGAGGGCCGCGATCGGGACGATCGAGAGTTTCTGGGGCATGGCGCGGTTCTCCTGAACGCAAGCTCGAGGGGTTGGGATGCTCAGACGGTAGGCGGATGCGCGGGCGCGCCGAAACCCGCCGGCGTCACATGACGACGCCCGGCGTAACTGTTTTGCGGCGTGTTACGGCCGGCTTGCGGTGCCACCGGAGCGCAGCCGAGAGTGACCGCATGAGCACAGAGCTGCACTTCAACGGATTCGAGATGAACACGCCGAGCCACATCAACCACGGGCTGTGGCGGCACCCGCAGAACAACCGGCACCGTTACACCGAGCTGTCGTACTGGACCGAAACCGCGAAGCTTCTCGAGCGCGGGCTGTTCGACGCGATCTTCCTCGCCGACGTGGTGGGCACCTACGACGTCTACGAGGGCAGTCGCGAACCCGCGGTCGTCCGTGGTCTGCAGACACCCAACAACGACCCGTTCCTGCTGGTGCCGGCCATGGCGGCGGTGACCTCGAACCTCGGCTTCGCCGTGACGTTCACCACCACCTACGAGCAGCCCTTCCCGAATGCGCGACGTTTCAGCACGCTCGACCATCTCACCGGAGGGCGGGTCGCCTGGAACGTCGTCACCGGTTACCTGCCGGATGCGGCGCGCAACTTCGGTCTCAGCAACCAGGTCAAGCACGACGACCGCTACGACCTCGCCGAGGAGTTCCTCGAGGTCTCGTACAAGCTCTGGGAGAGCTCGTGGGAGGCCGACGCGGTGGTGCGCGATGCCGCTGCCAACCGCTACACCGACCCGCAGAAGGTGCGTCAGATCGACCACGAGGGGCGGTTCTTCACCGTGGCGGGGCCGCACCTGTCCGAGCCGTCGCCGCAGCGCACCCCGGTCATCTACCAGGCCGGCGCATCCGATCGCGGGCGCGTGTTCGCCGCCCGCCATGCCGAGGCCATCTTCGTGGGCGCCCGCACACCTGAGCAGGCGCGGAAGGTCATCGGCGACGTGAAGGAGCTCGCGGTGTCGCTCGGGCGGCGGGAAGACGACATCCGCTTCCTGATCGGGCTCAACGTCGTCGTCGCCGAGACCGAGGCCGAGGTGAAGCAGAAGCTCGACGACCTCCTCTCCTACCGCGACCTGGTGGGCTACCTGGTGCACTTCGGCGGGGGATCGGGCATCGACCTCTCCCGGCTCGGCGCCGCCGAGTACATCGAGTACAAGGCGCGCGACCACGTGCAGTCGATGGAGTCGGCGTTCGCCGACAAGACCGTGCAGAGCGTGGTCGACTACTACGACGACCCGTTCCAGGACCCGTTCTTCGTGTACGGCACACCGACGCAGGTGGCCGACCGCATCGAGGAGCTCGCCGACTCGATCGGCCTCGACGGGTTCAACCTCGTGCAGTACCTCTCACCGGGCACCTTCGAGGACTTCGTCGAGCTCGTCGTGCCCGAGCTCCAGAAGCGCGGCCGCTACCGCACCGCCTACACCCCGGGCGAGACGTTGCGCGAACGGCTGTTCGAAGGGCGCGGTGCGTTGCTGCCCGAGCGGCACCCCGGCGGAGCGGTGCGGGCCGGCGCGACCGCCCGGTGACCCGGTGGGGCGCCGCTGCTACGGCTTCGGGTCGGCGGCGTCGTAGGCGCGGAACGAGTGCACGAGCCGCAGGATGAGCGTGGCCGCGGCCACGATCACCAGGCCGCCGAGCACCGGCGGGAACCACAGCGCCGCGAACACCGAGAGCGCGCCGACGTAGAGGTCGCCGATGCGCGGGCCGCCCGTGACCACGACGGTGAAGACGCCCTGCAGCCGGCCGCGCATGTTGTCCGGAACCGCCGTCTGCAGCATGGTGCCGCGGTAGATGGCGCTCACCTCGTCGGAGGCGCCCGCGCCGATCAGGGCGAGCGCGGCCAGCGCGAGCGCGGGCAGGTTCGCGTCGGCGATGTCCTGCGTCACGGGCATCCGGGCGGCGGATGCGACGAGCACGACCACGCCGAACGCCACGATGAACCCGCCGTAGACCTGAACGGCGTGCGCGATGGCGCGGCCCTGCATGCGCACGTGCCCGAGCCGGCCCGAGAAGACGCCGGTGAGTGTGGAGCCGATCGCGTAGCCCGCGGTGAGGATGCCCACGGTGATCGCCCCCCCGCCGAGCACCAGGGCGCCGATCGCCGGGAAGAGCACGCGCGGTTGCCCGAAGGTCATCGCCGCGATGTCGATGAGGAAGGAGGCACGGATGTTCGGAGCGCGCTTCAGGAACGCGAAGCCGTGCCGAAGCGACTCGAGCCCCGGCCGGTGCACCTCACCCTCGGGGAGGATGCGGGGGAGCGCGGCGATGCCGAGGAACGCGGCCACGAAGAGCACGACGTCGACGGAGTAGGTCCAGCCGAAGCCCACGGTGGCCACGAGCACGCCGGCGAGGGCCGGGCCCACCGTCACCATGATGCCGAAGGTGATGCCGTTGAGCGCGGCCGCAGCGGGCAGGAGCTCGCGCGGCAGCAGCCGCGGGAAGATCGCCGAGCGGGTGGTGGTGATGACGGTGGCGGCGACCGCGTTGAGCGTGGAGAGGGCGTAGAGCGCCGCGACGCTGTCGGCGCCGGTCCAGGCCAGCACGGCGATGGCGGCGGTGGACGACCACGCCACGATGGCGGCGATGAGGGCCACCAGGCGGCGGTCGAACGCATCCGCCAGCATGCCGCCGTACAGGCCGAACACGATCATCGGCACGAGCGCGAACAAGGCGACCCCGGAGACGGCGAGGGTCGACTCGGTGAGGCGGTAGATGTCGAGACCGACCGCCACGATGGTCATCTGGCTGCCGATGCCCGAGATCGCCTGCCCCGCCCACAGGCGCGCGAACGCGGGGCTCGCGCGCAGCGGGGTGAGGTCGGCGAAGGGGTTGCGGCGGCGGGCGGGTTCGCTCGCCGCCGCCTGGTCGGGTGCTGGTGCCGGGTCGCTCACGCCTGGTTGTTCTGTGCGGAGGCTGCCGCGATCTTCTCGACCAGGTCGGAGTGGTGGCGGGCCGCGACATCCGGATGCGCGCGCAGCCGACTCTTCAATGCGTTCTCACCGTAGGTGGTGAAGATCGGGTTGCCCGGGTCGGCGGTGATGCCGCGGGTCTCGGCCTTGAGGTCGGCGGGGAGCTCGAGCACCGGGATGGTGGCGTCGAGGGCGGGCGCGTAGAAGAAGGGGATGGAGATGCGGTCGTCGCCGATGCGCGGGGAGATCACCCGGTGCACGGTGGCCTTGAGGTAGCCGTCGGTCGCGACCTCCAGCAGCTCACCGATGTTCACCACGAAGGCACCGTCGATCGGCGGCGCGTCGATCCACTCGCCGTCCTTCTCCACCTGCAGGCCGCCCTTGCCCGGTTCGACGAGGAGCAGGGTGAGCACCCCCGAGTCCTTGTGGGCGCCGACGCCCTGCTTGGGCTCGGGGTCGCTCTTGCCCGGGTAGCGCACGATCTTGATGAGGGTGGAGGGGCGTTCGGCGAAGGCGGCGTCGAAGACGTGCTCGTCGGCGCCGAGCGAGAGCGCCCACTCACGCAGGAGGGTGAGGCTCACCCGGGTGAGCTCGTCGTACCACTCGGTGACGACCTCCTGCAGCTCGGGCAGAGCGGCGGGCCACTGGTTGGGTCCGTCGAGGCGCATGTAGTCGGGGGTCGCCGGGGTGCGTTCGACCTCCGGTCGCTCCACGCCGATGTCGATCTGCTCGCGCCAGTCGATCTTGCCCTGGGTGAGCTCGCCGCCCACGCGGGTGTAGCCGCGGAAATGCGGGCTCTGCAGGTTCTCGATGGCGAGCTTGTCGGCCTCGGGCAGGTCGAAGAAGCGGCGGGCCGTCGTCATCACCCGGTCGATCAGCTCCTGCGGCACGCCGTGGCCCACGAGGTAGAAGAAGCCGTAGTCGTGGGTGGCCTCGCGCAGCTCGGTGCGGAAGGCCTCGGCCTCCGCGTCGCCCTGGGCGAGACGGGAGAAGTCGAGGAGGGGGAGGGTGCTGGTGGTCGATGTCATGTTGTTTCCGTTCCGCGAACTGATAACGCCCTTTCACTATGGTCTCTTCCCGCCGCGGAGACGATTCGGCGGCCCGAATGTTACGACGGTGTTTCTGGTAAGCTCTTCAGGTTGCCGTGAAGACGGCCGCGGATAAAGAGAGCCACAGCATCCGGCTGCCTGGCACCGCGCAACGAGAGAAAGGGGATCCCATCTATGGCACTCGAAGCAGACGTCAAGAAGGCGATCATCGAAGAGTACGCAACCCACCCCGGTGACACCGGATCCCCCGAGGTCCAGGTCGCGATCCTGACCAAGCGGATCAAGGATCTCACCGAGCACCTCAAGGAGCACAAGCACGACCACCACTCGCGTCGTGGCCTGCTGCTGCTCGTGGGCCAGCGTCGTCGTCTCCTGGGCTACCTCCAGGACATCGACATCGACCGCTACCGTTCGCTCATCGAGCGACTCGGCCTGCGCCGCTAGCTCTTCGTAGCCCTCGCGTTTCCTTCAGACGGGCCGTCATCCTCCGGGGTGGCGGCCCGTTCGTCGTTCTCAGTGGTCGGGCGGGCGACGCTGGAGTTGTGACCACCCGTGCGAGAGTTCTGCATGCAGGCGGTCCCTCCGCAGTTCGAGGAGCTCGATGAGGCCATCGATCGCGTCGAGTTGCCGCACGATGAGTCGCCACTGGTACGGCCATGTCGCGGCCCGGCCGAACGATTCGCCTTGCTGATTCATGCGATCAGTGAACCGGAACTGAGTCGTGCACCGCCCGACTCGACCGAATCTGTGGAGGGAATAGATTCGCGCGAGCGTTGTTGATAAGGGTATTCATGCAAATGCATGGAAATGGAGAGGGCGGCGTGAGCCGCGAGCAGCGAGGTTGAGAGAACATGCAGTTCGGAATCTTCACCGTCGGAGACGTCACCACCGACCCGACGAACAACACCACCCCCACCGAGAACGAGCGCATCAAGGCCATCCTGACCATCGCGCAGAAGGCCGAGGAGGTCGGGCTCGACGTCTTCGCGCTCGGTGAGCACCACAACGAGCCCTTCGTGCCCTCGAGCCCCACCACGATGCTCGGCTACGTCGCCGCCAAGACCGAGAAGCTCCTGCTGAGCACCGCGACGACCCTCATCACCACCAACGACCCGGTGAAGATCGCCGAGGACTACGCGATGCTGCAGCACGTGGCCGACGGCCGCGTCGACATGATGATGGGCCGCGGCAACACCGGCCCGGTGTACCCGTGGTTCGGCAAGGACATCCGCCAGGGCATCCCGCTCGCCATCGAGAACTACGCCCTGCTGCGCCGCCTCTGGGACGAGCAGGTCGTCGACTGGGAGGGCAACTTCCGCACGCCGCTGCAGGGCTTCACCAGCACCCCGCGCCCCCTCGACGGCGTGGCGCCGTTCGTCTGGCACGGCTCGATCCGCAGCCCCGAGATCGCCGAGCAGGCCGCCTACTACGGCGACGGCTTCTTCGCGAACCACATCTTCTGGCCGAAGGAGCACTTCCAGCGCCTGGTGAACTACTACCGCCAGCGCTTCGAGCACTACGGCCACGGCACGGCCGACCAGGCCTTCGTGGGCCTCGGCGGCCAGGTCTTCATGGCGAAGAACTCGCAGGACGCGGTGAACCAGTTCCGCCCCTACTTCGACAACGCCCCGGTCTACGGCCACGGCCCGAGCCTCGAGGACTTCACCTCGCAGACCCCGCTCACCGTCGGCAGCCCGCAGCAGGTCATCGACCGCACGCTCACCTTCCGTGAGACCTTCGGCGACTACCAGCGCCAGCTGTTCCTGATGGACCACGCCGGCCTGCCGCTGAAGACCGTGCTCGAGCAGCTCGACATCCTGGGCGCCGAAGTGGTGCCCGTGCTCCGCAAGGAGATGGACGCCAAGCGCCCGGCGCACGTGCCCGACGGCCCCACCCACGCGAGCGAGATCGAGCGGATGCGCGCCCGCGAGGCCGCACGCCAGGCCGCCGACCTCGACGGGCAGTCCGCCGTCGCGGCCGAAGCGGCCCGGGCCGAGAACTCGTCCACCACCCACACGGGTGCCGCCTTCGGCATCAAGGGAGCGTAGTCATGACCGAGAACATCAAGCAGCTCGTCGCCATCTCGTCGGGCCTCAGTCAGCCGTCCTCCACGCGGCTGCTGACCGACCGGCTCGCGGATGCGACGGTGGCCGACCTCCGGGACCGCGGGGTGGACGTGGAGCTCCGCACCATCGAGCTCCGCGACATCGCGCAGGACATCACGAACAACCTGATCACCGGGTTCCCGAGCGCGAAGTTGCAGAGCGCCCTGGACGCGGTGGCCGGCGCCGACGGCCTGATCGCCGTCACGCCGATCTTCACGGCCAGCTACAGCGGCCTGTTCAAGTCGTTCTTCGACGTGATCGACAACACGGCGCTCACGGGCCTCCCGACCCTGATCGCCGCGACCGGCGGCACGCCCAGGCACTCGCTGGCGCTCGAGCACGCGGTGCGCCCGCTGTTCAGCTACCTCCGGGCCCCGGTCATGCCCACGAGCGTCTACGCCTCGAGCGAGGACTGGGGGAGCGGCGCCGACGGCGTCGCGTCGCTGACCGACCGCATCCACCGGGCCGCCGGCGAGCTGGCCGACGCGGTGGAGCGCTCCGACCGCTCCAGCCGCGTGGTCGACCCGTTCGCGCTCGACGCCTCGTTCAGCCCCGTCGGCGGGTACGGCGCTCAGTAAACCGGGTGGCGCATCCGGGATTGCTGAGTCAGGCCCATGCAAGCACATGATCGTGCTTGTATGGGCCTATGTCAGTGAGCGTGCGAACCATCCAGACCGCGGTTCCCGAGACGGTGCTCCGGCAGGCGGATGTGCGTGACGTGTTCGCCGCTCAAGAGGGTCTCTCCCGCCTCGGCCAGCGGCTGGTCACCGCCTCCTTCGACGCCTCGGCCATCGAGACCCGCTACTCGGTGATCGACGAGCTGACCCTCGATCAGCAGTACGACGATCCGCAGTTCTTCGATCTGGCCTCCGGCGCCCTGCTCGCGCCCTCGACCCGGGTGCGCAACGAGCTCTACATCGAACGGGCATCCGCCCTCTACCTGGAGGCGGCGCAGAAGGCCCTCGACGCCGTGCCGAGCCTCACCCCCGGCGACATCACGCACGTCGTCACCGTCTCCTGCACCGGGTTCTTCGCGCCCGGCCCCGACTACGTGCTCGTGCGCCAGCTCGGGCTCGCCCCCAGCACCCTGCGCTACCACGTGGGGTTCATGGGCTGCTACGCCGCTTTCCCGGCGCTCCGGATGGCGAAGTCGTTCTGCGAGGCCGACCCCGACGCCGTCGTGCTCGTGGTCAGCGCGGAGCTCTGCACCCTCCACGTGCGCTCCTCGAACGAGCCCGACCAGATCGTGGCCTCCTCGGTCTTCGCCGACGGCGCCGCCGCGGCGATCGTCACGGCCCGCGACCTGCCGGCCGACCCCGGCACACCGTTCGTGCTCGACCTCGACGCCTTCGAGAGCGTGCTGACGCCCGTCGGCGAGGAGGACATGGCCTGGAAGATCGGCGACGAGGGTTTCGAGATGATCCTCAGCTCGTATGTGCCGAAGATCATCGACGAGCACATCTCCGGCGCGCTGGAGCCGCTGCTGGCCCGCGACGCCACCATCGGTGAGGCGCCGAGCGCCGACATCGCCCAGTGGGCCGTGCACCCGGGCGGCCGGAGCATCCTCGACAAGGTGGCGGCGAAACTCGACCTCTCCGACCGGCAGATGGCCGCCTCCCGTGGGGTGCTGCGCGACTTCGGCAACATGTCGAGCGCGACCATCCTGTTCGTGCTGAAGGCGATCCTCGAGTCGTCGACGCCGCCCCGCGACGGCGACCGGGTCTGCGCCATGGCGTTCGGCCCCGGCCTCACCGTCGAGACCGGCCTCCTCACGGTGCGGGCGGCCGCGTGACGCTGCTGCGCTCGAGCCTGCGCCGGCGTGCGGTCGACGCGCGCGAACTGATGGACGACCCCGCCTGCGACCCCGAACTCCTGGCCCGCACCTACGAGCAGTTCCGCGTCGTGAACTCTCTTGTCTCGGGGTGGCGCGGGACGTACCGCGACCGCATCCGCCCGCTGCTCTCCCCGGTGCTTCCGTCGACCCTGCTCGACATCGGCTGCGGCGGCGGCGACATCGCCCGGGCCCTCGCGCACTGGGCGGCGGAGGACGGTCTGCAGTTGCAGGTCACCGCGATCGATCCGGATGCCCGTGCCCTCGACTTCGCGGCGCGCACCCCCAACCCCGACGGCGTCCGATTCCTGCTCGCCGAGAGCAGTGAGCTCGTCGATGCCGCCCAGCGCTTCGACTTCGTGGTCTCCAACCACGTGCTGCACCACCTGACCCCCGAACAGCTGGCCGACCTCCAGGTCGACAGCGAGCTGCTCTGCCGAGGGCTCGCGCTGCACAGCGACATCCGGCGCAGCCCGGTCGCCTACGCCGCGTTCTCGGTGGGCACCCTCCCGTTCTTCCGCCGCTCGTTCATCCGCGACGACGGCCTCACCTCCATCCGGCGCAGCTACACCACCGCAGAGCTCCGCGTCGCCGCCCGCCGCGGCTGGAGCGTCGAGGCGCAGCCGCCCTACCGCAACCTGCTCAGTTACGCCGCGAGCTCCGCGGCCAGAACCGGGGGCGCCGAACCGGATGCATGACGTCGCCGTGGTGGGTGCCGGCCCGTCGGGGCTGTTCCTGGCCCTCGCGCTCGTGCGGCGCGGCGTCGACGTCGTCGTGCTCGAGCGCCGTGGCGGCCCGCGGGTGCACTCCCGGGCGATCGGCGTGCATCCGCCCTCCCTCGCCGCGCTCGAACGACTCGGCGTGCTCGAGCCGGTGCTCGCGGCCGGGGTACGGATCGACCGGGGCATCGTCCGCATCGACGGCACCGTGGCCGCGGCGCTCGACTTCGCGGCGGTGCCGGCGCCGCATCCGTTCGTGCTGTCGGTGCCGCAGGTAGCGACCGAACGCATCCTGCGGGGCGAACTCGCGAGCCGGGCTCCGGATGCGCTCCGCGGCGGCGTGCAGGTCGAGCGGTTCGAGCGGCGGTCCGGCTCCGTCGCCGTGCTCGGCCGCACGGCGCGCGGTGACGCCTTGCGGGTGGACGCGCGCTACGTAGTGGGCGCCGACGGGCCGCTCAGCACCGTGCGGGCTGCGGCGCGCATCCGCGACACCGTGCACGAGTATCCCTACCGGTACGTGATGGGCGACCTGGTGGACGGCACCGACGAGGGGCCGGTCGCGGTGCTGCATCTGCACCCGCAGGGCATCGTCGAGTCGTTCCCGCTGCCCGGCGGCAAGCGCCGCTGGGTGACGCACCTGCCGGATTCGGGCACCGTCGCCACCGCGACCCGGGCCGACTCGGGCGAGACGAACGACCCGGCGGTGGCGGCGCTGCTGTCGCGGCTCATCCGGGAACGCACCGGCCTCACGACGGATCCGGGCGGCGCGAGCATGACGAGCGTCTTCGGGGTGCGCCGGCGCAGCGTGCCGACGATGGGGGACGGACGGATGCTCGTAATCGGCGACGCCGCGCACGAGGTCAGCCCGATCGGCGGGCAGGGCATGAATCTCGGCTGGCTCGACGCGGCGGCGCTCGCCGAGGTGCTGCCTGAGCTGCTGGTGTCGGGCGCGGGGGCGGAGGAACGCGCATCCGCTCTGCTTCGTCGGTTCAGCCGCACCCGGCTCCGCTCGGCCGGTCGGGCGGCCCGGGTGGCTGAGTTCAACATGGCGATGGGGCGGCCCGCGGCGCGCCCGGGTTTCGCGATCAGAACCGGGGTCGCGCGGGCGGCGGCAGCCGGCGTGCTGCAGGATCGGCTGGCGCGCATGTTCACGATGCACGGGCTCTGAGCCGGGCCGCGGACGACCGGTGCTGGCCCGTCGACAGGGCAGACTAGGGGAATGAACTCTGCGCGCCGATGGAAGCCGTTCTGGCGCTGGGAGGCCCTGCTGTTCGCCCTGGTGCTGGCCCTGGCCATCGCCGCGAACTTCGTCTCGCGCGCGGACTGGCCGGTGGTCGGCCCGGTGCTCTCGATCGGGCTGCTGGTCGCGGCCGTGGTGATCGCCGTGCTGCTCGTGCTGCCGCTGTTCCGGCGCACCGGCCGGGACAGCGAGAACACCCGGCGCACTCTCGACGGCATCGAGCTCGTGCCGATCGTGCCCGACCGCACGCTCCGGGTGATCGAGACCGAACGCCGGCAGAACGCCATCGACGCCGCGCAGGCGAAGGCGCACGGGACGATCACGGCGGTGCTCACACCGGATGCCAGCCGCTGGCTCGGGCGGGAACTGCGGGTCGCCGTCGACATCGTCGGCGACGACGGGGTGTTCTACCGCGCCGGTTTCGTGCCGCGCGAGGTCGACTTCGCGCTCGGCGCCGAGCTGCGGGCGCTCGCGGCGCGCGGTGCCGCCCTCGTGGTGCCGGTCACGATCGAGGGCAGCACGCGCCCGTTCACGGTCGAATTCGGCCTCGGGCCGGTGCCCGGCTGACACCCGCGCGAGCGTTCCTCGGTTCTGCGGCTCACGGCTGGTAAGATGAAGAGGTTGAGAGCAGGCTGGCAGGAAGCTGGTCCTCGGTGGTGGGTTTCCGAAACGCGCGTGCGTCACGGAGATTTTCTACTGGTGGCCAGCATGTGTTCATTCACAGCGTCGCCCTTCGACACACGTTCCGGCGCGCATTCGCTGCCGTGATGCCTGCTCCCACGCGAGGAGTCGCACGCCCACACGGGGCCGCGACGCTAAACAAAGGAGAAAGACCTCTTGGAAGGTCCTGAAATCAAATTCGCCGAAGCCGTTCTCGACAACGGCAAGTACGGCACCCGCACCGTCCGCTTCGAGACCGGCCGCCTCGCGCAGCAGGCTCAGGGAGCCGTCGCTGCGTACCTCGACGAAGACACCATGCTGCTCTCGGCCACGAGCGTGTCGAAGCACCCGAAAGACAACTTCGACTTCTTCCCGCTGACCATCGACGTCGAGGAGCGGTCGTACGCGGCCGGCAAGATCCCCGGCTCGTTCTTCCGTCGCGAAGGCCGTCCCTCGACCGAGGCGATCCTCGTCTGCCGCCTCATCGACCGCCCGCTGCGCCCGTCGTTCGTCAACGGCCTCCGCAACGAGGTGCAGGTCGTCATCACCGTGCTCAGCATCGCGCCCGACGAGTTCTACGACGCTCTGGCCATCAACGCGGCCTCCGCCTCGAGCCAGATCTCGGGCATCCCGTTCTCCGGCCCGATCGGCGGCGTGCGCCTCGCGCTCATGCCCGGCTACGGCTCGGAGCCCGACCAGTGGGTCGCGTTCCCGAAGTACTCGCAGCTCGAAGACGCCGTGTTCGACCTCGTGGTCGCCGGCCGGGTCGTCACGAACAGCGACGGCTCGCAGGATGTCGCGATCATGATGGTCGAGGCCGAGGCCACCGAGAACAGCTGGAACCTCATCAAGGGCGGCGCCGTCAAGCCCAACGAGGCCGTCGTGGCCGAGGGCCTCGAGGCCGCCAAGCCCTTCATCAAGCAGCTCGTCGAGGCGCAGGCCTCGATGGCGCAGCAGGCCAACAAGGCGGTGCAGGAGTACCCCGTGTTCCTGCCCTACACCCAGGCCGCCTACGACGCCGTCGCCGAGCTCAGCTACGACGAGCTGGTGGGCATCTACCAGATCGCCGACAAGATCGAGCGCCAGAACGCCGACGACGCCCTGAAGGATCGCGTCAAGGCCGCCGTCGCCGCCAAGGTCGAAGCGGGCGAGCTGGATGCCGAGGTCATCGGCATGGTCTCCGCCGCCTACAAGTCGGTCACCAAGGTGGTCGTGCGCGGCCGCATCCTGCGCGACGGCGTGCGCATCGACGGGCGTGGGCTCGCCGACATCCGTCCGCTCGACGCCGAGGTCGCGGTCATCCCGCGCGTGCACGGTTCGGCGATCTTCCAGCGCGGCGAGACCCAGATCCTGGGTGTCACCACGCTGAACATGCTCAAGATGGAGCAGCAGATCGACTCGCTCTCGCCCATCACGAAGAAGCGCTACCTGCACCACTACAACTTCCCGCCCTACTCGACCGGTGAGACCGGCCGCGTCGGGTCGCCGAAGCGTCGCGAGATCGGGCACGGCTTCCTGGCCGAGCGCGCCCTCGTGCCGGTGCTGCCCTCGCGCGAGGAGTTCCCCTACGCCATCCGTCAGGTGTCCGAGGCCCTCGGGTCCAACGGCTCCACCTCGATGGGTTCCGTCTGCGCCTCGACTCTGTCGCTCCTGAACGCCGGTGTGCCGCTGCGCGCCCCGGTCGCCGGTATCGCGATGGGCCTCGTCTCCGACGAGGTCGACGGGGAGACCCGCTACGCGGCGCTCACCGACATCCTGGGTGCTGAGGACGCGCTCGGCGACATGGACTTCAAGGTGGCCGGAACCAGCGAGTTCGTCACCGCGATCCAGCTCGACACCAAGCTCGACGGCATCCCCACCTCGGTGCTCGACGGTGCGCTCAAGCAGGCCAAGGCCGCCCGTGAGGCGATCCTCAACGTGCTGAACGCCGCCATCGACGCGCCCGACGAGATGGCCCCGACCGCGCCGCGCGTGATCTCGGTGCAGATCCCGGTCGACAAGATCGGCGAGCTGATCGGCCCGAAGGGCAAGACGATCAACGCGATCCAGGACGAGACCGGCGCCGACATCTCGATCGAGGAAGACGGCACCGTGTACATCGGCGCCGTCGACGGCCCCTCGGCCGAGGCCGCGCGCCAGCAGGTCAACGCCATCGCGAACCCGCAGAACCCGGAGATCGGTGAGCAGTTCCTCGGCACCGTCGTGAAGCTCGCCACCTTCGGCGCCTTCATCTCCCTGCTCCCCGGCAAGGACGGCCTGCTGCACATCTCCGAGGTGCGCAAGCTCGCCGGCGGCAAGCGCGTCGAGAACGTCGAAGACGTGCTCGGCGTCGGGCAGAAGATCCTGGTCGAGATCACGAAGATCGACGACCGCGGAAAGCTGTCGCTCGCCCCGGTCCTCGCCGAGGCTGCCGACACCGAGGGCTCAGCCGCCCACTCCGAGGGCCCCACGGAGCCCGCGGAGGGCTAAGCCTCGACCGACACGACGGATGCCCGTCCCGCATGACGCGGGGCGGGCATCCGTGTCTCCCGATCAGTGCGGGCCGGCCGGGGTCCAGCCCTCACCACAGGCGCCGCCGTCCTCGGACTCGGCAACCACGATCTCCGCGCCATCCGGCGCCAGCAGCGGGTTGTAGAACTTCGCGATCTCGGTGCTCGACTGCGGCACGTAGTGAAAGATCAATGACCGCCGAAAGCGATCGGCCGAGCGGTTCGGGCCGGAGCCGTGCACCATGCTGCCGTGGAAGAACAGCATGTCGCCGGCGGCGAGCACCGTCTGCTCGGCGACCATGCCCTCGGGCAGCTTGACCTCGGCGTTGGTGAACGACTCGTCGGCGTCGGCCTCCTCCGGGCACACCAATTCGTAGCGGTGGGAGCCGGGCACCATCCTGAGGCCCCCGTTCTCGCTGTCGCAGTCGTCGATCGCGATCCACGCGGCGATGCAGGTCTCAGGGTGCGCCTGCAGGAACAGGTTGTCCTGGTGCATGGCCTGCCCGCGGCCGCCGGCCGGCTTGAAGTAGAACATCGACTGGGCGGCGAAGACGGGGCCCAACATGGCGGTCACCCGCTCGAGGATGCGCTCGTCGAGCATCCATCGGCGGGAGAGCCGGCCGACCTCCAGGTCGGTGCGGCGGTGCGGATGCACGAATCGCGGATACCGGGCCAGCGGATCGTCCTCCGGGACCTTGTCGTCGTGCCCGATCGAGCGGTCCCGTTCGACCTGAGCCATGAAGGACTCGCGGATCTCGGCGACCTCCTCGGGCGAGAAGACCGCGGGAACATGGACGACTCCGCGGCGATCGAACTCCTCGGCGAGCGAGGCGGCGTCGGTGGCGGGGAAGGGGGTGATAGTAGACATACGAGCGAGACTGCCGGACTGGCTGCCGGAGCTGAATAGGATTTGCTGTCATGAACCATGAAGATCCTGCTGCACGGCTCCGTGTGGAGTCGAAGCATCCCGAGTTCGACCGGATCTCGGGCGGCCACTTCCGCGAGGGTGCTGACTACTCGACCTGGCGGGCGCACGGCACGGACGACTGGCTCCTCATCCACACCCTGGCGGGAGCGGGCCGGGTGGCCGGAAACCACGGATCGCTGACGACGGATGCGGGCGACACCATTCTGATCGCCCCACGCGCCCGGCACGACTACGCGACGTCGCCGGCACCGGGGACATGGGAGTTCCTGTTCGCGCATTTCCGCCCGCCGACGGACTGGTCGGGACTGCTGGAATGGCCGGGGCGCCGGGAGGGGGTCGGCCGGCTGCGGGTCGAAGGCGAGGTGCTCCGTCGCGTGCGAGCGGCACTGCGCCGCACCGTGGGGCTGGCGCGCAGCCCGCTCGCCACCGCTGAGTTGTTCGCGCTGAACGCCCTCGAGGAGGCTCTGCTCTGGCTCGACACGCAGAACCCGCGGTCGGGCCCGACCGATGAACGCGTGCTCCGCGTGGTCGAGTACGTGCAGGCGCACCTCGCCGACGAACTCGACGTCCCGGTGCTCGCCGCTGTCGGCGGCCTTTCGCCCTCGCGGTTGAGCCGCCTCTTCACGGCGCACCTCGGGCTGAGCCCCCAGCGCTTCGTCGAGCGGGAGCGGCTGCTGCTCGCCAAGCAGCTCCTCGACTTCACGAACCGCCCGGTGGGGGTGATCGCGCGGGACGTCGGCTGGAGCGATCCGCTGTACTTCTCGCAGCGATTCCGCCGCTCCACAGGGCTCAGTCCGACGGCGTACCGGATGCGTGGTGCGGCCCCGGCGCACCGGCCGGAACCGGGGCCGAGCGGAGGCGATGGCGTAGGCTGACAAGGATGAACAGCGCCGTGCCACTTCCTCTTGACCTGCCCGAACTGTCGATCGGCACCGTCGCCGAAGGGCTGGTGCGACGCACGATCCTGCCGAGCGGGGTGCGCATCCTCACCGAGCACATCCCGGGCAGCCGCAGCGCCACCATCGGGTACTGGGTGGCGGCCGGGTCGCGCGATGAACTGGGCGCTGTCGCGGGCATCCCGTCGCGGTTCGGGTCGACGCACTTCCTCGAGCACCTGCTGTTCAAGGGCACGCCGAGTCGCTCGGCGCTCGACATCGCGATCTCGTTCGACTCCGTCGGCGGCGAGCACAACGCCGTCACCGCGAAGGAGTACACCTGCTACTACGCGAAGGTGCGCGACGCCGATCTGCCGATGGCGATCACGGTCATCGCCGACATGCTCACCTCCTCGCTCCTCGAGCGCGGTGAGTTCGAGACCGAACGCGGCGTCATCCTCGAGGAGCTGGCCATGGCCGAGGACGACCCGGGCGATCTCGTGGGGGAGCGACTGTTCGAGGCGGTGCTGGGCGAGCATCCGCTGGGCCGGCCCGTCGGCGGCACGCCCGAGACCATCCGCGCCGTCACCCGCGACGCCGTGTGGGACCACTACACCGCCTCTTACCGCCCGAGCGATCTCGTGGTGTCGGCTGCGGGCGCGGTCGATCACGACGTGCTCGTCGCCGCCGTCACCGCCGCGCTCGACGCGTCGGGCTGGGACCTCTCGATCGAGTCCGCCCCTCGGGCCCGCCGCTCTGCCGAACCGGCGGAGCTCGGCGCCGGTCGCCCGGTCAGCGTCACCCACAAGCCCACCGAGCAGGTCAGCGTCATGGTGGGCATGCCCGGGCTCGTGGCCACCGACGAACGGCGCACCACCATGGCCGTGCTCAACTCCGCGTTCGGCGGCGGGATGTCGTCGCGCCTGTTCCAGGAGGTGCGCGAGAAGCGCGGCCTGGCCTACTCGGTGTACTCCTACGCACCGAGCTACTCCGACGCCGGTGTCTTCACGATGTACGCCGGATGCACGCCCGAGCGCTCGGGCACGGTGAGCGAGCTCATGCTGAGCGAGCTGAACCGGCTCGCCGCCGACGGCATCACCGCCGACGAACTCGACCGCGCCCACGGGCAGCTCTCGGGCTCGGCCGCGCTGGCGCTCGAGGACTCGGACACCCGCATGTCGCGGCTCGGCCGCTCCGAGCTCACCATGGGCGAGTTCGTCGACCTCGACGAGAGCGTGCGGCGTCTGATGGCCGTCACCCGCGAGGATGTGCAGGAGCTCGCGCAGGAGCTGGCCGCGCATCCAGTCAGCATCGCGGCGGTCGGCCCGGTCGACGACGACGCGCTCCGTCAGGTGGTGAGCACCTGATGGCGCACACCCTCTACCTCGTGCGGCACGGCGAGCAGCTCGACGCGGAGCACGGCGTCGACGACGGACCGCTCTCGCCGCGCGGGCACCGCCAGGCGAGACTGATCGCCGACCGGCTCGGCGGTGTGCCGTTCGACAACGTGTGGCACTCGCCGCTGCAGCGCGCCGAGCAGACCGCGCTGATCATGAGCGAGCACCTTCCCGCTCTCGATCCGAAGCCCAGCGCCCTGCTGTTCGACTGCGTGCCGACGGGGTACTCGCCGCAGATGCCGCACACCTTCGAGCCGTTCTTCAATTCCGTCACCGACGACGAGGTGGAGGCCGGCCGCGCTCAGATGGCGGATGCGGTGGCCGAGTTCCTCACCCCGTCGCGGGCCACCACCCACGACCTGCTGATCACCCACAACTTCGTGATCGCCTGGTTCGTTCGGGAGGCCATGGATGCGCCCGAGTGGCGCTGGGTCGGCCTCAACCAGGCGCACGCGGGCCTCACCATCATCCGCTTCAAGGCGGGGCGGCTGCCGGAGCTGGTGGCGCACAACGACCTGGGCCACCTCCCGGTGGAACTCCGTACGGGAGTGAACGACCCCCAGCCGTACTAGCTGCGGTGCGGCCCGGGCTTCGCTCGGGCTGCACCGGCGTCGCCGGTCCCTGCCCGGCGCCGCGCGACATGTGAGGGCGCGGTCGAGGGGAGCGGCCTGCGGTCGCACCCCTCGGCCACACCCTCACCTTGGGTCGTCTGAGAGCGGCCTGTTGCGTTCGGTCTCGTGGGGAGATCGGGGTGTGGGTCAGAGTTTTTTCTGGTACCACCTGGTTGCGTTGGGGTTCGTGTTGTACGGGGGGATGGGCTCGTAGTTCAGGCGGGCGTAGAGGCGGGCGGCGGCGGTGAGGGAGTCGTGCGTGTCGAGCACGAGTTCGGTGGCGCCGAAGGCGCGGGCGCGGTGCTCGAGCTCGGCCATGAGGGCGCCGGCCCAGCCGCGGCCGCGTGCCGCGGGGTCGAGCCAGACGTGCTTGACCTCGAAGCGCACGATTCCGGCGTCGGCGTCGGCGAGCATCCGGATGCCACCGCAGCCCACCGCCCGGCCCTCGTCGTCCTCGAGCACGACGAACACGCCGTTCACCCCGTCGAAGTCGACCGGAGACGGGTACGACACCGTGTACGAGCCGCCCGCCTGCGGAAACGCCGCCGCCCGGTAGGCGAAGTAGTCGTCGAGCAGCCCGCGCTCGACCTCGGCCGTCACGTCGCCGGATCGGATGCGCATGCCCCCAGCCTACGAGCCCCCGCGAGCCCGGGTAGGTTACTCATATGAGTACGAAGGTTGCGGTGGCCGGTGCGACGGGGAAGATGGGGCGACTCGTCACGGGGATCGTCGAGGAACTCGACGGGTTCGACCTGGTCGCGGCGCTCGACTCGCGCAGCCCGCTCGAGGACATGCTGGCCGCCGACCTCGTGGTCGACGTGACCGTGCCCGGGGTCAGCCAGGGCGTGGTGGACTTCGCGGTGGCGCACGACAAGAACGTGCTGATCGGCACCTCGGGCTGGTCTGCCGACCGCATCCAGGCGCTCCGGCGCACCCTCGGCGACGAGCCGCGATCGGGCGTCGTCGTCATCCCCAACTTCTCGCTCGGCTCGGTGCTCGCCACCTCGTTCGCAGCGATGGCGGCGCGGTACTTCGACTCGATCGAGATCGTCGAGGCGCACGCCGCCACCAAGGTCGACTCGCCCTCGGGCACCGCCGTGCGCACGGCCGAGCTGATGGGCGCGGCGCGTTCGGCGCTCGGCCCCGTCGCCGCACCGCACACCGACCAGCGGGCGCGCGGGCAGCAGGTCGCGAGCATCCCCATCCACAGCCTGCGGCTGGCCGGCATCGTCGCCAAGCAGGACGTCGTGTTCGGCGGCACTGGCGAGGTGCTCACGATCTCGCACGAGACCATCTCGCCGAGCGCGTATGCGGCCGGCATCCGGGTGTCGCTCGCAGCGGCGGCGGATGCGCGGGGCGTCGTCGTGGGGCTCGACCAGGTGCTCGGGCTCGGCGCCGACGGGGCGGCAGGCGCCGGCGCTGCCGCGGACTCCGCCGATGCCTCGGCCGAGGCGCCCGCGCCCGCCCCCGAGAACGTGTCGGGGCAGGCCGCGACCGCCACGAGCGTGCAACCGTGAAGAACCGCTTCGCCGCCCTGCTGATGGCGGTGCTGCTCGCCGTCTACATCGTGCTCGTGGGGGTGCGGGCGGTGCAGTTCGTGCTCACCGGGGTGCCGATCGCCATCGCGATCGGGGTGGTGCTCATCATCCTGCCGATCGTGGGCGCGTGGGCGCTGGTGCGGGAGGTGATGTTCGGGGTGCGCACGCAGCAGCTCGTGGAGCGCCTCGAGCGTGAGGGCGAGCTGCCGGTCGACGACCTGCCCAAACGTGCGAGCGGGCGACCGGTGCGGGCGGCGGCCGACGAGGAGTTCCCGCAGTACCGCGCTGCGGTCGAGGCCGACGAGACCGATTGGCGGGCCTGGTTCCGCCTGGGGCTCGCCTACGACGCGTCGGGCGACCGCCGTCGCGCGCGCGGCGCCCTCCGCACCGCCATCCACCTCGAGCGCGGGCGCTGACGCACCCCTCGCCGCCCCACGCCCGCCCGGCGCCCCCAGCCCCATCGATCCGTGACTTGTGGTTGGAATGGCGCGTCTATACCCACCACAAGTGACGGGTCGGCGCATGCGGCCTGGTGGCGCGCGACGGGGGCCGCGGGCGGGTTACGCAGCGTGGGCGAGGGCGGACTCCAGGGTGGCGTCGCGGAAGGCGAAGCCGTCGGCGACGAGGCGCTGGGCCGACACGTTCTGGTCGGCGAGCAGCAAGTCCTTGCCCGCGTCGGCAAGGGCGGCGCGGAGGGCCCACGCGGGGGCGGGCAACCAGTACGGCCGGTGCAGCTGCTCGGCGAATTCGCGCACCACGAGCCCGGCGGGTGCGGGCTCGGGCCCGACGAGGTTGACCGGCCCGTCGAGTGACGAGTCGAGCAGGTGGCGGAGTGCGGCCGCCTCGTCGTAGAGGCTGATCCAGGGCCAGATCTGCTCGCCCGAGCCGAGTGGCCCGGCGAGCCCGGCCTTGGCCAGGAACCGCAGCGGCTTCAGCGCTCCGCCGCCCGGGCCCACCACGAGACCGGTACGCGCCGTGACGACTCGCGTGCGGGCCGCAGCCGGCGCGGCTGCGCGCTCCCACGCATCCGCGACCTTGGCGAGGAAGCCGTCGCCCACGGGCGCGCTCTCGGTGAGCAGTTCGCCGGGGCGGTCGCCGTAGAAGCCCACCGCCGATCCGCTGAGGAAGACCTCCGGCGGCGATTCGGCGCGCAGGATGGCGTCGGCGAGCGTCGAGGTGGCCTGGATGCGCGACTGCAGGATCTCGCGCTTGTACGGCAGCGTCCACGGCAGCCGGGAGATCGAGGCGCCGGAGAGGTTGACGATCGCGTCGGCGCCGTCGACGATGGCGGTCTTGATCCAGCGCGCCTCCGGGTCCCAGGTGCGCTCGGTGGCGGTGCGGGCGGGCCGGCGCACGAGGATGAGCGCGGTGTGCCCGTCGGCGCGCAGCTGGGCGGCGAGCTCGGTGCCGATGAAACCCGAGCCGCCCGCGATGAGCACGGTGCGTGGCGCGCTCATCGGGTTGCCTCCGCGGCGGGCAGCGGATGCGGCGGTGCGGGGTGCCGTCCGGCCGCCACTACGCGAGGCTCGCTTCGAGCGTGATGGGGATGCCGGCGAGGGCACGGGAGATCGGGCATCCGGCCTTCGCCTCCTCGGCGATGCGCTGGAAGTCGGCCTCCGAGATGCCCGGCACCACGGCACTCACGAGCAGGTGACTGCCGGTGACGCCCTCGGCCGGGTCGAAGGTGACCGCCGCGGTCGTCTGCAGCGACTCCGGGCTCGTGCCGAAGCGCGCGAGCGCGTTGGCGAAGGCCATCGAGAAGCAGGAGGCATGGGCGGCGCCCAGAAGTTCTTCGGGCGTAGTGACGCTGTCGGCGCCCTCGGAGCGCGCCTTCCAGTCGACGGCGAAGCTGCCGGCCTTCGAGGTGTCGAGGGTCGTGGTGCCTGACCCGCTGAGCAGGTCGCCACGCCATACGGTCGTGGATTCGCTGGTGACAGTCATGCTGGACCTCTCCGTCGGTGCGTCCAGACTATTCGGCTTTGCCGCATTCGTCAGGCCGACTTGCCCGCTACCGTCAGGTCCCCGTCGAAACCCGTCGCGCTCGCACCAGCAGGAGGTAGAGCTGGCATCCGATGCAGTAGCCGAACACCGCGTTGAGGAAAGCGGCGACGAACGCCAGCGAGGCGAAGATCGTGAGCGCGAACGGCACGCCGAGGGCGCCGAGCACGAGTCCGGCGAGGGTGACGACGCAGCCGACGAGCTGCGCGAAGCTGGGCGGTTTCGGGTCTTCGAGCTCGGTCGGCGGCGCCAACCGCGGCCGCACCAGCGTGCGGAACAGCAGCCCGAACGGGTGCCGCTTCACGCCCGCCGTCGCACCCCAGAGAAAGAGCAGGCTGAGCAGGGCGAGCAGCCCGAACGCGGGGGAGAGGATGCGCGCGACCGGCGCCACCGAGGCATCCGTCGGGAAGGCGAAGCTCAGGGCGACCGTGACGAGCAGGAGCACGGCGGTGATGCCCGCGGTGAACCGCGGTGCGCGGGGGTCGATCATGCGAGTTCCTTCAGCTGCGTCTCGACCACGGCGCGGCGCACGGCCCCGCCGATGCGGGAGCGCACGACGCCGTCGCGGTCGAGGATGAGGGTGGTGGGGGTCTGCAGGATGCTGAAGCGCCGCACGAGGTCGGCCCGGTGCGTGACGTCGACGTCGAGATAGGCCACGCCGGGGGTCGCGCCGGCGAGGTCGGTCAGTAGCCGGCGGGTGGCGGGGCAGCTCGAGCAGAACTCGGTCGAGAACTGCACCAGCGTCGCGTGGGCGCCGAGGCGCGCGGGAGCGGATGCGGGGGCGGACGCCTGCTGCGCGCCGGCGGCGGGGTTCGAGAACACGGCGGGGTCGACCGTGTGCGCCTCCGCCACGACCCGAGCGGCGCCCTGCCGCGACCGCCAGGTGAAGCCCGCGACGGTGCTCACGGCGACGAGACCGAGGAGGAACGCGGTGATCAGCAGCGGATTCATGGTGCTCGCAGGCTACGCGCCGGGCGACCCGCCGCATCCGTTCATGACGAATGTTACGAACGCTGCCCGTGCCGCGCGGCGGCTATCGTGAAGGGGTGACCGAGATCGAACCGCGCAGCATCGAATTCCGTAGTGACGTGACCGTCGAGCTGGTGCGCTCGAGTGCCGGCGACTCCGACGTGCTGTTCGCAGCGCGCGTGTCGACACAGGGTGAGCAGACGCTCGAGGCCGCTGAGGCCGGCACCGAGGCCGACCCGAAACGCGATCGCGGGCTCATCAACTACCTCATGCGCGACCGGCACGGCTCGCCGTTCGAGCACAACTCGATGACCTTCTACGTTCAGGCGCCGATCTTCGTCTTCCGCGAGTTCATGCGGCACCGCATCGCGAGCTACAACGAGGAGTCGGGGCGCTACCGGCAGCTGCGTCCGGTGTTCTACGTTCCGGGCGCCGATCGCAACCTCGTGCAGGTCGGGAAGCCCGGCGCCTACGACTTCCTACCCGGCACGCCGGCGCAGACCGCCCTGGTGGCCGAGGAGGTGAAAGCGGCGAGCACGGCGGCCTTCGAGGCCTACGAACGGATGCTCGAGGCCGGCGTCGCCCGCGAGGTCGCACGCATCGTGCTGCCGCTCAACATCTACTCGTCGATGTACGTCACCCTGAACGCGCGGTCGCTGATGAACTTCCTGTCGCTGCGCACGAAGCGCCCCGACACGACGTTCCCGAGCTTCCCGCAGCGCGAGATCGAGATGTGCGCGGAGAAGATGGAGACGATCTGGCAGGGGTTGATGCCGCTCACATCGGCGGCGTTCGACGCGAACGGCCGCGTCGCCCCGTGAGCGACTCGCCGTGAACTCTTCCGGCTAAAGTGATGTAACCTCATAATCGAGGTGAATCATGAACCGTCTTTCAACGCCTGCCGTCGCCCTAGTCCAGATTGTGGCCATCACCACCCTTTCGGCGTGCGCGGGCAATCAAGCCGATACCGAAGTGACTGGGTCGAGTGGATCGGTCTCGGCACCGGGCGCTTCGGAAGCAAAGAATGCCCCTGACGACGCAAGTTGGCCGCCTGCCCCGGTCGCCGACCCCGAACCGATATCGATCGTCATCCCGGTCGATTGGCCAGAGGCGGACAAAGAGAATGCGCGCGAATGGGTCACCGTTCAACAGAGCACACAACAGTGCCAGCTGCGGCGCGGAATCGATTCTTACCGCTACCTCCCGGTGTGGGAGGAGACTTATGACGATTCAGGCGCGCTGGCCAGCAGCGGGCCGCCTCCGAGTGATTGGGACGCGCACTTCCAGCGACCGTTCCAGTTCTTTCGCACTAGTGCGGTGGTCTGTTTCAATCAGGCTCTCGAGCAGATCGGTCGGCAACCGAACGGCCCGCTTGAGTTTCCAGCGCGTCTTCCTCGGTTCGAGGAGAGCGACTTCAGTGACGCGTCCACTTTAGACATCCCGTCCGAATGGAGTGATGCCGATCGGACTTCGGCGCGCCAGGGCTGGGAGGTCGAACTCCAGGTGAGAGCTTGCATGGCGGCGGCGGGGTACCCAAGTTATGGGGACGCCGTATTGGCTGATGACCGATTCCTACCGAGCTCAAGACCCGTGGATGAGCACATTTCCACTGGCAAAGCAGCCGGATGTGCGCCTTGCCTTGAGCGGAGATTATGAGAATACGCCGTACGACTGGCAGAAAGGTGGCTGTGTTGGTGCTGCGAGGCACGACGTCGAGGGCATTTGACCCGAGTCGCCACATGCCTCCTCGGTCATCATGAGCGGTGTTGGCGCGGACTTCCTTGTCAACACCGCTCATGAAAACTTTAGGACGACCAGATCCGACGCAGGGTGGTGAGCCGAATGCCGAGCGCTAGGGGCACGCTGGCGAGGATCAGGGCGGGGGTGATCAGAATCGCCTTACCCCAGAGTCCGCGCGGAAGGCTCATCGTGACCGTGGCAAGAATATCGGACGGGCTGCCGCCTAGAGATGGCATCCCGTAGATCACGGCCGCCCCAAGAGCCACTACGCTGACGCTGACAACGATCGATCCGATGAGTTGGGACGACGGCCGGCGCGCCAGCAGTAGCCCTGCGAGAGCAATCACTGTGCTGGCGAGTAGCATCATAGGCATTTCGGAGGTGCTCATCGGGTTGCCGTTCGCGAAACTGCGGACCGTCGCGACGGCTCCACTGATCGCCACCACGATGCTGATCGCAGTCAGCATCAGCGAGAGACGGATCGCGATGGACGCACTGCCGGCCGGCACCTGCGACAGGCGCCGCTTCTCCGTGAGATTGAGCTGGTGTTCCCGCCAGGCTATGTCAGCCGGAACTCCGCGCACGGCCCGCACGAAGATGCGTTTCGCGGTGGATCTATCGTCATCGAGGACGTGAGATTGCTCATAGAGATCGGAGGCGATCTCCCGTCGGCGTTCATCGGCGATCGGCCGTGGGATGCCTCGAGTGTAAAAACCAGCCCAGGCCAGCACGATGCGTGTTGCGTGCTTGGGCATCGCGTTAGCGCGGCGCTTCATGCGTTCACGACCAAAAATGATTGCGGAGCATCGGCTCGGGCTCGGGAGTGAATTTCGTCGAGCACGCGTTCGCCCAGCCCTGTGACGTGGTACTCCCGGCGTGGTGGCCGCTCAGTGACTTCGGGCTCGTGTATCCACTCGGAGTCCACCAGGCCGCGTTCGCTCAACTTCCCCAATGCTTTGTACAGGGTGCCGTGAGCAGTCAGTTTTCGTGCGCGGTCGACGTCGCTGATCTCCTTAGCAATCGCGAATCCGTGTGTCGGGAGGTCACGGGCCGCGAGGGTGAGAATGGACTCAAGTATTTGAGCCTGCAGTTCCGAAAGATGAGAATTAGTTGAAATCATAAATCGAGCGTAGGAAGATATCTTCCTTCTCCCAATGAGTAGTTCCTACTTAGAGCTTGGGTCATCCGCGCGTCGCAGGAATTCGGGCGCTGCCAGGAGCCGTGATATCGTCGGAACGTGCTTTCGGGTCTGCTCCTTCTTAGCTGCCGCGACGAGTCCTAGTTTCAGGCCTCCCTCGTCGCGGAGTTTGCTGTTGGCTGACCACCACATTTGACGAAGGAACGCACTCATGAAGAACAATCAGGCCGCATCGGCCATGCCGATCCACAAGTACCGGCCCTACCACGAGCAGATCGCCGTCGACCTGCCCGACCGCACCTGGCCCGCGAAGCACATCGAGGTCGCCCCGCGCTGGTGCGCCGTCGACCTGCGCGACGGCAACCAGGCCCTCATCGACCCGATGAGCCCCGAGCGCAAGCGCATCATGTTCGACCTGCTCGTGAAGATGGGCTACAAGGAGATCGAGGTCGGGTTCCCGAGCGCGAGCCAGACCGACTTCGACTTCGTGCGCTCGCTGATCGAGGAGAACGCGATCCCCGACGACGTCACCATTCAGGTGCTGACGCAGGCGCGGGAGCACCTCATCCGTCGCACCTACGAGTCGATCAAGGGCGCCAAGCAGGCGATCGTGCACCTCTACAACTCCACGAGCATCCTGCAGCGTGACGTGGTGTTCCGCACCGACAAGCAGGGCATCATCGACATCGCGCTCGAGGGCGCCCGGCTGTGCCGCTCCTTCGAGAGCATGGTCCCCGGCACGGATGTCTACTACGAGTACTCGCCCGAGAGCTACACCGGCACCGAGCTGGAGTTCGCGGTCGACATCTGCAACCAGGTGCTCGAGATCCTCGAGCCGACGCCTGAGCGCAAGGTCATCGTCAACCTGCCGTCGACCGTCGAGATGGCGACGCCCAACGTCTACGCCGACTCGATCGAGTGGATGGGCCGGCACCTGAACCACCGCGAGAACGTCATCATCTCGCTGCACCCGCACAACGACCGGGGCACCGCCGTGGCGGCGGCCGAGCTCGGCTACCTGGCGGGCGCCGACCGCATCGAGGGGTGCCTGTTCGGCAACGGGGAGCGCACCGGGAACGTCGACCTGGTGGCGCTCGGCATCAACCTGTTCACCCAGGGCATCGACCCGCAGATCGACTTCAGCGACCTCGACGAGGTGCGCCGCACCGCCGAGTACTGCAACCAGCTGAAGGTGCACGAGCGGAGCCCCTGGGCCGGCGACCTGGTCTACACCGCGTTCAGCGGATCGCACCAGGATGCGATCAAGAAGGGCTTCGAGGCCATGGAGGCCGACGCGGCGCGCCAGGGCAAATCGGTCGACGAACTGGTCTGGGCCGTGCCTTACCTGCCGGTCGACCCGAAAGACCTGGGCCGGTCGTACGAGGCGGTCATCCGAGTCAACTCGCAGTCGGGCAAGGGCGGCGTCGCCTACCTGCTGAAGACCGACCACGCCCTCGACCTGCCGCGGAAGCTGCAGATCGAGTTCTCGGGCGTCGTGCAGGCGAAGACGGATGCGGAGGGCGGCGAGGTCACGAGCGACGAGATCTGGTCGATCTTCAACGACGAGTACCTGCCGGCGCCGGCCGACCGCGCCGAGGACAAGTGGGGCCGCTTCGAGCTCACCCGCACCCGAACGGCCAGCGATCTGTCGGGCTCGGTGTCGCTCGAGGTCGAGTTGCGCGTCGGCGAGGACGTCATCGAGACGAGCGCGACGGGCAACGGCCCGATCGCGGCGTTCCTCAACGTGATGAGCGAGCAGGGCATCGAGATCAAGCTCTACGACTACGTCGAGCACGCGCTGAGCGCCTCGGGCGACGCGCTGGCGGCCGCCTACGTCGAGCTGCAGGTCGACGGCACGCGCCTGTGGGGCGTCGGCATCGACGCCGACATCTCCACGGCGAGCCTCAAGGCCGTCGTCTCCGCGGTCAACCGCGCCATCCGCGTGCGCGACGCCGACCGCGAGCTCGCCGCCGTCTAGGGCAGGCGCCCTTGCGGGCATCCGCTCCGGTGACTCGTCGCAAACCGAGCTGAAAGCGTCGGCTTTCCCGGTTTGCGACGAGTCGCGGGCGCGGCGCGGGCGAGCACTACGCTGAGGGCATGTTCTGGCATGCACTCGGCGAGGCGCTTCCCCTCGCGTTCGCGGTGATCATCTCGCCGATGCCGCTCGTGGCGGTCATCACCCTGCTGCTCGGGCCGCGCGGGCGCGGCAACGCCTGGGCGTTCACGATCGCGTTCGCGGTCTCGTTCTTCGCGTTGACCCTCGCGCTCGCCTCCGGGTCGAAGGGCACCACCCAGAACGACTCGTTCTTCGCCACGGTGTTCCACATCGTGATCGGCTTCGCCTTCGCCGCACTGTTCTTCTACCTCGCGTTCCGCAGCTGGCAGAAGCGGCCGAAGAAGGGCGCCAAGCCCGTCGAACCCAAATGGCTGGCGGCGATGGAGTCGTTCGGCGTCGTCAAGTCGGCCGGGCTCGGCCTTCTGCTGGGTGTGGCCAACATCAAGAACGTGCCGATCGCCATCGCGGCGGGGGCGTCGCTCGGTGCGGCCGACATGCCCTGGTCGCTCGTGTTCGTGGGGGCGGCCGTGTTCGCAGCGGTGTCGAGCCTGGGCCTCATCGCCCTGTCGCTCGCCGGCGGGTCGCACCGGCTCGCGGCGCCGCTGGCATCGGCCAAGGCGTCGCTGATCCGCTACAACAACGTGATCATGGCCGTGCTCTTCATCATCCTGGGCGGGCTGCAGCTCGGGCGGGCGTTCGAAGCCTTCTGATGGTTCCGGCCTTTGCGCACCGGCATCCGCTCGCGCGGGCGCCGGGTCGCTCCGGCATCGCGGCGTCTGGGCGCGGGATAATTGACCGTGCCCGTTTACCGAGATGAAGCCGTCGTGCTGCGCACCCACAAATTGGGTGAGGCCGATCGCATCGTCACGCTGCTCACCCGGCAGCACGGCAAAGTGCGCGCCGTCGCGCGCGGGGTGCGGCGAACGGCCTCGAAGTTCGGGGCGCGACTCGAGCCCTTCATGGTGGCCGACGTGCAGTTCTACGAGGGGCGTTCGCTCGACACCGTGACCCAGGCCGTCACGATCGGCTCGTACGGCGCGGAAATCACCGCCGACTACGCCAGCTACACCGCGGCCAGCGCGATGGTCGAGACGGCCGACAAGCTCACCGAGGAGGAGCCGTCGCTGCAGCAGTACCTGCTGCTCGTCGGCGCCCTGCGCTCACTCGCGCGCGGCGAGCACGGCCCCACCCTCACCCTCGACTCGTACCTCCTCCGCGCGCTCTCGATGGCGGGCTGGGCGCCGAGCTTCCACGACTGCGCGGTGACCGGGGAGGCCGGACCGCACTCCGCCTTCGTCGTCCAGCTCGGCGGGGTGGTGAGCGACCAGGTCGCCCCGCCCGGCACGCCGCGCCTCGACCCCACCACCCTCGAGCTGCTCGCCGCCCTCCTCACGGGCGACTGGGCGACGGCCGACGCCTCGGAGGCGACGACCCGCTCGCGCGCGAGCGGTATCGTGGCCGCGTACACCCAATGGCACCTGGAACGCGGGCTCCGCTCCCTCGAGCACGTCGAACGGTCGCAGACGAAGAAGGTCCAGCCCCAGTGAGTCCCGTGCCCAAGACCTCCCGCCTTGCCGAGCCCTTCCGCCCCCTGGACTGGACGGGCATCCACCCGCCTGCCATCCCGGCGGCCGCGGTGCCGAAGCACGTGGCCATCGTGATGGACGGCAACGGGCGGTGGGCGAACCAGCGCGGCCTCACCCGCATCGAGGGACACCGCGCGGGCGAGGCCGCCCTGCTCGACGTGGTGGCGGGCGCCATCCAGATCGGCGTGAAGCACGTGTCGGTCTACGCCTTCTCCACCGAGAACTGGAAGCGGTCGCCCGACGAGGTGCGCTTCCTGATGGGCTTCAACCGGGAGGTGCTGCACCGCCGGCGCGATCAGCTGAACGAGTGGGGGGTGCGCATCCGTTGGGCCGGGCGCCGGCCTCGGCTCTGGGCATCCGTCATCAAGGAGCTGCAGTTCGCCGAGCGGCTCACCGCCCGCAACTCCACCCTCACCCTCACGATGTGCGTCAACTACGGCGGCCGCACCGAGATCACGGATGCGGTGCGCGCGATCGCCGACGACGTCGCGGCCGGGCGCATCCGGGCGTCGGCCGTGTCGGAGAAACTCATCCAGAAGCACCTGTACGTGCCCGAGCTGCCCGACGTCGACCTGTTCGTGCGGTCGTCGGGGGAGCAGCGCACCTCGAACTTCCTGCCCTGGCAGTCGGCGTACGCCGAGATGGTCTTCCTCGATCGACTGTGGCCCGACTTCACCCGGGTCGACCTGTGGCAGGCGATCGAGCGTTACGCCGGCCGCAACCGGCGGTTCGGCGGGGCGGTCGACGCGCCGGTGGCGGATTCGGATTCGGATTCGGCTTCGTCGAGGCCCTCGAACACGGAATGAGATCGCGGATGCGCGTGTTGCGTCTTGTGTGAGTGACGCCATCAAGATCGACATCTGGTCCGACATCGCCTGCCCGTGGTGCTACATCGGCAAGCGCAAACTCGAGAACGGCATCGCCTCGTACGGCGAGGAAGACGGCGCTCTGCCGGTCGAGATCGAGTACCACAGCTTCGAGCTCTCGCCCGACACGCCGGTGGACTTCCACGGCACGCACGAGGACTTCCTCGAGTCGAAGGGCTTCCCGCGGGAGCAGATCGGGCCGATGCTCGAGCGGGTGACCGGCATCGCCGCATCCGTCGGCCTCGACTACGACTACGACCATCTGCAGCACGCGAACACGGTGCTGGCGCACCAGCTGATCCACTACGCGAAGGCGCGCGGGCTGCAGCTGGAGGCGAAGGAGCGGCTGCTGAAGGCCTACTTCGTGGAGGGCCGGCAGGTCGGCACGATCGAGGGCCTGGCCGACCTGGCCGTGGAGATCGGTCTCGACCGCGACGACGTGGTGCGCTCGCTGAGTTCGGACGAGTACCTGGCCGCGGTGCGCGCCGATCAGCAGACGGCGGTGGCGTACGGCATCCAGGGCGTGCCGTTCTTCGTGATCGAGGGCAAGTACGGGGTGTCGGGGGCGCAGGATGCGTCGACCTTCGCCCAGGTGCTGCGCCAGGTCACCGACGAGAAGACGGAGGTCGGCGCGTGACCGCGCCCGAGGCGGCACCGGCCGCCGCTGCGCAGCAGCCTGCCCCCGAGCCGGTGCAGATCCTGCCGCGCATGCCGCTGACGCTCACGCTCGTGGGCGATGCCGGGGCGGCCTGCGAGGGCGACGCCTGCGCGCTCTGAACGCGCTTGTCGAGCCGTCAGTTGTGGTCGGTCTGGCGACCGCATACCCACCGCAACTGACGGGTCGGCGAGCCTACCCGCGCGCAGGGAGTGGGTCGGAGATGTCGGCGACCACGGCGTCGAGGCCGCGGGCCAGGGCGTCGGCGTCGACGAAGGCGCTGTGGCCGTGAGCGCCCGCGCCCATGGCGACGCGTTTGCCCGTGAACGAGGCGTCGAGGTAGACGGGCCAGGCGGTGGTGGAGCCGAGCGGCGTGATCGTGCCGCGCTCGTAGCCGGTGGCTGCCAGGGCGACGTCCTGGTGGGGCATCGAGAGCTTGTTCACGCCGACCAGGGCGCGCAGCTTCGGCCAGCTGATCTGCCGGTCGCCCGGGATGAGGGCGAACAGGAAGTCGCCGTCGTGCCGCTTCACCACCAGACTCTTCAGGATGTCGCCCGGCGCGAGGCCCAAGAGAGCCGCGGCGCCCTCGAGCGAGTCGGCGGCGGGGCGCTCCACGATCTCCACCGGGATGCCCCGGGCCTCGGCGTCCTGCTGAACACGGTCGATACCGTTCTTCTCCGTCACAGAGCCATTCAACCGTTCTTTCGTCCACAGGATTCCCGTGCTTGACGCAGCCCCCGCATCCGTCTGGGAGAATTGACCCGATGTCCACTCCAACCCTCGCCCCAGCACCGCCCGCCGCATCGGCGGGTACCACGCCCGGTGACCGGCTCACGATCGGCCCGATCCGGCTCGACGTGCCGGTGGTGCTCGCGCCCATGGCGGGAATCACGAACACCGCCTTCCGCCGGCTCTGCCGGGAGTTCGGGGCGGGGCTGTACGTCAGTGAGATGATCACGAGCCGTGCGCTGGTGGAGCGAAACGAGTCGACGATGCGGCTCATCACGCACCACCCGTCCGAGACGCCGCGTTCGATCCAGCTCTACGGGGTCGACCCGGGCACCATGGCCGCGGCCGCGCGCATCCTGGTGGAGGAAGACCGCACCGACCACATCGACATGAACTTCGGCTGCCCCGTCCCCAAGGTCACCAAGAAGGGCGGGGGAGCGGCGCTGCCGTGGAAGCTCGATCTGTTCCGCGAGATCGTGGAGTCGGTGGTGGATGCGGCGGGAGACATCCCGGTGACGGTCAAGATGCGCAAAGGCATCGACACCGACCACCTCACCTACCTCGAGGCGGCGAAGGCCGCCGAGGGCGCCGGGGTGAGCGCCATCGCGCTGCACGCCCGCACCGCGGCCGACTTCTACAGCGGGCACGCCGACTGGTCGGCCATCGCGCGCCTGAAAGAGACCATCACGAGCATCCCAGTGCTCGGCAACGGTGACATCTGGTCGGGGGAGGATGCGTTGCGCATGGTCGACGAGACCGGCTGCGACGGCGTGGTGGTCGGCCGCGGCTGCCTCGGGCGGCCGTGGTTGTTCGGCGATCTGGCGGCCGCGTTCCGGGTGCGCGCGGGCGAACTCGGCGCGGCGGAGGCCGACGCGCTGCGCGCCGCACCCTCGCTCGGCGACGTGGCCCGCACGCTGCGCCGGCACACCGAGCTGCTGGTGGAGTTCTTCGGCGACGAGGGGCACGCCTGCCGCGACATCCGCAAGCACATCGCCTGGTACCTCAAGGGCTACCCGGCCGGGCACGAGGTGCGGGCCGCGCTCAGCACCGTCACGAGCCTGGCGCAGATGGACGAGATCCTGGCCACGCTCGACTGGAGCGAGCCGTACCCCGGTGCCGACGCCGAAGGCCCGCGCGGCCGGGCCGGCAGCCCGAAGAACCCGTCGCTGCCCGACCGCTGGCTCGAGTCGCGCACGCTCGAGAGCGCAGGGCGGGTCGACCTGGCCGCAGCGGAGTTGACGCACAGTGGTGGCTGAGCCGCTGCCGAACCTCTCGACGGCCACGCCCACCAAGGGCTACTCCGAGGCCGACGCAGAGCGGTTCCTGCCCGAAGAGCATTACACCCGGCGCAGCGACTTCGCGCGCGACCGCGCGCGCATCCTGCACTCCTCGTCGCTGCGCCGCTTGGCCGCGAAGACCCAGGTGCTGAGCCCGGCCGTGGTCGCCGACTTCGCCCGCAACCGGCTCACCCACTCCCTCGAGGTGGCCCAGGTGGGGCGAGAGCTCGCCAACAGCCTCGATCTCGACCCCGACGTGGTCGACAGCGCGTGCCTCGCGCACGACCTCGGGCATCCGCCGTTCGGGCACAACGGGGAGCGGGCGCTCAACGACTGGGCACGCGACATCGGCGGGTTCGAGGGCAACGCGCAGAGTCTGCGCATCCTCACCCGGCTCGAGCCGAAGGTGGTCGACGAGAGCGGCCGCAGCGTCGGTCTCAACCTCACCCGGGCGAGCCTCGATGCGAGCTGCAAGTACCCGTGGACGGTCTCCGACCCGGTGCCCGACGCCAGCGGTCGCCTGAAGTACGGCGTCTATGACGACGACGTGCCCGTGTTCACCTGGCTCCGGCGGGGCGCACCGGCTCGCACCCTCTGCGTCGAGGCGCAGGTGATGGATCTCTCCGACGACATCGCCTACTCCGTGCACGACTTCGAAGACGCGGTGCTGAACGGCTACATCGACGTTCCGGTGCTCGGCGCGCGGGCCGACCACGCCTCGCTCATCCGCAGCATCCATTCCCGCGCCGGCGGGGCGTTCAGCCTCGACGACCTGACCGAGGCGTTCGAGCGGCTCGACTCACTGCAGGTGTGGCTGTCGGAGTGGGACGACTCGCGGCAGGCGCACGCGAAGCTGAAGAACCTCACCAGCCAGTTGATCGGCCGCTTCGCCGGCGCCGCAACGCGGGCGACCCGGGAGTCGTTCCCGGCGACGAGCATCACGCGGTACGGCGCTGACGTGGTCGTGCCACCCTGGGTCGCGGCCGAGATCGCCACGCTCAAGGGCATCGTGTCGGTGTTCGTGATGAGCAACGACGCGCGGCAGCCCATCTACCAGCGGCAGCGCACCCTGCTGCTCGAACTCGCCGACGCCCTCTGGGAGTCCGACGGCCGCTCGCTCGACCGCGCGTTCGCCGACGACTGGCAGCAGGCCGGTACCGACGCCGAGCGCAAGCGCATCGTGGTCGACCAGGTCGCGAGCCTCACCGACCAGACCGCCGAGGCGTGGCACGCCCGATTGCTGGCGCCGGATGCGACGCGAGCGACACCGGTGCACAGCCGGAACGTATCCTAGAGAGATGGCAGGGCTGATACGTCGGAGCGACATCGACGAAGTCCGCTCCCGGGTCAACATCGCCGACGTGGTGGGTGACTACGTCACCCTGAAGAGCGCAGGGTCCGGGTCGCTCAAGGGACTGTGCCCGTTCCACGACGAGCGGTCGCCGAGCTTCCACGTGCGCCCGCAGGTCGGCTTCTACCACTGCTTCGGCTGCGGCGAGGGCGGCGACGTCTACAAGTTCCTGCAGCAGATGGATCACATCAGCTTCGCCGAGGCCGTCGAGCGCCTGGCCGTGAAGATCGGCTACCAGCTGCACTACGAAGACGGCGGGGCGGCCGTCGACCAGGGCAACCGCGCCCGGTTGCTCGCCGCGAACGAGGCCGCACGCGAGTACTTCGCCGAGCAGCTCACCGCGCCGGGCGCCGACCTCGCGCGCTCGTTCCTCGGTGAGCGCGGCTTCGACGCCTCCGTCGCCGCACACTTCGGCATCGGGTACGCGCCCCAGGGGTGGGACAACCTCGGCAAGCACCTCCGAGGCCGCGGCTTCACCGAGCGCGAGCTCACCGACGCCGGGCTCCTCAGCGCCGGAGACCGCGGAACCTACGACCGATTCCGGGGGCGACTGATCTGGCCCATCCGCGACCAGACCGGGCAGACCGTCGGCTTCGGCGCCCGCCGACTGTTCGAGGACGACAAGGGCCCGAAATACCTCAACACCCCCGAGACCCTCGTCTACCACAAGGCGCAGGTGCTCTACGGGCTCGATCTGGCCAAACGCGACATCGCCCGCAGCCGTCAGGTGGTCGTCGTCGAGGGGTACACCGATGTGATGGCATGCCACCTCGCCGGCGTCACCACCGCCGTCGCCACCTGCGGCACCTCGTTCGGCGTCGAGCACATCAAGATCATGCGCCGCGTGCTCTCCGACGACAGCGCGGGTCTCGGCGAGGTGGTCTTCACCTTCGACCCGGATGCGGCGGGCCAGAAGGCCGCGCTCCGCGCGTTCAGCGAGGAGCAGCGGTTCGCCGCGCAGACCTACGTCGCCGTGGCACCCGACGGTCTCGACCCGTGCGACCTCCGCCTCGCCAAGGGCGACGACGCCGTGCGGCGGCTGGTCAAGGGCAAGAAGCCGATGTTCGAGTTCGTCATCAAACAGAAGCTCGCCGCCTACGACCTCGACACCGTCGAGGGCCGGGTCGCGGCGCTGCGCGATGCGGCACCGATCGTCGCCGACATCCGCGACCCCGCCCTGCGGCCGGCCTACACCCGGCAGCTGGCCAAGATGCTCGCGATGGAGCTCGACGACGTGCGGCGCATGGTGGAGAGCAGCGGGTCGCGGTCGCGTGGCGCATCCGCATCACCCGGTGCGGAGGGGCGCGAACTGGCAGCGGTGGGCCGAGGGCCGGAGGGCCAGGCCCTCGCGCGGAGCCACCCCGACCCCGCCGGCGACCCGCTCGTGGCCTCGGTCACCTCCCTGCCGGAGGCCCCGGCGGCAGCGGTGGTGCGCCCGAGCGTGTCGATCACCCAGCTGCCGGCCACCACGGCAGCCCGCACGGAGCGGGACGCGTTGATGGCGATGCTCCAGGCGCCGACCGTGGTCGGGCGTGACCTCCTGGTGCAGGCCAGCGGATGCGGTTTCAGCAACGCGCCGCTCGCGGCCGTCCGCGATGCCATCGGCCGTAACGTCGACTCGTTCGAGCGGCCCGACTGGGTGACGGTGGTGCAAGGCGACGTGCCTGAGGAGTACCGGCGCCTGGTGGAGGAACTCGCCGTCGCTCCGTTGCCCGAACGCCCCGACCGCCAGCCCGAGACCTACCTGCGGCGCATCACGCGCGACCTCATCCAGCGTCACCTCCTGCGCCGGAAAGAGGAGGTGAAGGGGCGTCTCCAGCGCACCGACGCGGTCGAGAACCCCGAGCTCTACCGGCAGATCCAGCGCGAACTCGTGCAACTCGAGACCGATCGCCGCGCCTTGCAGGCCGATTGAGGGGAACCGAATAGGCTCGAATCCCATGGCAGACCGTAACGTGCTCACCGCCTCCGATGTCACCATCGAGTACCCGGCGCACAGCGTGAGCCCGGCGTTCACGGCGGTCAAGGGGTTCACACTCACCATCGAGCCGGGCGAGATCGTGGGGCTCGTCGGCTCCAGCGGGTCGGGCAAGTCCACGCTGGCGCACGTGGCCTCGGGTCAGGCAGCCATCCGCGGCACCAAGGAGAACTCGCCGCGCATCATCGGCGGCAGCCTCGACGTTCTCGGCTTCCAGATGCGCGGACTCAAACGCGCCAAGCTAAACAAGCTCACGCTGGGGGTCGGCTATGTGGCGCAGGATGCCGGCTCGAACCTCACCCCGAACATGACCGTGGCCGAACTGGTCGCCGAACCGCTCTTCCTCCGCGACAAGCGCTACGACCGGCATGAGGCGGGCCTGAAGGCGGCGACGCTCGTCGACGCGCTCCTGCTGCCGGTCGGGTCGATGTTGAAGCAGCCGCACGAACTCTCGAGCGGGCAGCGCCAACGGGTGGCGATCGCACGCGGCCTCATCCTCGACCCGGTGCTGCTCATCGCCGACGAGCCGACCGCGGGTGTCGACGTCTCGGTGCGCGGCGCCGTCGTCGACGTCATCGCGGGTCTGCAGCGATCCCGCGGTGCCAGCGCCCTCATCGTCAGTCACGATCTCGACGCACTGCGCCGCTCGGTCGACCGCATCGCGGTCATCCACGAGGGCGTTGTGGTGGGCGTGGGGCCGATCGACGACGTGCTGTCCGACCCGCGGCACCCGTACGTCGCGGGCCTCGCCCGGGAGACGTACGGGGACGACCCCGAGGAGGACGGCGATGGCGAGGATGCGGACGACTACGACGACGCGGACGGCTACGACGACGCGGACGGCTACGACGACGGGGCCGATGCGGACGACTGGGCCGACGCGGACGCGGACGGCGACGCCGACGGCGACGAGGCCCCGAGCGGCCGCGGCGTGAGCGGCGACGCCGCTGCGGGCGGGTCGCGCTGATGCCCCGCGCCGCCTACCGCAGCCGGCACCGCGAAGTGCTGGCCGTCCCGGCCGAGACGCTGCCGCCCGAAGAGCGCCCAGAGCCCGGGCCGATCGCGGTCCTGCCCACCACCGACCCGCACCTGGTTCGCGCCGCCGAGGAGGCGGGAGCGGTGGTCGCCCCGCTCGGCCCCGAGACCCGCGGGATCGTCTGGCTGAGTCCGACGGGAGCCGACGAACTCGGCGCCATCCTCGAGGCGAATCCGCAGATCGACTGGGTGCAGCTGCCCTGGGCGGGCGTGAACCGCTTCACCGCACTGATGCGCGCGCACGACCGGCCGAGACGGGTGTGGACGAGCGCGAAGGGCGCCTTCGCGCAACCGGTGGCCGAACACGTGCTGCTGCTCACGCTGGCGCTCCTGCGTGACCTGCCCGAACGCATCCGCGCCACCTCCTGGGGCCCCAAGGCGGGCTGGTCGCTCTACGGACTGAACGTCGTGATCGTCGGTGCGGGCGGCATCGCCGTGGAGCTTCTGCGCCTGCTGCAGCCGTTCGGCGTCGACGCGACGGTCGTGCGCCGACGTGACGAACCCCTGCCGGGAGCGCGTCGCACCGTCACGACCGAACGCCTCGGCGACGTACTGCCCGAGGCCGACCTCGTGGTGCTCGCCGCCGCCCACACCGAAGGCACGGACAAGCTGCTCGGCCCGGCGGAGTTCGCACTGCTGAAGCCCACGGCGTTCCTCGTGAACGTCGCCCGCGGCGGATTGGTCGACACGGATGCTCTGCTCGCCGCCCTCGACTCCGAAGCGCTCGCCGGGGCGGCCCTTGACGTCACCGACCCTGAGCCGCTGCCGGACGGGCATCCGCTCTGGGGTCGTTCGAACGTCATCATCACGCCACACTCGGCCGACACGCCGGAGATGAACGCGCCGCTCTTGGCGGCGCGGGTGCGGCACAACGTGCGAGCCTTCCTCGGCCGGGGGGACTTCGCGGGCCGGGCGGATCCGCAGGCCGGTTACTGACCCGCGGTCGATGTCAGGGGCGGGCCGGAATCAGTGATAGTGTATTGAAGCTGTTTCAGCAGCATTCCTCGATAGCTCAATTGGCAGAGCAGCCGGCTGTTAACCGGCAGGTTCTTGGTTCGAGTCCAAGTCGGGGAGCGAAGGCCTCGCGGCTCCACCCGCGGGGCCTTTTTTCATTCCGCCGATGCCCTGAGTACTCGCCGCGTGCGGGCTGCGTTTCAGCGGCTTCGGTCGGCGAGCGGGGACGCGCAGGAATCCGGGCCGGAGCAGCGCGTAGTCGGGCGGTTGCATGAATGTGAGCATGGCGCCCAGCTCGGCATGGATGGGCGGCCAGGAATGCAGGGCGGTCGCCGCCTGAGCCGGCCCACTGCGCCCCAGGTGCAGTGAGCGCCGCCCGAACGAAGCACGGTGCAGCGCCGCGCCGTGCAGCGCGACGGCGGAGATCATCAGTCCCAGTTCGGCCACCGGGCCGATCGGCGTGCCATCGGTGAAGCGCGCGTTGCCGATGCACTCGTGGTCGGCGACGTCGCCGAACTCGATGTACGGGATCTCGTCCCGACCGGCGAAGATCGTCAGCGGCAGGGCGGCACGCTCGAAGGGGTCGATGCGAATCCACCCGGCTCCGCTGTGCTGTGGCACCCGCTCGAGCGAGATGGTGGCGCACTCGCCGAGGTCGGTCTCGAGGTAGTACGCGAACCGCTCGATGCTGTCCACCCGCCTCCCTCCGTGCGCCGATGACCGTCGTGACTCCGACCCTATGCGGAGTGCGGGCCGGCAGCGAGCGATGCGGGCGGAGTTCGTGCGGTCAGCCGGCGATCCGGTGCGGCCGCGTACCGGCACCACGGCCGGGAAGCGAGGGCGGTGCGGCGACCACGGACGCGTCGGGTGCAGCCGCGGCAGGGGCGGCCGCCGCTGCCGCGTCGAGTGCCGATCCCACCTCGATCTCGGCCACCGCGTACCGGGTGGTGGGCCCGATCAGCAGCAGGTCGACCCCGCCCTTGTGCAGGAGCGGAACCAGCTCGGTGTCGCCCCGTTCGGCGATGTCGCGCGCGTGCGCCACGAAGATCTCGGACATGGTCGTCGTGGCGAAGTACGTGCGGCCATGGTGGTGGATCACGCGTGTGTACTGGTGTTCCCTCGGCATCGACGCCTGCTCTCCCTGTTTCCCCGCGATCGACAGTACGCGGCGGCCGATTCAGGCAACAGGGGTTGTTTTCCCAGTCTCGTCGGTGTCTGGCATCATCGGATGATGCCCCGCACCTCCCGTCGAACCCCGGAGGAGCGGGCGGCGCTGCGGGCGGCATTGGCGGTGGGTCTCGCCACGGCGGCGTACGGTGTCTCGTTCGGCGCTCTGGCCACGTTGTCCGGCCTCGACATCTGGCAGACCTGCTTCCTCAGCCTGGTGATGTTCACGGGTGGGTCGCAGTTCGCACTGATCGGGGTGCTCGCTTCCGGCGGGCTCACCGCGGGGCCCTCGGCGATCACGAGCGCGGCACTGCTCGGCACCCGGAACGTGTTCTACTCCATCCGCATGTCGCCGGTGGTCGGGAAGGGTTTCCTGAGGCGCGCTGCCGCCGCTCAGCTGACGATCGACGAGTCGGTCGCCGTCGCCACGGCGCAGCGCACTCCGGCCGCGCAGCGGGTCGGCTTCTGGGCCACCGGAATCGCCATCTACCTCGGCTGGAACCTCACCACGCTCATCGGTGCCCTGATCGGCGACCTGCTCGGCGACGTGAGCGCGTACGGGCTGGATGCGGCGGCGGCCGCCGCCTTCCTCGGTCTGCTCTGGCCACGGCTGAAGGAGCGGCAGACGCAGGCCGTCGCCGTGGGCGCCGCGTTCGTCGCGACCCTGCTCACCCCCGTGCTGACGCCGGGCCTGCCGGTGCTCGTCGCGGCCGTCGTCGCGGTCGTGGTCGGCGCGTTCGATCTGCTCGGCACGAAGAAGCGCGCCGGGTCCGGAGACGACTCATGAGCGCCTGGAACATCGTCATCCTCGCCTCGGTGATCTGCGCGGCGCTGAAGGTCGCCGGGTACCTCATCCCGCCGCGGGCGTTCGAGCATCCGACCGTCGCCCGCATCGCGAACCTGCTCACGGTCGCGCTCCTCGCCGCCCTCATCGCGGTGCAGACCCTCGGGGCCGGCCAGTCGATCCAGGTCGACGCGCGCGTACCCGCCGTCCTCGTCGCTGCCGGCCTGTACGCGTTACGCGTGCCGTTCGTGGTGGTGGTCATCGCGGCGGCGGCTGTCGCCGCCCTCATCCGCGCCCTCACCTGACGGGGGCGGGAAGCACCCCGGCGCTCAGGCGTCGAGGTCGTCGACGCCGGGAAGCCACGCGTTGCCCGGCACGCCCCAGCCGCGCTTGCGCGTGATCTTCGCCACGGCGCGCTCGTAGTGGTGGTCGAGGCGGTCGACGTAGAGCAGCCCGTCGAGGTGGTCGAACTCGTGCTGGAAGATACGGGCGAGCCAGCCGTCCGCCTCGATCTCGTAGTCACTGCCGTCGAGGTCGGTCGCCCGCAGGATGGCGGCCGCACCGCGTGTGAGCGGGAAGCGGGGCCCGGGGAAGGAGAGGCAGCCCTCCGACTCGGTGTCGGGATCGGCCGGCTCGACCGAAGTAGGCGTGATGAACAGGTGCGGATTGATGGCGACCCCCCGGTGCAGCACGTCGTCGTCATCGGTCCAGCTGTAGACGAACAGGCGCAGCGGCACCCCTACCTGCGGTCCGGCGAGGCCCACGCCGGGTGCCGCATCCATCGTCTCGTACATGTCGCCCACGAGCCGGCGGAGCTCGTCGTCGATCTGGCCGACGGGGGCGGCGGGGGAGTGCAGAACGGGATCTCCGGAGATCCGAATCGGGAGAACGGCCATTCGCTAAGCCTAACGGCGGGCCTTCCGGGGTACTGTCGATGAGTGCCTCCTGGACTGTTCGAGCTCAGCGACCCGATCGCACTCGATCCGAAGCAGTTCATCGGCATCCCGATCGCGCTGGTGGGTGCGATCTTCCTCAGCCTCGGCGCGCAGTTCCAGCACCGCGGAGTGGCGAAGGTCGAGGCGAACACGCACGACGCCGACAAGGGGCTGAGCGTCCGCCAGCTGATGGCGCTGCTCGGCCGCCCCTCCTGGGTCATCGGCACGCTCATGCTCGGGCTCGCGATCGTCTTCCAGCTCACCAGCCTCGGCTTCTCGCCCATCATCGTGGTGCAGCCGCTCGGGGCGGTGGCACTCGTCATCACGGCCGTGCTCAACTCCCGCATCAGTCACGTCAACCTCAACCGCAGCTCGGTCATCTCCATCGTGCTGTGCGTCGGCGGTGTGGGAGCGTTCGTGCTGGTGGCGGCGTTCACGGCGGTCGACAAACCGGTGACCACGGCGAACCTCATCACCATCCTCATCATCCTGGGCGTGGTGCTGGCGCTGTTCGGGGCGACCTTCGCGCTGCTGCGCAAACGGTTCAAGGCCATCGCCTACATCGTGGGCGCCGGTGTGCTGTACGGATTCGTGGCCACGCTCGCCAAGGTCGTCATCAGCCGCATCTTCCAAGCCCACTTCGAGTGGCTGACCGTGCTGGCGCTGGCGGGCCTGCTCGCCGCGGCCGCGCTCGGCGGGTACTTCGTGCAGAACGCCTATGCCTCCGGCCCGCCCGATCTCGTCATCGCGGGGCTCACCGTGATCGACCCCCTGGTGGCGGTGGCCATCGGCATCATCGTGCTGGGCGAGGCCTCGCAGGCTCCGCTGTGGGCCATCTTCGCCTTCCTCGCGTTCGGGCTGGTGGCCATCCTGGGAGTGTTCGGCCTGGCGCGTTATCACCCCCAGGCCCAGCGCTAAGGTAAGTTCTTTCAGAGCGAGCGAACGGGCCGAGCCATGAGCGACGCCATCGGACACGAGCAGAGAGACACGGTTTGACAGACTCCCGAGATCCGCACGATCGAACGGATGCGCCCCAGGCGCCCGGCGCGACGAACCGGCCTCTGCGGATCCTGATCGGCGCCGACACCTTCTCGCCCGACGTGAACGGGTCGGCGCGTTTCGCCGAGCACCTCGCCTCGGGCCTTGCCTCGCGCGGGCACGACGTGCACGTGGTCGCCCCCTCGGCCAAGCTGCCGGTGGGCGCCCACGTCGAGGAGTACGACGGCCAGAAGGTCACGGTGCACCGGTTGTACAGCTGGCGCTGGTACCCGCACGACTGGCTGACCTTCGCGTTGCCGTGGCGCATCAAGCAGAACAGCGCCCGCATCATCGACGAGATCAAACCCGACGTGGTGCACTTCCAGTCGCACATCATCGTGGGCCGCGGTGTGTCGACCGAGGCCGAGAAGCGGGGCATCCGCATCATCGGCACCAACCATGTGATGCCCGAGAACATGATGGCGTTCACCGTCATCATCCCGAAGTTCCTGCAGAACTGGGCGATCGGGCTGGCCTGGGCCGCGGCGCGCCGCTCCTTCATCCGGGCGGATGCGGTGACCGCACCCACTCGCCGAGCCGCCGACTTCTTCGAGAAGGCCACCGGCATCGGCAACGTGTATGCGATCTCCTGCGGCATCAACGTCGACAACTACGTGCCCGATTTCACGCCCCGCCGCGAGAACCGGGTGCTGTTCGTGGGCCGGGTGGCCGGCGAGAAGCAGATCGACGTGCTGCTGAAGGCGGTGCAGCTGCTGCCCGCCGACCTCGACACGAAGCTCGAGATCGTCGGTGGCGGCGACCAGTTGCGCAACCTGCAGACCATGGCGCAGCAGCTCGGACTCGGCGACCGGGTCACCTTCACCGGCTACGTGAGCGAGGATGAACTGCGGAAGGCGTACACGCGCGCGACGGTGTTCGCGATGCCCTCCATCGCCGAGTTGCAGAGCATCGCGACCATGGAGGCCATGGCGAGCGGTCTGCCGGTCGTCGCCGCCGACGCGATGGCGTTGCCGCACCTCGTGCACGACGGCAAGAACGGGTTCCTGTTCGAGCCGGGCAATGCGCAGCAGCTCGCCGACCGGCTGGAGCACATCCTGCGCCTCCCGCAGGAGGAGCTCGACGTGCTGAAGCGCGAGTCGCTCTCGATCGTGGCGGCCCACGACATCCAGCGCACCCTCACCACCTTCGAGCACCTCTACCGGGGCGAGCCGGTCACCGATCCGGTGGTGGCGCCGCCCGCTGCCGAGGAGCACGCGTAACCCGCGGTATCGTAGTCACGCGCTCCTCGTGCTTCGCGGCCGAGCGCGCGGGGCGGTAGCTCAGCTGGTTAGAGCAGCGGACTCATAATCCGTCGGTCACGGGTTCAAGTCCCGTCCGCCCTACGAGCGGTCGAGCGCGAGGCCGAGGAGGGTGAGGGCGTCGCGGGCGATGATGCCCTCGATGCCGGCGGGGTCAAGGGGGTCGAGGCCGGGGATGCCGGGAAGCGCCGCGAGCCGGCGCAGACCCTCGATGGTGTCGTTCACCGTGGCGAAGGGGTAGTCCGAGCCGAACAGCACCTTATGCCACACCCCGTAATCCTGCACCAGGCGCAGCGAGTGCCACAGCTGGAACGGCCGGTAGTACAGGGCCGACAGGTCGGCGTAGACGTTGGCGTGCTTGCGGATCATGGCGATGCACTCGCCCTCGTACGGGTGGCTGAGGTGTGCGAGCACGAGTCGGAGCTCCGGATGCCGCATCGCCACCTCATCGAAGTGCACGGGCCGGGCGTACTCCAGTGGCGCCTGGGAGATGAAGGTGGTGCCGGTGTGGGCGACGATCGGCAGGCCGTTGGCCTCGGCGTAGGCGAAGAGGTCGTCGATCGCGGCATCGCTCGGGTCGAATCCGGCGTACATCGGCATCAGCTTGATCCCTCGAAGGCCGAGTTCCTGATGTCCGTGGCGCAGCATCTCCTGCCAGCCGGGCTGGGTGGGGTCGAGGCTCATGAAGCCGACGACGCTCTGCGGGTACTGCTCGGCGAGGGCGGCGATCTTCGCGTCGTCGACCCAGATCCCGGCACGGCGGGCCTTGCCGCCGAAGACGATCGACACCGTGTCGGCGGGGGCTCCGGCCCGGTAGGCCTCCCAGTGCACCGTCAGGTCGACCTCCGCTCCGTCGGGGTGGGCGCGGCGCGATTCGGTGCGGAAGGTGTCGGTGAAGTCCTCGTGGTGGTGGTGCAGGTGTGCGTGCACATCGATGGTCATGCGGTCATCCTTTGCTGTCGGTCGGGTCGGAGGTGGCCGGGCGGGGGCCGGATGCTCAGCGCCAGTCGAAGACGACGCCCATCCAGTCGCCTCCCGGCTCGTGCATGGTGGCGAACATCCGCTCCGCATCGGTGTACGGCACGACGTGGGTGATGAGGTGCTCGAACGACAGCCGGCCCTCCTGCAGCAGGCGCAGCACGGCGCGGCGGTTGCGAGGCCGGGTCCACGGCCAGTAGACGGATGGCACCATCATGTCGGCCTCATAGGTGCCGATGATGCTGAGCTCGTTGCGCAGCAGCTCGGCCTGCAGCTGGATCTCCGCGGTGCCCGGGATGCTCGCGACGAGCGACACGGTGCCGCGTTTGGCTGCCATCTCGAGCGCCGGCTGCAGGATGGCGGGCACCGGCGCGCAGGGGAACACGGTCTCGGCACCCGCGCCGCCCGTGGCGGAGCGCACCGCGGCCACCATGTCCTCGGCGCCGGAGTCGACGAGGTGGGTGGCCCCGCTCGTGCCGGCGCGTTCGAGCCGGGTGGCGACGACGTCCACCGCCACGATCGGGTGCATCCCGGCGACCCGCGCGAGCTGGATGACGAGCTGACCCACCATGCCGCAGCCGATCACCGCCGCCGACTCGTCGATCTGCGGCTGCGCCCGGCGCAGTCCGTGCAGGGCGACGTCGCCGAGGGTGATGAAGCCCGCCTGCTCGCCCGCGACCCCGTCGGGCACCTTCTCGATGTAGCCGGTGCCGTTCGGGCCGCCCGCCGCAGGGTCGAGGTCGACGAGCCAGTGACTCTGGTGGAAGGCGTTGGTCACCACCCGGTCGCCTTCGGTGAAGCCCTCGACGCCGGCGCCCACCGCCGCGACGACTCCCACTTGCATGTAGCCGAGCTTCTCGGCCACCGGCGGCCCGTCGGCCGGGTTCAGGCGGAAGAAGTTCATCTCGGTGCCGGCGCTCACGTGCGTGTACTCCGTCTGCACGAGCACCTGCCCCGCTCGCGGGCTCGGCACCTCGAACTCGACGACCTCGACGCGATGGTCGTTGTGGAACAGGAGTGCCTGGCCGGTAGCCGTGCTGCGGGTCATGGTCGATCCAATTCGAGGTCGTCGGGGCGGATGCGGTTGAGCAGGGGCGCGCCCCCGAGGTGACGGTCGACGTTCTCGCCGAACAGCTGCCAGATGCGGTCCTCGTAGAAGCTGCTGCCCGTCGAGCCGGAGATGTGGGACGTGACGATGGTGCCCGGCAGCCCGAAGAACGGGTCGTCGGGCGGCATCGGCTGCCGGTAGTGGTCGTCGAGGGCGGCGCCGCCGAGCCGGCCGGAGCGCAGAGCGTCGACCAGCGCGCGCTCCTCGACCACCCCGGCCCGGGCGGGATTGAGCAGGAGCGCTCCCGGCCGCAGCCACGACAGCGCGGTTCGGTCGACGAGCGCGACGGTGCCGGAGGCGATCGGCAGCGCCACGATCAGGACGTCCACCCCGCGGTAGAACTCCTCGGCCTCGTCGAACGCGAACCGGCGCTCGGGCACGACGGGCTCGGAATGCGCGGTCCGGGGCTCGAATCGCGGCCGCTCGTGAGCAGATCCGTTCCGGGCCATCACCCACACCTCCAGGCCCAGCGCCTGCATCTGGCGAGCCACCTCCCGGCCGACGTCGCCGTAGCCGAGGATGCCGACCCGACGCCCCGTCACCTCGGTCTGGAAGCGCGCCGAGCGATCCCAGCGCCGCGCCCGCTGGGCGTCGAGCATGCCCGGCAGGTCTCGCGCGAGCGCGAGCAGCATCAGCACGCACCACTGCGCGATCGGGATGCCGTTGACGCCACTGCCGTTGGTGACCGCCACCTCGGCGGGCAGGCCCGTCCCGGCAAGCTGGGCGTAGCCGTGCGACCCGAGTTGCAGCCAGCGCAGGGCCGACATGGTGTGCGCAGCGACGGGCGGGAGGTCGGCGAACAGCACCGTCGCACGCCGCGCGACGTCGGGGTCGAGCTCCCAGCCGGGCTCCGCGGGCGGCAGCACTGTCCAGGTGACCTCCGGATGCCGCGCCCGAAGGACAGGGAGGCGTTCGGCCGCGCCCGGCTGGGCGAGCACCACGTGGTCGGGAACGGGCATCCTCAACTCCGCATCAGCTTGCCGGGGACGCTGGCGAACTCCTCCGCGCCGGGCCGGAACGGATACGCCGCGCGGGTGGCATCGGTCAGGCGGGCCCCGAGACCCGGCTCATCGGGCCGCACGAGCAGCCCATCCTCCAGCCGCACGTTGTCGCCCCACAGCTCCGTGTGCAGGGGTCCGGCAGCGGGCGGCAGTTCGACGATGCCGGTGTTCGGCGCCGCGAAGGCGGCGTGGATGTTCTGCAGGTAGCCGACTCCGCCCGACCAGCAGTGCGGGGCGACGCCGGCACCGTCGACGGCGAAGCGATCGGCCACCCGCAGAAAGCCTTCGATGCCGAGCCAGGCCGCATCCGGCTGAGCGACGGTGAAGGCCTGCCGGTCGGCGTAGAGCGCGAACTCCCGGTAGGTCGAGAGTTGTTCGCCCCCCGCCACGGGTACCGGGCTCGACGCCGAGAGTTCGGCGTAGGCATCCGGGTCGTCGTAGGCGAGCGGCTCCTCGAGGAGGACAAGACCGAGCGGTTCCAGCGCCGACAGCACGGCGGATGCGGTCGCCAGATCCCAGCGCGCAGCACCCTCCCGGTGTCCCATGTGCCCGTCCAGCAGCACGCCGAGCTCGGAGCCGAACTCGGCGCGGAGCAGCGACACCTTCTCGGCCTCCCACTCGGCGGCGGCCACACCGGGTGCCGTCACCTCCGCGCGGGTGTCCGCGTCGAGGTACCCGGTGCTGACTTTGACCGCCGCGAAACCGAGTCCGCGGTAGAAGTCGACCTTCCGCAGGAGGTCGCCCTTCGGCCAGGGCGAGGGGCCACCGGTCGCGTAGGCGGGCAACCGCGCCGGAGCATCCGCCGAGAACAGCCGGTGCACCGGCAGCTCCAGCAGTTTCCCGGCCAGGTCCCACAGCGCCCCCTCGATACCGGCGAGTACGCCCGCGCCCAGCCCGACGCGACCCCAGTACTGGAAGCAGGTGCGCATGCGGGCGAGCGCCTGCGGCACGTCGAGGGTGTCGGGCTCGAACTCGTCGAGCGCCAGCAGGACGGGTGCGAGATACGTCACCACGAGCGGCACCGATTCCGGGAAGAAGTACCCGGCGTAGGTCTCGCCGAGTCCGGTCTCACCGCTGTCGGTCTCGATCTCCACGAGCGCGACGGTTCTGGTCTGCTTGAAAACCGACAGCCAGGGATCGTCGGTGCACGGCCCGGTCAGCAGGACCGTTCTCACGTCGACGATACGCACGGATGCCGCCTCGGTCAGCGCGCCCGGTCGAGCGCGTCGAGGCTGTGGCCGATCATCGCGACCCGCTCCGCGACCCCGCCCTCACGGCCAGCCGGGTAGGCGAGCTTGACGCCGAGCCAGGCGTCACCGCCGATCGCGTTCACTGCGGCGCGCACCTCCGTCTCGGTGAGCAGGGAGATCGGGTCGCCGTGCGGATGCGCATCCGACTGGGCGAAGGCGTTGTGCGCGTCGACCCACGAGCGGTCGAAAACGCCGTTCTGATCGGATGCGCCGGAGAACACGTAGCCGCGCAGCAACCCGGCGGACCGCGCCTCAACGATGTGCTCCACCGGTCGGGCGGCATCGCGGAACTCGATCGCCGAACGGCCCCAGTTGAGCGAGATCCCCACATCGGCGCCCGATGCCTGGATCGCCGCGATCTCCTCCGCGAGCGGCAGGAATCCCTTCTCCGGTGTCTGACCGGGAACGAACGCGTCGCTGTGCTCGAGCAGCACGTCGGCACCCGCCCAGTCCCAGCCGGCGATCTCCTCGAGCGACCGGATCAGCGGCGACCGTGCCGCCCGTGGCGGGCGGGGACCAGCGTGCAACTCGACGGCGGAGACGACCGCCCGACCCACCCGGTCGCCGAAGCGGTGCACGTCGTCGCGGAGCGCCCGCACGTCGCGAATGGCCCGCGCCCGCCCCGCCGCGTCGGTGGAGGCGAGACCGTAGTCCGCGTCGCCACCGGTGACTGTGAGGAAGACCTGTGCCACATCCGTCAGCACGGCGCCGCACCGCGCGGGGAAGTTCGCGAACAGCCACTCCTCGTCGTGCGGATGCAGGCCGCCACGCCAGATCATCTCGAGCGCCGCGATGCGCTCGTCGGCCGCCAGCGCCTCGAGGTAGTCGGCCTCGACGGCGGGGTCCCAGGCGCTCGCCGTGGGTGAGGCGACGTAGGCGCCCACGACGTATCCGCCGAGCGGCAGGGTGGCGGCGGGTGGGGTGTCGAGGGGCATGACCATCCTTGCAGTGAGGGGAGAACGGGGGATCGGGTGCGCGGGCGCGACGCAGTCAGTGCCGGCCGACGACCGGCCAGATGTCGACCACGACGCCGTCGTCGACGAGGTGCACGTGCGAGTGCATGTTGGACAGACCGCAGGCGTGGTTCGGGCGCACCCGGATGAGGTCGCCGACGGCGAGTCCGGGTGCCGCTCCCCGGAGGAATCCGTGTTCCTCGTGCGCGACGGCGATCACGCCGCCCGACTCGGAGACGATCGTGCCGAACCGCCCGTCGTGGTGCAGGCTGCCGTCGGCGCTCATCGCCTTCGTGCCGGCGTCGACGAGGATGGGCTCGCCGCGCTGGGTGCTGATGACCCGCGCCAGCACGGTCGCCGCGGTCGCCTCCGGCGCGATGGTGCCGATCGCCACCTGGTTCTCGTCGCCGTAGACATACGTGCCGGGCCGCGCCTCGGTGACCCCGGGGACGGTGGGTGCGGAGCGCACGCCGGGCGTCGACCCGACCGAGACACTGGTGAGCGGGATGCCGTCGGCGCGAACCGCTTCGGCCACCTCGACGATCAGGCGTCCGGCCGCGAGTCCCGTGGCGAGACGTTGCTCGGCGTCGGGACCGACACCCTGCACCTGCCCCTCGTGCGTGAACACCCCCTCGAGCCGGATGCCGGCCAGGGCGGTGAGCGCTCGGGCGGTCTCGACGGCGTCGTCGGCGGGGACGCCCATCCGCCCGAGTCCGCTGTCGACCTCCAGACGAACGTCGATCACCGTGCCCGCTGCCGCGGCGGCCTCGGCGAGGCCGGTCACCGCCGCCACCGAGTCGATGCCCACGATGAGCTGTGTCTTCGCGGCGGCGGCGAGGGCGGCCTCGATGCGGGCCGGCCCGACCGGCGGGTACGCCCAGAACACGCTCGGGATGCCGGCGTCGGCCAGCGCCGTCACCTCGTTCGCCGTCGCGGCGGTGAGGCCCACGGCGCCCGCGGCGATCTGCGCCCGGCCCACCTCGATCACCTTGCTCGACTTCCAGTGCGGCCGCAGCGCCACGCCGAGCGAGGCGGCGTGTGCGGCCATCTCGTCGATGTTGCGCTGCAGCGTCGGCCGGTCGATCAGCACGCTCGGGCTCGGCAACTGGTCGATCGGCAGGCCGATCAGGTGGTCCCAGGGTGTGGTCATGGCGTCGCGATGCCCTCTCGTAGTCGTGGTGCTGCCAGGTCGAGCGGATGGTGGCAGGCGGCGGCCCGGTTTCCGTCGCCCTTGGGAGACAGCGGCGGCACCACTGTGGCGCAGATCTCGTCGGCGCGCCAGCACCGGGTGCGGAATCGGCAGCCCGACGGGATGTTCGAGGCCGACGGGAGTTCGCCCTGCAGCCGGATGCGCTCCCGCTTCTCGTCCGGTGACGAGGGCGGCGTGGCAGAGACCAGCGCTGCGGTGTACGGATGCACGGGGTCGTCGAGCACCTCGTCGGCGGGCCCGGTCTCGACCACCACGCCGAGGTACATCACGGCGACCCGGTCGGTGACGTGCCGGATGACGTCGAGGTCGTGGCTGATCATGACGTAGGTGAGACCCTGCGCCTCGCGGAGCGACATGAGCAGGTTGAGCACCTGCGCCTGCACCGAGACGTCGAGCGCCGAGACCGGTTCGTCGAGCACGAGCATCTCGGGTTCGAGCGCGAGAGCGCGGGCGATGCCGATGCGCTGGCGCTGGCCGCCGGAGAACTCGTGCGGGTACCGGCTGCCGAACTCGGGCGGGAGGCCGACCAGATCGAGCAGCTCCGACACCCGGTCGCGACCGGCCCGGCCGTTCCACCGACCATAGGCCCGCAGCGGTTCGGCGACGATGTCGGCCACCGTCATCCGCGGGTTCAGCGACGACATCGGGTCCTGGAACACGAATTGCACGTTCGCGTTGAACGCGCGGCGGGCCGACCCGGTGAGATGCGTGACGTCCCTGCCGCGGTAGTGCATCGATCCGCCGGTGGCGGGTTCGAGCTGCACGATCGCGCGACCGGTGGTGGTCTTGCCGCACCCGGACTCGCCGATGATGCCGAGGGCTTCGTGCTCGGCGACCTCGAGGCTCACCCCGTCGACCGCCCGGATCACCCGCTTCCGCCCCGTGAAGGAGCGTGCGGTGAAGTGCACCATGAGGTCGTCGACCGTCAGCAACGCGCTCATGCGACGACCTCCTGGTGGTGGTCACGGAAGTGGCAGGCGCTCAGCCGCCCGTCGACACTCCGTTCGAGTTCGGGCCGATCGGTCACGCACACCGCCGACTTGTACGGGGACGCGCAGCGCGGCGCGAACGGGCAGCCCTCCGGCAGGTCGGTCATGAGCGGGGGCCGCCCCGGGATCGCGACGAGCGGCTCCCCGCGACGGTGCGCCCCCGGCCGGCTCTGGATGAGTGCGGCCGAGTACGGATGCCGGCTGTCCTCGAAGAGCTCGCGTGTCGTCGCCACCTCGACGACGCCGCCGGCGTACATCACGATCACGCGCGAGGCGAACTGCGCGATGACGCCGAGGTCGTGCGTGATCAGCACCACGGCGACCCCCAGTTCGTCGCGAGCGCGAGCGAGCGCATCGAGCACCTGCGCCTGGATGGTCGCGTCGAGCGCCGTCGTCGGCTCGTCGGCGAGGATGAGCTTCGGGTCGTTCACGAGGGCCATCGCGATGACCGCCCGCTGCCGCATGCCGCCCGACCACTGGTGCGGGTACTGCCGGGCGCGGTTCGCCGCATCCGGCACACCGACCAGTTCGAGCATCCGCACCGTCTGGGCGCGCGCTTCGGCCCGCCCGACGCCGGGGTGGTGGATGCGATAGGCCTCGTCGATCTGGCGGCCCACCTGGATCACCGGGTCGAGCGAGGTCATCGGATCTTGGAAGACCATTCCGATCCGCTTTCCCCGCACGCTGCGCAGGGCCCGCGGCGAGGTGGTGGCGAGGTCGTCGCCGTCGAAGCCGATCCGGGCGGCCTGCACGCGCGCCTTCGGCGGCAGCAGACGCATCACCGTGAGCGCCGTCATCGACTTGCCAGAACCCGACTCGCCGACGACGCCCACGATCTCCCCGGGGGCCACGTCGAAGGTGACGTCCCGGAGGATGCGCACGTAGCCGTCGGGGGTCTTCAGCTCGAGGTTCACGGACTGGAGCGAGAGCACCGGCTCGGTGACGGTCATGCGTTCCTCCTGGTGTCGATCGCGTCGCGCACGCCGTCGCCGACCGCCATCGTGGACAGCACGGTGGCGAAGATCGCCAGTCCCGGCGGCAACCACAACCACGGCATGAGGGTGAGCACGGTGAGGGATTTCGAGTCGTTGAGCATGTTGCCCCAACTCGCCTGGGGTGGCTGCACGCCGGCCCCGAGGAAGGACACCGCCGCCTCGGAGAGCACGGCGTCGGCCACCAGGATGGTGGCGGCCACGATCACCGAGGGGAGCACCCCCGGGATGAGGTGGTGCAGCACGATGTAGCGGGTTCTCGACCCGAGCACCCGCGCCGCCTGCACGAACTCCTGCTCGCGCACGCTCAGCACCACCGAGCGGGCGATGCGCGCGGACTGCGGCCAGAGCAGCGCCGAGAACACGATGATGAGCATCGGCAGGCTCGGCCCGAGGATGCCCGCGAACACGATGATGACGAGCACCGCCGGCACCGAGAGCAGGATGTCGATGATCCGGCTGATGATGGCGTCGGCGACCCCGCCGAACCAGCCCGCGAGCGTGCCCACCACCGTGCCCACGGTCACCGCCAGCAGAGCGGCGAGGAAGCCGATGGTGAGGGAGACGCGCCCGCCGGCGAGGATTCGCGCCAGCTCGTCGCGGCCGATGAGGTCGGTGCCGAGCCAGTGCTCGGCCGACGGTGGTTGCCGTGCGTCGATCAGTTCACCGACATCGGGGTCCCAGGGCACGAAGAGCGGCCCCACGACGACGGCGAGCACGATGAGGATGAGCACGACCGCGCCGACCACCGCGGCGGGGTTGCGGAGGAAGCGCCGGAACGCCAGGCGTCCCGGCGGCACGAGCTCGCGACGGCGCGTCAGGCTCGGCCGCATCGGTCGGGTTCGTTCGGTCGTTCCGGTCATCGCACGCTCCTCACGCGGGGGTCGACGAGGGCGTAGGCCACGTCGGCGAGTAGATTGCACACGAGCACCAGCACGGCGACGTAGAGCCCGAAGGCGATGATCACCGGGTAGTCGCGGTTGACCAGCGCATTGATCGCCAGCTGGCCGATGCCCGGCCAGGAGAACACCGTCTCGACCACCACCGCGCCGGCGAAGTACAGCGGGATGTACAGGGCGAGCACGGTGACGAGCGGGATGAGGCTGTTGCGGAAGCCGTGCATCGTGGCGCGGAACGGTCCCGAGCCCTTCGCCATCACGGTCCGGATGTAGTCCTGCCCGAGCTGCTCGAGCATCCCGCCGCGGATGTAACGGATGAAGGAGGCGGCCACCGCGAGCGCCAGGATGCCCACGGGGAGCACGAGGTGCAGGAAGAGGTCGCCCGGCGACGAGTCGCCCGGGGTGTTCATGCCGGCCGAGGGCAGCACGCGCAGCTGCACCGCGAAGATCCAGATCCCGAGCATGGCCGAGAAGAACGACGGGATCGCCAGGGCGATGACGCTCACACTGCTGACCGCGGTGTCGCTGATGCCGTTCCGCCGGACGGCGATGGCGATGCCCACCGGCAGGGCGACGAGGAGACCGACGGCGAGCGCCGTGCCGCTCAGGAGCAGTGTCGGGCCCAGCCGGTCACCCAGCATCTGGGCGACCGGCTGGTTGGTCTGGAACGAGAACCCGAGGTTCCCCGTCACCAGGTTGCCGAACCAGAGCACGAACTGCAGCGGCAGGGGCTTGTCGAGCCCCAGCTGCACGCGTGCCTGCTCGACGAGCGCCTGGCGGTCTCCGGGATTCGCGTCGAGCGGCACGAGCGCGTCGGCGGGGTCGCCGGGGGCGAGCCGCACGAGCACGAAGAGCCCGATCGCGATGACCACGAACACCACGAGACTCGAGGAGAGCCTGGTAACGAGGAACCTCAGCATGGACGCGCCTTCCCTACTGCGAGATGGTCCACTTGTAGGCGTCGGCGAACACGTTCGTCAGATCGCCGTACGGCACGAAGTTCTGCAGCTTCGAACTGGTGGCCCAGACCGTCTGCGGGGCGTAGAGCCAGAGCTCGGCGACATCCGCGTTCTCGGTGAGGATCGCCTTGTTCCACAGCGGAGTGCTCTCCTCCTGCGAGACCACGGCCTGGGCGGCCTGCGCCTGGGCGTCGAAGTCGGGGTTGCAGTAGTAGCCCACGTTGCCGCCGGCCGGGTAGGCGTTCGAGCAGAGCAGGAACGCCAGTGAGCTCGCCGGGTCGAGGGTGTAGGTGCCGCCGCCGGAGAAGGTGAAGTCGTAGCTCTTCGCCTTGATGTCGGCCAGCTGCGTGGCTGCGTCGACCTGCTTGGCCACCACGTTCACGCCGAGCGCCTGCCACTGCTGCAGCACCACCTGGATGGCCTGGTCGCGGTCGGCAGTGCCGCCCACCCATTCGAAGGTGTACTGCTTCGAGAAGTCGAAGCCGGCCGCCTCGAGTCCCGCCTTCGCCTTGTCCTCGTCGTAGGGGTAGGTCTCCATGCCGCTCTTCGGCATCGCCCACTCGGTCATGAAGGAGCTGTTCGAGATGGTCGCCTTGCCGCCGTAGATCGTCGTGATCAGTGCCTCCCGGTCGATGCCGGTGAGCAGCGCCTGGCGCACCGGCGCCGGGAACTTCTCGTCGTTGGCGACGATCCGCAGGAAGCCGGCGGGGTCGGCCGAGGAGATGTCGATGCCCGAGATGGTCGAGACGGCCGGCAGGTCGGCCGGCGCGACCTGCGCGAGATCGAGCTCGCCGGTCTGCAGTTGCGCCTGGGCGACGTCGCTCGTGAGCATCTTGAGGTAGACGTTGTCGATGCCGACCGGCTCACGGAAGTTGGGGTTCTTCACGAGGTCGATCTCGGAGTTCGGCACGAAGTCCGTCATCGTGTACGGGCCCATGCCCACGGTGGGTTTGGCCCAGAACGGGTCGCTCATGAGTTCGGCGGCCGGGATGTCGCCGAGGATGTGCTTGGGCATCATGAACATCACCGCGCCCTGGGCGATCGACGCCAGGAATCCGGGCGATGGGACCGACATCTGGATGACGATGGTGTTCGCATCCGGTGCCGTGATGCCCGACAGCGACTGCGCGGCACCCGACTTGTAGTCGGCGTAACCGGCCACGTTGACGAACTTCGTCTGGTAGGCGCTGCCGACGGTCGGGTTCGCGAAGGTGTTGAGGGACCAGAGCACGTCGTCCGAGGTGAACGGTGTGTCGTCGGACCACTTCTGCCCCTCCACCAGGTGGAAGGTCCAGCTGAGGCCGTCGGGCGACATCTCCCACGAGCTCGCGAGCCGGGGCTCGAAGCTGAAGTCGGGGTTCACCTGCACGAGGTTGTCGTAGATGAGGTCCTCGGTGAGCACCTCGCCGCCGGCCGAACCCTTGAGCGGGTTGAAGGTCTGCGGTGCCTGGTAGAGGTTGTAGGTGGCCGACGTCGGGCCCGACGCGGTGGGTGACGGCGAGCCGCCGGTGCAGCCTGCGAGCAGGACCGCGGCGGCGGCCACGGCGGCGCCGGCGATGTAGCGATAACGCATGTGCTTCTCCTTAGCTGTGCTGGATGTGACGTGGTGCGATGACGGGCGTGCTGAGTGCACCGAGACCCTTCACCTCGGCGACCATGTGGTCGCCCGGGGCGAGGAAGACACCGGTGGTGGCGCCGACCCCGGCGGGGGTTCCGGTGAGGATGACGTCTCCGGGCCGGAGCGTCATGAGCCGAGAGCAGAACGACACGAGCTTGGCGACGCTGTGCACCATGTCGCGGGTCGATCCGTCTTGCTTCACCTCGCCGTTGACGCTCAGGGTGAGCGTCAGGTCCTGCGGGTCGGGCACCTCGTCGACGGTGACGAGGTAGGGCCCGATCGGTGCGGAGCCGTCCAGCCACTTGCCCTCGAGCCAGTCGAAGAACCCGGTCCACGCCTCGCCGTCCCGCTCGGCGCCGAGCTCCAGGCTGCGGGCGGAGAGGTCGTTGCTGGTCGAGTAGCCGAAGACGTGGTCGAGGGCATCCGCTTCGTCGACCCGCTTCGCCTCACGGCCGATCCAGACCGCGATCTCGACTTCCCAGTCGAGCTGGCGGGTGATCGGGTCGAGCTCGACCGGCTCGTCCGGTCCGATGACCGCGGTGTCGGGCTTCAGGAAGATGCGCGGGGTTGCGATCGACCGCTCGCGCTCCTTCGCCCCCGACTCGGTGACGTGCGACTGGTAGTTCGCGGCCACGCAGAGCACCTTGCCGGGCACGAGCACGGGGGAGAGAATGCGGGTGCCGGCCAGCGGTACGCGCTCACCGCCCTCGGCGCGGGTCTCCGACCCGGCGACCACCGCGGTCAGGTCGCCGGGGCCGGTCGTCACGATGTCGTCGCCGTCGAGGTAGCCGTGTCGCACCTGTCCGTGCTGATCGAATGTGAGCCATTTCATGGGGGACGGATCCTTTCGGGTTCACCAGGTGACGGAGACAGCGGTGCCGGTCGCGGCCGATTCGGCCATGCCGTCGAGCGCGCGGGAGAGGGTGACGAAGTCGCTTGCCGACGCCGGCCGGGCGGCGCCGCGGATGATCGACGCGAACATCTGCAGGTGGCGCACCGCCGAGCCGCCGGCGTAGGGCACCGCAGTAGTGCCGTCGACCGTGCGGACCTCGAGCGCGGGTTTGGTGAGATCGGCGTCGACGAAGCCGTGGGTGCCGATGACGCGCAGGTGCAGCCGGAGCTGGCGGGGGAGCGATGCTCCGGCGCAGGACCGGGAGATGTGGTGGCTGAGCACCACACCCCGATCGGTCTTGCCGAGGAAGGTGCGCGGTCCGCCGTCGGCGCCGCCGTGGGCCTGCAGCCGCACCGTCGCGGGGCCGGTGAGCATCCGCATCGCGTCGATGAGGTGCACTCCGAGGTTGCGCAACTCGTCGGCCTGGCTCTCGCCGCCGCCGGTGACCATGTCGGCGTGCACGGCGCGCAGGAGCCCGATCTCGGCACCGCGCACTGCGGTGAGCACCCGGGTGAAGCCCGGATGGGAGAGCAGGTGGTGGCCGGGCAGCACCGGCAGGGTTCCTGCGGCGGCCGCGAACGCCTCGAGTTCGGTGGTGCTGTCGAGCGTCGGCTTGTCGAGCAGAACCGGTACCTGCTGCGCGACGGCGTACTCGGCGAACGCCCTGCGAGCCTCGCCCCGCAGGCACACGATCGCACCGGCGGCCGGGGTGTCGGGCGTCTCCGAGACCTGCAGCGCGAGGCCGAGGTCGTCGGCCAGCGATCGGCCGCGATCGATCGCCGCCTGCTCGGAGCCGGTCGGCAGCCAGACCACGGTTGCGGCGAGGCCGGCCGCGGCGAGCGCGGGCGCCCACATCTCCGCCTGGTGGTTCTGGGTGCCGACACCGACCGTGCCGGCGAGGAGCACGGGCAGGGCGCTCATGCTGCGGCTCCGATCCGTACCGTCTCGCCGGTGGCCAGCGACTCCTCGCTGGCGGCCGCGACGTCCACGGCGTGCACGGCGAACGCGACGGGCGGCTCGACCGCGGCCCGGCCCTGCGCGGCCGCGACGAACGAGTCGAGTTCGCGATCGAACGTGGCCGGCGCGACACCGTCGGGACCCCACTGGGCGAGCCCGTGGTCGAGCCACGCGAGCACGCCCTCGGCATCCCAGTCGCGCGAGACCACACCCGAGGTGCCGACGACCGTGATCTCTGCGTAGGCGGCGCCCCGCGGGTTGTCGCCGCGGCTGATCTCGCAGATCGCGGATGCGCCCGACGGGAAGCCGAGGCCGATCACCAGATAGTCGAAGATCTGCAGCGCCTCGCTCGTGGCGTGCTGCCCTGTGGCGAAGACTGAGTCGGCCTGCTCGCCCAGCCACCAGGCCGCGAGGTCGGTGAGATGCACGCCGTTGTGGAAGGAGTGCCCGCCGGAGAGCTCGGGGTTCAGCACCCAGTGCTGCCAGCCCGGCCAGATCCAGCCGCCGTTCATCGCGATCCGCACGAAGCGGGGCGTGCCGACCGCGCCGGAGTCGATGACCTCCCTTATGGCCAGGGACTGGGCCGAGAACCGGTGGCTGTGCCCGACCATGAGGGTGAGGCCACGGTCCGCCGCGTCCTCCGCCACCGAACGGGCACCAGCCGGCGACATCGCGAGTGGTTTCTCCATCAGGAGGTGCTTGCCGGCGGCGAGCACCTGGTGCCCGAGCTCCTCGTGCGTGAGATTCGGGGTGCAGCAGATCACCGCGTCGACGCCGGGAGCGGCCAGCAGCTCGGCGACGGAGCCGTAGGCGGCGCAACCCTCCCGCTCGGCCACCCGCTGTGCGCGTTCCACGACCACGTCGCACACGGCGATCAGCCGCGCGTCGGTGCTCGTGCGGAGCGCGGCCAGGTGACTGTCGGCGATCCCGCCGACACCGATGATGCCGATGCCCAGAGGCTGGTCAGACATCCGTTCCCTTTCTGATGAGTGTTCCGGGGCGGGCGGCGGTCTGCTCGCCGTGCGAGAGCACCGCGACACCGCCCACGAAGACGTGGTCGAGGCCGACCGAGGTGGCGCTGGGGTCGGCGAAGGTCGCCGGTGAGTCGAACCGTTCGTCGTCCAGCACCACGAGGTCGGCGCGCAGGCCCGCCGCGATGCCGCTGCGCAGACCAACCCGGTCGGCCGGCGCGGTCGTCATCCGTCGCACGACCTCGCCGATCGGGAGACCCAGCCTGCGGAGGTAGCGGTAGCCGCGGGAGAACGCGCCCCACGAACGCGGATGCGGCACCGACGCCGTGTGCGAGGCGTCGAGCGCGGTGCCGTCCGAGGCGATGCTCACCCAGGGCGTGCGCAGCGCCGAGTCGATGTCGGCCCAGCGGCCGCTCTCCATCGCGGCGTCGACGAGCCCGTCGTTGGCGAGCAGCAGCTCGACCAGGTAGTCGAACGGATCGCCCGGGGCGGCGTTGAGATCGTGACCCACCGCATCGGGCGTGTTCGTGGCCTTCATGATGATGATCTGCTCGTTCGTGAAGCCGGATGCGCGCAACAGCGCCGCGACGCCTCTCGGGTCGGCGCGGCACGCCTCCACCACTGCGTCGGGACCGGCTGCTCGCAGCTCCGTGGGGAGCAGCTGCACGATCTCGGTGTGCCCGTGCACGTAGGGGTAGAGATCGCCCGCGACGTCGACGTCTGCCCGCAGCCGCTCGACGTGGGCGAGAACTCCCTCGAACCCGTCCTCCCGGCCGACCGCTCGCAGGTGCGAGATCTGGAGTCGGCCGCCCGCACGGCCCACGGGTCCGGCGAGCTCGTCGACCGCCGCGTACTGACGGCTCGGCACGTAGTCGCGCAGGTGCGCCGAGAGCACGCCGTCGCGGCGGGCGACGACCCGGGCCAGGTGCTCGAACTCCACGGCCGTCCCCGACTCGCCCGGGGCGTACATGAGGCCGACGCTCGCACCGACCACACCGGCGTCGAAGGCCTCTTCCACGTCGCGCTCCAGCGCGATCAGCTCGCCGGCGCTGAGCGCTCGCGCCTCGACGCCCGCGCGGGCGAAGCGCAGCGCGCCATGCCCCACCTGTGCGGCCACGTTGGTGGCGGTCGGCGCGTCGTCGAGAGCCTGGAGCCAACCGGGCACGTCGTTCCACGACCAGGCCAGCTCGGGGGTGACGTCGATCACGCTGATCACCCCCTTGAGACCGTGGAGGTCGGCATTGCCGGGGGCCGGGCTCATGCCGCAATTGCCCACGACCTCCGTGGTGATGCCCTGGGTGACCCGGCTGGCGTTGCCCGGGTAGGCCAGCAGGCTGATGTCGGAGTGGCAGTGGATGTCGACGAAACCGGGCGCGACGATCCGTCCGGTCACGTCGAGGAGCTCGGCGGCGTAGCCGCCGGCCGGTCGCTCCGCCGCCGGCACGATCGCCTCGATGCGGCCGTCGGCGACGAGGACGTCGGCCGGCTGTGCCTGGTCGCCGAAGCCGTCGGCGACCACGCCGCCGACCAGCGCCATCCGCTGTGCCGTCGTCACGCCCGCTCCCGGAGACTGCGGAACAGGCCCTCTTCGGCCATGGCGCCGAGCACGTCGTCGGCCTGCTCGAGCGTGCGGTCGACGTCGGCCTCGGTGTGGGCGAGCGAGATGTGGTTGCGCTTCAGCGACATCGGGTACATGAAGGAGCCCTGCTCGATCATCCGCCGGTGGAAGGTGGCGTACGCCTCGTCGTCGTTGCGCAGCAGGTCGCGGTAGCCGTGCACCTCGCCGTCGAGGAAGTAGGTGACGAAGACCGATCCGACGCCGGTGACGACGGCGGGGATGCCGTGGTCGGCGGTGATGCGCGTGAGGCCTTCGCGCATCCGGTCGCCGAGCCGGCGCACGTGGCCGTAGAAGTCGACCACGGGGTCGGCCAGCACGCCGATCGTGGCGACGGCGGCCGCCATCGACATCGCGTTTCCGTTGAAGGTGCCCGCGAGCATCACGCCACCGCCGGCCGAACTGAAGTTGTTCATCAGCTCGGCCGAGCCGGCGAGGCCCGCCACCGGGTAGCCGTTGCCCATCGATTTGCCGAAGGTGGTGAGGTCGGGCGTCACCCCGGCCAGCTCCTGGTAGCCGCCGAGCGCGTGCCGGAACCCGGTGATGACCTCGTCGAAGATGAGGACGGAACCCTCGCGCGTCGCGATCGCGCGCAGCCCCTCGAGGAAGCCCGGGTCGGGCAGCAGTGCGCCGACGTTGTGCGGCACCGGCTCCACGATGATCGCCGCGATCTCGCCCGGGTGCTGCGCGAAGTGCTCCTCGACGGAGGCCAGGTCGTTGAACTCGGCGATCAGGGTGTGGGCGAGCGCGTCGGGCAGGATGCCGGTCGAGTTCGCGTCGTCGCCCCATGCCTTGTCGGGCGCGGAGATGACGTTGCGCGCGACCGCGTCGTAGGAGCCGTGGAAGCATCCCTGGAACTTCAGGATGTACGGCCGCCCGGTCGCCCCCCGCGCCAGCCGCAGGGCCTGGAACACCGACTCGGAACCGCTCATCGTTGAGATGACGACCTCGGCGCTCGGAATGGCGTCGATCACGAGCCGCGCGGCCTCGACCTCGAGCTCGGTGGTGCCGAGGCCGACGAGGTCGAGCTGCTGCACGGCCCGCACCACGGCATCGTTGACGCGCTCGTCGACATGACCGAGCAGGATGGCCCCGAACGCGGCGTGGTAGTCGGTGTAGCTGCGGCCGTCGAGGTCGGTGATGGTCGCGCCGTGCGCCGACCGCCACGCCCAGGGGGAGCCGATGCGCCGGGTGGCGGAGTTCACCCCACCGGGGACGATGCGCTCGGCTTCGTCGGCGAGGGTCTGTGCGGCGGATGTCACGAGTGCTCCAGTCGGTTCTGTTCGGTTCGGACGAGGGTGCGGAGTTCGTCGGCGTGCGCATCGACGAGGCGGGTGGTGATGGGGTCGAGCCGGAAGCCGATCGGTCCGCGCATCCGGTCGTCGGGGATGACGCCCTGGCGCACGAGGAGGTGCTTGCCGAAGGCGACGTAACCGTCGAGGCCCTGCACCATCGCCATCATCGCGGTGAGGGTGCGCGTGATGGCCAAGGCGGATGCGTCGTCGCCGCTGTCGAGCGCGTCGACCAGCGCGCGGATGGCCCAGGTGAGATCGGGCCCGGGCATGGTGCCCACGATGCCGCGCAGGTGCGCATCCATCAGCGAGACCCCGCCGCTGCCGTCGAAGATGCGCGCCGTTCCGCCGGAGGCGGCGAGGATGGCCGAGACGGTGGGGCCGATCGGCTCGGCCTCGGGCTTGAGCAGGAGCCGGTCGGCCCCGAAGTCGCGCACCAGGTCGCCCTGCACCTCCGGCGCGATCGGCGCGCCGACGTACGAACTGGCGTCCTGCAGTACGAGCGGCAGCCCGCCGGTCGCCTCGGCGATCGCCTCGAGATGCTCGCGCAATTCGCCGATCGACAGCGGGCCGCTGCTGAGCAGGGGCGGCGCCACCATGACGGCGGCTGCTCCGTCGTCGACCGCACGGTGGGTGAACTCGAGTGCGGTGACAGTGCTCTCGGCGCCCACGCTCACGACGACCGGCCCGCGCCCGCGAGCGAACTCCACCGCGGCGGCGTTGAGGGCGCAGCGCTCTTCGAAGGAGAGCCGGTTGATCTCGGACACCATCGCCACCGTGAGACCGTCGGCGCCGTTGGCGAAGAGCCAGTCCACCTCGTCGGCGAGAGCACCGCGGTCGATCGTCCAGTCCGCGGCGAACGGGGTCATGATCACCGGCAGAACGCCCTCGAGAGGCGTTTCGGGTGCAACTGTCGACACTGCGATGGCTCCATTGCTGTTCGGTCTGTGCGAACGCTGTTCGCGATTACCGAGTAATCTATCCAGAGGATGCCCGCGAGGGGAAGACCCGAATGTTTCGGGCAGGTCAAATCTCTGGCTACCCTGAACAGGAGCGGACAGGATGGTGAGCGTGACGACGGAGCAGTCCGACAACCGGTACCGCGTGCAGAGCGTGGAGCGCGCGATCGACATCCTGGAGCACCTGGGTGCCGCATCCGCGCCGCTCACGGTGACCGAGATCGCCGAGGCGATGGGAGGCTCCAAGAGCGGGGTCTTCGCGACGCTGCAGACCTTGGCCGGGCGCGGGCTCATCCGCTCGTCCGGCACCGGGACCGAGCGCCGCTACGGACTCGGTCTCGCACTGGCGCGCCTCGGCGACATGGCGCTCGACCAGATCTCGTTCCGCGAACTCGCCCGACCCGTCCTCCGCGCGCTCACCGAGCGCACCGGCCTGACCTCCCGCGCCGCGACCTGGGGTGGGGACTACGCCATCATGATCGACCGCGTCGACGGCACGGGCGGTGTGCGGTTCGACCTGCAGATGGGGGCGCGGGAGCCGCTGCACCGCTCGAGTGTGGGCAAGGCGATGCTGACCGCGATGAGCGACGACCGGGTGCGCGAGGTGCTCGCCGGCACGTCGCTGGCGGCGACCACCCCGCACACGCTGACCACGATCGACGCCGTGCTCGACGACGTGCGGCGTGCCCGGGGGCTCGGGTACGCCGTGGACGACGAGGAGGATGCGATGGGTATCATCTGCATCGGCGCGCCCGTGGTCGACCACCGGGGGGACTGCGTGGGCGCGATCAGCGTGACGCGCATCAAGGCCGGCATCTCGCCGGCCGAGGTGGACGACATCGGGCGAGTGGTGGTGGACAGCGCCGGCGAGCTGTCCCGGCTGCTCGGCAGCCGCCCCTGACGGGAGACCGCGGTCAGCCGAGCGCGCGCACGATCAGTGCGGCGATCCGCTCCTCGACCGCGGGCGTGATCTCGGCGATCGCGAACGCGGTCGGCCACATGGCGCCCTCGTCGAGCAGAGCCGCGTCGTTGAAGCCGAGGGTCGCGTAGCGCGCGCCGAACTTCGAGGCGCTCTGCAGGAAGCAGACCACCTTCCCGTTCTTCGCGTACGCCGGCATGCCGTACCAGGTCTTGGGCTCGAGCTCCGGGCCGTTCGCCGTGACCACGGCGTGCACCCGCTCGGCGATGGTGCGGTCGGCGTCGGGCATCTCGGCGATCTTCGCCAGCAGGTCGGCGAGTCCGTCGGCCTTCTTCGACCGGGCGGGGCGGCGCGACGCCGCCTTCAGCTCCTTCGCCCGCTCCTTCATGGCCTCGCGCTCCTCTGCGGTGAATCCGTCGTACTTCTCGGCGTCGCGGGCGCTGCTGGCTGCGGTCATGAGTGGCTCCTTCGAGGTCGTGCTGCCGGGGATGGCTCCATGCTACGGATGCGCCCCGCCGCGGGCTTCTCGATTCCTGCTCGATCTCCGGCCGCCCCGCGCAGCCGTTCACGGCTCTCGCAAATGTCGGTGGGGGAGCCTATCGTGGGAAAGACGGCGAGAGCCGTGATCCGACGAGGAGCACCGTCCATGACCCCCGAATCCGCCGCATCCGCCGTCAGCGACACCCGCGCTGCGACCGATGCGAACGCACCCCTCACCCTGGCCGAGTTCGACGAGTACGCCGGCGCCATCATGGCGAACCTCGAGAGCGTCATCGACGGCAAGACCGAGGCCGCCACGCTCGCCCTCATCGTGCTGATCGCCGAGGGCCACCTGCTCGTCGAAGACGTGCCGGGTGTCGGCAAGACCACGCTCGCCAAAGCGCTGGCGACGAGTGTCGGCTGCTCGGTGGCGCGCATCCAGTTCACCCCCGACCTGCTGCCCTCCGACGTCACGGGTGTCTCCATCTACAACCAGGTCGACCACGCCTTCGAGTTCAAGCGCGGGGCGGTGTTCGCCAACATCGTCATCGCCGACGAGATCAACCGCGCCTCGCCCAAGACCCAGTCGGCGCTCCTGGAGTGCATGGAGGAGGGGCAGGTCTCGCTCGACGGCACGACGCATCCGCTCGAGCCGCCGTTCATCGTGGTCGCCACCCAGAACCCGATCGAGATGGAGGGCACCTACGCCCTGCCCGAGGCGCAGCGCGACCGGTTCATGGCCCGCATCTCGATGGGGTACCCGGATGCGGCGGCCGAGCTCTCGATGCTGCACCAGCGGGAGCAGTCGAGCCCCCTCGACAAGCTCACCGCCGTGGTCGACAAGCAGCAATTGCACGCCATGATCGAGACCGCCCGTTCGGTGTACGTCAGCCGCGCGGTGGAGTCGTACGTGGTGTCGATCGTGCAGGCCACCCGCACGCATCCGGAGTTCCGGCTGGGGGCGAGCCCTCGCGGCACGCTCCACCTCGTGCGCGCCGCCAAGGTGCTGGCGGCGCTGAACGGCCGCGAGTTCGTGGTGCCGGATGACGTGAACGAGCTCGTGGTGCCCGTGCTCGCGCACCGCATCGTCGCCACGCGGCGGGCCGCCAGCGACAGCCGCGGGGGCGGCACGCAGGCCATCGCCGATGCGCTGCGCGCCATCGTGTCCGCCACGCCCGTTCCGCTCAACCGCTCCCGCTCGGTCTGACCTCGTGGCCCGAGCCCGCTCCACCAGCACGCTGCCGCGCCTGACGGTGCGGGGCTGGGGGCTGGTCGCGGCCGCCGTCGTGGCCTTCGTGCTCACCCAGGTGCTGAGGCGCCAGGAGATCGCCTACCTCGCCTGCTTCCTGCTCGCCGTGCCGGTGTTCTCGCTCGCCTGGGTGGCCCTGCGTCGGGTCGCGTTGAAGGTGCGCCGGCGCTTCTCGCCGGAGTCGGGAGCGGTGGGTCAGGCGGTCACGGCGACCATCTTCGTGCAGAACTGGGGGAGTCTTCGCACGCCGGCAGCTGTCTGGGTGGAGCAGGCCGCGGCACCGTTGCACTCGAGTGAGCCCGCACCGCTGCCGCCCCTGCCCGCCTACACCTCCTCGACCCTCGACGAGCCCGTGGCGCGGCAGCTGAGTTACCAGCTCGACACGGCCTATCGCGGCGCTCACCAGATCGGGCCGTTCGTGGTGACGCTGACCGATCCGTTCGGCTGCGCGGTGCGACGCGTGCGGGTCGGCGGCACCGACACGGTGCTCGTCACGCCCACGGTCTACGAGCTGGCGCGGGTCGACCTGCGGCTGGCCACGGGCGACGGCGCCGAGCAGGTTTCGCGGCGCCTGGTGGGTGCCGGGGAGCAGGATGTGATCGCGCGCAAGTACCTGCCAGGCGACTCCATCCGCCGCGTGCACTGGCCCGCCACCGCCAAGCACGGGGAGCTGATGGTGCGGCAGGACGACCAGCGCAACGACCAGGACGCGGTGATCGTGCTCGATGCGCACTCCTTCGCGCAGCCGGCGCCGACCGGCACGCGCGGCGCGGAGGTCGATCCGGCGTTCGAGTGGGCGGTGAGCGCCGTCGGCTCCGTGGCGCTGCACCTCATGAACGAGGGCTACGGCGTGCGGCTTGTCGGGCACGCTCGGGGCGCCGACGCCGACGACGAGGTGTTCACCGCCCCGCACGGTCTCTCCCGGGTGGTGCGCGACCTGGCCTTCGCCACGAAGGATGCGCTGCACGATCCGCTCGACTTCCGGGCGGCGGTCGAAGCGGCGGCCCTGACCTCGCCGGATGCGCCACCCGTGTTCGCCATCGTGTCGAACGCTCCCGGGGCGGGCGACCGCATCCGGCAACTCGCGGCGATGTCGTCGCATCCGGTCGCCTTCGTGGTCGGTGGCGACGCCGCCGCGCGCCGGGCCGGCTTCGGTGGCGACCGCGGCGTCGCCGGCGATTTGCGCGCGGCGGGGTGGTCGGTGCTCGAGTGCACCGCCGACGACGACCTGCCCGGGCTGTGGAAGGCTCTCGGCGACGCGCGGGGGATCGGATGAGCGCGGCACGCCGCCGGTCGGCTGCGCAGCATCGCCGGGCGGAGAAGACCGGTGCGTGGAAGAGCACGCTCGCCGTCGCCGTGACGATCGGCGCGGCGCTGCTCGGGCTCACGCCGCTCCTGCAGGGCTTCAGCTGGTGGTTCGCCACGATGGCCATGGTGGTGCTGCTGCTCGGTGTGGCGGCGACCCTGCGGGCGCGCGGTGTGCCCGAGGTCACCGTGGTGGCCGTCACCGCCGTCGTCTGGGGCGCTGTCGTGGCGGTTCTCTACGCCGGCTCGACCCTGTGGTTCCTTCTGCCGACGCTCTCGACGCTCGCCGACATCTCCGGCGATCTGGCGGATGCGCGGCTCTCGATCGCCCAGCAGGAGGTACCGGCGATCGCCGACGGCGCCATCACACAGCTGATCGTGATGTCGGTCGGGCTCATCGCCGTCATCACCGACGAACTGGCCACCGGGCTCCGCACACCGGTGCTCAGCGGCATCGGGCCGCTGGCCGTGCTCGCGATCGCGCCGCTCGTGCGCAAGAGCGAGCCCAACGTCACCGTCTACGTCGTCACCGCCGATGATCGTGCTGCCGGCGGTCACGCCCGGGCTCACCGCCGAGTCACTGGCCGACGACGGGTCCGGGAGCCGGTTCCCGTCCGTGTACGCGACCGGGGTCGATCCCACCATCCAGCTCGGGCGCGACCTCCGGCGCAGCGACCCGGTGCTCTCGCTGACCTACACCACGAGCTCCGAGGACGGCCTCTACCTCAAGATGGTGAACCTCAGCGACTTCTCCGGCGGCACCTGGCAACCGGAGCAGCCGTTCGACGCCGTGGGGTACGACGGGCAGGACTTCGGCACTCCGCCCGGCCTGGCGGCCGACGTGCCGACGGCCGAGGTCGCCACCACCGTCTCCATCGCCTCGCTCCGCAGCGACTGGCTGCCGTTGCCCTACCCCACGAAGCAGGTCGGCGACCTCGACGGGTCGTGGTTGCTCACCCCGTCGTCCTTCACCGTCACCGATCTGCAGGGCGACACGCGCGGGTTGAACTACCGCGTCACCGGTCTCACCGTGAGCCCGACCGCCGAGCAATTGGCGGGGGCAGGCGCCTTCGTGCCCGACACGGTGCGCGACTACCTGGCGCTGCCCGACGATCTCCCGCCCGTCATCGCCGCAACGGCGGCCGAGGTGACGAGCGGTGCCACCACGAATTACGGCCAGGCGGTCGCGTTGCAGGAGTTCTTCCGCTCCGGCCAATTCCGTTACTCGCTCTCCGCGCCCGTGTCGGGCGGCTACGACGGCGACAACGCGCAGATGATCGCCGCCTTCCTCGAGGCGAAAGAGGGGTACTGCGTGCACTTCGCGGCCTCGATGGCGGTGATGGCGCGCACGCTCGGCATCCCGTCACGCATCGCGGTGGGCTACGCACCCGGCCAGACCGCCGACGGCACCTCGGAGGGCCGGCCGATCTTCGAGGTCTACACCGACCAGCTGCACGCCTGGCCCGAGCTCTACTTCGACGGCATCGGCTGGCTGCCGTTCGAGCCGACCCCCGGGCTCGACATCACGCCGCCCGACTACAGCCTGCCCGACTACGCCCAGGCCGGCGCCTCCGGCTCCACCAGCACGAACCAGAGGACGAGCACGGCGACCGCCGACCCGAACACGCGGCCCGACGAGCAGCAGAACGCCTTCGGCTCGCTGACGCCCGAGCAGGTGCTGCTCGGTCAGGTGCGCGGCTGGGCCACCTTCGCCGCCGTCCTCGGCGGGATCGTGGCAGTCGGTCTCGCGCCGTGGGCGGTGCGCCGGGCGCGGCGGCGGTCGCGCCTCCGGCGCCTCGGCGACGACGAACTGCCCGGCACCCTGGCCTGGACGGAATTCGAAGACACCCTGGACGACTACCGCGTTCAGCGCTCGGCCGGCGACACCATGTTCGACCTCGAACGGCGGCTGCGCGACGACGTCGATCTGCCGGAGGAGGCGATCGACCGGCTGCGCCGGCAGGTGGAGTGGGAACAGTATGCGCCGCCGGGGTCGGCCGGCGAGGAGGTTCGGGAGCGCATCCGCGGTGATCTCGTGGCGCTGATCAGCGCACTCGAGGGTCGCGCGTCGGCGAAGGAGCGCTACCGGGCGCGGTTGCTCCCCGCGTCACTCTGGCGTCGGCGTCGGGCGGCGACCCCGTCGGGGACGCTCGTTCCGTAGCGGCCGCGCGAGGGCGTCGACACCGCCCGGAGCAGTGTCGAGGTCGTCGAGCCAGCCGAGTGCCGCTTCAGCGAGCCGACGGCGCGCGAGTGCGGCGGGGGAGTGCGGTTCGGCGCTCGGCGAGTTCCGGACGGTGCCCCAGGCAGCGCGGTATCGGTCGAGCAGCGCCGGAACGCCGATGCCGAGGCTCGTGGCCAGCTGCACCTTGAAGGTGAAGTCGCTCCAGGCCGACGTCGCGTCGACATCGGTGTCGGCCAGCCACTCGTCGGCGGCCAGTCGGCCGGCCGGGGTGATGCCGTAGAGCGGCAACCCGTCATCCGTCGCGCCGGATGCGCGGACCAAGCCCGCGGAGCCCAACCGGTCGAGTGTCGAGTAGATCTGCCCCACGTTGATGCGACCACGCCGGTCGGTGCGTTCCTCGAGCTCGCCGTGGATCTGGAGCCCGTAGGCATCGGTCTCACCGAGCACGAGCAGGATGCCCGCGCGAATCGACATCACGTCATCCTTCCGGAAAATGTTCACTCAGTATAGTTCTGAGAGTTCACGAACCGCGGATGACACGGTTGTGATTCGCCGGACCGCTCTGGCATGATGTGAGCACAACTGCAGATCAGGCCGCACATCGCTTCATCCGTTCACAGGTCGTTGGGGAAGACGTACCTCACGAATGGAGAGAGAAATGGCGGCGAACGTTGCTCGCGGAGTGGTGTACATCCACTCCGCTCCCCGCGCGCTCTGCCCCCACATCGAGTGGGCCGCAGGTCGCGCTATCGGTCGTGCAGTGAACTTCGATTGGATCGAGCAGCCCGTGCTCCGGGGCTCGCAGCGAGCCGACTTCTTCTGGGAGGGCACGCCGGGCACCGGGGCCGCCATCGCGTCGGCGCTGCGCGGCTGGGAGCACCTGCGCTACGAGGTCACCGAAGACGCCAGCGACGGCACGGACGGCGGTCGGTGGATGCACACACCCGACCTCGGCATCTTCTACGCCCAGGTCGACAACGCCGGCAACACCGTCATCCCCGAGGACCGCATCCGCAACGCCATGGAGGCGGCGGGCACGAACGCCCTCGAACTGCACCGCGAACTCCGCCTGGCCCTCGGCCAGGCCTGGGACGACGAGCTCGAGCCCTTCCGCTACGCCTCGGACATGTCGCCCGTCATCTACCTGCACCGCGGAGTGGGGTAAGTGGAGCCGGGTGAGTGGATGGCGAGTCTGAGTCCGGTGACGGCGTAGGGAACGAGATAGCACGCAACAGGCCGCTCCCAGCCGACCCGAGGTGAGGGTGTGGCCGAGTGGTGCGACCGAAGGCCGCGCCGCTCGACCGCGCCCTCACATGTCGCGTCACGCCGGGCAGGGACCGGCGTGACCTGGGCAGCCCGAGCGAAGCCCGGGCCGCCCAGCAACTAAACAGTCTTGAAGGCTACTACCGCGTTGTGGCCGCCGAAGCCGAAGGAGTTCGAGATCGCCAGGAGGTCGCCCGCCGGCAGCTCGCGCGGGGAGCGCACGACGTCGAGGGGGATCTCCGGGTCCTGCTCCGACACGTTGATGGTGGGCGGGGCGACGCGGTCGTGGAGTGCCATGACGGTGAAGATCGCCTCGATGCCGCCGGCACCACCGAGCAGGTGACCGGTCGACGCCTTCGTGGCCGACACCGGGATCTCGTGCAACCGGTCGCCGAACACGTGCAGCATCGCCTTGTACTCCGCGATGTCCCCGACGGGCGTGGAGGTGGCGTGCGCGTTGATGTGCGCGACGTCGTCGAGCGAGTAGCCCGCGTTCGCCACCGTCGCGATCATCGCCCGAGCGGCGGCCGACCCCTCGGGGTCGGGAGCGGTGATGTGGTAGGCGTCGCTCGTGACGGCACCACCGAGCAGTTCGGCGTAGATCTTCGCGCCGCGCGCCAGCGCGTGCTCCTCGGTCTCGAGCACGATCGCCGCGCCGCCCTCGCCGAGCACGAAGCCGTCGCGAGTGAGGTCATAGGGGCGGGAAGCGGTGGCGGGGTCGTCGTTGCGCTTGGAGAGCGCCTGCATGGCAGCGAACGACGCGATCGGCAGGGGGTGGATGGCCGCCTCCGAGCCGCCCGCGATGATGATGTCGGCGTAGCCGGCCTGCAGGTGGTCGTAGGCGTTCACGATCGACTCGGTGCTCGACGCACACGCCGAGACGACGGTGCGGGCCCCGGCCCGGGCACCCAGCGCCATCTCGATCGCCGCCGCGGGGCCGTTCGGCATGAGCATCGGCACCGTCATCGGCAGCACGCGCCGCGGGCCGCGTTCGCGCAGGGTGTCCCACGCATCCAGCAGCGTCCACACGCCGCCGATGCCGGTCGCCCAGTCGACGCCGAAACGTTCCGGAACCACCTCGGGCGAACCGGCATCCGCCCACGCCTCGCGGGCCGCGATGAGCGCGAACTGGCTGCCCGGGTCGAGGCGCTTGGTCTCGATGCGCTCGAGGGCGTCGGCGGCAGGAACGCGGGCCTGAGCCGCGAAGGTCACGGGGAGCTCGAGCTGGGCCACCCACTCCTGCTCGAGGGTGGTGGCACCCGACTCTCCGGCGAGGAGGTTCTTCCAGCTGTCGGCTGCGGTGCCGCCGAGGGGGCTGGTGGCCCCGATTCCGGTGACGACGATCTTCTTGGTGCTCATGGCGAAACTTTCTGTGGGTGGTCAGTCCAGGGCGCGCAGGGAGCGCAACGAGGTCGACAGGATCGGGTTCAGCGGCCGCGATCCTGCCGACCGGATGCTCAGGGTGGTACTAGGCCTGGGCCGAGACGATGAAGCTCACGGCGTCGCCCACGGTCTTGAGGTTCTTGACCTCTTCGTCGGGGATCTTCACGTCGAACTTCTCCTCGGCGTTCACCACGATGGTCATCATCGAGATGGAGTCGATGTCGAGGTCGTCGGTGAAGGACTTGTCCAGCTCGACAGTGTCGGTCGCGATGCCGGTCTCGTCGTTGATGAGCTCAGCCAGTCCGGCCAGTACTTCTTCGGTGGACAATGCCATTGTTCTCTCCTTGGGGGTGTCGTTGACCGAGACTTAGTTTAGTCAGGCCAGGGGGATGTCTAAGGCAGCACCACGACCTGGGCGCCGTACACGAGGCCCGCGCCGAAGCCGATCTGCAGCGCCAGGCCGCCCGACAACGACGGGTTCTCGCTGAGCAGGCGGTGGGTGGCGAGCGGGATCGACGCCGCCGAGGTGTTGCCGGTGGTCTCGATGTCGCGGCCGATGGCCACCGACTCCGGCAGCTTCAGCTGCTTGGCGAACTCGTCGATGATGCGCATGTTGGCCTGGTGCGGGATGAACGCGGCCAGGTCGTCGACGGTGACGCCCGCCGCGTCGAGCGCCTGCTTGGCCACCTTCACCATCTCCCACACCGCCCAGCGGAAGACCACCTGGCCGTTCTGCCAGAGGGTGGGCCACTCGGTCTCGCCGTCGCGGAACTCGATGGTGGTGCCGGTCATGTGGATCTCGTCGCGCTTGGTCGCATCCGAACCCCAGACGGTGGGGGAGATGCCGGGGAACTCGCTCGGGCCGACCACCGCGGCTCCGGCGCCGTCGCCGAGCAGGAACGAGATGGAACGGTCGGTGGGGCTGACGTACTCGGAGAGCTTCTCGGCTCCGATGACGAGCACGTACTCGGCCATGCCCGCCCGGATGAGCGAGTCGGCCTGCCCGATGCCGTACGCGTACCCGGCGCACGCGGCGCTGATGTCGTACGCGGCGGCGAGCGGTGCGCCGATCCGCTCGGCGACGTGGGTCGCGAGCGACGGCGTGATGACGGGGTTGGAGATGGTGGAGACGAGGATGGCGCCGATCTGCGAGGGCACGATGCCGGCGCCCTCGATCGCCTCCTTCGCGGCGGCCTCCGCCAGGTCGACGGCGAACACGTCGTGCGAGGCGCGCTTGCGTTCAACGATGCCCGTGCGCTGCCGGATCCACTCGTCGGAGGAGTCGATCGGACCGACCAGGTCGTCGTTCGGCACGGTGAGGTCACCGCGGGCGGCGCCGATCGCGTGGATACGGGTGAACTGGGGGCCGGTGGCCTGCTTCAGGGTGGCGTTGGTCATGGCGCGTGCGCGATGCCTTCCGTGAGTCGTCGGGTGAAGGGAGCGAAGGGTCGCGGTCAGGCGGCCTGGTCGATGAGGTCGAAAGCGGCGGCGAGGTCGTCGGGGGTCTTCACGGCGACGGCGGGCACGCCCTTGAGGCCGCGCTTGGCGAGCCCGGTGAGCGCACCGGCGGGCGCGACCTCGATCAGGCCGGTGACGCCGGCCTCGGCGAACGCGGCCATGTCGAGGTCCCAGCGCACCGGTGAGGAGACCTGGCCCACGAGGAGCTCCACGAAACGGGCGCCGCTCGAGACCACGCTGCCGTCGTTGTTCGTCCAGATGGTGAGGGTCGGATCGGCCGGGCTGAGGGTTGCGGCGACGGCCGCGAGCCGCTCGACCGCGGGCGCCATGTAGTGGGTGTGGAAGGCGCCCGCCACCTGCAGCGGGATGACCCGCACGCCGCGCGGCGCGCGCTCGGCCAGCAGGGCCAGCGCCGCCGGCTCGCCCGCCACCACGATCTGGCCGCCGCCGTTGTAGTTCGCGGGCAGCACGCCCACCTCGTCGAACAGGGCCAGCACCTCGTCCTCGCTGCCCCCGACCACGGCACTCATGCCGGTGCTGGTCAATGCAGCCGCGTCCGCCATCGCGCGGCCGCGTTCACCGACGAAGCGCATCGCATCCGTGGCGCTCAGGATGCCCGCACCGGCCGCCGCGGTGATCTCACCCACCGAGTGCCCCGCGATGCCGCCGATACGGTCGCGGCGGCCGTCGGCGAAGAGCGCGTCGAGCGTGAGGAGTCCCGCCGCCACGATGAGCGGCTGCGCCACCGCGGTGTCCCGGATGGTGTCGGCGTCGCTCACCGTGCCGTGCGTCACGAGGTCGACACCGGCCGCGGCACCGAGTTCTTCGAGGGTGCTGCGGAAGGTCGGCTCGGCGATCCACGGCTCGAGGAAGCCGGGGGTCTGCGAGCCCTGGCCGGGGCAAACGACGACGATCATTGCTTCAGTCTCCCAAGAGTTCGGTGGATGGCTGTGATGGACAGGGTCAAGAGATGGCCGAATCCGTTGTCGGTGCTCTACAAGCCACTCGGCTCAGCGCCGGTGGCCTGGCGGCTCGTGGTCGTTCATCGACCCGAGGATGAGTGCCGACTGCAGGATGAGGGCCTCGCGGGCGCCGGTCGCGTCCCAGCCGATCACCTGCGTGACGCGCTTCAGGCGGTAGCGCACGGTGTTCGGGTGCACGAACAGCTCGCGCGCCGTGGCCTCGAGCGAGCGGCCGTTGTCGAGATAGCACCAGAGGGTGGTCATGAGCTCGGGGGACTGGTCCTGCAGTGGCCGGTAGACGCGGTTGACGAGGGTGGACCGGGCGAGCGGGTCACCGGCCAGCGCGCGTTCGGGCAGCAGATCGTCGGCGAGCATCGGCCGTGGGGCGTTGCGGAGGGCCCTGGCGACCGCGAATCCGGCCAGCGCGGCCTTGGCGCTGCGGGACGCGTCGACGAGGCTCGGCACCTCGTGGCCCAGCACGAGGTAGCCCGGGCCGAAGCCGGGCTCGAGCTGCTTGGCGATGTCGAGGAACGACAGGGTCTCGGTCGTGGCCGGGGCGCTCTCGAGCGCCGCCGCGCCCCCGCCGGCACCGGCTCCGGCGGCGTCCGCCGCCACGTCGAGAGCGTTGCCGTTGGCCGGATGCGCGCGCCCGATCACGAGCACCAGCCGGCCCCCCTGCACCCCGATCAGCAGGTCGGCGTTGAGGTGGCGGGCGGTGCGCCGCAGCTGGTCGACATCGAGCTGCCGCGGAGTGGTGCCGACCAGCACGCTCACCTCGCCGTGCCCGTGCCAGCCGAGGGCGGCGATGCGGCTCGGCAGCTCGTCGTCGTACTCGCCGCTCAGGATGCTGTCGACCACCAGCGCTTCGAGCCGTGCGTCCCAGAGGCCGCGGGCTTCGGCGGCACGGGCATACACATCGGCGGCGGCGAAGGCGATCTCGCGGGAGTAGAGGAGGATCGCTTCGCGGAGCGAGGACTCCGCGCCCGCGACCCGCTCCTCCACCACCTCGACCACGACCCGGATGAGCTGCAGCGTCTGCTGCAGGCTCACCGAGCGGAGGAGTTCGCGGGGCGCCGAACCGAACACGTCGGCGGCGATCCACGTGGTGGTGGTGGGGTCGTCGTACCACTGGATGAACGACTTGATGCCCGCCTGGGCCACGAGGCCCACGGCCGAACGCCGCCCCGGCGGCATGTCGCCGTACCAGGGCAGCGTCTGGTCGAGACGCTTGATCGTCGCGGTGGAGAGTTCGCCCGAGATGGTGCGCAGCCACGCCAACGTCTGCGCTTTAGTGCGGGCCATGACACCTCCGGAGCGTCCTCGCCCAGGCCGGGATCGATCGGGTCATCGGGCCGGGATCAGCTCTCGCCGCCCGCCGTGCCGGAGGTGCCGGCCGTCACGTCGTACAGGCGGTACTTCTCGATCGCCCAGCTCGGTGCGTTCTGGTCGACCTCGCCGCGGGCGGCGAGCTGCTCGAGCACGCGCACCACCACGGAGGGGCCGTCGATCTTGAAGAAGCGCCGGGCCGCGGGCCGGGTGTCCGAGAACCCGAAGTCGTCGGCGCCGAGCGTGGCGAACTCGCCGGGCACGAACTGGCGGATCTGGTCCGGCACCGCGTGCATGTAGTCGGTGACGGCGACGAAGGGTCCGGGCGCATCCTGCAGCTTGGTCGTCACGTAGGGCACGTGGCGCTCCTCGGTGGGGTGCAGGAAGTTGTGCTCCTCGGCCTTCAGGCCGTCGCGGCGCAGCTCGGTCCACGAGGTGACCGACCAGACATCCGCCGACACGCCCCAGTCGTTCGCCAGCAGCTCCTGCGCCTCGAGCGCCCACGGCACCGCGACGCCGGAGGCGAGGATCTGGGCCTTCGGGCCTTCGATCGCGCCGCCCTTCAAGCGGTAGATGCCACGCACGACGCCTTCGACGTCGAGGCCCTCGGGCTCGGCGGGCTGCACGTGCGGCTCGTTGTACACCGTGAGGTAGTACATGACGTTGGGCTCCGGGTGGGTTCCGCCGTACATCCGCTCGAGTCCGTCGCGCACGATGTGGTTGAGCTCGTAGCCGTAGGCCGGGTCGAAGGTGACCACGGCCGGGTTCGTCGACGCCAGGAGGAGGGAGTGCCCGTCGGCGTGCTGCAGACCCTCGCCGGTGAGCGTGGTGCGGCCTGCCGTTGCGCCGATCACGAAGCCGCGCGCCATCTGGTCGCCCGCCGCCCACAGGGCGTCGCCCGTGCGCTGGAAGCCGAACATCGAGTAGAACACGTAGATCGGGATGAGCGGCTCACCCTGCGTGGAGTAGCTCGTGCCCACCGCCGTGAACGCCGCCAGGGCGCCGGCCTCGTTGATGCCGACGTGGATGATCTGGCCCTGCGGGCTCTCCTTGTAGGCCAGGAGGAGCTCGCGGTCGACCGAGGTGTAGGTCTGGCCCTTGGGGTTGTAGATCTTGTTCGACGGGAAGAACGCGTCCATGCCGAAGGTGCGCGCCTCGTCGGGGATGATCGGCACGACGCGGTTGCCGAAGTCCTTCGACCGGGTGAGGTCTTTCAAGAGGCGCACGAACGCCATCGTGGTGGCGATCTCCTGGTGACCGGAGCCCTTCTTGAGGGTCTGGTACGCCGAGTCGTCGGGCAGCGAGATGGCGGTGTGCTTCGTGCGGCGCTCCGGCAGGTAACCGCCGAGCTCGCGGCGACGCTCGTGCAGGTACTGGATGGCCTCGTCGTTCTCGCCCGGGTGGTAGTAGGGCGGGAGGTACGGGTTCTCCTCGAGCTGCGCATCCGTGACCGGGATGTGCATCTGGTCGCGGAAGGTCTTGAGGTTGTCGAGCGTCATCTTCTTCATCTGGTGGGTCGCGTTGCGGCCCTCGAACGCCGGACCCAGGCCGTAGCCCTTGATCGTGTGCGCCAGGATGACGGTGGGCTGGCCCTTGTGCTCGCTGGCCGCCTTGAACGCGGCGTAGACCTTGCGGTAGTCGTGACCGCCGCGCTTCAAGTTCCAGATGTCGTCGTCGGAGTAGTCCTTGACGAGCTCGAGGGCGCGCGGGTCGCGACCGAAGAAGTTCTCGCGCACGTAGGCGCCCGACTCGGCCTTGTAGGTCTGGAAGTCGCCGTCCGGGACCGTGTTCATGAGGTTCAGCAGCGCACCGTCGGTGTCGCGGGCGAGCAGGTCGTCCCACTCGCGACCCCAGATGACCTTGATGACGTTCCAGCCGGCGCCGCGGAAGAAGCTCTCGAGCTCCTGGATGATCTTGCCGTTGCCGCGCACCGGGCCGTCGAGGCGCTGGAGGTTGCAGTTGATGACGAAGTTGAGGTTGTCGAGACCGTCGTTCGCGGCGACCTGCAGCTGGCCGCGGCTCTCCACCTCGTCCATCTCGCCGTCGCCGAGGAAGGCCCAGACCTGCTGGTCCGACGCATCCTTGATGCCGCGATTGGTGAGGTACTTGTTCAGCTGCGCCTGGTAGATCGCGTTGATCGGGCCGAGACCCATCGACACGGTCGGGAACTGCCAGAACTCGGGCATGAGCCGCGGGTGCGGGTAGGAGCTGAGGCCGCCGCCGGCGTGCGACTTCTCCTGCCGGAAGCCGTCGAGCTGGTTCGCGTCGAGCCGGCCCTCGAGGAAGGCGCGGGCGTAGGTGCCGGGGGAGGCGTGGCCCTGGATGAAGATCTGGTCGCCGCCGCCCGGGTGGTCCTGGCCGCGGAAGAAGTGGTTGAAGCCCACCTCGTAGAGGGCGGCGCTGGAGGCGTAGGTCGAGATGTGACCGCCGACCGCGATGCCGGGGCGCTGGGCGCGGTGCACGAGCATCGCGGCGTTCCAGCGGATCCACGCACGATACTTGCGCTCGAGCGACTCGTCGCCCGGGAAGTCTGGCTCGTTCTCGGGGGCGATGGTGTTGATGTAGTCGGTCGTCGGCACCATCGGCACGCCGAGGTGCAGCTCCTTCGAGCGCTTCAGGAGGCTCAGCATGATGTCGCGCGCACGGCCGTGACCGCGGGCTTCGACGAGAGCGTCGAGGGATTCGTTCCACTCCGCTGTCTCGTCGGGATCGGAATCGATGTGGCCCGCCGAGTAGGGGTCCTGGTCGTTGACAGTCACCGTCGACCTTTCTGTTGATTACAGATCGTTTCGTGTCGGGCGTCGCGCCGGGATGTGGTGCGGAACGCCACAGAACAGCCTAGTGAGTTTAAGCAGAGCGGATGCCCCGTGCCGCCCGCTGTGCCGTTTGGCGTAACGCCGAGGCAGAGCTAAGATGAGGGCGCTTTTGCCGGTGAGACGCCCCGGCAGTGGAAAGGAAGCCATCATGGCTTTGGAGAACGACACTCTGGCCCCCGATTTCGAGCTCCCCAATCAGTACGGTGAGCGCATCCGCCTGAGTCAGTTCCAGGGCAAGAAGCCCGTCGCACTCGTGTTCTTCCCGCTCGCCTTCTCGGGCGTGTGCACGAGCGAGCTGTGCACGCTCGAAGACAACATCTCCCTCTTCAAGGACGCCAACGTCGAACTCATCGGCATCTCGGTCGACTCCAAGGCCACCCTGCGTGCCTGGGCCGAGAAGGAGGGGTACGACTTCACGCTGGTGGCCGACTTCTGGCCGCACGGCGACGTGGCGAAGGACTACGGCGTGTTCCTCGAGGAGAAGGGGTTCGCGAACCGCGCGACCTTCCTCATCGACCAGAACCGCATCATCCGCGCCTCCTTCATCACCGCGCCCGGCGAGGCGCGTTCGATCGCCGCCTACCGCGCCGCTCTTGAAGACCTGGTCCCCGCACACGTCTGAGCTCATTCCGGCTCGCCGGAGGGTCAGCCGAGCAGGCTGACGCCCCGGGCGATCACGAGGGCCAGCAGCACGAATCCCGCGAACGCCTCCAGGCCCATCAACAATTTGGCGCGGTGCGTCAGCGGCATGACGTCGGTGGGGCTGAACGCCATCGAGTCCGACAGCGAGAAGTAGAGGTAGTCGACGAAGCCCGGCAGCCATCCGCTGGTCTTCGACGAGTGCGCTGCCACCTCGGGGCTGGCGTCGTGGTCCTCGTCCTGCGGGAAGCGGAAGTCGGCCGGCGGGATCTCGCTCCGCTTGTGCTGGGTGCGCACCACCGGGCCGCCTCGGTCGAGTTCCCAGTAGAGCAGCGCGAAGCCGATCACATTGGTCAGCCACACCTGCAGGGCGGCGAGCAGCAAGGTGGGGCCGTCTTCGGTGTTCTCGACGAGCAGGCGAACGAGCACCACCAGAAGAGCCTGGTTGGTGACGCCCATGACGAGCACGAGCACCACCCCGAGCCGTCTCGACCACGCGGTCTGGCGCACCATCCGGTGCGGGTTGATCACGATCACCGCCACGAGGAGCGCGAGGCACAGCGCCACGACGCCGTAGCGGACGAGCCCGAAGAAATCCGGTGGCAGCAGCGCGTAGCTCGCGATGATGACGATCACTCCGATGGCGGCCGGCCAGCGGTGCTCGGCCTGCGCACGCTCCTGCTTCACGTCGCTCACGCCCGAAGTCTAAGCCTGTAAGCTTTTCACGCGTCGACGCGGCGCGAGGGGCCTTTAGCTCAGTTGGTAGAGCGCCACGTTTACACCGTGGATGTCATCGGTTCGAGCCCGGTAGGGCCCACAGCGAGAGCTCATGAAGAGTGGGAGCTCATGAAGATCGTCAGCCTGAACCTGCGCGGGTTCTTCGACTGGGATGCCCGGCTTCCGCGCATCGTCGACTACCTCCTCGCGCAGCAGCCCGACCTGGTGCTCCTGCAGGAGGTCGTCTACCTCGCCGATCTCGCGCCGGTTCCGCAGCTCGACCTGCTGAACGCCGAACTCGGTTTCCCGCACCGGCACGCCAGCGTGAGCCGACTGCAGCCGAGCAAGCAGTTCGGCCCGTACCGGGAGGGTCTGGGAATTCTCAGCCGGCTGCCGGTCACGGGCAGCGAGACCCTCATCCTGCTGCACGAGGAGGGCGACCCGCACAACCGGCTGGTGCAGTTCGCCGACGTCGTCGACCCCGCGGATGACACGGGCGCCCCCGACTGGCGGTTCGCGAACGTGCACCTCTCGGTTCGCGACGACTTCGCCCTGCACCAACTCGAAGAGGTGCTCGGCATGCTGGCGGCGCGCGGCGAGACCCGCATCATCGGCGGCGACTTCAACATCAACCACCTGGAGCGCAGCGCCCACCTCTGGCGGCGCGACTACGTCCTCACCTCGGAGATCGAGCACTACGTCTCATTCGCCGGATCGAACCAGGCCAACGACTACTTCCTGGTGCCGAAGACGTACACGACGACCTCCATCACCCTCTCGCCCGACGGCCTCTCCGACCATCGCGCCCTGGCGGTCGAGATCGTGCCGGTGCCGCCCGCCTGATCGAAGGCGGCGACGGATGCGCGGGGCGCAGGGCGAGTAGCGTTGCGTCATGCAGAACAGCACGCCGCGCGTCGTCGTCATCACCGGAGCGAGTTCGGGCATCGGGGCGGTGACCGCCGCCCGGCTGGCGGAGCGGGGTGACCAGGTCGCCGTGGTCGGGCGCAACCCCGAGCGCACCCGTGCCGTGGCCGAGCGAGTCGGCGGCACCGCCTTCGTGGCCGACTTCACCCGCTTCGACGACGTGCGCGCGCTCGCCGAGCAGCTGAACGAGCGGTACGACGTCATCGACGTGCTGCTCAACAACGCCGGCGGCCTGATCTCCACCCGGATCGAGACCGTGGACGGGCACGAGGCCACGATCCAGTCGAACTACCTCTCGCCCTACCTCCTCACCCGGCTCCTGCTGCCACGGCTCGAGGAATCCGCCCGCCGCGACGGCACCGCGCGCGTGGTGTCGACGTCGAGCGTGGCCAACCGCTTCGGCCGCCTCGACCTCGCCGACCTCGACTACGCCGCCCGGCCGTGGCGCGGCGGGTGGCGCGCCTACGGCACCGCCAAGCTCGCCGTGGTGCTCTTCACCCGCGAGCTCGCGCGGCGGGAGGCGGCACGCGAGGGGCGGCCGGGGGTGGACGCGTTCGCCGTGCATCCGGGCGCCATCGTCACGAACTTCGGGGCGAGTTCGCCGCTCATCCGCTTCGGGACCGCGGTGACCGGTGGCCGCTGGGGCGCGACCGCCGAGGTCGGCGCGGCACCGCTCCTGGCGCTCGCGGCCGATGCACCCGTGCCGGCCGCGAGCGGGGTGTACTTCGACCGGCTGCGGCCGGCGGGTGCCGTGGCCCGGCAGGCCGACGACGTGGAGCTGCAGCACGAACTCTGGCGGCGTACCGCCGCGCTGGTCGGGCTCCCCGAGTGACCCGGCCCTTCGGCGTGCTCGGGCCGCTCCAGTAGTCTGGGGAGATGCCCATCACGCTCGCGGAGTTCGACGCCACGGTCGAGCGGCTCTGGCCGACAGAGTTCGCCGAAGGCTGGGATGCGCCGGGCGTCGTGAGCGGAGCATCCGACGACCGCGTCGACCGGGTGCTGCTCGCCGTTGACGCGGTGGCCGACACCGTCGACCAGGCCGTGGCCGTGGGGGCCGACGTGCTGTTCGTGCACCATCCGCTGCTCCTGCGCGGCGTGACGAGTGTCGCCGAGACCGGGTACAAGGGTGCGCTGCTGGCCAAGCTCATCCGCTCGCGCTGTGCCCTCGTGGCGGCGCACACCAATGCCGACATCGTCGACGACGGCACCTCCGCCGTGCTCGCGTCCCGGCTCGGGCTCGTCGACCAGCGCCCGATCACACCGGGTGCGCGGCCGGGCACGGGCATCGGCCGGGTGGGCCGGATGCCCGAACCCACCACGCTCGGCCGGCTCGCGCTGGCGCTCGGCGAGATCCTCCCGGCGACCGCCACGGGTGTGCGCGTCTCCGGCGAGTTCGAGCAGCCGGTCGCCACCGTGGCGCTGTGCGGGGGAGCGGGCGACACGCTGCTCGCCGACCCGGCCGTGCGCGGTGCCGACGTCTACATCACCGCCGACCTGCGGCACCATCCGGCGTCGGAATCCCGGGAGCAGTCGCTGCACGGGTCCGGTCCGGCGCTCGTCGACGTGTCGCACTGGGCGAGCGAGTGGCTCTGGCTCGAGACCGCGGCTGCGCAGCTGACCGAGGCGCTGCCCGAGGTCGAGTTCGTGGTGAGCGACCTGCGCACCGACCCGTGGGATTTCGTGATCACGCAGTGACGCGGCCGAACCCCCGATCTGCACCGACCGCACCGACCGCTCCGACTGCACTGACCGCTTCGATTGCACTGACCGCTCCGACCGCTCCGACCGTGAAGGACCCCCGATGAAGGCTCCGGCTCTCGAACAGCGCAAGCTCCTCGACCTGCAGGCGGCCGACAACCGCATCTCGCAGCTGAACCACACACTCCGCACATTGCCGCAGGAGGCGCGGCTGGCCGAGTTGCAGCGCGACTCGATCGCGGCGCGGCAGGAGTTCGGCGGCGTCAGCGGTGAACTGGAGGACGCCCGGGCCGAGATCGGCCGCATCGAGGGCGACATCCACACCGTGACCGCCCGCGAGAAGCGGGACCACGAGCGGTTGCAGGCGAGTTCGTCGGCGAAGGACATCCAGGGCCTCGAGCACGAACTCGCCTCGTTGAAGGTGCGGCGCTCGACGCTCGAAGACGCCGAGCTCGAGGTGATGGAGCGCGTGGAGGAGATCGAGACGCGGCTCGCCGCCATCACGGCGCGACGCGACGACATCGCGACCGAGGAACGGCTGCTCGCGGCCCAGCGCGACGAGCAGAAGGAGCGGGTGAACGCCCAGCTCGCCGTGGCCCAGTCGGAGCGCTCGGCCATCGCCGCCGGCATCAGCGCCGAACTCCTGGCGCTGTACGAGCGGCAGCGTGAGCGCTACGGCATCGGCGCCGCCCTGCTGCAGCGCGGTGTCTCCCTCGGCAGCAACGTTGCCCTCACGGGCACCGACCTCGCCGCCATCCGTGCCGCCGCCCCCGACGACGTCGTCCTCGACCCCGACAGCAACTGCATCCTGGTGCGCACGGAGGAGTCGGGGCTGTAGGCGGTTCCCGCGCGGGGTTGCGGGGCGGGGTACGGGGGTACCGCATGCGGGTTTCTCGGGAGAGGTTGCGGGTGGGGTACGGGGGTACCCAATGTGTGATTCTCGGGCGAGGTTGTGGGGCGGGGTACGGGGGTACCGCATGACCGCTCCCTCGGGCTCGCCCGGCCTTCGGCTGGGCGGGCCCTTATTGCTCGCGCCGCCGCTTCTGCGGCGCGAGGCGACATGTGAGCGTTCGGTCGCTTCGCGGCCGAGCGCTCACCCTGGGTCGTCGAGCGCGGCCCGCGGCCTGCGCTCCCGTGTCCCAAGTCGTGGGGTGCATCGAGTATCCACCTGTTGCCGGAATCAGGTGCATCATTCCGGCAGTAAGTGGAGACTCCATGTCGCGCGGCGCCGGGCAAGGACCGGCGCCGCCCGGGCAGCCCGAGCGAAGCCCGGGCCGCCCGGCAGGTGAACAGGGCCGGCGATACGCCGGGTTCTGTCCGGGGCTGCGCCCCGTGACGGCCATCTATCTCGGAGCTACGTTGCCGCAGCCCTCCAGCGGTCTACCCGGAAGCTGAGCGAGCAGCCTTGGCGCTTCCTGTCTGACCTTGCTCCGGGCGAGGTTTACCGAGCCGGCTACGTCACCGCAGCCGCTGGTGGTCTCTTACACCACCGTTTCACCCTTACCGCGGGCCGGAGCCCGCGGCGGTCTGTTCTCTGTGGCACTGTCTCGCGGGTCTCCCCGGGTGGGTGTTACCCACCGCCCTGCTCTGTGGAGCCCGGACGTTCCTCGGCACCGCGCCCGGCACGAAGCGCGAGCACGGTGACGCGACCGTCTGCCGGCCCGTTCACGCGCCCCAGTGTAGTGCACGCCGCCGGGCGCTGCGGGCGGACGCGGGCCCGCGCATCCGTCACTCCAGGAAGGTGGTCTTCATGGTCGACAGCTTCGCCGCACCGAGGATGCCGGCGTTGTTGCGCAGCGCGGCGGGCGCGATGGGGGTGTTGAGCTTCAGAAGGGGCAGGAACTCCTCGTAGCTCTTCGAGACGCCGCCGCCGACGAGGAACTGGTCCGGCGAGAACAGCCGCTCGAGGGTGCTGTAGTACTTCTGCAGCCGCTCGGCCCACTTCTTCCAGCTGAGGTCTTCGCGTTCCTTGGCCGAGTACGCCGCTTTGGTCTCGTAGTCGACCCCGTCGATCTCGAGGTGACCGAGCTCGGCGTTCGGGATGAGCACTCCGTTGTAGATGAGGGCGCTCCCGATGCCCGTGCCGAGCGTGGTCATGATGATGAGCCCGCCCTTGCCCTTGGCGGCACCGTACTGCACCTCGGCGAAGCCCGCCGCATCGGCGTCGTTCACGAAGGTGATGTCGCGGTTGAGCGTTTTCTCGAAGAGCTTCTCGGCCTCGAAGCCGATCCACTTCTTCGACACGTTCGCGGCCGACATCGTGACACCGTGCCGCACCACGGCGGGGAAGCAGACGCCCACGGTGGCGGATGCAGGGATGTCGCCGAGTGACTCGAGCAGGTCGCTGACCGTCTTGGCGATGTCGTCGGGCTTGCCGCCCTCGGGGGTCGGGAACTTCTTACGATCGGTGAGCAGTTCGCCGGTCGTCACGTCGACGATGGCGCCCTTGATCCCGGTTCCGCCGATGTCGATGCCGACGGCGACCGTGTCGGGCATGTTCTCGGTCATCGATTGTCGGCCGCGTCGTCCTCGGCCCACTTCGCGCTGTTCGCGCGGAGCTTCTCCAGGGCGTGCTCGGCCTCTTCGTGCGTGGCGAACGGGCCCACCCGGTCGACCACCGACGACACATAGCCCTTCTCGACCTCACCGGTCTTCATGTTGTACCAATACTGGGTCGACGGGTCGTCGCTCATCGTTCCTCCTGTTATTCGTAACTGTGCTCAGGGCCAGGGTAGCTGCCGCCGGCGACGTCGCTGCGGAACTGCTCCACCGCTTGGCTGAGCACCCCCCGCAGATCGGCGTACTGCTTGACGAACTTCGGGACGCGGCCCGTCGAGAAGCCGGCGAAGTCGGTCCAGACGAGCAGCTGCCCGTCGACGTGGGGGCCTGCGCCGACCCCGATGGTGGGGATGCGTAGAGCCTTCGTCACCCGTTCGGCCGCCGCGGCGGGCACCATCTCGAGCACCACCGCGAAAGCGCCGGCCTCCTCCACCGCCAGGGCGTCGGCGAGCAGTTGCTCCTCGCCCTCGCCGCGGCCCTGGATGATGTGACCGCCCAGCCCGTGCTCGCTCTGGGGCGTGAACCCGATGTGCGCCATGACCGGCACCCCGGCATCCACGATGCGGCGGATCTTGTCGGCGCTGCGCACCCCGCCCTCGAGCTTCACGGCGTGGGCGCCGGTCTCCTTCATGAACCGTACGGCGGTGTGCAGCGCCTCCTCGGCACTGTTCTCGTACGACCCGAACGGCATGTCGGCAACCACCAGCGCGCGCTTCACGGCACCGGCGACGGCGCGGGCGAGGGGGATGAGCTCGTCGACCGTCACGGGCAGCGTGGTGTCGTAGCCGTAGACGTTGTTGCCCGCCGAATCGCCCACCAGGAGGAAGTCGATGCCCGCCTCGTCGAAGATCTGGGCCGAGAGCTGGTCGTAGCTCGTGAGCCCGGTGATGAGGATGCCGGTGTCCTTCGCGTTCTGGAAATGACGCGTGCGCACGCGCTTGGTGACCGCTCTCTCAGCGGGCGATGACTGCTCTGGCATGTCATCAGTCTAGTTCCGTGGCATCCCCGCACCGATGCGTTAGGTTATGGCGTACGTAACCCGAATGCGTGAATCGTGACCCGAAACCGAAAGGGAGACGTGGGCCGTCGAACTATTGCGCAGCTCGTGCTGGGGGCGGTCGTCGCCGCGGTGCTCGTCGCAGGGCAGGCACCAGCCGCGAACGCGGCGACCATCGCCGAGCGCAGCTGCCAGCCTGGCCTGCCGGCCGCCGCGAAGTGCGGAACGCTGACCGTTCCCGAGAACCGCGGCAACCCGCAGTCCCGGGGGATCGACCTGCCGTACGTCGTCATCCCGGCCGGCACACAACCGGCCACCGGGACGCCGATCGTGACCATGGCCGGCGGGCCCGGCCAGACCTCGACGGCGGTCGCCGAAGCACTCGCCGCCGACCCGCGCATCGGCGGAACCCGCGACATCGTGGTGCTCGCGCAGCGCGGCAGCACGGAGTCGAGTGCGCCACTGGGCTGCCCGGCCGCCACCACCGCCTACATCGACACGTTCACCGAGGACAACTCGCCGGCCGACGAGATGGCCGACGTCGGGCTCGCGGTGAAGGACTGCCTCACCGCCTTCGCCGACGGCGGCGGAGACATCCAGGGCTACACGAAGTCGGAGACCGTGAACGACGTCATCGAGCTGCGGCAGATGCTGCAGTACCCGACCTGGACGCTCTTCGGCGACTCCTGGTCGACGAAGGTGATGGAGCTCGTCGCCAACCGCGACTCGGCCGGGGTCGACGCACTGGTCCTGAACGCCTTCACGCCCGTCGACCGCGACCTGAAGGGCGACGCCTATCTCGCCCTCTCCGACACCCTCGCCCGGCTGTCCGAGCGCTCCGGCGGCGAGTACCCCGACCTCGCCGGCGACCTCGCGGAGGCGGCCGCCGTGTTCAGCGACGATCCCGTGCACGGTCTGCTCACGAATCCGCTCACCGGCAAGCAGCGCTACTACTCGCTGACCGGGTCGGATGTGGTCACCATTGTGCAGCAGGCGCTCTACGACCCCGACACCGCGGCGACGGTGCCGTACCTGCTCTCCCGCCTCGCCGCGGGGGAGACCAGTGCGATCGGACCCTACATCGACGAGGCGCTCTCCCGCCTCACCCTCACCAGCCTCGGGCAGTACTGGGTGGAGTCCTGCCGTGACGAGCAGCCGTTCTGGAGCGCCGACCCCACCGAGCCGGCCGCCGAGGGCGCTGAGGACACCGATCCCACGCCGCTGCCGGTGCTGACGTACTTCACGGCGGCCGACCAGATCTGCGGTGCGATCGGCCTGGCCCCCGCGCCCGCCGAGTACCGGTCGGCGGCGCCGATCGCCCAGCCGACGCTGATCTTCGCCGGCGACACCGACCCGCTCATCTCGGTGGGCGCCGCCCAATCGGGCCAGCCGGTGCTGCAGTCCAACCAGCTGGTCGTCATCCAGGGCGGCGGGCGCGGCGGAGTGACCGCCGACGCCTGCGCGATGGACCAGCTCGCGACCTGGCTCGCCGCTCCCGGAACCGCGGTGGAGACCACTTGCAGTGACGCGGTGGATGCGCACCCTGCGCTCTCGGCCGACGCCGTGCATCCGGCCCCCCGCTTCGCCTCGGTGGTGGACGCCGTGGATCAGAAAGACCCGTTCCCGCTCACCATCCCGCTCATCTTCGCGATCTTCGCGGGGCTGTGGTTCATCGGCTGGCTGATCGGGGTGCTCGTGCAGGTGCTGCGCCGCGAACCGTTCGGGCTGCTGATCGCGAGCGGCATCGCGCCGGTGACGGGTGTGGTGTTCCTGCTGGCCCTGTGGGTCACCATGTCCGCCGCGCTGGCGGGCAACTCCTCGTTCGCGCTGGCGGGGGTGCCCACGGTGGTGCCATGGCTCGGCATCCTGCTCGGTGTGGGCTTCTTCGGCATCATCCCGGTCTGGCGGCTCGGGTCGCGGGCCACGGCCGCCCTCGCGGCCGGTGCCACGCTGGTCTGGCTCGCGATGATCGTGTGGTTCGTCTGGGTGGCGGTGCTGAGCTAAAGGGCAGCGTTAGCCACTAACCTGGACGTGGGCATGACGCCATGCCGGAGAGAGGGTTTGTTCCGCCGATGGATAAGCAACGGGACTTCGTTCTTCGCACCATTGAAGAGCGTGGCATCAAGTTCGTGCGGCTGTGGTTCACCGATGTCGTGGGCACCCTGAAATCCGTTGCGATCGCCCCCGCCGAGGTGGAGGGCGCGTTCGCCGAAGGCCTCGGCTTCGACGGGTCGGCCATCGAGGGCCTCACGCGCTCGTTCGAGGCCGACGTGCTCGCGCATCCTGACCCGACGACTTTCCAGATCCTGCCCTGGCGCGGGGAGATCGACCCCACCGCACGCATGTTCTGCGACATCACGACGCCTGACGGGCAGCCCGCCGTGGCCGACCCGCGCAACGTGCTGAAGCGCACCCTGGCGAAGGCGGCCGACCGTGGCTTCACCTTCTACACCCACCCCGAGATCGAGTTCTACCTGCTGAAGTCGTCGCAGTACGGCCCCGGCGGCCCGGAGCCCGTCGACTCTGCGGGGTACTTCGACAACGTGCCCGGCGGCACCGCCCACGACTTCCGGCGCCGCTCGGTGCGGATGCTCGAAGACCTCGGCATCTCGGTGGAGTTCAGCCACCACGAGGCCGGCCCGGGCCAGAACGAGATCGACCTGCGGTACGCGGATGCGCTGACCACCGCCGACAACATCATGACCTTCCGCACCGTGATCAAGGAGGTGGCGATCGAGCAGGGCGTCTACGCGACGTTCATGCCGAAGCCGCTGTCCGGGCATCCGGGGTCCGGGATGCACACGCACCTGTCGCTGTTCGAGGGCGACTCGAACGCGTTCTACGAGGCCGGCGCCGAGTACCAGCTGTCGAAGATCGGCCGCAACTTCATCGCGGGCCTGCTGCGCCACGCGCCCGAGATCACGGCGGTCACCAACCAGTTCGTGAACTCGTACAAGCGCCTCTGGGGCGGTGACGAGGCGCCGAGCTTCGTCTGCTGGGGCCACAACAACCGGTCGGCGCTCGTGCGCGTGCCGCTGTACAAGCCCAACAAGGGGCAGTCGTCGCGCATCGAGTACCGCGCCATCGACTCGGCGGCGAACCCGTACCTGTCCTACTCGCTGCTGCTCGCGGCAGGCCTCAAAGGCATCGAGGAGAACTACGAGCTGCCGCCGGAGGCCGAGGACAACGTGTGGAGCCTCACCGACGCCGAGCGTCGCGCCTTGGGCTACGACGCGCTGCCGGCGTCGCTCGACCGGGCCATCAGCCTGATGGAGGAGTCGGAGCTCGTCGCCGAGACCCTCGGTGAGCAGGTCTTCAACTACGTGCTGCTGAACAAGCGGCAGGAGTGGAGCGCCTACCGCGCGCAGGTCACGCCCTACGAGCTCGAATCGAACCTCGAGATCTTGTAGCGTCCACGGTCCGGCCGCCGGCCGGGCCGATGAAATCGCTTGTTCCGACCGAATTCTGCCATGCCTCGTTCTCAGACGACCCTCACCGATCTCGCTCGCGTCGGCTTCGCCCAGCTCGGCTGGGCCGATGAGGAGCTGCGCGCGCTGGTCGAGGCGGTCGATCTGCCGCTGGACGAACTGCTGCTCGCCTTCTCGGCGGCGGCCGACCCCGACCTGGCGTTGCAGGGTCTGAAGCGGCTGCTGCAACGCTCGCCGGAGCGGGCCGCCGAGGCTCTGCACGACCCGGTCGCCGGCCCCCGGCTCGTGCGGCTGCTCGGCGCGTCGAGCGGGCTGACGGATTTCTTCGCCCGGCAGCCCGCGCAGCTGGCGGTGCTCGGGGCTCCCGTGCTCGAGCTGCTCGACGAGCAGGGCGCGAAGCGCGAGCTGCTCGCCGCGGTGGGAGCGAGCGACGGATTCGCCGCGGTGGCCGGCGAAGACGCCTGGACGGCCCTGCGCATCCGTTACCGCGTTCTGCTCGCCCTGATCACGGCCTACGACCTCGAGCAGGCCGATCCGGTGGCCGGGCTCGAGACCATCGCCCGGGCGCTGGCCGACCTCGCGGCAGGAGCGCTGGAGGCGGCCCTGGCCGTGGCCCGCACCCAGCTGTCGACGAAGGGACACGGCCTCTGGTACTTCCCGGCCGAGCAGGTGCGGGCCACCCGGCTGGCGATCATCGGCATGGGCAAGGCCGGAGCGGGCGAGCTGAACTACGTCAGCGACGTCGACGTCATCTTCGTGGCGGAGGGCTCTGGCGAGGTGTCGACCTCCACCGCCGTCGAGATCGGCACGCGCCTCGCCATGGTGACGATGCGCGGAATCGGCGAGACCGGGATCGAGCCGGGCCTCTGGGAGGTCGACCCGAATCTCCGTCCGGAGGGCAAGGCCGGCGCGCTGGTGCGCTCGCTCGAGTCGCACGCCGCCTACTACGACCGCTGGGCGAAGAACTGGGAGTTCCAGGCACTGCTGAAGGCGCGCCCGCTCGCGGGCGACGGCGAGCTCGGCGAGGACTACACGCGTCTCGTCGCCCCGAAAGTGTGGTCGAGCGCCTCGCGGGAGAACTTCGTGGAATCGGTGCAGCGGATGCGCGAACGCGTCACCGAGCACATCAAGTCCGATGACGTCGAGTACCAGCTGAAGCTCGGGCCCGGGGGCCTACGCGACATCGAGTTCACGGTGCAGCTGCTGCAGCTCGTTCACGGTCAGACCGATGAGCGTGTGCGCCAGCGCGGCACGCTGCCCGCGCTGGCGGCGCTGGCCGAGGCGAGCTACATCGGCCGGGTGGAGTCGGTCGAGTTCGCCCGGGACTACCGCATCCTGCGCCTGCTCGAGCACCGCATGCAGCTGCGCAACCTCAGCCGCACCCACCTGATGCCGCGTGACGAGAGCGAGCAGCGCGTGCTGGCCCGTGGCAGCGGGCTGGCCACGAGCGCCGGCGAACTGATCGGGCGGTGGAGCGCGATCAAGGTGCGGGTGCGGTCGTTGCACGAGCGGCTGTTCTACCGGCCGCTGCTCGCCGCGGTCGCTGCGCTCTCACCCGACGAGCAGGCGCTCACGAGCGAGCAGGCGGAGGCCCGGCTCGCCGCCATCGGGTTCCTCAACCCGGCCGGGGCGCTCGCCCACATCGCCGCCATGACCGCCGGGGTGTCGCGCCGCGCGGCCATCCAGCGCACGTTGTTGCCCGTGCTGCTGCAGTGGTTCGCCGACGGCGCCGACCCCGACTACGGGCTGCTCGCCTTCCGTCGCCTCTCCGACACGCTGGGCGAGAGCTACTGGTTCCTGCGGATGCTCCGCGACTCCTCGGGGGCCGCGGCACGGCTCACCCAGGTGCTCTCTGGATCGCGGTTCGTGGGTGAGCTGCTGGAACGCATCCCCGAGGCCGCCGCCTGGCTCGAGAACGACGAAGAGCTCCGGCCGCGCCCGATGGCGCAGCTCGAGGAGGAGATGCGGGCGATCGTGGCCCGCCACGACACGCCGGATGCGGCGGCGATGGCTCTGCGTGCGGCCCGCCGGCGCGAGGTGCTGCGGCTGGCGTTCGCCTCCATCCTCGGCATGGTGACGGTGGAGGAGCTGGGGCGCGGCCTGACGGCCATCACGACGGTGCACCTCGAGGGCACGCTGAGCGTCATCCGGCAGTCGGCCGCCCCGGTGAAGGGCGACGGCATCGAGTTCGCGATCATCGGCATGGGTCGTTACGGCGGGGGTGAGCTCGGGTTCGGGTCGGATGCCGACGTGCTCTACGTCTACCGGCCCCTGACGGTCGACAAGCAGACCGCGCAATCGGTGGCGCAGTTCATCGTGAACGAGCTGGTGCGGCTCACTGACGACGCACGGCTGCCGCTCGACCTCGACATCGATCTTCGGCCCGAGGGGAAGAACGGGCCGGCGGTGCGCTCGCTCGAGTCGTACGCGGCCTACTACGAGCGCTGGTCGCTGACCTGGGAGGCGCAGGCGCTGCTCCGCGCGAACGGGGTGGCCGGCGACCGGTCACTGATCGAGTCGTTCCACGCGCTGGCCGACACGGTGCGTTACCCGAAGGCGATCTCGGAGACCGAGATCCGCGAGGTGAAGCGCATCAAGGCCAGGGTGGAGAAGGAGCGGCTGCCGCAGGGCGCCGATCCGTCGCGGCACCTGAAGCTCGGTCGCGGGTCGCTGTCGGATGTCGAGTGGTACGTGCAGCTGCTGCAGTTGCAGCACGCCGCCCGGCTGCCGGCCCTCCGCACGACATCGACGCTCGAGGCGCTGGCCGCGGCCGAGGAGGCCCATCTCGTCTCCGCCGACGACGCGCGCAAGCTGCACGACGCGTGGATCTTCGCCTCGCGCGCGCGGTCGGCCATGACGCTGTGGCTCAATCGCACGGCGGACGTGCTGCCCGCCGACCGCCGCCAGCTGGAGGGTGTCGCGCGCCTGCTGGAGTACCCGCCGGGTTCGGCGAGCCGCCTCGAAGAGGACTATCTCGGCGTGACGCGCCGGGCGCGCACGGTGTTCGAGCGCCTGTTCTACGGCGGCTAGATTCTTCGGCACCTCGGTGGGGGATGCCGCAGTCGTGCTTCGTTCTGGAAGAGTGGAAGCGCGGGAGGTGACCGGGGCGGCCGGACGCCGCGCTTGCGTGGCATCCGTTCCGCCCGAAGCGAAGCGGGCGTATGGTCCTCACCAGGGGCCCCAGAACGCGACCCGATGATGGGAATTCCCCGCCAGGTGGCTATTGGGGAGTCATCTGGCGGGGAATCGTCACCGCTCTGCGGCGGCGTTGGGGACACCGCCTCGGGCAGAGCAGCCCGTACAGATCTCAGGCGCCCTCGATCTGCCTCCAACAACTTATGCACGTTCGGTGCATCCGCGCATCCGGGCTCAGCAAACTCCCAACTATTCGTCACCTGTCCGAGACGCACTCGGCCCGCCATCCCCCCTTTTGCGGGCTGACGACGGCAGGACAGCTGGGCTAGCGTGATGCTCTGCGGTGGTCGGCCGCCGGTCGACCATGGGCAGGGGACGATGGCGCGGAGCACTCAGCAGAAGCGAGGCTTGTACCTCCTCGGTGGGGCGGGAGTCCTGGCGTTCGTGCTGGCGATTGCGACCATCGTGTCGCTCGTGAGCAGCAGCTCCGGCGGCGGCTCCCTGACGGCCGCGGGCTCCGGCGGGCCGACCGCGGCGGCGCCCGGTTCGACGGCGGCGGCCAGTCCGCCGGCAACCCGTCCACCCACGCCCCGGGCCTCGCAACCGGCCCCGACTCCACCCGGCGCGCCCTCGCCCGTCGACCCGGGAGTGCGGGACTCGGCATCCGGTTCGGGGTGGGACGACACCGGCGACGGGCCCGCGGACGGCGGCGACGGGCGGCCAGGCGGCGGCAGCGGCGACACCCCCACCTCCCCGGCCACCCCCACTCCACCGCCGGCCAGCCCGACGCCGCCTCCGGACGACAGCACTCTCCCGCCCGGCTCGACTCGCTCGATCTTCGACGGTGACGGCAATCTCGCCATGCCGATGCCGAGCCTCCTGCATGAGACGGCGGTCGAGCGCTCGGCCGACGGCTCCGCCGTCGTGACGTTCGGATTCGGCTTCGATGTCGCGAACCAGCAGAGTCGCGCCGGCGTCCGGCAGGACTCGGCGGTCATCCACGTGATGGTCTCCGACACGCTGAGCGCCGGGGGAGGACCGCTCCGCTCGCAGACGCCGGTCTTCTCCCAGACCCTGGTCGAGTCCCGCCTCGACGCGGCCCACGTCGAGCGCGACTACCGGGTCAGACTCCCGGCCGACGTCGTGAGTTTCCTCGACACCCGCGGATTCGCGAGCCCCGATCCGAGCATCCGCCGGGCTGCGCTGGTGTACGTCGATCTCGACGTGCAGGTCATGCGCGACTTCAAAGTGGTCGACGGCGAGTGGGACTGGCAGCAGGGTCGTGCCTGGACGGCGGCCGACCTCCCGGTGCAGGTGGCGGACAACACGGACTCGTCGAGCATCACCGTCACGAACGACACCGCCGCCGGCGTCTACCGGACAAACCTGGCGGTCGTTCCCGACGTCAACTGGATCGAGGGCGCCGTGGACGTCGACGCGACCAGCGCGACCCTCTCCATGAACTCCGACCTGCTCGAGAGCACCGATGCCTACGCGGCACCGATCTCGCTCTCCGGGCAGTCGGTGCAGTGCATCGCTCAAGGCAACGGCTCGAATCCGCAGGGCTTCGCTCTCATGAACGGCTGGGACATCGAGCAGGGTCTGGCCCCGGGCACCGTGCCGCCCGGCGCTTCCGTCACCGAGACGGTCGTGGCCGACGACTCCCTCGGCGCGCCGACGGAGGACATCATCGAGGACACCGGGACGGCCACGGTGCAGACCACGGCGGCGGCGCTGAACTACACCACCCCCGGCGCCAAATCGGCGACCCAGTACACCTACATGCTCGCGCTCGGCCTCGACACGGTCAGTGACGGCGCGACGGTGGCGCTCGGCATCCCGATCAAGGCCATCGTCGAGCTCGGCATCGCCATCGCGGATGCCGCGAACGACAGCTGCGCCGACTTCGCCAACATCTTCAACCTCACGGCGGTCGAGCCGAGCGGAGCGCAGTCGAGCGTGAGCTGGGCCGATCAGACCGACGGGCTGTTCAGCGTCTACGACTCGGCCAGCAACAGCGGCACCCCGGTCACGGACAGCGTGCAACTCTCCCGCTCGACGGGCACGATGACCGGCGTCGTCGACGGGAACGCGTACGCCGTGAATCCGTATCTGTCGCAGTACCCGACGACGGCTTGCGGTGACGCCAGGAGCTGCTCGGGCAACGAGATCACGCTGCGCTGGTCGGCCACCAACCCCTGCCCCCAGCTGAACAGCGGCGACTGCCTGCCCGACGCCGCCGACATCGCATCGCCACAGCTGACGGTTCCCGGCACGTCGCTCTGCGGAGTCGACAACGAACTCTGCCCGGTGGTCGCCGCCCCGATCTCCAGTGCCTCCGACGTTCCCGCCCAGGCCGACCTCGCGGGCACCGAGGGCAGCCCCTACTCGGTGCTGATGCAGAAGAACGTGTCCGAGACCACCACGGGCCTTGCCACCGACGACGCCGGGAACGTCTACACCGGCACCGGCTCGGGCACGTTCCAGGTCACCACGCCGCTCGGCGTCTCCACGCCCATCCTCGACCTCGCCTCGGGCATCAGCACCATGACGTCGGTCGACGGCCTCATCTACGCCGCGGTCGACGACGGGGAGCTGATCGTCTACGACCCGGCCGACGGCTTCTCCTACCCCTCCGTCATCAGCTCGGATGCCCACATCACGTCGATGGCCGCCACCGGCGGGGGCACGATGTACTACGTCGACAGCGACGACAACCTCGTCTTCTACCCGCCGTTCGATGCCGACGACCCCGACCAGGGCGCCGGCGATCTGGTCGCTCCCGCCAGTCGCTGGCCGCAATTCGACGGCAATCTGGCCGGGCAGTCGATCACCTCGATGACCTCCGACGGCACCTACCTCTTCTTCGGCTTCGGCAACGGATACGTGATGAAGTGCACGCTCACCGATTGCGGCGCCAGCCTGGAGCTGTGGGTCGATCCCTTCGCTCTGCCCGACTACGAGGGCAACGGCGACCTCTCGAGCTTCGGGGCCGACGCGCTCACCCTCGTCGGCGACAGCCTCTACCTCGGCGGCTCCGACGGTTCGCTCTACCAGGTGGATGCGCTGAGCGGCGCCGTCTCGACCATCCAGACGGTGGGCAGCGACTCCGCCGCGGTGGCCGGGCTGGCGGTGGCCGACGGGGCGCTCTACGTCGGCGGGTGCTTCGGCATCGAGAGCCCCATCACCGGTGAGTTGGTGGGCGTGTTCACCCTGCCCGTGATCGACGGCGAGAACTCGACCTACGCGGCTCCGATCGGCGCCAACGAGAACTACTTCGACAGCTGCATCAACCCGTCCTCGACTACCTCGCATTTCAAAGGGTTCGACGCCGCCGACTATCAGCTCGTGGTCTCCAAGCCCGACCCCACCCTGCCGGCCATCGTCTACGTGGCGTACTCGATCGACGGCACGAGCTCGATCGTCGCCCTGCAGAACACCTCGCTGCCGAGCGTCGGAGTGTGCACCGGAAACTGCCCGGCCGACACCCAGCCGTCCTACTACGACACCGACACGACCACGAGCCCATCGCCCCGGGTCACGAGCCTGGCCGCCCTCGGCGCGCCGGCGATCGAGAACTCCTGCGGCAGCACCGGCCAGCCCGCCGGATCGTCGTACGCCACCACCGCGACCGGCCCGTTCGGCACTGCCGGGCCGGCGGGCATCACGATCGACGACGGGTTCCAGCTGACCGCCGCCGGCTCCAGCACCCGGGCCTGCACCACCCAGTTCAGTTGGTCGCTGAACGACGTGGGAACCCTTCCCTACGGCTACTGGGCGGCCATGGCCTACCCGGACTCGATCACCGCCCCCTCGACGCCGGTGGCGTTCGGCGCATCCGGTGCCTGGAACTACTCGACGGTCACGGTGCCGGGCAGCATCGACGAGAACGGCACGATCATCACAGCCGCGTACCCGTGGTGGGTCTTCGCGCCCGGCTTCCTCACCACGTCGGCCGCCGAGATCCTCACCCCGTACGCCGACCCACTGATCGCCACGCCCCCGACCCTCGAGTCGCCGCCGGTGCTCGCGGCGCCCCCGAGCACCGCGGTCGGGGAGGACGGAGCACCGATCGTCGTGAGCCTCGGCGACAGCACCATGCTGGTGCTCACCATCACCGTCCCTGCCGGCAGCGACCCCGTCGTCCTCGACCTGGCCGAGGACACGCTCACCGGCACCGGCACCCCGCCCACCCCGCCCGCGACGCCCGCCGCGTGCGCGCCGTTCGACCTCGCGCTGGCCGGGTCTGACGCCGCGGTCTATCCGCTCGACGACACCATTCCCATCGCGCTCGACATCACGGGCGACGGGCACAACGGCACCATCTACTCGCCCGGACCCCAGAACGTCCCGACCGGGCCGGCGGTCGGGTGTCCGGCTGCCGGGAGCCTCACCTTCGACGCCGGCGCGACACGGGTCGACACGGGGCCGGGCACGAGTGATCTCGTCGACGGGGCGGAGCTGACGGTGATGGCCTGGTTCCAGGCGCCTGGCGGCCCGGTGGGCGGAACACCGCGCCTGATCGCGAACGCGCACACCGACGAGACCTGGGCCGGCTTCCAACTGGCGTTGAACGGCAGCGGCGACGGTGTCTCCTCGGGATTCTTCGACGTCGGCACCGGCACCGCCCTCGGCACGGCGAACTGGCAGACCACATCGCCGCTCGTGGCCGGCCAGTGGTACCAGCTGGTGGGTGTGTACGACGGATCGACGGTCGCGGTCTACCTCGACGGTGTGCTGATGGGGACGGGCAGCGCGGCCGGCCCGGTTCAGCCCGGCACGGACGACGTGCAGATCGGATTCGATCCGGCATACGACTCCGACTTCTTCGGCGGGCAGATGGCCGACGTGATGCTGTCCTCGACCGCGCTCAGCGCCGCCGACGTCGCGGCCATCTACGAGCAGGTCACCGGCACCGCTGCTGCGGGCGGATGACGGGCCGGACGCGACCTCCGCGGACCCGTGCCGCGATTGGCGGCGGTGCGGTGATGCTGTCCGTGTCCCTGCTGTTCGCGGGATGCGCTGCTCCGACGGCGCCGACCGCACCGGCGGCGCCGACGGCATCGCCCGGCGTCGTGCCTGCCGGATGCGGGTCCCGCACCGACACGGCAGCGTGGCCGCTCGCGGCGCTCGACCTCCCCGCGCTCGACCGGGCGGCCGGTGCGGGTGTGACGGTCGCCGTGATCGACTCGGGTCTGGTGCCGGGCATCCTGCCGGAGTCGGTGATCGCATCCGGCAGCCGGTCGCTGGTCGACGGCGAGCCACTCGACGCCGACGGGGGACACGGTTCGCACATGGCGGAACTGGTGCATGAGGTCGCACCGGAGGCGAGCATCCTGGTGTTGAAAGCGCTCGACCGGTCCGGGCACGGGACCGAGGCGACGATCGCCGAGGCGGTGGCCGGTGCGGCCGCATCGTCGGCCGACGTCATCCTGCTCAGTCTCGAGAGCGGCGGCGGCGACGCCGCGCTGGAGGCGGCGCTCAGCACGGCGGTCGACAGCGATGCTGTTCTCGTGATCGCCGCCGGAAACCAGCAGCTCGATCTCGACCGATTTCCGCGCTACCCCGCCGGCTACGACCTTCCGGGCGCGCTCGTCGTGGCGGCGGTGGACGACGACGGGTCGATCGGAGGCTCGTCGAATTGGGGGGCGTCGACGGTTGCTGTCGCGGCTCCAGGAGTCGACGTCCCCGTCACGGCGGTCGGGGCCGGCTCGGGTACCATCTCGGGGTCGTCGCCCGCAGCGGCCCTGGCCGCGGGTGTCGTCGCGTTGACCCTCGACGGGGAGTCCCCGCGAGCGGTGGTCGACCGTCTCTCGGCGACGGCCCGCCAGCACTCCGGCCTCACCGACCGCGTGCGCAGCGGCGGCATCATCGACGCCTCCGCCGCCCTCGGCTGCGGCTGACACCGTCGTGCCCGATGCACCAATGCGACAGGGCCGCACCCCGGGAGGAGTGCGGCCCTGTCGTCGGAGCAGGCGGGATCAGACGCCGTAGTAGAGCTCGAAGTCTGCGCAGATAGTTGGCCTACGTCGCGTGACGTGGTGTCGCGCGTCATTCCGGCGATCTTCTCGTTGCTGGCAGTTGTCAGTGTCTGGTCGTGTTCGGGTGTTCTGCGGACTTTCCGCGGACCTTCCCGTTCCACTCGGCGCGCCCTGCGTCGCCCAACCATGCATTGACGTCGGCCTCCCAATAGCGGACGAGCCGACCGATCTTGAAGCTTGGCGGACCGACGCGCATCGCTCGCCAGTTCGCGAGAGTCTGCTTCGCGACACCGATCCGCTCGGACAGCTGCACCGGCGTCAGCATCACCCTCACCGCGACACCTCGCTGTGCGAGCACCCACGTCCCTCGGACCACGCCTCAACACACGACCTCTCCACGCGCCACGTTCCGCCCGATCCGCGCTGAGCACCATGCAGCTCGCCGCCGCGCAGCGCCGCACGAACGGTCACCGGGTGCCGGCCCGCGATGGCGGCCGCCGCGGCCACGTCGACCCACCTCGGTGGCGCTGGGAGCGCCGGTGGCGGCGCTGGGAGGTGCTCTACGATGCGCGCGAGCTCCTCGCGCACGATGGCCCGGATGATCGATTCGATTGTCATGCTGGGATGATGACTACTCGATGGCTCACCGAGCAACAGTGCTCGGAGAAGACAGCAATCCCTGTCGGCACTCTTCGTGACTGGCGGCTCAAGAAGCTCAACCTCCCGTTCTCGCGCATCGGTCGGCTGATCCGTTACTCGGAAGCCGAGGTCGACGCGTACATGGCTGCTCAGACCGTCGTAGTGACAACACGTCAACGTTGATCGCGAGTCGGATGCATAGCATCTGAGATCCACGCGTGCACGTCGGCTTCGACGTACACGACCGTCTTCGGCGTGGGCTTCGAGTACCGCGGGCCGCCCCCGCTACTGCGAAGGTTCGCGAGGCGCTTCTCCGTCATGCCCGGGACCATCTCGCACACCTGAGCGGGCGAGAGATAGCGGATCGTTGCAGCGTTCATCTCGTCATCATGGCGTGTTGTCGGTGGCTCTCCCTACCATCAGAGCGCGGGCGATCGTGTCCCGCGAGAGGAGCCTCGATGGCCCAGTGGCACCCGGTCGACAACATGGTGCCGAACTCGTGGCTGTACCGGGTCAGCGGCGCCGCAGAGCCTTACGCTGAGGTGAGATTCTTACAGGTGATCGACGGCGAGGGATTCCTCGTCTGGCGATTCCGGGTGGTGACGTGGGAGCAGCCACGACAACTCATCGGCCACGGCTACTTCGTGACGCTCGAAGCGGCCGCGAAGGCTTGCGCTGAGCACCACGTACGATCCGCGGTGCCCGCTGTGCTGAACCACCATGGCGCGTACGAGAACCGCCCCGCACAATAGTCCCGCGAGCACGCGTTTTCTCTGGTGACTGGTCGCGCCTTATCCGTCAGAAGTCGGCTAGCTTACGGAGCTCGCCGATCTCGAGGCCGTAGGTGACCTCGACCTTCACGAGATGCGAGATCGTGCTGTTCGCGGTCGGGGGCTGCTGCTCAACCTTCACGCTCACCACGCGGGTCTGTCCCTCGCTGAAGCCCCGGTTCTCCCGCAAGTGCTCCAGGATGGTCTCGTCACTGATCGGGATCTCTACGCTCGCCATGCTCGCATCGTAGCGCGGACCAATCCGGGGAGAAACGCCTGCGCGGCCCGCAGAGCGCCTGAATGCTCCACGGGCCGCGCAATCGCTCTCCTCGACTCCTGGGGGCCGCTTCACAATCATCGTACGACGGTGAAGCCTGGCTTGGTTGTCACGCGTACCGGTTCACGCCGCCCCGAAGCTGCTGGGTAGCTTCGCGGTCGTAACTATCGACCGCGCTCGACGCGATCACTCGCGCGTGCGTGAGGATCGAGCCGTCCGCATCCAGCAGGGCGATCTGCGAAGGCATCGTGAGCTGCGCGAGGGTATCGACCGCTCGAGCCGACGACGTCGTCACAGCGGCTGCAGCGCCGCCCGTGAAGGACGCCGCTGCCATCGCTCGCATCGACGCGGCACGAACGGCGGAGGTGCGCTGGTCCATACCCTGCGCGAAAGCCTCGATCGTCGCCCGGCCGCTGTAGAGCGTCCAGCCCCGACCCGAGAACGGGCCCTCCAGCGCCGGTGAGTGCGGGAAGAAGTTGGAGATCGCATCCATCACGCCCTTCGCGGCGTCTTTCGCGAATCCGATCATGCCGTTGATGCCGTCGATGAGGCCCTGAACGATCGAACGGCCCGCATCAGCCAGCCACTCGCCGGCGCCGGAAAAGAAGTCCGTGACACCTTTCTGCACGGCTGAGAAGGCCGTTGCGAGCTTGCCCGTCAAGTCGTTCACGATACTCACCACGCCATCCACTGCGCCCTGCCAGATAGTCGCGAGGGATTCGCCGATTCCCGTCGTGATGTCGGTGATCTTCTGAGCGAAATTCGACCAGTCCCCAGTGATGAGGGCGGTGAAGGCTGTCCAGATCACCTGCATGATTCCGAACGCGATCGTCAGCACGGAAGAGATGATCGCGGCGACCAACTGGATGTTGACCGCCATCATCGGGAGGTATTGGAGAAGAGGTGTCAGCGCGTCGAGCATCGAGGTGATCGCGGGAATCAGGGCCACCAGTGCGGGGAGGAACGCTTCGAGGAGCTGACCGGCGACCGGTGCCACCGCAACGAGCAGTTGGGAGAAGAAGTCGATGAGCGAGGGGATGAGCGGGATGATCGCGGTGGCCGCTTCCACCAGCTGCGGGAACACGTCGGTTGCGATAGACGACAGAGCGGGCCCGAGCGTCTCGATGGAGTCCTTCAGGGCATCGCCGAGCAGGGGTATCAGTGGTGAGACCTGTTCGAGGATGTCGGAGAACAGCGGAGCAACCGTGGAGAGCGCTTCGCCCAGAACGGGTCCGATCTGGGCGGCCAGTTCGCCTGCGAAGGTACCCAGGCTGCCGAGGGCGGACGCGACTGCTGGCAGCGCCGGCCCGATCGCGTCAAGTCCCGTCTTGATTCCGTCGAAGAAGTTCCCGAGCCCTTCCGCGAAGGCGGGTTCTTGCAGTGCGGTCGCGATGCTCGTCAGGAAGCCACCGAGCGCCTCACCTGCCGTCGTGAGGACGTCGGAGAGGGTGGGAGCCAGGGCGGCGATCGCGTCCCCGATCGGGACCAGGGCGGCGCCGAGCGCTGAGAAGCCAGCGTTGGCGCCCTCGAAGATCGTCGTGAGCGCAGCCTGGAACGTTGGACCGTTGATGATTCCGGCCACGTTCGCGAGCACCGCGGCAAAGGTCGCCAGACCGCCGCCGCCGGCGGCCATCGCCGCCTCATTGATGCCCGAGAAGATCGATGCGATCGACCCGATCGAGTCCGCGAGCTGACTGAGCGCGACGATGCCGTTCTCTACCCACGTGTTCAGGCGCCCGTCGCCGGCGGCCGCGGTCAGCCAGGCGTTGAAGCTGTTGCCGATGTCGACGAACCACTGCGCCAGACGTGGCAGGTACGAGGCGCCGAACGTGCCCAGCGTGGTGATGGAGCCCGCCAGGGCGTCAGTGCCCCTGCCTGCGATATCGATCGACTGGGCGAGGCTCGCGAACATGCCCGCGAGACGGTCGCCAGTGAACGCCGCAGCGAACGAGTCTGCGGCCCGCTGCGTGAGCTGCCCGAGCGCGGCCGCGGTCGCCCCAAGTCCCGCCTGCAGCTGCGGCAGCACCCCGTTCACGAAGTCGATGAGGGGGCCCTGCGCGCGGGACCAGAACTCGTTGTTGATCGTGGTCCCGAGATCCGCGAAGCCCTGCTTCAACGGCTCGAGGTAGATCGGCGCGTTCTTCAGCGCGACGAACAGAACCGCGAATGACGCGACTACACCGCCGAGGATGCCTGGCAGGGCGGCACCGAGACCGGCGATCTTTGCGATGCCACCACCGAGAGTGATCAGCCCACCCACGGAGGAGATCGCGCCGGCACCGAGCGAAGCGATCAAGGTCGCCAGCAGCGCGATCTTGGGCAGGTTCTTATCGAGGTTCGACAGCGCCCGGCCGATGTCACCGAACGTCGACCCAAGCAGGCGAGCACCAGACAGCGCAGCGAGAGTCGTGGCGACCTTCGCGATCGATGCCTTCGACACGTCGAGCACGAGCGTTACACGGCGATCACGGGCCGTCTTCGCGATCTGCGCGCTGGCCGCGAGAGTCTTCGCGTCGACCTTCAGATCAGCCGAGCGACGCTTGATGCCGTCACGGAGCTTGGCGACGGCGTTCTCGGCGGGGCGGGTGTCCGCGTCGACCTTGATGTTCGCCGCCATCGAACCCTCGACGCGCTTCAACATCTGCCGCACGTCTTCGCGGAACTTCGTCGCGTTCGGGAGCACCCGGATGGATACCCGACCGACTTCCTTACCCGTGTTCGCGGCGGGCACTAGAAGACCACCGCCGCGGTCGGGGAGATGCAGAATTCGAGATCGCCCACGGGCGCTCCGTCTCGGGTTTCTGCGGACCCACCTCGGAACGAGGCTCTGGACGGACACGCCGGCTACCGGCGCTACCCCAATTTTACGGCTTCACACACCCCAAACCTGGGACCAACCGCCCCAAAAATGGGCTCCATCGATTTACGGCCAAAACAGGCCGTTTTCACGCCCCAAACAGGCACTATTACGAGCACGAAAAAGGCCTCAGATCCCTGCAAATACGCCGATCTGAGGCCCCAAATGCGCTCAAATATCAAAAACCCCCAGAGTCATGCGCACCGCGAGCAGCAGAACGCGAAGCGGTCAGGCAGGTGCCCGGCCGGGGGGCTCCCTCCCTCCCCCCTTGTCGGTGGGCTCGGATAGCGTTCGGGTCATGAGTTATTCGATCAAAGATCTCCGCGCGATCTCGGATGAACAATTGATCGCTGAGCACGATGCTCATGCGGTTCACACTGTCGTCGGGACGGCCTACTACGAGGATGAGTTGGACCGTCGGTCTCGGGAACGGGCGACCGCCGCGAGCATTGAACTGGCCAAGCAGAGCCAGGTGCTCGCCACGCGTAGCTACTGGCTGACGGTGGCGAGCACTGGCCTGTCGGCGGTGGCCGTAGTGATCGCGGTGATCGCTTTGCTCGTGGGGAAGTAGCGACCCCAGCTGGCGCTTATGACTTGATGCCGAGGAACTCTCGGAGGGCGTCGCGCATGATGTCGTCCTCGTCGTTCTCGACGATTCGCAGCACGTCCGCGCCGGGGCGGGAGTGGAGCGCGAATTCTTCGAGGGTGCGGCGGGGCTTGGGCTCGGTGTCACTCATCGTCTTCTCCTTCGATTTCGGCCGGTTGTGCGGGCTCGGGGTTGAGTCGGGCGTCGTGTTCTGCTCGCCTGTCTGCGAGACGTTGCTGGTAGGGGCGCGGGTCGGCGCGTCGCACGTCCACTGCCAGGAGTGCGGCGGAGCGCTCGAGGTGGCGCTCGGTCACTGCGTCTCGGATCTCGCCCATCAATGCCACTTCCCGCCGGCGGGCCGATGACCGGCCGCTCGATACTCGCTCTCGGACGGCGGCACAGGTCCGCCCCCGGGGTTGGAGAAGACCGGGGTCATGCTCGGCGGGGTAGTGTTCTGCATTCGGTTGAGAGCGGCCGCCACGGGGTCGACTGGAGGCTCTACACCGGTGGCTGTTTCGGCGCGCACGTAGGGTGCGAGAGCTCGGCCGTGCTCGGTGACCTTCTCGAGGTCGAGGTCGCCGTTCTCGTCGACGAACGACCCGTAGTCGAGGTGCTCGGTGAGCTGCTCGATCTGCTGGTCGGTGAGGCCCGCGGAGTTCTGAAGGGTGGCGTTCACGGCCTGCTTGAGGTAGTCGCTCATGCTGCCACCTCCCGCGCGTTCCGCTCGTCTCGGAGAGTGTTGCTGGCCTCGTTGAGGGCGGTCTGGCGTTTGGCGAGCTGGTGGGGCGTGCGGGCGATGTTGAACCGGGCACCCGACAGCGCCACCGCTCGCAGCAGGGACCCGCGGTCGTGCCACGGCACGTCCACCTGGGGGATCTCGCCGACGAACTTCACGCCCTGCTGCAGGCCGAGCGGTTCCCTGCCGAGGTAGAAGCTCGGCCAGATCTTCGGGTAGTCCTCCGGCGCCACGAGTCCGCTCGCTGGCCACCCCGTGCGGGTGACGGGCGCGAGCAGGTCGGCGACGTCGGCGAGCCTGGAGAATGTGGCCGCGAGCTCGTGGAACGCGACCCACTCGCCCGCGAGTTCCGGGTGCCGCTCGAGGTCGGCGGCGGACTGGAGCGCACTCAACTTGCCGGCCAGAAGTTCACGCGCGCCGGCACGGACGACCTCGAGGCGGGCGTCGACCGCAGCCGCGATCTCCTCGACGTGCGCGTTCACCCACGACTGAGCTTCCGAACTGACCGCGACGACGACCGCGTCACGCATCGACTCGAGGTGGCGGATGTTCTCGGTCTCCTGATCGTGGCTGGCGCGCTCGGCCGCGACCGCTTCGAGCGACTCGCCCCTGACGACTCGCATCGCCGCGTCCTGGTCATCCCAGCGGCCGCGGCCGGGCGAGAAGTGCAGCTGCTCCGTCGCCTCCTTCACCTCCACGAACCGCGACCAGCCGTCCATGGACTCCACGATCTCGCGGAACACCGGATGCACCCCCAACCGGAGGTAGTTCGTGCTGAACTGATCGACCTGCCCACTCACCTGGGCATCGAACGGGGTTGTGATCATCGTTTCTCCTTCGTTGTGTGGCAGCCCGGGCGGGCCGCCATCGTTCCTGTTGCGTGCATAGTTGAGCTCGACGTCACCCACCTGCGGCCTCCTCCCGCGCCGCATCCATCGCCATCTTCTGCGCCAGATCCGCGATCACCTTCCCCACCCCGGGCACCTCACGGAACTCACGCAACATCGCGCCGAGCTGCCCCAACGCGAACGCCAACACCTGAAAGTCCTCGAGCGTCACCTCACGCTCGTCATACCTCTCAGTCACCAGCGCGATCGCTTCCGACTCCGACGCCGTCATCAACGCCACCGCCAACCGCGTGCCCTCCACCGACACCGAACTCACGACACCCTCCTCACCACGACCAAAGCCGTGAACTCACGCGCCCACACAGGTGGTCGCCTCTGGAATCTCCACACGTCGCCATCCCGAGAACCGGTGGCCGGCAGATCGAGCCATGGACTCACCGGCTCGTCATCCGTGCTCAGCGGCGCCGGGAGGCGGCGCAATCGGAAGCGCATGCTCGAGGTGACCTGGCGGGCACCATCCACCTCGCGAGGGTTCTGCCCTCGCCGGGCGGGCGTCGAGCCGCAAGCGGCCCGACCACACAGACAAAGTTCATGACGACGGATCTGATCGAAATCTCTCAGCGAACGCAGTGAGCGGCGAGCGCTCGGGAGAGCGCGCATCGCCGCGGCAGAGCGGCCAACGCGAGGTATATATACCTTCGTGGCAAGTGAGTTGCCCATAACTCCGGCCCACTTACGGGCGGGGGAGTTGCCCATAAGTCGGGCGAGATATGGGCAAGTGAGTTGCCCATAAGTGGGGTCAGCTGACAGCACGGAAACGCACCCCCAACGTGATCTGATACTTCGCCGACCGTCGAGGCCCACCGGCATCGAGAACGACGATGAGGCCCTTGTCGACGAGCTTCGGAATCGTGTCCCGAACACCCGTGCGCGACATCCCAGTCTCGAGCGCGATGGTCTCCTGAGCGGGCCAGCTGATGAGGTTGGTGTCTGCATGATCGACGAGCACCATGAGCACGCACAGTTGTCCCGTGGTGAGCTTGTACGTCGTCGCGGCATGGCTCCGAAGGAGCGTTCGTGTCGATGGTCGTGCCACACGGTTCACACCTCCCCGGCGAGCTCGGGGTGCGCGAGCACATAGTCGGTCATCTGCCCGCGCGCCGCCTTCAGCACGGACCGCAGATCCTCGATCGACGCCGCGTAATCGCCCACGTCGAGCTCGCTCGGCCCCGACATTTCGACCTCGAACACGGGAGCGCCCGCAGTGCTGACGGCGACCTTCCAGTGGCCGCGCTCGAGCTTCGCGACCACACGCTTCCGTCTCATGGCCATGGGGGCGCCTCCTCCTGAGCTTTCGCCCGCTGTGCATGCTCCAACAGCATGCGGGCCAGCACACGCGCCTCATCGGGCTGCAGCGGCGTCTCCTCCGTCGGCGCCCGCATCACCACCACAGGAAGTCCTGTGGCCGGCAGAACAGCGGTGGACACCTCCACGTGCCCGCCCGCGAACCGCGCCTCCGCGACGGCCGCCATCAGCTCGCCTCCATCTCGACGGCCTGACGAAGCACACGCTCATACTCCAATGCGGCGAACGCCTCGTCAGCAGCGACCTTCTTCATCCAGGCGTTCATCACCTCGATGTCGGCCGCGGTGATGTCCGCGAGCGGCTTCACGTCGCCGTTTGCAAACGTGACTGTCTCTGCGAGGGCACCGGGCACACCCGCGAGCACTCTCTGCAGCGCGTCCGGGCGGAAGATCATGCGCCCACCTTCGGCCGCGCTCATGCCGCCACCCGCTCGGGCTCTGTGACTGCCGCGTTCAGCTTGTTCGCCTCCGCGGTCACCCACTGCACATCGTTCGCGAGAGACCTGGCGGTGAACGGGTCGAGGTGTTCCTGCAACACCTTCACGTGCACCCACCAGGGCTCGTCGCCCTCCTTGAAGATCTGCATCTCGTAGTTGTCGTTCTTCACCCACTCGCCCCGATGCCGCGGAATCCACCCCTCCCGCATATCGCGCACCAGACGCTCAGGTGCCTGAAAGTCAACGCACGCCGCCTCGTCGCACGCATGCCACCGCTCCGACCAGAAGGGCGACTCCGCACAGAGTTCCTCGTACTGCTCCTGCGACGACCCGAGCGCAACGTGACGCCGCTCTGACCCGTCTGCCCGGCGCTTGACGACCCACGGGAACTGATAGAACTTGCCAGCCAGCATCGCGGTAAGGTTCTTCTTGGCGGAGCCTGCGTCAAAGTGTCGGGCCTTCCGGTAGAGATAGACCCGGATCTGTTCGGCGGCTTCGTCAACGATGACGGTGTGGCTGAAGCGGTACTCCTCGCCATCGACAAGCTCCCGCTTCACCTTCTTCTCGGGGTGGTTGAACCACAGGATTCTGTAGTCCTGGAGCTTCTCGCACGCGTCGATTTCGAGGATGGTGGGTTCTGCGGTGGAGAAGGTGAAGCTGTCGGTGTCTGGTGCTACGGTTTTCATGAGTTCGTACCCCCTCGGGTCAGTTGAATTGATAGCTCGGTTCTTCTGCTCATCGCCCCCATCGAGTTGCACCTCGGCTGGGGGCGTTCCCGTTTCCGGGGACTCGGCGCACATGTTTCGCCGGATGCTGGATGCCACGGCCTCGGGGCCGAAAGCGCTGGGGTGAGGTGCGGAGTCAACTCGCCGCCTTCTCGAACTGCTCGCTGATCCAGGCCTCGAGCTGATCCTCGTCCCAAACCAGCCGGCCACCGATTTTGGCGGGCGCGATCAGCTCCCGCTGATGCAGCATCCACCGGATTTGCGCCGGGGACTTACGGAGCCTCTCCGCCACCTCGGGCAGAAGTAGCAATCTCGATCTACTCACTTGGCACTCCATTCAGATGTCGTGTTGCCGGACTGCAACGTGTTGTCAATTCGACATTCGCGAGCTTAACAACGTTGGCCAATTGTTGTCAATGCAATACGATGCATCTGTGCAGCAGAAACCCGAAGCGACGCTAGACGAGCAATTTGGCAAGGCAATGGCCCGGTTCCGTGAGGCGGGAAAACTGACACAGCGCGGGTTCGCCGAGGAGCTCACCAAACGTGGACTCTCGCTTGACGCGAGCGCGATCTCGCGCATTGAGCAGGGTAAGCGCTCTGTCCGTCTAGCGGAGGCGGTAACGATCGCCGACAGCCTGAACGTGGATCTCGACATGATGATGGGCGAGGCGCGAACGCCGGGCAGCGACTTGCGAACGGCGCGCCGGATCGCCAACCAGGCGATGAGAGAGCTGACCCAACCAGCCATGGATTTTCTTGACAGTTACCTGTGGGTGCGGGAGCTGCTCGAGAGGCACCCGGAACTTGCGGAGAGTATTCAAGACCGCGAAGTTGGAGTCCTGGAGAGTCCCGCCGGATACTTCGACTGGGTCAAGCGCCGCATGGAGCGCATGGGTGAAGCGGATGAGGACGAGCCAGCTAAGCGCAACTTCGTTTGGGCGAGCGAGTCTCAGCTGGTCGATCAGGTCATGGATCTTCTGCAGCACTACATTCGAACTCAGGTCGATGCACACCGCCGACGTCGGGCGGTCGATTGATGGCTAGTGTCAAGCGTAGGCCGGATGGCGTCTGGAGGGCGCGTTACCGCGACGCAGCCGGCAAGGAGCGGGCCGGGCACTTTAAGACGAAGCGAGAGGGTGAAGCGTGGCTCGTGAAGCAGCAGTCGAGCATCCAGAACGGCACGTGGCTCGACCCGAAGGCGGCGAAGCTCACGGTCGGGGAGTGGTGCGACACCTGGCTGCAGGGGTACGGGGGCCGGCCGTCCACGATCCGGCAGGCACGGTCCCACGTAAAGCACATCAAGTTGGAATTCGGAACAAAGCCGCTCGCCGCGGTGCGGCCGTCGCAGGTAAAGGCGTGGACGGCGAAGCTCGCTGATCAGGGCCTCGCGACGTCGACGATCTACGCGCTCCACTCGCGCCTGTCGCACATCTTCTCGGACGCCGTCCACGATGGGCTGGTGCCCCGCTCGCCGGTCAGTAGGCGAACGTCCCCTGCCACGCCGCGCCAGCGCCCCTACGTCGCGTCCACGACCCAAGTCTGGGCCCTCTACGACGCCATGCCCGAGGGCATGAAGCCGGTCGTTCTGCTCGGCGCGTTCGCCGGACTGCGGGTCGCCGAGATCGCGGCGCTGCGCACGGTCGACGTCGACTTCATGCGCGGCGTGATCTCGCCCGCGATCCAGTACCCGAGCGAGCCGCTGAAGACCGAGATCTCGAAGACGCCCATCCCGATCCCGGTCGACCTGGCGCTCGAGCTCAACAGGGTGCCGGCGAAGTGGGGGAGTGACACGCTCGTCGTCGGCGGGTTCGGACGCGCCGTGGCGCCCTACACGATCGAGACCGCGTTCAAGGCGGCACGCGAGACGATCGATGGCCTGCCCGAGGGGTTTCGCATCCACGATCTGCGCCACTACTTCGCGTCGCTCCTGATCGCTGCAGGTCTCGACATCAAGACCGTGCAGAGGCGGATGAGGCACTCGTCCGCGAAGACCACGCTCGACGTCTACGGGCACATGTGGCCGGACAAAGACGAGTCCGCACGGGCCGTTGTCCAGAGTGTTCTGGCGGCTCGCGCGGACTCGCTGCGGACTGACAGCGCGTCAGCCCAGTGATCTAGCTACACCCCGTAGTAGAGCTCGTACTCGAAGGGGTGCGGGCGCTGGGCGATCGGCTTGATCTCGTTCTCCCGCTTGTACGAGATCCAGGTCTCGATCAGGTCGGGGGTGAAGACGTTGCCCTTGGTGAGGAATTCGTGGTCGGCCTCGAGCGCGTCGAGAGCTTCGCCGAGCGAGCCCGGAACCTGGGGGATGTTCTTGGCCTCCTCGGGCGGCAGCTCGTAGAGGTCCTTGTCGACGGGCTCGTGCGGCTCGATGCGGTTCTGGATGCCGTCGAGGCCCGCCATGAGCTGCGCCGCGAAGGCGAGGTACGGGTTGCCCGAGGCATCCGGAGCACGGAACTCGATGCGCTTGGCCTTCGGGTTCGTGCCCGTGATCGGGATGCGGATCGAGGCGGAGCGGTTACCGGCCGAGTAGACCAGGTTGACGGGGGCCTCGAAGCCGGGAACCAGACGGTGGTACGAGTTCACGGTCGGGTTGGTGAAGGCGAGCACCGCGGGGGCGTGCTTCAGCAGACCGCCGATGTACCAGCGTGCGAGGTCGGAGAGGCCACCGTAGCCGGCCTCGTCGTAGAACAGCGGCGAGCCGTCGTTCCAGAGCGACTGGTGGGTGTGCATGCCCGAGCCGTTGTCGCCGAACAGCGGCTTCGGCATGAAGGTCGCGGTCTTGCCCCAGAGGTTCGCCGTGTTCTTGACGATGTACTTGAACTTCAGGATGTCGTCGGCCGCGTGCACCATGGTGTCGAAGCGGTAGTTGATCTCGCCCTGACCGGCGGTGCCCACCTCGTGGTGCGCGCGCTCGAGGATGAGCCCGGCGTCGATCAGCTTCAGCGAGATGTCGTCGCGCAGGTCGGCGTGCTGGTCGACGGGGGAGACGGGGAAGTAGCCGCCCTTGTAGGGGGTCTTGTTGGCGAGGTTGCCGCCCTCTTCGACGCGGCCCGTGTTCCAGGCGGCCTCGGAGGAGTCGACGGAGTAGAAGGAGGAGTTCTGCTTCACCTCGTAGCGCACGTCGTCGAAGATGTAGAACTCGGCCTCGGGCGCGAAGAACGCGGTGTCGGCGATGCCGGTCGACGCGAGGTACTTCTCGGCCTTCTTGGCCACCTGACGCGGGTCGCGCGAGTAGATCTCGCCGTTGCGCGGGTTGTAGATGTCGAAGACGAGGATGAGGGTGCGCTCGGCGCGGAACGGGTCGATGTAAGCCGTGGAGACATCGGGGATGAGCTGCATGTCGGACTCGTGGATCGACGCGAAACCGCGGATCGAGGAGCCGTCGAAGAGCTGACCGACGGCGAAGAACTCTTCGTCGACCGTGGAGGCGGGGATGTTGAAGTGCTGCTGCACACCGGGAAGGTCGGTGAAGCGGATATCAAGGAACTTGACGTCGGTGTCCTTGATGAACTTGAGCACCTCGGAAGAGTCACTGAACATGTGAGGAATCTCCAAATGGCTTGGTACAGAAAGCAGCTGCAGATGCAGCCACCGCCACCCTAGGGGCCCGCCATTACCCGGCGGTGTCACCGATGTTTCGGGGATGTTACGGACTTTCCACAGGGCGCCCGGTTAGCCCGCTTCACCCGCTCAGTTCACCGTTTGACGAGCACCGTGCCCGCGAACACGTCGTGCAGGCCTCGCTGGTCGGAGTCCCAGATGAGGGCCGGGATGACCAGCATGAGCAGCAGCGTGCGCACGATCGGCCGCCACCAGCCCGCGTAGGCGCCGTTCAGGCGCACCACGCGCAGACCGAGCAGGAGATGCCCGAGGCCTCCGCCGAGCGTGATCATGAGCACGACCTGCTCGACGAAGAAGATGATGCTCGACGCGAACGGGTTCTGGAAGAAGAACGCGAAGTAGATCACGTAGCAGAATGCGAAGTCGATCAGCAGCGCGGCGATGCGGCGCCCTGACCGCGCGATCGAGCCGTGGCCCTCGCGATTGAAGCCCAGGCGCTCGCCCGGCCACTCGCTGGGTGCTGCACCGCCCTTGCCCGAGGCGCTGGTGGTCACTCGGCGGCCGCTCAGCGACCGCGTTGCGGACGCATCCGCATCGGGTCGATGCCCTTGGGGATGGGCAGCGGCGACGACGAGAGCGACGTGAGACGGTTCGACACCGCGACGACCTCGGGCTTCGTGAGGCTCGGCTTGATGCGCGCCATCTTGGCGGCAACCCGGTGCAGCGGCACCGCATCCGGATCGGGCCCGACGGAGAGGAAGGTGACCGGGACATTGGGCAGGATGCGCAGCACCTTGCGCCGCTCGTCCTCGAGCATGCGGTTGGTGCGTGAGCGCGGGCCCTCGCTGATCAGCACGACGCCGCCGCGGCCCACCGCGCGGTACACCGCGTCCTGGGTCTTGCCGTTGACGGCGACCGGCATCTCGCTGCCGCGCCAGCTGCGCTTGAGCGAGCTGCGCAGCACCGCGCCGACCGCGCCGGGCTGACCCTCGATCTGCTTGTAGGCCGCGCGTTCGGCGCGACGGCCGAGGATGACGAGAGCGGCGAGGAGGCCGCCGAGCACGCCGGCGAGAATCCACATCACGATCGCGAACACGTTGTCGCGCGAGAGGATGAGGGCGAGGGCCACGCCGACGAGCACCGGCAGAGCGAAGCCCAGCGCCATCAGCCAGACCGCGTTGGAGTCGTAGCGGCGGGTCATCTGGAAGACCTGCCACATCTGCTTCATGCGGCCCGGTTCTTTCGGGGCCTTCGGTGCTGCGTCGGTCTTGCGTGCCATGCCTCAAGGATACTTCGTCGGGCCGCGGGCGGAGGCCACGATCGGCGCGCGGGCGCCGGCTGTCCTCCACAGGCGAACGGATGCGCGGAATCGTCCACAGATCTGCGCGCGGCCGGGCGGGTCGCACGCTGCGCTGGGATGCTCGCCGCATGACTGATTCGATGCATCGCCCTCGTGCTGCTGCCCGCCCTGCCACCGCGACCTCATCGGCCGAGTACCGACTCCGGGAGGTGGTGGCGGTCGGAGCCTCCTCGAACGTCTACCTGGCAGCGACCGGCCCGGCCGAGCGCGGTTCCTCGCCACGGGACGTCGTCGTGAAGGTGTGCTGGCCCGCGCGCCGTGAGCCGGTTTCGCCTGCCGGCGTGGTGGCGTCGGGCGGCGATCCTGAGAAAGAGCGCGCTGCCGAGTGTGAGGCACTGTCGATGCGGCCGATCAGCGCGATGCCGAGGCTGCTCGACGTGGTCGTGAATGGCGCGGAGTTCGTCATCGTGATGTCGTTCTGCCCGGGCCGGCCGATCGCTGCGGGCGCGTCGCTGCGCGATGAAGGCGCTCTGCGGCGGGCCGTGGCGGAGTTGCACGGGGCCGGTGTCGCCCACGGCGGGCTCGACCCCGGCGCGGTGCTGATCGCCGCTGACGGAGCGGTCTCCCTCGTCGGCTTCCGGCGAGCGGTCTTTCACGGAGACCCGGGCTTCGACGCGGCGGTCGGAGGCGATCTCAGGGCGGTCGAGGCGCTGTGTCGTCGCCCCTCCACCGTGATCCTGTCGCCGTCGCGGGTGCCGCGGCGAGCAGGTTCCGGCGTGAGTTCCGGCGGAGGCGTGGCGCCGGACGCGGGTGGGTTGGCGATGAGGGATGAATGGGAATGGACCGATCCGGAGCCGGTGACGCCGGCCTCGCACGACCTGGGGGTGCTGGAGGCGGTCGAGCCCGCGCTCGTCGCTGTCCGCGAGGCGGCGGCCGCCGTGCGCGGTTCGCTCCGCGCCCGATCGTCCACGGCCTTGGCGCCACGACGGCGCCGGGTGCTGCTCGCCGGGGGCGCGCTCGTCGCTGCCGCGGTGGTCGTGGTGTGCCTTCTCGTTCCGTCGTCCGAGTCCTCCGTCGGCACCGCTCGCTCGGCTGCCGCGCGCCCGCGCGGTGCTCCACCGACGGCGACCCCGGTTGCGACGACCATTCCCGGCACGGAGGGGGATGGCATTGCGGAGGCTGATGCAGCCCTGCTCGGGGAGGACGCGGTGAGTGCCGCGCGGGTTCTGCTGTCGCGTCGGAGGGACTGCTTGCGAGCCGGCGCGCCGGAATGTCTGGGTGGGGTCGACCAGTGGGGTGGCCCGGCGATGGCCGCTGATCGTGAGCTCCTGCGGCAACGGGGAGTCGGTGATCCGTTGCCCCTCATGACCGCACCGACCCTGGTGGAGCGGCTCGGTGCGAGCGCTCTGCTGACCGTGAGCACCACAGTTGCCGCGGGTGCGGACAGTGTCGGCACGGGGGTCGACGGTGAGGCGGCGGCGGAAACGACGAAGCCGGTCTCGCTCCTGATGATCAGGGGCGAGACCGGCTGGCGGATTCGTTCGTACCGTGCCGACTGACCGCGGGCGTCAGCTTCCGCGACGCTCAGCGGCAGTGGTCAGATGCCGAGGTCGGCCTCGAAGTCGCCGTCTTCGAGGCGGTTCTTCACCGCGGTGAGGAAGCGCGCGGCGTCGGCGCCGTCGACGATGCGGTGGTCGTAGCTCAGGGCCAGGTACACGATCGAGCGGATGGCGATCGCCTCGCCGCCGTCGACCTTCACCACGGCCGGCTGCTTCACCACGACACCGGTGCCGAGGATGGCCACCTGCGGCAGGAACACCAGCGGCGTGTCGAACAGCGCGCCCCGCGAACCGGTGTTGGTGAGGGTGAAGGTGCCACCGGCGAGCTCGTCGGGCTTCAGCTTGTTGTCGCGCGTGCGCTCGGCCAGGTCGGCGATCTGTGCGGCGAAGCCCGCGATGTCGAGGTCGCCGGCATTCTTCACGACCGGGGTGAGGAGGCCCCGCTCGGTGTCGACCGCGATGCTGATGCTCTCGTGGTCGGGGTAGACGATGTTCTCGCCGTCGACCGTGGCGTTGATGATCGGGTACGCCTTCAGCGCCTCGGCCGCGGCCAGGGCGAAGAACGGCAGGAACGACAGCTTCGTGCCCGTCTTCTCGAGGAAGCGGCCCTTGACCTGGTCTCGGAACGCCGCCACCTTCGTCACGTCGACCTGGACGACGGTGGTGAGCTGGGCCGACGCCTGCATCGACGCGACAGCACGTTCGGCCACGACCTTGCGCAGGCGCGACATCGGCTGAGTGGTGCCACGCAGCGGCGAGGTCTCGAGCGGCGTGCGTGCGGCCGGCGCGGCCGAGGCGCTGGGAGCCGGCGCAGCAGCTGCGGCGAGCACGTCTTCCTTGCGGATGCGTCCGCCGACGCCCGAGCCGGTGACCGAGGCGAGGTCGATGCCACGGTCGTGGGCGAGCTTCCGCACGAGCGGGGTGACGTACCCGGCGTTGCCCGACCCTGCGGCGGGAGCCGCGGCGGCCGCGGGCGCCGGGGTGGCGGCCGGTGCGGCTGCGGGCGCCGGGGTGGCGGCCGGAGCGGCAGGCGCTGCGGCCGCGGCAGGAGCGGCCGGCGCAGCGGGGGCGGCCGGTGCAGCGGCGGGAGCCTCCTGCACGGGTGCGGGAGCCTCGGCGGGCGCAGCCTCGGCGGGCGCGGGCGCCTCCGTCGACGGGGTCACGACCTGGGCCGGGGCCTCCTGCGCGGGCGCGACCGGCTCGGCCGCGGGGGCCGGAGCCTCCGCCGGAGCGGCCGGCTCAGCCGGGGCCTCCGCGGCAGGAGCGGCAGGCGTCTCCGCAGGAGCCTCAGCCGCGGGCGCGGCAGCCGAAGCGCCGGCCCCCGAACCGTCACCGATCGTCACGAGCGCCGTGCCGACCTCGACCGTCTCGTCTTCCTGAACGAGGATGGCCTCGATCACACCGGCGACGGGCGACGGGATCTCGGTGTCGACCTTGTCGGTCGAGACCTCGAGCAGCGGCTCGTCGACCTCCACGCGGTCGCCCACGTTCTTGAGCCAGCGGGTGACCGTACCCTCCGTGACACTCTCGCCGAGTGCGGGAAGGTTGACGGATTCGCTCATGACCTTGTCTCCTTATGGAACCGTTCGTTGATAAGCCGTGTTGGCAGGACTAGATGGCGTGCAGGGGCTTGCCGGCCAGCGCGAGGTGCGCCTCGCCGAGCGCCTCGTTCTGAGTGGGGTGGGCGTGGATGAGCGACGCCACGTCTTCGGGGTACGCCTCCCAGTTCACGATCAACTGACCCTCACCGATGAGCTCGCCCACGCGCGCGCCGATCATGTGGATGCCGATGACCGGACCGTCGTTGACCCGCACCACCTTCACCGAACCGGTCGTGCCGATGATGTGGCTCTTGCCGTTGCCGGCCAGGTTGTAGTCGTACGACGAGATCTTGTCGGCGCCGTACTTCTCGGCTGCCTTCGCCTCGGTGAGACCCACCGACGCCACCTCGGGGTCGGAGTAGGTGACCTTGGGGATGTTCACGTCTTCGACCACCTGCGGGTTCAGCCCCGCGATCTCCTCGGCCACGAAGATGCCCTGCTGGAACCCGCGGTGGGCCAGCTGCAGGCCGGGGACGATGTCGCCCACGGCGTAGACCCCGGGAACGCTCGTCTCGAGGCGCTCGTTGGTGATCACGAAGCCGCGGTCGATGGTGACGCCGGCTTCCTCGAAGCCGAGGCCCTGGGTCGCCGGCCCGCGGCCGACGGCCACGAGCAGCAGCTCACCCTCGAAGGTCTTGCCGTCTTCGAGCGAGACGACGACGCCGTTCTCGTTCTGGGTGACGCCCGAGAAGCGGGTGCCGAGGTTGAAGGCGATGCCGCGCTTGCGGAACGCACGCTCGAACTGCTTCGAGATGGCCTCGTCCTCGTTCGGCACGAGGTGGGGCAGTGCTTCGACGATGGTGACGTCGGCGCCGAACGACTTCCAGACCGAGGCGAACTCCACACCGATGACGCCGCCGCCGAGGATCACGACCTTCTGCGGCACGAAGTCGAGCGTGAGCGCCTGCTCGGAGGTGATGACCCGGCCGCCGATCTCGAGGCCCGGCAGCGTGCGTGAGTAGGAGCCCGTGGCGAGCACGATCTTCTTGCCGACGTAGGTGTCGTCGCCGACCTGCACGGTGGTGGGCGAGGTCAGGCGGCCTTCACCGGCGATGGTGGTGATGCCGCGAGCCTTGACGAGGCCCTCGAGGCCCTTGAACTTGCTCGAGACGATGCCTTCGCGGTAGGCGGTGACCGCCGCGATGTCGATGCCACCGAAGGTGGTGTTGACGCCGTACTTGGCCGACTCACGCGAGACGTCGGCCACCTCGGCCGAGTGCAGGAGTGCCTTGGTGGGAATGCAGCCGCGGTGCAGACACGTGCCGCCGACCTTGTCCTTCTCGATCATCGCCACTGAGAATCCCAGCTGGCTGGCGCGTAGCGCTGCGGCATAACCGCCGCTGCCACCACCGAGAACCACAATGTCAAAATTCTGTTCCGACACCAAGCAACTCCCTCGTGCATCAGGATCCGCCGCGCGCCGGATGGGCGCCTGGCGGAGAGGGGCGAGATTTTTTCGCCCATACGACCTTACTACGCGCGGGTGGACCGCTCGGCAACTCGCAGGAGGGTGCGCACGGTCGCCCCGGTCGGCCCCTTCCCGGTGAAGCCGTAGCCCGATTCCTTGTTCTGCGCCGCCCCCGCGATGTCGAGGTGCACCCAGGGAATCCGCTCGCCGGCCTCGTCGGTGCCGACGAACTCCTGCAGGAACACTCCGGCGATCAGCATGCCGCCCGCCGTGTTGCCGGGCTTGACGTTCGCGATGTCGGCGATGTCCGAGGCGAGCAGGGGCCGGAGTTCGGCCGGCAAGGGCATGTGCCAGAGCGGCTCGCCCACCTCGCGGGCGGCCTCGAGCACCTCGGCCACGAGCTCGTCGTCACCCATGGTGGCGACGTAGCGATTGCCGAGCGCGACGACGGCGGCACCGGTGAGGGTGGCGACGTCGATGATGGCGTCCGGATGCTCCTCACCGGCCGCCACGAGACCGTCGGCCAGCACCAGTCGTCCCTCGGCGTCGGTGTTGAGCACCTCCACCGTGCGACCACCGCGGATGGTGAGCACGTCTCCGGGCCGGATCGCGTCGCCCGACGGCATGTTCTCGGCCAGGCACAGCCAGGCGGTGAGGTGCACGGGCAGACCGAGGTCGGCGGCGGCGAGCACCGTGGCCAACACGGTCGCCGAGCCGGCCATGTCGTACTTCATGCCGATCATCGACACCGGAGGCTTCAGCGAGAGCCCGCCGGTGTCGAAGGTGATGCCCTTGCCCACGAGGGCGATGTGCCGCGTCGCACCGGCGGGCGAGTAGTCCACCCGCACGAGCCGGGGCGGCCGGGTCGAGCCCTGCCCGACGCCGGCGATGCCGCCGAAGCCCTCGGCCACGAGCTCGTCCTCGTTCCACACCCGCACCGTCACCGGCCGGCCCTCGGCCAGCGCGAGCACCCGCTCGGCGTACACCGAGGGGTAGAGATCGAGGGCGGGCACGTTCACGAGGTCCCGCACGAGCGCCACGGCGTCGACGGATGCGCGGGCCCGCTGCAGCGCCCCGTCGTCGACGCCGGGGTCACCGGTGCCCACCACCGCGATCTCGCGCGGCGCTGCCGTGCGCGCCTCCTCGTCACGACCGGTGCCGCGGTAGTCGGTGTAGTCGTACGAGCCGAGTCCCGCGCCCTCGAGCACGGCCTCGAGCTCCTCCGCCGTGGCCGGGCCGAAGTCGAGCACCAGGCGGTCGCGGCCGCCGAGCCGCCGGGCGGCGACGCCCGCCGCGTAGCGCAGCTCCTCGGCGCCCACCACCCCGGCAGCGCCGAGACCGACGACCGCGATGCTCTTCGCGGTCACCCCGGCCGGCGCCGGCAGCCGCACCAGTTCGTCCTTCTTGCCCGCGAACCCGACCGCGGCGAGCTCGTCCGCCACGTCGCTCAGTGCCGCGCCGCGCACGGTGGCGGTCTCCGATCCTTTCTCGCCGGTGAGCGAGGCCGCGACGACGAGGATGTCGTCGGCGGCTGGGGAAGGGGATTCGGACAGGACGGACAGGCTCGCTGAACTCATGCGGCCATGCTAGCCGCGCGCATCCGCCGGCTATTCCCGATCCGTGTTCGCTCTCGGCATGCCACGCGAACCGGCCGGGAGCAGGGTGCCGGTTTAGAGTTGACGCATGGAACAACCGAGCGGGCTCTATGAAGTCGTGGCCGATGCCGGTCTGGTTCCCGACGGCCTCAACCTCGTCGCCGCCCTGACCGGCTTCACGGATGCGGGGGGCGCCGTCGCCCAATTGGGCGAGTACCTCCTCGACACGCTCGAGAGCACTGTCGTCGCCGAATTCGACGCCGACATCCTGCTCGACTACCGCGCCCGGCGACCCATCATCACCTTCGACCAGGATCACCTGAGCGACTACCAGCCGCAGACCCTGCGGCTGCACCTGATGAGCGACGAGCTCGGGCAGCGCTTCCTCTTCCTCACCGGCTTCGAACCCGACTTCCAGTGGGAGCGGTTCACCGCCGCGGTGATCGAATTGGTGCAGTTGTTCAAGGTGAAGACCACCACCTGGGTGCACGCCATCCCGATGCCCGTGCCGCACACCCGGCCGATCAGCGTGACGGTGAGTGGCAACCGCATCGAGCTGATCGACGCGCTCTCGGTCTGGCGGCCCAGCACGCAGGCGCCGGCGAACGCCCTGCACCTCGTCGAGTACCGCTTGCAGGAGCTCGGGCATCCGATCGCCGGGTTCGTGCTGCTGGTTCCGCATTACCTCGCCGACACCGAGTTCCCGAGCACCGCGCTGGTGGCGCTGGAGAGCATCAGCTCGGCCACCGGCCTCATCTTCCCGACCGATCGGTTGCGCGAAGAGGGCCGCGTGTTCGTGGGCAAGATCGACGAGCAGGTCGAGTCGAACGCCGAACTGGGGCGCCTCGTGCACACCCTCGAAGAGCGTCACGACACCTACATGGAGGGCACGAGCCTCCGTTCGCCGCTCACCGACGTCGACGGCGAACTCCCCTCCGCCGACGAGATCGCCGACGAGCTGGAGCGGTTCCTCGCCGGCAACCGCGGCGGCGACGACGGCTCCGACGGTCTGCCCCGCTAGTCGCCGCACGCACGCGGCGCCTCGGGTGACGTGCCGCGGGTAAACTGACGGCGGTGAACTCCCGTCGGTCCTGGCTCGTCTTCGCCGTCGGCGTGTTCGCCTACATGGCGGCCGTGCTGCAGCGCACGACGCTCGGCGTGGCCGGGGTGGATGCGGCGGCCCGCTTCGACACCACCGCCGCCCTGCTGTCGAGTCTCGCGGTGGTGCAGCTCATCGTGTACGCCGCCCTGCAGATCCCGATCGGGCTCCTGATCGACCGCGTCGGGCCCAAGTTCCTCATCTGCGCGGGCAGTGCGGTGATGGTGGTGGGTCAGGTGACACTGGCGTTCGCCCCCACCATCTCGATCGCGATCGTGGCGCGCATCCTGGTGGGGGCGGGCGACGCGGCGGTCTTCATCTCGCTCATCCGGCTCATCAACTCGTGGTTCCAGGGACGGCTGGTGCCCCAGCTGTCGCAGTGGACCGGCAACGTCGGGGCGATCGGCCAAGTGCTCTCAGCCTTGCCGTTCGCCTGGATCCTCCACCAGGCGGGCTGGACGGTGGCGTTCTCGGCGGCCGCCGCGCTCTCCTTCGCGGGCTTCGTGCTCGGCGTGGCGCTGTTGGCGAACCGCCCGGCAGGTGTGCCAGAGCCCGCCCGCGCAGCATCGACGAAAGAGGTCGTGCAGGGGCTCGTGCAGACCGTGCGCCGGCCGGGCACCCAGCTCGGCTTCTGGTCGCACTACATCACGCAGTCCTCCGGCACCGTCTTCGCGCTGTTCTGGGGCTTCCCGTTCATGGTGTCGGCGCTCGGGCTCGAGCCGGGCTTCGCATCCTTCTTGTTGGTGCTGATCGTGCTGTCGGGCCTCGTCGCCGGGCCGGTGCTCGGCATCCTCACCGCCCGTTTCCCGCTCCGCCGGTCGAACCTCGTGCTCGGCATCACCGGCGTGCTCGGGCTGGTCTGGGCCGTCCTGCTCGTCTGGCCGGGCGTGCCGCCGACCTGGCTCCTGATCGTGCTGGTCGTCGCGCTCGGGGTGGGCGGGCCGGGTTCCCTGATCGGGTTCGACTTCGCCCGCTCGTTCAATCCCATCCGCTCACTCGGCTCGGCCAACGGCATCGTGAACGTCGGCGGGTTCACCGCGAGTTTCGTGACGATGTTCCTCATCGGGGTACTGCTCGACGTGCAGTTCGACGCGGGGCTGAGCTCGAGCCTCTACGACCTCGATGCATTCCGGCGTGCATTCGCGGTGCAATACCTGGTGATCGGCTTCGGTGTGGTCATGTTCGTACGCGCGCGCCGGCGCACCCGCCGCAAGCTCGAGGAGGACGAGGGAATATCGGTGGGCCCCATCTGGGTTGCACTGTACAGAGCATGGAAGCGCCGGGGGGCCTGACGGCGTTCCGCCCAGCATTTCCATGTAATAATTGATGATCGAGACCCGTTCTTGTGCACGGATGCAGCATCTCTTTCGGCTGCAAAACCCCGGCACTTGACATGGGTCTTAGTAATGTCCGAAAACATCTTCACGCGCGGGGAATCTTGCCAGGGATTCACTCCTCCCGTTCCCGTCGCGTGGCATGAAAGGTGATGGAATGGCCACCCCCAAGTCCGCAGACATCCTCGAGCAGGCAACGGCGCCTGACGAGGTCGAGTCGGCTCCGTCGCGCCCAACAGGCAAGCGCGGGCCGGCGAAGAAGACCGCAGCGAAGGCTGCTCCGAAGAAGGCGTCGAAAGCCACGGCGAAGAACGACGACGACGAGGCGGAGGACATCGATCCCGACGACGAGGCGGTCATCGACGACGACAGCGCCGACGACGCGACCGACGACGTCGAGGCCGGTGCCGACGACGCCGAGGGCGACGACGCGGATGGCGAGAGCGACGACAAGACCGCGAAGCCGGCCGCCGAGGAGGAGGCGCTCCCGAGCGGTGCCCTCGTGCTCTCGCTGGTCGACGACGAGGACGACGTTCCCGTCTACTCCACCACCATCACGGGTGCCACCGCCGACCCGGTCAAGGACTACCTGAAGCAGATCGGCAAGGTCGCCCTGCTGAACGCGGCCGAAGAGGTCGAGTTGGCCATGCGCATCGAGGCGGGCCTCTTCGCCGAGGACAAGCTGGCCAGCAGCGACAACCTCACCCCGCAGCTCAAGCGCGAGCTGCAGTGGGTGGCGAAGGACGGTCAGCGTGCCAAGAGCCACCTGCTGGGCGCGAACCTCCGCCTCGTCGTCTCGCTCGCGAAGCGCTACACCGGTCGCGGAATGCAGTTCCTCGACCTGATCCAGGAGGGCAACCTGGGCCTCATCCGTGCGGTCGAGAAGTTCGACTACACGAAGGGCTTCAAGTTCTCCACCTATGCCACCTGGTGGATCCGTCAGGCCATCACCCGCGCCATGGCCGACCAGGCGCGCACCATCCGCATCCCCGTGCACATGGTCGAGGTCATCAACAAGCTGGCCCGCGTGCAGCGGCAGATGCTGCAAGACCTCGGTCGCGAGCCCACGCCCGAGGAGCTCAGCCGCGAGCTCGACATGACGCCCGAGAAGGTCGTCGAGGTGCAGAAGTACGGCCGCGAGCCGATCTCGCTGCACACCCCGCTCGGCGAGGACGGCGACAGCGAGTTCGGTGACCTGATCGAAGACACCGAGGCCGTCGTGCCGGCGGATGCGGTGGGCTTCACGATGCTGCAGAAGCAGCTGGAGTCGCTGCTCGACTCGCTCTCCGAGCGCGAGGCCGGCGTCATCCGCATGCGCTTCGGGCTGGGCGACGGCATGCCGAAGACGCTCGACCAGATCGGTGACACCTTCGGCGTGACGCGCGAGCGCATCCGTCAGATCGAGTCGAAGACGATGGCGAAGCTGCGCCACCCGTCCCGGTCGCAGTCGCTGCGCGACTACCTCGAGTAGGCCCATGGGCCTCCGCACGGCAGCGGCCGTCCTGGTCGGGCGGGCCGTCCGCGTCGCCGCGCGCCTGCGCGGCGGCGGATCGGCGATCCCCGGTGCGACGGCGTTGAAGATCGACCCCGGATTCCTCGAGCGCACGATCGCGCGGATTCCGGATGGCGTCGTGGCCGTCTCCGGGTCGAACGGCAAGTCGACCACCACCAACATGCTCGCCGCCATCATGCGGCAGCACGGCCTGAAGGTGTTCACGAACCCGTCGGGCGGCAACCTGCCGCAGGGCATCGCCTCGGCGTTGCTCTCGGAGGTGTCGGTGGGGGGCCGGCTCGACTCCGACATCGCGATCCTCGAGGTCGACGAGGGGTACGGCACGAAGCTCGCCGAGCTGTTGAAGCCTCGCACGGTGCTGCTGCTGAACATCCAGATCGACCAGCTCAACCGCTATCACGAGCCGGACCGGGTGGCGGCCATGCTCGGCCGGGTGGCCGCCTCCGCCACCGAGGGCCTCGTGCTGAACCGCGAGGACAACTTCCTGGTCGATCTCGACACGCGCATCCCGGCCCGGGAGGGGCGCGTCGTCTCCTTCTTCGGCGGCGTGCCGGCGCTGGTCGACGCGGCCAGCCACGGCGTGGCGTCGGCCGACCGCTTCGGCGAGGCGACGGTGGCGCCGGGGTCGCGCCCGGCAGCCGTCGAGGTGGTGGAGCTCACCGGAGCGCGCGCGACGCTCGACATCGACGGCGTGCGGCTGAGTGTGAAGCTGCCGGCGCGGGGGATGCACTACGCGCTCGACGCGGCGGGAGCTGCCGCTGCCGCTCGCAGCGTGCTCGGTGACCGATTCCGGCCCGAGCTCGTCTCCGCCGCCCTCGACTCCCTCGAGACCGTCTACGGGCGGGGCGAACTGCTCGAGGTGGCCGGCGAGCAGATCGAGATCATCATGATGAAGAACCCGGCGAGCCTCCAGCTCAACCTCGACTCGCTGGAACGTGCGCCGGAGCAGGTCTTCCTCGCGGTGGACGAGGGCACGCCCGACCCGTCGTGGATCTACGACATCGACTTCTCGGCCCTCGACCACGTCGACGGGATCACCGGATCGAAGGCGTGGCAGTTCGCGGTGCGGCTCGGGTATCTCGGCATCCCGGTCGGCTCGGTCGATCTCGACGTGCGCGCGGCGCTGAAGGCGTTCCTGGCGCTGCCGAAGCCCTCGACCGGTCACAAGGTGATGATCTTGAACTACGAGCAGATGATGCTGATCCGCAAGATCCTCGGTTTCAAGGAGCTCGAGGGCGGGGGACAGGCATGAGCGGGGCGTTGCGCATCCTGCACCTGTTCCCGCGCCTCCTGGGGCTGAACGGGGAGAGCGGCAACGTCGAGATCCTCCGCCTGCGCTCCGAGTGGCGGGGGCTGCCGGTCGAGGTGACGACGTACGACGGCGGGGCTGCCGGCGACGACGCATCCGGCTTCGACGACCCCGACCTGGTGTTCATCGGAAGTGGGCCGGTCTCGGCGGAGGTGCTCGCGCATCCGCTCGTGCTGGCGATCGCGCCGGCGTTGCGCACGCTGGCCGCCGACGGCCGGCCGTTCCTGGCGATCGGCGCCGGGTTCCAGTTGCTCGGCGAGAGCGTGACCTTGGAGAACGGCGAGGTGCTCGAGGGTGCCGGCGTGTTCCCGGTCACGACGCGGCACGGCGGCACCCGGGTGGTGGGCGACTTCGTGGTGGAGTCACCACGACTCGGCACCGTGGTGGGGTTCGAGAACCGGGGGTCGTTCGTCGACGTGGGCGCGCATCCGACGCTCGGGCGCGTCGTCTACGGCCGCGGCAACACGGAGAGCACGGGCGAGGAGGGCTTCTGGGAGGGCAACCTCCTCGGCACGCACTTGCACGGGCCGGTGCTCGCCAACAACCCGGGGCTGGCCGACTCGCTGCTCGACACGGCGCGGGCGCGCCGCGGTTTGCAGTACACGGATGCCGCTCCGACCGCTCTGCGCGAGATCGACGAGCGCGCTCGGCACGCCCGCGAGACGATCGCGGCGGCGCCCCTCTCGGAGTAGCGCTCACCTCTACCCGTCAGGTTTGGTCGCTATGACGCGGTTTCAGCGACCAGGCCTGACGGATCGATGGTGAGCTCGACGGTCTCCGGCGTGCGGTGGATGAGGCCCTGACGCTCGAAGGCGTCGAGCCAGCCGATCATGGGCCACACGCCCCAGCGGTCGTGGAACAGCCGTGCGTTGCGCACGATGTCGTCGAGATGTCCGACCGGTGGGCTCTGCACCGGGTGGTGCTGATGGTAGGCGCGGGCGTCGCCGATCCACGCGAGTTCGATGCCGGCCGAGCGGGCCGCGAACGCGAAGTCGGTGTCCTCGCCGCCGTAACCGGTGTAGTCCTCGCAGAATCCGCCGATGCGCCGCCAGGTGCGTGCATGCAGAGCGAAGGAGAGCGACCAGAACAGCTCGTGCGTCCCGCCGAGCACGACCTCGCCCGGGCGCGGCGCGGGCCGGGCCGGATGCGGGCGATCGAGCGCGGCGAGGGCGTCGAGCGGGTAGCCGCCTGATGGCCGTGGGTCGAGGTAGGTGACCGGCCCGCAGAGGAGGTGGCCGGTGGTCGCCGGCCGGAGGGCTGCATCACGGTAGGCGCGGACGGTCTGCGGCGCGGCGAGGCAATCGACGTCGAGGAACACGAGCACCTCGGCGCCCCGCGCCAGCGCGGCTTCCGCCCCTTGGTTGCGCGCCCGCGCGAGCGGCAAGGGCCGCCCGCCGTCGGTCGCCGCGCTGTCGCAAGCGATCACCGTGAGATCGGTCGTCCCGCCGATCTCGGGCAGCGCAGCGACGTCGGGGTCGTTCATCGTCACCACGACGTGGTCATCGGGTGGCTCGATCGAGCGGCGGAGCGACGCGAGCTGGGCCGTGAGGTGCTCGTGCCGCCCGTGCACGATCGTCACCACGGCGACGCGGCTCATCGGACCGCCGCCGCAGTGGGCGGATTTCTGATCGCCGCGGTGGAGGCTGAGCCCACCGCGCCGATGATGGCCGCCGCGCGGGCGGCGCCGGCGCCGGAGTTCCAGGCCGACCAGGCGGCGCCGTCGAGTCGGCGGGCGTGCTCGAGCAGTGCCGGCCAGTCGCCGCCGGCCGCATCGTCGACGACGAGCGCCGGCCAGCGCGCGTCGGCGAGCACGGCTGCGGTGTGCCGCTGCTCGTCGTGCGGCCGCGGCTCGGGGACGACCACCGCTGGGATGCGGGCGGCCGCCACCTCGGCGATCGCATTCTGTCCGGCGTGCGTCACCACCACATCCGCCGCCCGGATGCGTGGCCACGGGTCGTCGACCCAGCGCCCGGCCAGGCCCCCCAGCACGTCCCAGTCCCACTCCGGGGTCGATTCACCCGCGCGGCGCAGCACCTCGGCGGTGAGTCCGCCGGCGGCACCGCCGAGCGCCAGCACCCGGGGTCGCCGCGACGAGAGCCCGTCGTCAGCGGCGCCGGCTGCCGGGGCAGCCGGGGCGAAGCGGGAGATCGCACCCACCGGCACGTGCTTCGCGCGGGCGGCCGCATCGAGCCCCGTGAGCATTCCGTGTGCTTCGGGCGGCCAGGCCGAGATGATCGCGCTCGACACCGCGAAGCCCAGGCGGTGCGCCTCGTCGTCACGGCGCCCCGGGAGCCCGACCGTCACGACGGGAACGCCGTGCAGGCGCGCCAGCAGCGCGATCTCGACCGAGACGTCGGAGACGATGACCGAGGGGCGCTCGGCGGCGATCCACGCCGCGACCAGCGCCATCCGGTCGCGGAGGCCGTCGTCGTGCAGCGGGACCCAGTGCAACCGTCCGCCCGCATCCGCTTCCCGTGCGCCGGGCCCGGCCGCGGAGCCGGCGGCGCCGGCGTCGTCGCGGGGGAGGAGCAGCCAGTCGCCGCGCCAGTCGGCCGGCCGCGGGAGCGAGGACAGGCCCGTGACGGTCTCATCGAGTTCGGCGGCGATGGCCGTCGCCCGGGAGAGGTGCCCGCGGCCGACGTGGTGGATGTAGTAGCCGATCACGCCGCCCGCACCTCGTGCGCAAGCCACGAGTACATCGCCTCGTACTGGTCGACCATCGTGCGCAGCGAGCAGTGCTGCAGCGCGTGCCGCCGCACCGCACCACGGGGCAGCGCGGCCGCGTCGATCATGGCGCGAGCGAGCGCAGCCACGTCGCCGGGTGCCGCGAGACGCCCGCTCTCGTCGCTCACGAACTCCGCCAGCGCACCGCGGTCGAATGCCGCCACCGGCGTTCCGCAGGCCATCGACTCCGCGGCGACCAGGCCGTACGGTTCGTCCCAGAGCGGCGTCACGGCCGTCACCGCCGCCCGCCCCACCCGCTCGGCCAGCTCCACCGTACCCAGGTGCCCGAGGTACCGCACGCCGTCGCCGAGGCGCGGCTCGATCTCGCGGGTGAAGTACTCCGGGTCGTACGCGGGACCGGCCAGATCGATCGCCATGCCGGCCCGGCGAGCCGCGTCGACGGCGAGGTGCGGCGCCTTCTCGGGCACCAGCCGGCCGAACCAGATCGCATCCGCGCCGCCCCCGCCCGCCACCCACCGATCGGTGTCGACACCGTTCAGGATGACGTCGGCGCGCGTGCTCGACGACCACTGCTCCGCCGTGAACCGGCTCACGGCGACGAAGCGCGCCGCGGGGGTGAGCCGGATGGCCGACTCGAGCCACGGCGTCGGCGGTGTGTGCAGGGTGGTGACGAGGGGCACGGCGAGGGCGCCCGACATGGCGACCGGGAGGTGGTGCAGGCTGTTGTTGTGCACGACGTCGAAGCGGCCGCCGCCGGCACGCCCCAGCTCGAGCATCAGGGCGAGGTACGCGTGGTGCTCCTGCATCCAGCCGAGCGGTGGCGCCCCGACATCGGTGCGTGCGACATCGCTCGGCTCGTAAGCGTCGACCTGCAGAGCGTCGGCGGCCAGCAGCGGATCGGAGCCGGGAGCCGCGAACAAGGTCACGGAATGCCCGCGGCGCTGCAGCTCGGTGGCCAGCGCGTGCGTGTGCGCCTCGAGCCCGCCGGCGAACGGCTCGGCCACCGGGAATCGGCTCGACGCGATGAGGCAGATCCGCAGACCGGTCACGACAGCAGTGCCCGGTACAGCCGGAGGTGCGCGGCTGCCACCTGCTCGCGCTGCTCGAGTCGGTCGCCGACCTGCGCCGGCGGCGGTGCCGGCATGCTCTGAGCCCGGCGCACCGCATCGGCCAGCGAGACCGCGTCGAGTGCCGTCTCGTCGTGGCGGTAGGAGAGCACGGGGCCCTGCTCGGCGTAGAAGCCGCAGTCCGGGGCGATGACCGCTGTGCCGAGGTCGCGGCACGCCTCGAGCCAGCCGGAATGGGTGCCGAAACGGTACGGCAGCACCGAGACGTCGAGCGACGCGAGGTACGCCCACAGCTCGGCGTCGCTGAAGAAGTCGTGCACCCGCAGGTCGAGTTCGCCTCGCGCTTCGGCATCGCGGAGGAACTCGGCGAGCGGCGCGTCGTACCGCGCGCCGTCGGCGAGCAGCACGTCGGAGTGTCCGTCGACCTGCAGCACGGCTCCCGGGAGCTCCCGCGCGGTTCGCGCGAGCACCTCGAGCACCGGCAGCGGGTTCATACTCGCCCGCAGGCTCTTCACGTGCACGCCGATCCGGAACGGCGCCGCGACGTCGCCGGGCATCCGGGCGGCGCGCGAAGCCTGCACACGCCGCATGGTCTCCACGTCCACCACGTGCGGATGCGGGACCACCTGCGCCGTGCGCCCCCAGCGCCGCCCGATCTCGACGGCGGCCCCCGGCGTCAGGGTGAGGAGCGCATCCGCCCCCGGCACGAGCACGTCGAGCTGGGCGTCGTGCTCCGCGCGCTCGGCGTGATGGGGGTTGCGGAGGTCGTGCACGGTGTAGACGAACGGCTTCCCCTCGCTGCGGAGCGCGGCGAGCAGGGCCCGCAGCTCGTCGGGCGTGCGCGCATCGAAGCCGAACTGCAGATGGAACACGTCGAACTCGTCGGCGTGCTCGTGCACCCACTCCGGCTGGAGCATCGCGGGCGGCCACCAGCGCGACACAGCCGAGCGACGGGCGTCATCGGGGTCCGGATCGGCCAGCCGCGTCACCGGGTAGCCGCCCGGGTCGGCCGGCGTGAGGTGCCGGATGTAGACGTGGGACGAGGGAACGGAGGCCACACGCACGACGGTGGTGGGGGCATCCGACTCCCGGTCGAGCGGAAGCGGATGCTGGAGGGCGGATGTGCTCACTCCTCCAGTAGAGGGTGCGAAACCGAACCGACAAGCGGCTTGACAACCGCCGGTTCAGTGATATCGCCGTGGCACCGTCCAGTGCCGGCCGAACTCCGCGTCGAAATGCTGGGGGTGGAACGGGCTGTCGCCGCCGGCCGGATAGCTGGTCAGTTCGCCCACCACCACACGATCGGGCAGATGGTAGAGGTCGACGCGCACGAAGTCGGTCTCGCGGGCGAGCGCTTCGGCCACGGCGATCAGCTCGCCGAGCCGTTCGGGGCGCGGCGGCTCGGGATCGGCGAACGGCGGGCCGCCGCTCATCGGGAGGTGCCGCCACTCGACGTCGAAGAAGTCCTGGGTGCGGCCACCGAACCGCCCGCCGTCGATCTGGATGTAGCGGCACCGGCCGTTGAACACGAAGAGCTTGAGGTCGTGCGGAATCCCGCCCCGCTCGTCCGTCAGCATCTCCTCGACGATCACCCGGCGCGGCACGGGCCCGTAGGCCCACTCCCGGTTCGGCCCCTGCCCGTAGAGCTGCGTCGACCAGTACCGTGCCGTGGCCACGAGTTCGTCACGCGTGACCGCGTCGGGCCGCACATGGCTGTAACCCCAGTGGGAGCCGGCGGGCGGCACCCGTGCATCCTCCGGCGCGCCGGGCGACACCACGATGCAGGCACCGCTGCCGTGCGTCGGTTTCACCACGTACCGCTCGGGAAGCGGCAGCGTGCGCAGCTCCTCGGGGTCGTCGAAGAGCCCGAGCAGCCGGGGCAGATACCCGGCCCCGACGACCCCGGTCACGTAGTCGCGCACCGCCGCCTTGTCGGCGAAGGTCACGAGCAGCGGACGGTGGTCGCGCAGCATCTTGTAGCGCACCTTCTCGGTGAAGGTGCGGGGCCGCCTGGTGCGCACCAGCCGGGTGAGTCGCACCAGCGTGCTGCGCTCGCGCCAGGATGCCCGTTCTGCCACGGTCTCAGACGTCGATGCGTTCGCGGGCGAGGTTGTCGGAGCCCTGGATGATGAACTCCTTGCGCGGCGCGACGTCGTCGCCCATCAGCAGCTCGAACATCTTCTCGGCCACCGCCGCGTCGGCCACGCCCACCCGACGAAGGGTGCGGTAGCGCTTATCCATCGTGGTGGAGGAGAGCTGGTCGGCATCCATCTCGCCGAGACCCTTGTAGCGCTGGATCGGGTCCTGGTACTTGCGACCCGACTTCGCCAGCCGTGCCAGCACCGCGTTGAGCTCAGCTTCGGAGTAGGTGTAGATGGTCTCGTTGGGCTTCGATCCGGGGTTGATCGCCACCACCCGGTGCAGCGGCGGCACGGCGGCGTAAACCCGGCCGTCTTCGATCAGCGGTCGCATGTACCGGAAGAACAGGGTGAGCAGCAGGGTGCGGATGTGCGCGCCATCGACATCCGCATCGCTCATCAGGATGATCTTGCCGTAGCGCGCCGCCGAGAGATCGAAGGAGCGGCCCGAGCCGGCACCGATCACCTGGATGATCGAGGCGCACTCCGCGTTCGAGAGCATGTCGGCGATGGACGCCTTCTGCACGTTGAGGATCTTGCCGCGAATGGGCAGCAGCGCCTGGAACTCACTGTTGCGCGCGAGCTTCGCGGTGCCGAGCGCGGAGTCGCCCTCCACGATGAACAGTTCGCTCTGGGCCACGTCGGACGAGCGGCAGTCGACCAGCTTCGCGGGCAGCGACGACGACTCGAGCGCGTTCTTGCGCCGCTGCGTCTCTTTGTGAGCGCGGGCGGAGATGCGCGACTTCATCTCGGCCACGACCTTCTCGAGCACGAGCGCCGACTGCGCCTTGTCGTCGCGCTTGGTCGAATTGAAGCGTTCGGCGAGGCCCTTCGTGACCACGTTCGACACGATCGAGCGCACCGCCGGCGTGCCCAGTACCTCCTTGGTCTGGCCCTCGAATTGCGGCTCGGGCAGGCGCACGGTGAGCACGGCGGTGAGGCCGGCCAGCACGTCCTCCTTGTCGAGTTTGTCGTTTCCCACCTTCAGGCGACGGGCGTTCGCTTCGACGCTCTGCCGCAGGAACTTCAGCAGGCCCGCCTCGAAGCCGGCCTGATGGGTGCCGCCCTTGGGCGTGGAGATGATGTTGACGAAGCTTCGGAACTCGGTGTCGTAGCCGATGCCCCAGCGCATCGCCAGGTCGACGGCGCACTCCCGGGAGAGCTCGGTGGGCACCATGGCGCCGTGTTCGGAGAGCACGGGAACGGTCTCGGTGAAGGTGCCCGTGCCCTGGATGCGCCAGATGTCGGTGATGGGGGAGTCGGGCGCCAGGTGCTCCACGAACTCCGAGATGCCGCCCTCGAAGCGGAACGTCTCGCGGCGCGGCTCCTCGCCGCGCTCGTCGTCGATCTCGAGCTTCAGCCCCGGCACGAGGAAGGCGGTCTGACGGGCGCGCACGACCAGTTCGTCGGTCTGGAACTCGGCGCCGCGGGTGAAGATCTGCCGATCGGCCCAGTAGCGCACCCGTGTGCCGGTCTTCCCCTTGGCGACCTTGCCGACCACGCGCAGTTCGCTGCCGCTCTCGAACGGCGTGAACGGCGCATCCGGGCTCGGCGGCTTGCCCTTGTCGTCGAAGACGCCGGGTTCGCCGCGGTGGAACGACATCGCCCAGGTCTTGCCGTCGCGGTCGACCTCGACGTCGAGGCGTTCGGACAGGGCGTTGACGACGGATGCGCCCACGCCGTGCAGACCGCCGGAGGCGGCGTACGACCCCGAGCCGAACTTGCCACCCGCGTGCAGCTTGGTGAAGACCACCTCGACTCCCGAGAGACCGGTCTTCGGCTCGATGTCGACCGGGATGCCGCGGGCGGCGTCGCGCACCTCGACGCTGCCGTCGGCATGCAGCACGACGTCGATGTCGGTGCCGAAGCCGCCGAGCGCCTCGTCGACGGAGTTGTCGATGATCTCCCACAGGCAGTGCATGAGACCGCGCGAGTCGGTCGAGCCGATGTACATGCCGGGGCGCTTGCGCACCGCCTCGAGTCCTTCGAGCACCGACAGGTGCCGGGCAGAGTAGTCGGACGGTGATGCCACCGGGTCTCCTTCGGGTCGCGCGTCGGATCGCACGGCGATCCGACACCAAGGCTAACCGCCCGCCGGGCCGCCACCGCCGCGCGACACCCTCGGGCCTATTCCCGGTACGCGCACAGCGAAACACAGCGGATTGTGGCCTCGCCGTTACTTAAGGGTGGTTTGATGGCACTACCAGCCAGTACACGTTCGAGACCCGAAGGAGCAGATGATGCAGACAGTTGCAGAAACCGGCGCTGTGTCCGATCTGGAGAACGCATACCAGCTCACGGCGGCCGACCGTTGTGACAGCTGTGGTGCCCAGGCCTACATCCGGGTCGACATGCCCTCTGGTGCCGAGCTGCTCTTCTGCGCCCACCACGGGCGCAAGTACCAGGAGAAGCTCTCCCAGGTGGCCACCGGATGGCACGACGAGTCAGCCAAGCTGAACGAGCGCCCGTAGTCAGAACTCGAGAACGGCCCGCCGCGGATCATCGCGGCGGGCCGTTCTGCGTTTCGGCGGCGCGACCTGGCGCGGGTCACCGCTGTCAGAGCCGGGTCGCGCCGATCGAACCGATCACGCCGCTGAGCGGAGTGCCCGAGGCGTCACGCTTGGCGCCGACCTCGGGGAGGGTGCGCGCCGAGCCGTCGGGGCCGACCGCCAGAGCGGGCGCCCGCCCTGCCCACGCGGCGCTCAGCACGTCTTCGCCCTTCAGGAAACGGTGCGCCCGAACGCCGCCCGTGGCCCGGCCCTTCGGGGGGAACTCGGTGAAGTCGGAGACCTTGCCCGAACCGGCATCGGTCCCGGCCAGCGTCGAGGTGCTGCCGGCGACGGTCACCACCACGGCGTCCTGGCCGTCCGGCACCGAGCCGAACCAGATGACGGATGCACCAGCGGCGAGGTTGATGCCCGCCATCCCGCCCGCCGCCACGCCCTGTGGTCGCACGCTGGCCTGGAAGAAGCGCAGCAGTTGCGCATCCGAGGTGATGAAGACCAGCTCGTCCTCCTCGGCGTGCTGCGCGACCCCCACCACGCTGTCGCCGGGCTTCAGCGCGATCACCTCGAAGTCCGGGCGCGCCGGGTAGCCGCCCGGTGCGACGCGCTTGACCACACCCTGCGCGGTGCCGAGCGCGATCGGCACCGCCGAGGTGAGTGACACGAGCCCGACGACCTTCTCGCGCTTGCCGTCGATCGCGAGGTAGTCGCCCGCCTTCACCCCGGCGCCGAGCTGCACCGAGTTGGCGGGCACCGCGGGCAGGTCCATCACGGGCATCCGGATGAGGCGGCCGGTGTCGGTGATCGCCCCCACCTCCGAGCGTCGCGTGGTGTCGACCTGGCTGCGGATGGCGTCGTGCTTGCTGCGCCGCTGGTTCACCGCGGGTGCGTCGGCGCGCTCCTCGCCGTCCTCCTCGCGGTCGACGCGCACGACGCGGCCGGTGGTGCTGAGGTAGACGGTGCACGGGACATCCGCCACCTCCAGCACGGGCTGCGCCTTCTTCGAGGTGCCGGCCAGCGACGGCCGCGCCTCGGTGAGCAGCGTGCGCCGCGGGGTGCCGTACTTCTCGGCCACCTCGTCGAGCTCGTTCGACACGGTGGCACGGATGAGGGCGGGATCGGCGAGCAGAGCCTCCAGCTGCGCGATCTCCTCGCGCAGGCGGTCGCGCTCGGCCTCGAGCTCGATGCGGGAGAACTTGGTGAGCCGGCGCAGCCGGAGCTCGAGGATGTAGTCGGCCTGCAGCACGCTCAACTCGAACACGTCGATCAGGCGGGTGCGCGCCTGGTCGGTGTCGTCGCTCGTGCGGATGACCTGGATCACCTCGTCGATGTCGAGGATCGCGATGAGCAGACCCTCCACCAGGTGCAGCCGTTCGCGGCGGCGCTCGAGACGGAACCGGGTGCGCCGGGTCACGACGTCGATGCGGTGGTTCACGTACACCACGAGCAGGTCGCGGAGGCCGAGGGTCAGCGGACCGCCGTCGACCAGGGCGACGTTGTTGATGTTGAAGCTCTCTTCGAGCGGGGTGAGCTTGTAGAGCTGCTCGAGCACCGCCTCCGGGTTGAACCCGGTCTTGATGCCGATGACCAGGCGGAGGCCGTGGGTGCGGTCGGTGAGGTCGGTGACGTCGCTGATGCCCTGGATCTTCTTGGCCGTCACGCCGTCCTTGATCTTGGCGATCACCTTCTCAGGGCCCACCAGAAAGGGCAATTCGGTCACCACGAGGCCGGTCTTGCGGGCGCTCAGCGTCTCGACCGAGACCTTCGCCCGGGTCTTGAAGCTGCCGCGGCCGGTCTCGTAGGCGTCGCGCACGCCGGCCAGGCCCACGATCGTGCCGCCGCCCGGGAGGTCGGGGCCCGGGATGAACGACATCAGGTCGTCGAGCGTCGCGTCCGGGTGATCGATCAGGTACCGGGCACCGGCCACCACCTCGATCAGGTTGTGCGGTGCCATGTTCGTGGCCATGCCGACCGCGATGCCGCTCGCGCCGTTCACCAGGAGGTTCGGGATGGCGGCGGGCAGCACATCCGGCTGCATCAGCTGGTTGTCGTAGTTCGGCACGAAGTCGACGACGTCTTCGTCGAGCTGGTCGACCATGAGCATGGCGACCGCGTCGAGGCGCGCCTCGGTGTAGCGGGCGGCGGCGGGGCCGTCGTCGGGGGAGCCGAAGTTGCCGTGGCCGTCGACGAGCGGGATGCGCATCGTCCACGACTGGGCCAGGCGCACCAGCGCGTCGTAGATTGCCGTGTCACCGTGGGGGTGGAGCTTGCCCATCACCTCGCCGACCACGCGCGCGCTCTTCACGTGACCACGGTCGGGCCGCAGGCCCATGTCGCTCATCATGTAGAGGATGCGGCGCTGCACCGGCTTCAGGCCGTCGCGCGCATCCGGCAGGGCGCGGGAGTAGATGACCGAGTAGGCGTACTCGAGGAACGAGTCCTGCATCTCCGTCGAGACGTCGACGTCGAGGATCTTCTCGGCGCCGGAGTCGGTGGCGGTGGGATCGTTCGTGGCTGCTGTCATTCCTGGATTTCTCGAGCGGATCTCGGGGTCGGGGTGGCGCGGGGGCTGCGCGGGCACGGATCGGGCGTGACCGTGGGTCGTGTGCCAGACTGGGCCGAATGTCCACCATGCTACCGACGCCGGGCGCCGGGGGGCCGACGCTCGCCGACGTGTTGCCGAGTTGCGTCGCGTCGCTCGAGGGCGCGCCGAACCGGCTCGAGCTGCCTGCAGCGGAGCGTGTGGTGGTGGTGCTGATCGACGGGCTCGGTTCGGCGGCGCTCCGCGCCCGCGCCGGACACGCACGCACCCTGGTCGCGGGGCTCGGCAAGCGCACCATCATCTCGAGCGGATTCCCCACCACCACCGCCGCCGCCCTCGCGACGCTCACCACCGGCGGCCGCCCCGGCGAGCACGGCATCGTGGGCTACACGGCACTCGTGCCGGAGCTCGGCGAGGTGGTGAACCAGCTCTCCGGCTGGTCGGCGGCGATGCAGCCGGCCACCTGGCAACGGCTGCCGACGCTCTTCGAGCGGATGCGCGCGGCCGGAGTGCCGTCGAACACGATCGGTCCCGCGAAGTACGCCGACTCCGGGCTCACCCACGCGATCCTGCGGGGTGCCGACTACGTGACGGCGGGCACGATCGCCGAGCGCTTCGCCGCCGCGCGGCGCCTCTTCGACGAGGGTGGCCGGCGGCTGGTGTACCTCTATGTTCCCGAACTCGATCAGCTGGCCCACGCGCGCGGGTGGGAATCCGACCGGTGGCTCGCCACGCTCGAGCTGCTCGACGCGGAGTACGCGCGCTTCACGTCCACGCTCCGGCGGGGCGAGGGGCTGCTGCTCACCGCCGACCACGGCGTCGTCGACGTTCCGGCGACCGGGCACATCCTGTTCGGTGACACGCCGGAGCTCGTGGCGGGGGTGCGGAAGGTCGGGGGAGACCCGCGCTGCCTGCAGCTCTACCTGGGCCCCGATGCGACGACGGATGCGCGCATCCGGCTGGCCGAGGCATGGCGCGAGCGTGAGTCGTCACGCGCCTGGATCGCGACGCGCGAGGAAGCGATCGCGGCGGGCTGGTTCGGGCCGGTCGACCCCGAGGTGGAGCCGCGCATCGGCGACGTGATCGTGGCGGCCCGCAAGCTCGTCGCCTACTACGACGGGCGCGGCGGTGACCAGGCCGGCCGCTCCATGGTGGGCCAGCACGGTTCGCTCACGCCCGAAGAGACCCTCGTCCCGCTCCTGCGCGCGGGCGCGTACCGCCTGGCCCTCTAGCACTCCTCGCGACCCGTCAGTTTTGGCCCTAAAACCTTCGGTTTAGGGCCAAAACTGACGGGTCGCGAGGAGGTCAGGCGGGGTCGTCGTCGGAGCGGGCGCCGAACACGATCTCGTCCCAGCTCGGCATCGCGGCGCGCTGGCGCTTCGCCGCCGGCTGCTTCGCGGGGGAGGCGGCGGGCGTCGAGGGTGCCACCACGTCGGGTTCGAGACCCTCGAGCGGAGTGTCGACCGGGTCGATCGGCACCGGCCGCGGGCCGCCGAAGACCGGTTCGTCGTCCGGCGGCTCGAAGGCAGCGGCCTCGCGCTCACCGCGGCGCCGCCGCAGGGCCTCGAGGAGGTCGGCGGTCTGGTTGTGGTCGGCGGTGTCGGCGGTGTCGGGTGCGCGTTTCACCGCGAACGCGTCGAAGGGCCGGTCCTTCGACGCGGACGACGAGGACGACGCAGCGCCCGCCCGTCCGGCCGCGGCGAACAACGAGCCCGCGCCCACCTCGGCCGCGGGCGCCGCGTGTGCGCCGGATGCGGCCGAGGCGCCGCCTGCCGCGTCCGTCGACGCCGCTCCGGTCACGGCGTCGCCGCCCGGGGAATCCTGTGCTGTCTCGAGTGCGCCGCCCTCGGGAGCGCGCGGTGCCGACGCATCCGCCCGCTCCAAGGGGGTGAACGAACCGCTGTCGAACCGGGAGTCGCCTGCCTCGACGGGCGCGACGGCGCGCAGCCGCGGGATGAGCCCCTCGTTCAGCTCGCCGTGCCGGGAGAGCGTGGTGGCCTCGTTGTTCAGCGGGGTGAGGGCGTGACGCTTCGGGTCGAACTGCCAACGGGCGTCATGCTCGATCTCGCGCGCCGTGAAGGTGAGCTTCACGATCCAGCCGGTCTCGTCTTTCCAGCTCGCCCAGCGAACGTCCTGCGCCGCCAGTCCCTCGAGGCGCTCCTCGATCGCGTCGCCGAAGGTCGAGAGCGGCTCCTCGCCGAGCGGATCGGCCGGCGCGGTGGGCTGCACCGGCACGCGGAGCGCCGAGGCGACCATGAACTCGCGCTCGGCGACCACGGGCCCCTCGAACCGCTCGACGTAGTCGACCGACGCCCCGGTCAGCTCGGCCACCTCGAAGGCGGAGAGCCCGGAGCGGATGTGGTTCTGGATCTCGCGCGGCGACACCTTCTTGCCGCTCGCCTGGGCGGCCATGCCCTGGCGGAGCCGCGATTGGAGCACGTCGTCGATGACGATGCGAAAGCGTTCGCCCGCGTCACTCGAGACGAGCAACGCTCCGTTCTCGACTCCGATTACCGTCAAATCCTGCATGGTGAAAGGCCTCCAGAGGTCACTGTTCGCTGACAGGATGACACGCGGTCGGCCTGCTTTCCGGGAATGTTCCGGGCGTGCCGCGAGTTGCAAGGGCCGTGAGTAATCACTACTCACGCGACGGTTTGCTATTCCCGCCCGTTTGATGCAAACTAACGCCGCCGATTTGGTTAATGGGCTGTATTCAAGAAGTGGAATGGCATGGCGACTGATTACGACGCACCGCGCAAGACCGATGACGATTCCGATTCGATCGAAGCGCTGAAGGAGCGAGTTCCGGACAAGATGTCCGGCGTCGTAGATGTCGATGACGCCGACAACCCCGGTGGTTTCGAGCTGCCGGGCGCCGATCTCTCCGACCTCGATCTGGATGTCGTCGTCCTGCCCCCGCAGGCCGACGAGTTCACCTGCATCAGCTGCTTCCTCGTGAAGCACCGGTCGCAGATCGACCACGAGGAGAAGCTCGGAGCGATCTGTGTGGAGTGTGCCTCCTAGGGCCGCGACGCCGTCACCGCATCGATGAAATCGCCGGGACGCCGGGTCGACACCAACCAATAGGGTGTCGGATCCTGCGGATCGGCGATTTGCATTTTCACGACCGGGCCGATCCAGCCGCGGATGCACAACCACGCCCGCGCATCCGCCAGCCGCCCCCGCTCGGCGGTGGCGTCGGCACCGCGGTAAGCCGTGCATTCGCCGAGAAGATCGGAGGGGATGCTCGCCCGGCCGACCCGCACTTGGCCCGGCGTCACGTCCAGAACCGGAGAGGTGGCCCAGAGGGTGCCGATCAGTGCCAGGTAGAGCACGACGCCCACCACCGCGCCCACCAGCCATCCGTTCACATCCGGCAGCGGGGCGAAGACGAGGATGCTCGCCGGCACGACGAGCGCCGTCGACACGAACACCCAGGGCGATGGGAAGAGCCTCTCCCGATAGTGCGACATGCCTCTATTCGATCATCCTTTCTGCACTACCCTCGACTCGTGACGAATTCCATCGAGATCCTGATCACTGCGCAGAACGTGCCGGCCTATGCCCACCCGGGCGACGCCGGAGCCGATCTGCTGGCGGCCGAGGCGGTCACCCTCGCGCCGGGCGAGCGCCGCATCGTCGGCACCGGCGTCTCGATCGCACTGCCCGACGGCTACGTCGCCTTCGTGGTGCCCCGGAGCGGTCTGGCCGCCAAACACGGCATCACGGTGGTGAACACCCCCGGCACCATCGACGCCGGGTACCGCGGCGAGCTCAAGGTCATCCTCCTGAACACCGACAGCCAGGTGCCGTACGATATCGCCGTCGGCGACAGAATCGCGCAACTGATCGTGATGCCGGTGACGCGAGCCGTGTTCGTGCCCGTCGAGACGCTCCCCGGGAGCCATCGCGGTGAGGGCGGGTTCGGCTCCACCGGATACTCGTCCCCGACGAACGGAAGCCAGTCATGAGCGACAAAGACCGAGTCCCCGACGACAGCACCCGCGACGGCGGCGACGCCGAGATCGAGGTCAGCGCCGACGCGGGCGTCCTCGAGACCCCGGAGCCCGAGGCCGACCGCGACGCCAAGTCGGCTCCCGCCGACCGCGCCACCGAGGGCCCCTTCGACGCGACCGAGGCGAATCCGGCCCGGCCGTACGTCGATCTCGGTGGCCTCAAGATCCTGCCCCGCGAGGGCCTGCATCTGCGGCTCGAGGTCGAGGAGGGCACGAACCGAGTGGTGGCCGTGGGGCTCGACTACGCCGGCTCCACCCTTCAGGTGCAGGCGTTCGCGGCACCCCGGTCAACCGGGTTGTGGCACGAGATCCGCGAGCAGATCGAAGACCAGATCCTGAAGCAGGGCGGCCAGAGCACGGTGCAGGTCGGCGCGTTCGGCCCCGAACTCGTGGCCGGCGTGCCGGCGACCGCGCCGGACGGCACCCAGGGCCTCCGCATCGCCCGCTTCATCGGCGTCGACGGCCCGCGCTGGCTCCTGCGCGGTGTGATCGCGGGCGAGGCCATCACCAACCCGGCCGCTCAGACGGCCGTCGAAGACCTGTTCCGCAGCGTCGTCGTGGTGCGTGGTTCGCAGCCCATGCCGCCGCGCGACCTCATCCCGCTCACCATCCCGAAGACGGCGGCTTCGGGCGGCGCCGCGCCGGCCGCCTCTTGACGACGCCACCGCCCGGCGACGGCGAGACGGATGCGCGGGGCGACGCCCCGGCGCCCATCACCTTCCACGAGGCCTTCGCCCAGGCCGCCCGCAACGCCGGCATCGGACAGGTCACCCCGGGCGAGGCGCCCACCCGTTCGTCGCTCCTCAAAGCCATCGGCGGCGTGCGCGGGCTGATCGAATCGATCCTGCCGGGGCTCGCCTTCCTGGTCATCTTCACCATCACCAAGAACCTCGTGCTCTCGGTGTCCGCGCCCGTCGCGCTGGCGGTGGTGTTCGTCATCGTGCGCCTGGCCACCCGCAGCGCCGTGATGCCCGCGATCGCGGGGCTCCTCGGCGTCGGGGTGTCGGCCGGGCTCGCGCTGTTCACCGGCCGCGCGGAGGACAACTTCGTGCTCGGCATCGTCATCAACGTCGTGTGCCTCGTGGTGCTCCTCATCTCGTTGGTCGCGCGCCGGCCGCTGATCGGCGTCATCGTGAGCCTGCTCGTGAACGACCCCGGCGGCTACCGCACCGACCCGGCGAAGGGCCGGGTCGTGCTCGTGGCGACCTGGTGCTGGGTCGGCCTGTTCGCGGCGCGCCTGGCGGTGGAGGTGCCGCTCTATCTCGCGGCACAGACCGAGATCCTGGCGTCGGTGAAGCTCATCATGGGCGTGCCGCTCTACGCCGGGCTGCTCTGGGTGACCTGGCTGCTGGTTCGCGCCGCGTACGCCACGACGGAGCCGAGTGCATCCGTCGAGCCGCCGGCTGAGATCTCCTGACGCGGGCACGGGGGAGCGCGGCATGGGAGACGGGGGTCTCAGCACGGCAGAGGTGGCCGACCGGGTCGCCCGGGGCCTCACGAACGTCGCCGACACATCGACGTCGCGCTCGGTCGGCAGCATTCTCAAAGAGAACGTCTTCACCTTCTTCAACGCCATCCTGACGGTCTGCTTCCTCGCCGTGCTCTTTCTCGGCGACCTCGGCGACGGCCTGTTCTTCGGCATCGTCGTGGTGAACTCGCTGATCGGCATCGTGCAGGAGCTCCGCGCGAAGGCGAGCCTCGAACGCCTGGCGCTGCTCGCCGCTCCGGAGACCGCCGTGCGCCGCGACGGCGAGGTCGTGGTGATCAAGCCGGAGCAGGTCGTGCTCGACGACCGGATGCTGCTGCGCCCGGGCGACCAGGTCACCGCCGACGCCGAGCTCGACGCCGTGGCCGATCTGCTGGTCGACGAGTCGATGCTCACCGGCGAGTCCGAGCCCATCGCCAAACGCCCGGGCGACACCCTCCTCTCCGGCTCGCTGGTCGTCTCCGGCACCGCCGAGGCGCGCGTCACCGCCGTCGGTGCGGAGTCCTACGCGAACACGCTCACCCGCGAGATCAAGCGGCACACCCTCGTGCACTCGGAGCTCCGGGCGGCGACCACGCGCATCCTGGTGTACCTCAGCTGGCTGCTCATCCCGGTAATCCTGATCGTCATCGTCGGGCGGGTGCTGGTGTACGGCGCCATCGGGCCCGACGGCGTGTTCGAGTTCTCCGACCTCGCACAGGTGCCGTACGAGTCGTGGCGGCTGGCCGCGCTCGACACGGTGGCGAGCGTCGTGGGCATGATCCCGGAGGGTCTCGTGCTCCTCACGAGCCTCGCCTTCGGGGTGGCCGTCATCCAGCTGGGCCGGCAGAAGGTGCTCGTGCAGGAGCTCGCCGCGGTGGAGGTGCTCGCCCGCGTCGACGTGCTGTGCCTCGACAAGACGGGCACGCTCACCACGGGTGAGATCGGCTTCGAGCGCCTGATCACGGTCGACCCGCAGGCCTCGGAGCACGAGATCGACGTCGTGCTCGGCCTCATCGCCCACGACGTCGCGGCGAATCCCACGGCGCAGGCGCTGCGCCCCCACTTCGCCGACGACGGCGAGACGGTGCTCGAGCGCCTGCCGTTCAGCTCGCGCCGCGCCTTCAGTGCACTCACCTTCGAGCGGGCCGGGGTGCGGCAGACCTGGCTGCTCGGCGCGCCCGAGCGACTGCTGGCCGGGCATCCGGATGCCCTCCGCCGGGCCACCGAGACCGCTGCAACCGGGCGCCGCACGCTCGCCCTCGCGCGGGCCGAGGGCGAAGCCGCCGACTACGCCGAACTGCAGGCAGGCGTCGCGCTCGATGAACGGGTGCGGCCCGCCGCCATCGCGATCTTCCACGAGACGGTGCGGCCGGATGCGCGACCCACCCTCGACTACTTCGACCAGCAGGAGGTGCGGGTCGTCGTGCTCTCGGGCGACAACCCGGTCACCGTCGGGGCGATCGCGGGTGAGCTCGGCCTGGCCCGTGGCGCGGGCGCCGTCGACGCGGGCACCCTCCGCTCCGACGAGGAGCTCGACGCCTCCCTCGCGGCGGCGAGCGTCTACGGGCGCGTCGCTCCGGAGCAGAAGCGGCGCGTCGTGCACGCGCTGCAGGAGCAGGGCCGCACGGTCGCGATGACGGGCGACGGGGTCAACGACGCCATGGCCATCAAGGATGCCGACCTCGGCATCGCGATGGGCAACGCCACGCCGGCCACACGCGCGGTGTCGCGCATCGTGCTACTCGAGGGGCGCTTCGACCGGCTGCCGACCGTGCTCTCCTACGCCAGGCGCGTCATCGCGAACGTCGAGCGGGTGTCGAACCTCTTTCTCACCAAGACGGTCTACGGCGTGGTGCTGGCCCTGGTCAGCGCCTTCCTGCTGTGGAAGTTCCCGTTCCTGCCCCGGCAGATGACCCTGGTCTCGACCCTGGCCATCGGCATCCCCTCCTTCTTCCTCGCCCTGGCACCCAACCGCCGGCGCTACCGGCCGGGGGTGCTGAAGCGCGTGCTCGGCTTCTCGATCCCGTCGGGGGTCATCGCGTCGGCCGCGATCGTGGCGGCGTACTCGGTGCTGCTGCGGCTGGTGCCGCTCGACGAGGCACGGAGCCTGGCCTGCATCACGCTCTTCCTCGTCTCGCTCTGGGTGCTCTGCGTGCTCGCCCGGCCGCTCAGCTCGTGGCGGCTCGGCATGGTCGTCGCCGTCACCGCGGCCTTCGTGCTCGCCTACCTCGTGCCGCTCTCCCGGGACTTCTTCGCGCTGGAGGTCAGCAGCCTGCCGGCGCTCGGCGTCGCCGCCGGGATCGGGGTGCTCGGGGCGCTCGGCATCGAAGCCTGGTACCGCATCGCGCGGCGGCGTGGCCTGGTCTCCGACCGCGAGTGACTGGTGTATATTTATCTTGACGTCAAGATAGTTTCCTCTGACGACGTGCGGTGCGGCTCTTAGGCTGCCCTTGCTAGCCATCCGTTGCGACGGCGCACGAAGATTGACGTGAACGAGCGAAGGTGAGGTCGACGTGTCGGCAGTGAACAGTTTCGAGTCGAAAGACACCCTGAAGGTCGGAGACTCGTCGTACGAGGTCTTCCGCATCGACAAGGTCCCGGGCCACGAGAAGCTCCCGTTCAGCCTCAAGGTGCTGCTCGAGAACCTGCTCCGCACCGAGGACGGTGCGAACATCACCGAGGCGCACATCAAGGCGCTCGGCGGCTGGGTTCCGACGGCCGAGCCCGACACCGAGATCCAGTTCACCCCCGCGCGCGTGGTGATGCAGGACTTCACCGGCGTGCCGTGCATCGTCGACCTCGCCACCATGCGCGAAGCGGTCGGCGCCCTGGGCGGCGACCCCACCAAGATCAACCCGCTCGCGCCCGCCGAGCTCGTCATCGACCACTCGGTCATCGCCGACCTGTTCGGCACCGAGAACGCCCTCGAGCGCAACGTCGAGATCGAGTACGAGCGCAACGGTGAGCGCTACCAGTTCCTCCGCTGGGGCCAGACGGCCTTCGACGACTTCAAGGTCGTGCCGCCCGGAACCGGAATCGTGCACCAGGTGAACATCGAGTACCTGGCCCGCGTCACGTACACCCGCGAGGTCGTCGACTCCTTCGGCAACAAGGTGCTCCGCGCCTACCCCGACACCTGCGTCGGCACCGACTCGCACACCACCATGGTCAACGGCCTCGGCGTGCTCGGCTGGGGCGTGGGCGGCATCGAGGCCGAGGCCGCGATGCTCGGCCAGCCGGTCTCCATGCTCATCCCGAAGGTCGTCGGCTTCAAGCTCTCCGGCTCCATCCCCGCCGGCGTCACGGCGACGGACGTGGTGCTCACCATCACCGAGATGGTGCGCAAGCACGGCGTGGTCGGCAAGTTCGTCGAGTTCTACGGCGAGGGCGTCGGCGAGGTGCCCCTCGCCAACCGGGCCACCATCGGCAACATGAGCCCGGAGTTCGGCTCGACCGCCGCCATGTTCCCGATCGACGACGTCACCCTCGACTACCTGCGCCTCACGGGCCGCAGCGAGGAGCAGGTCGCGCTGGTCGAGGCCTACTCGAAGCTGCAGAAGCTGTGGCACGACCCGGCCCAGGAGCCGGTGTTCAGCGAGTACCTCGAGCTCGACCTCGGCACCGTCGTGCCCTCGATCTCGGGCCCGAAGCGCCCGCAGGACCGGGTGGAGCTTTCGGTGGCGAAGTCCACGTTCATCCGCGACCTCGAGAACTACGCCAACGCCGACCAGGACCTGTCCCGCGTCGACGCGGCCGTCGAGGGCACCTTCCCGGCCTCCGACCCGATCGGGTTCACGGCCGAGGACGAAGACTCGGCGCACGAGTACTCGCACAGCCACGTCGCCCACGCGCCGGGCGCGCTGTCGCGGCCGACCAAGGTCTCGACCGCCTCGGGCGACAACTACACGCTCGACCACGGCGCCGTCGCGGTGGCCGCCATCACGTCGTGCACCAACACGTCGAACCCCTCGGTCATGCTCGCCGCGGGCCTCCTCGCGCGCAACGCGAACAAGCTCGGCCTCAAGGCGAAGCCGTGGGTGAAGACCACGCTCGCGCCCGGGTCGAAGGTCGTCACCGACTACTACGCCAAGGCCGGCCTCACCGCCGACCTCGAGGCGCTCGGCTTCTACACGGTCGGCTACGGCTGCACGGTCTGCATCGGCAACACGGGCCCCCTGATCGACGAGGTCTCGGCCGCCATCAACGACAACGACCTCGCGGTCACCGCGGTGCTCTCGGGCAACCGCAACTTCGAGGGCCGCATCTCGCCCGACGTGAAGATGAACTACCTCGCCTCCCCGCCGCTCGTCATCGCCTACGCGCTGGCCGGCTCGATGAACTTCGACTTCGAGGTGGATGCGCTCGGGCAGGACAAAGACGGCAACGACGTCTTCCTCCGCGACATCTGGCCCGACGCCGCCGAGGTGCAGCAGACCATCGACACCTCGATCAACACCGAGATGTTCGACCACGAGTACTCGAGCGTCTTCGAGGGCGACGAGCGCTGGCGGTCGCTGCCGACGCCCACCGGCCCGGTCTTCGAGTGGGACTCGGAGTCGACCTACGTGCGGAAGCCCCCGTACTTCGACGGCATGACGATCGAGACCACCCCGGTCACGGACATCTCCGGTGCCCGGGTGCTGGCGAAGCTCGGCGACTCGGTCACGACCGACCACATCTCGCCGGCCGGCAACATCAAGGCCGACAGCCCCGCCGGCAAGTACCTCGACGCCCACGGGGTCGACCGCAAGGACTACAACTCCTACGGCTCGCGCCGCGGCAACCACGAGGTGATGATCCGCGGCACGTTCGCGAACATCCGCCTGAAGAACCAGCTGCTCGACGGGGTGGAGGGCGGCTACACCCGCGACTTCACGCAGCCCGAGGGTCCGCAGTCCTTCATCTACGACGCCTCGCAGAACTACCAGGCCGCCGGCACGCCGCTCGTCATCTTCGGTGGCAAGGAGTACGGCTCCGGCTCCTCGCGCGACTGGGCGGCGAAGGGCACCTCGCTCCTCGGCGTGAAAGCCGTCATCGTGGAGAGCTTCGAGCGCATCCACCGCTCCAACCTGATCGGCATGGGCGTGGTTCCGCTGCAGTTCCCGGCCGGCGAGAGCTGGGCCTCGCTCGGCCTCGACGGCACCGAGATCGTCACGATCACGGGCATCGAGGAGTTGAACGAGGGTCGCACGCCGAAGACGGTGCACGTGGTGGCCGCCCCCAGCGAGCACTCGCCCGCCGGCAAGGAGACGATCGAATTCGACGCGGTGGTGCGGATCGACACCCCTGGTGAGGCGGACTACTACCGCAACGGCGGCATCCTGCAGTACGTGTTGCGGAGCCTCGTCTGAGCGGTTTCCCGGCCTGTGCGGCGTAGAGTGAAAGATCACGCCGGGATGGGAAGGTGGCTGGTATGAGCCTGCTCGAAGGGATCAACGAACCGCGAGATCTGGATGCGCTCTCGGCCGACCAGCTGCACACGCTGGCGGCCGAGATCCGCGCCTTCCTGATCGCCGAAGTCTCCAAGACCGGCGGTCACCTGGGCCCGAACCTCGGCGTGGTCGAGACCACCATCGCCATCCACCGGGTGTTCGACTCACCCCGCGACGCCATCGTGTTCGACACCGGCCATCAGTCCTACGTGCACAAGCTGCTGACCGGCCGTCAGGACTTCTCCGGGCTCCGGCAGAAGGGTGGCCTCGCCGGGTACCCGCAGCGCTCGGAGAGCCCGCACGACGTCGTCGAATCGTCGCACGCATCCAGTTCGCTCTCCTGGGCCGACGGAATCTCGCGCGCGTTCGAGATGACGGGGCAGACCGATCGTCACGTCGTCGCCGTGGTGGGTGACGGTGCGCTCACGGGAGGCATGACGTGGGAGGCGCTCAACAACATCAGTGACGACAACTCGCGCAACCTCGTGATCGTCGTCAACGACAACGGCCGCTCGTACGCGCCGACCATCGGCGGCATGGCCCGCTACCTCAACACCGTCCGCACGAAGCAGGGCTATCAGCATCTGCACCAGTCCAGCCGCAAGGTCGCCGACCGCCTCGGTGCCCCGGCGCGGGCCCTCTACCGCGGCGCGCGCGGCGGTCTGCACGGCTTCCTCAGCCGCATGACCAACAACAACTCGCTCTACGCGAACCTCGACATCAAGTACCTCGGGCCGATCGACGGCCACGACGTCGTGGCGATGGAGGAGGCGCTCCGGCAGGCCAAGGAGTACGCGGCCCCGGTGATCGTGCACGCCATCACCGAGAAGGGGCGCGGCTACGAGCCGGCACGCACCGACGCCGCCGATCAGTTCCACGCGGTGGGCCAGATCGATCCCGAGACGGGCGAGCCGCTGTCGGCGCCCTCCGGTGCGCCGTCCTGGACGAGCGTCTTCGCCGATGAGATCGTGCGGCAGGCCGAGCAGGATGCGACGATCGTCGGCATCACCGCCGCCATGCTGCGACCCACCGGGCTGCACAAGTTCGCCGAGCGCTTCCCGGCCCGCGTCTATGACGTGGGCATCGCCGAGCAGCACGCCGTCGCCTCGGCGGCGGGCCTCGCGTACGGTGGACTGCATCCGGTCGTCGCCCTGTACGCCACCTTCGTCAACCGCGCGTTCGATCAGGTGCTGATGGATGTCGGCCTGCACCAGGCCGGCGTGACCTTCGTGCTCGACCGGGCCGGCGTCACCGGGCCCGACGGGCCGAGCCACCACGGCATGTGGGATCTGGCGATCCTGCAGGTGGTGCCGCGCATCCGCCTGTCGGCGCCGCGGGACGCCGAGCGGCTGCGGGAAGAGCTCGCCGAAGCGGTGCGGGTGACGGATGCGCCGACGGTCATCCGGTTCCCGAAGGGCAACGTGGGCGCCGACATCCCCGCGCTCCGGCGCACCGGGGACGGCGTGGACGTGCTGCGGGAGGACGCACAGAAAGACGTGCTGATCGTGGCGGTCGGCGTGATGGCCGAGTTGGCGCTCGAGGTCGCGACCTTGCTCGAGGCGCAGGGGATCGGCACGACCGTCGTCGACCCGCGCTGGGTGGTGCCCGTGCCGTGGTCGGTCATCGAGCTGTCGGATGCGCACCGCATCGTCGTGACGATCGAGGATGGTGTGCGGGTCGGCGGCATCGGCACGCGCATCCGCCAGGACCTGCGCGAGGCCGGGGTCGACACCGCGGTGACCGAGCTCGGCCTGCCCGACGAGTTCCTGGAGCACGCATCACGCTCGGAGATCCTGCAGCAGGTCGGCTTGACTCCCGAGCAGATCGCCGAGGACGTGGTGGCGCAGGTGCGGGGCAACAAGATCCCGATCGCCCGCCCGGTGCGCGCGTCAGCGCCCGGCACCGACAAAGCCGGCACCGACATAGCCGGCACCGACACGGATCAGCTTCACCCCCTGGTGCGGTAGACCGCTCCCGTCGCGCCGCCCGGGAATCGCTGGGTGCTCACGAGTTCGAGCACACCGGTGGTGGCCGCCACGGGGAGGAGCGGCGCCCCGGCACCGAGCACGACCGGCATGGTGGTGAGCAGCAGCTCGTCGAGCAGGCCCGCGTCGGCGACCTGAGCGGCGACGTCGCCCCCGCCCACGATCCATACGTTCTTGACGCCCGCGGCCGCGACCCACTCGGCGTGGAGCTGCCCGACGTCACCCGACGCGAACCGGATGTTCTCACCGCCCTCGATGTGCGGAAGCTCGCGGCTCGTCAGCACCCACGCCGCCTGGGCGGCGTACGCCCACGGGCTGCCCTCCGCGAGCAGCCACTCATAGGTGCGCGACCCCATCACCACCACCCCCACGTCGGCGAGGAACGCCTCGTAGTCGGCGCTGAACTCCTCGAACCCGAACTGCATCAGCCACCCGAGCCCGTTCTCCCGGTCGGCGATGAACCCGTCCACGCTCGCGGCCACGTAGTACTGCGTCTTGGTCATGCCCGAACGCTACCGCCACCCTCCGACACCGCGGACTTCTCCAAAGGAGACGGCCACCGCGCCCGCTGGGGGCGTCGGTGGCCGTCTCGTGTGGAGAACTCCAGCCGCAGGGCTACGAGACGCCGCGGATGACGGGGTGGTGGAAGGTGTCGCCGAAGACGCGCTCGGAGGCGCCCACCCGGTCGAGGTAGGGCGTGAGGCCGCCCATCTGGAACGGGTAACCCGCCCCCAGGATGAGGCAGAGATCGATGTCCTCCGCCGCGTGCACGACGTCGTCCTCGAGCATCCGGTGCACCTCGTCGGCCAGGCCGTCCTCGACCCGGCGGAGGATCTCCTCCTCGGTCATCGGCGTGCCGGTGCCCTTCGGGGGAGCGACCAGAGCCACGGCCTTCTTGTCGAAGCCCGTGATCTTGCCCTTGCCGTCGCGCTCGAAGATGCGCCCGTGCTCGGCGAGCTTGTGCAGGTTCGCACTCTCGAAGAAGCGCTCCGGGAAGGCGGCGTGATGCGTGTCGAGCACGTGCGCGCCGACCTTGAGGCCCACCAGCTCCAGCAGCTCGAACGGCGTCATCGGCAGCCCGAACGGGTCGAGCGCGCGGTTCATCACCTCGAACGAGGTGCCGGTGTCGACGGCGTGCATCGCCTCACCCAGCACCTTGGCCAGGATGCGGTTCACCACGAACCCGGGGGTGTCGCGCGTGATCACGGCGTTCTTGCGCAGCTTCGCGGCCGTGACCATGGCCGTCGAGAGCGTCGCCTCATCCGTCGCGGGCGCGTTCACGACCTCGACCAGGGGCATCACAGCAACCGGGTTGAAGAAGTGGAAGCCCACCAGGCGCTCCGGATGGGCGAGCTTCGCCCCGATCTGCTCGACCGAGAGCGACGAGGTGTTGGTGGCCAGCACCGCGGTCTCGGAGACGTGCTGCTCGATCTCGGCGAACACGTCCTGCTTCACCCCGAGCTCCTCGAACACGGCCTCGATCACCCAGTCGGCGTCGTTGAACTCCGACTTGTCGGTGGTGCCGTGGATGAGCGCGTTCAGCCGGTTCGACTCGTCGGGGGAGATGCGCCCCTTCGACAGCAGCGTCGCGATCTCGCCGCGGATGTAGTCGAGGCCCTTGTCGACGCGCGCCTGGTCGAGGTCGGTGATGACCACCGGAACCTGCAGGCGCCGCACGAACAGCAGCGCGAATTGCGAGGCCATGAGCCCCGCCCCGATGATGCCCACCTTCGTGACCGGCTTGGCGAGCGCCTTGTCGGGCGCTCCGGCAGGCCGCTTCGCGCGCTTCTGCACGAGGTCGAAGGCGTAGATGGATGCCCGGAACTGGTCGCCCGAGATGAGCTCCGCCAGCGCCTCGTCCTCCCGCGCGAACCCTTCCTCGGGCGTGCCCGACTTGGCGGCCTTCAGGAGTTCGAGCGCCGCATACGGCGACTTCGCGACCGTGCCGATGCGCGACTCGAGCATCTTGCGGGCGATGGCGATCGCGGCATCCCACTTCACCATCCGCTCGATCTTGCCGGGCTCGTTCGGCCGCTTCACCTTCACCGCGCCGGTGAGCACGCCGTCGGCCCAGCGGAGCGAGTCCTCGAGGTAGTTCGCGGGCCCGAAGATCGCGTCGGCGATGCCGAGGTCGAAGGCCTCCTGGCCCTTGAGGGTGCGGTTGTTCTTGAGCGTGTTCTCGATCACGACCTTGAGGGCGTTCTCGATGCCGATGAGGTTCGGCAGCAGGTACGCGCCACCCCAGCCCGGGATGATGCCGAGGAAGACCTCCGGCAGTGCGATCGCGGGCACCGACGAGTCGATGGTGCGGTAGTCGGCGGCCAGCGCCACCTCGACCCCGCCGCCGAGCGCGAGCCCGTTCACGAACGCGAACGAGGGCACGCCGACCTGCTTCATCTTGCCGAACACGTAGTGCCCGAGCTGCGCCATCTGCTTGGCCACGGCCTTGCTCGGGATCTCGCCGACCTTCGACAGGTCGGCACCCGCCGCGAGGATGTAGGGCTTCCCGGTCACGGCCACGGCGTCGATCTCGCCGGCCGCGGCACGGGCGGTGAGGGCATCCAGGGTCGCGCCGTACTCGGTCAGCGTGACCGGCCCGAGCGTGTTCGGCCGGGTGTGGTCGCGCCCGTTGTCGAGCGTGATGAGCGCGAGGGTCTTGCCGCTCGGCAGCGTGATGTCGCGCACGTAGGAGTGGGTCACGACCTCGTCGGCCGACAACGCCTCCAACCCGCTGAAGTCGATGGTGGAGTAGTCGGTCATCGCCCTGCCTTCTTCGAAGCCTTCTTGTTCCAGTTCGGGTTCTCCCAGATGACGGTGCCGCCCTGGCCGAGCCCGATGCACATCGCGGTGACGCCGTAGCGCACCTCGGGGTGCTCCTCGAACTGGCGGGCGAGCTGGATCATCAGGCGCACGCCGGAGGAGGCGAGCGGATGCCCGAGCGCGATCGCCCCGCCGTACTCGTTGACCCGCGGGTCGTCGTCGTCGATGCCGAAGTGGTCGAGGAACGACAGCACCTGCACCGCGAAGGCTTCGTTCAGCTCGAACAGCCCGATGTCGTCGATCGAGAGCCCCGCCTTGCGCAGCGCCTTCTCGGTGGAGGGCACCGGACCGATGCCCATGATCTCGGGCTCGACGCCCGCGAACGCGAACGAGACGAGACGCATCTTGACCGGGAGGCCGACCTCGCGCGCGAACGACTCGCTCGCGATCAGCGACGCCGTGGCGCCGTCGTTGAGACCCGACGAGTTGCCCGCGGTGACCCGGCCGTGCGGCCGGAACGGGGTGCGCAGGTTCGCGAGCCCCTCCATCGTGGTGTCGGGGCGCGGCGCCTCGTCGCGGGTGGCGAGCCCCCAGCCTTCGGCGCTCTTCGTGGCGACGGGGATGAGGTCGGGCTGGATCTTGCCCGCCTCGTACGCCGCCGCGACCTTCTGCTGGCTGCGCAGCGCGTAGCGGTCGGAGCGCTCCTTGGTGAGCTGCGGGAAGCGGTCGTGGATGCGCTCGGCCGTGTTGCCCATGTTGAGCGCCTCGGCGCTCACCAGCTTCTCGGCGAGGAAGCGCGGGTTGGGGTCGGCGTTGAAGCCCATCGGATGCCGGCCCATGTGCTCGACGCCGCCTGCGATGGCGAGGTCGTAGGCACCGAAGGCGATGGCACCCGCGGTGGTGGTCACGCTCGTCATGGCGCCTGCGCACATCCGGTCGATCGCGTAGCCCGGCACCGAGAGCGGGAGCCCGGCCAGGAGCGCCGCCGTGCGGCCGAGCGTCAGGCCCTGATCGCCCTGCTGGGTGGTGGCGGCGATGGCCACGTCGTCGATCCGGTCTTTCGGCACGTTCGGATTGCGCTCCAGCAATCCGATGATCGCCTTGACGACGAGGTCGTCCGCTCGGGTCTGCCAGTACATGCCTTTTTCGCCCGCACGCCCGAACGGGGTGCGTACTCCGTCGACGAAAACGACTTCAGATCTTTCGGCCACTATGCCTCCTGGAATTGGTCGACTCGAGTCTAGAACCGCCCATTCCCGGGCCGGAATCGATTGCTTGTTCCTACGAAACGACTTCCGCGGGGTTCTCGGGCGTTTGGTGGGGATCGACAAAGGCCTGCAGGATCGGCTGTGCAGTCAGTTCAATCTGCCACGGCCGGGCGCCGAGCTCGCGGAGCGCGTCGGAGACGGTCTCGAGGGTCAGCGGATCGGGGGCGTTCCAGGCCACCCGGCGCAGGAAGTCGGGGGTGAGCAGGTTCTCGAGCGGGATGGCGCGCTCGGCGGAAAGGGCGGTGAGTGCGGCGCGGGCGGCTTTCAGCCGGGCATCCGCTTCGGGATTCTTGTCGGCCCAGCTGCGCGGCGGCGGCAGGGTGTCGGTGGCGCGCTTCTGCACGGGGATGTCGTCGGTGGTGAGCGCCCGCTCGATCGCCGCCCACCAGCGGTCGAGCTCGGACCGCGAGGCCCGCCCGGAGAACTGCTTGAGCGCCGCGAGGTCGCGTCGCGAGGTCGGCAGCGCGCGGGCGGCGACGAGCAGCGACGCATCCGGCACCAGGCGCCCCGGCGCGGTATCGGTCTCGCGGGCCAGCTCGTCGCGGGCGAGCCAGAGCTCCCGGGCGGCGGCGAGGTGCCGGTCGGCGCGGAGGGCGTGGATGCCGCTCAGTCGGCGCCAGGGCTCGGCCAGGGGTGCCTTCTCCTCCTTCGCCACCACGGCGGCGAACTCCTGAGCGGCGATCTCGAGCTTGCCCTGCTCCTTCAGCAGCACCGCCATCGAGTCGCGCAGGTCGATCAGCAACTCCACGTCGAGCGCGGCGTACTCGAGCCACGACGCCGGCAGCGGCCGGGTCGACCAGTCGGCGGCCGAGTGCTCCTTGGCGAGATGGATGCCGAGCAGCTCCTCGACCACGGTGCCGAGGCCCACGCGGGGGATGCCGAGGAGGCGCGCCGCCAGCTCGGTGTCGAACACGGTGCTCGGCTCGAGCCCGACTTCGCGGAGGCACGGCAGGTCTTGGCTCGCGGCGTGCAGCACCCACTCCACGTCGCCGATCACCGACTGCAGGGGAGCGAACTCCTCGATCGCGGGCGGGTCGATGAGGAAGGTGCCGGAGCCGCGCCGGTAGAGTTGGATGAGGTACGCGCGCTGGGAGTAGCGGAACCCGCTGGCGCGCTCGGCGTCGACGGCCACCGGGCCGGTGCCGACGGCGAGCGCCTCGACCGCGTCATGGAATTCGTCGACCGTCGCGATGACGGTCCGTTCTGGTACTTCGATCGGCTTCTCGTCAGTCACGTTTGGCTCGCCTGGTCTGCAGCATCGTCACGCCATCGACGACGGGTGGCAGTCCGGCGAGCATGCAGAGGAGTTCGCTCCAGCCCTCGACGTGGGCCTGGAGGTTGTGGTCGGTGGGGGTCCAGGATGCGCGCAATTCGATCTGCGCACCGTCGCCCTGGCTCGACAGCTCCCCGAAGCCGGTCGAGATGATCTTCGTGGCCGTGCCGGAGGCGCTGGTGTAGTTGGCACCGCGGGCATCCAGCGCGTCGACCAGCCACGACCAGGCGACGTCGGCGAGGAACGGGTCGAGCCCGATCTCGGTCTCGAGCGGCGCCTGGGCGAAGCACACCACCCGGAACTCGCCGCCCCAGGCCTCGGGCCGGTCGGCGTCGTAGAGCAGGATGAACCGGCCGGTGCCCAGCTCGGAGTCGGCGCCGTGCCGTGCCGGGGTGACGTCGGCCGCGAGTGCCACCGCGTGCGGGGCGAGGTTCGCGGGCGCGGGGATCTCGTGCACCACGAGTTCGGCGCGCGTGTCGGCCCGTCGCAGCGAGTCGAGTGCTGCACCGAAGGCCGCCGGAACGTCCGGCGTGAAGGGGGAATCGGCCACGAGTGCAGACTAGAGTTCTTTACGTTCCGGGCGGCGCAGGCACGCCGGGTGGAGTCGTGGAGGGCGGAATCATGGGTTCGAGGTCAGCCGAGCCGGCTCGCGTCCCCGGGTGGGCCGTGGTGGCGCTGGTCGCGGGCACGGCCGCCACCCTCGTGGCCGCGGGGGGCGCGGTGCTCACCGCGCTGATGTCACGGGCCATCGTCATCCCGTCGCTGCCGGTCGACGACGTTCGCATCCTCGGCTACGACGAGGAGAACGGCACCGTCGCCCTCTCGGTCGACGCCGACTCGATCCTGCCGGGCCTCTACAGCCTCCGCTTCTCGGGCGACACGGGGCACGCCCGGCTCGGCGAGGTGCTGAGCGTCTCCGACGGGATCGTGGTGCGTTCGGTCATCCAGGTCGACTACGGCGACCTCGCGCGGGCGCGTAACGGACGCATCAGCGGCTGGTTCTACATCCACCCGCGTGAGCTCGAGGTGCCGGTCGAGGAGGTCGAGGTGTTCACCCAGGTCGGGCCGGCACCCGCCTGGTACGTGCCGTCGGCGGAGGCGTCGAGCACCAAATGGGTCATCCAGGTGCACGGGCGCGGGGTACGGCGCGGTGAGACCATCCGCGCCATCCTGGTGTTCCGGGCGCACGGCTACCACTCGCTGCACATCTCCTACCGCAACGACGGCGAGGCGCCGCGCTCGGCCGACGGCCGTTACGCGCTCGGCGACACCGAGTGGCAGGACCTCGACGCCGCGATCACGTACGCCGTCGACCACGGCGCCACCGACATCGTGCTGATGGGCTGGTCGATGGGTGGTGCGATCGCCCTGCAGGCGATGGGGCGGGCGGTGCACCGCGAGCGCATCCGAGCGATCGCGCTGGAGTCGCCGGCCGTCGACTGGCGTGACGTGCTGCGGTACCACGGCCGGGCCCGGCACGCGCCCGAACTCGTCGGCGATGCGGCGTTCGCCACCATCACGCACCCGTGGGGCGGCGTGGTCACCGGCCAGCAGCAGCCGCTCGACCTCGACCGGCTCGACTTCGTGAAGCGCTCCGACGAGGTCGACGTTCCCCTGCTCATCCTGCACTCCGACGACGACGGCTACGTGCCCTCCACCGGCTCCCGCAAGCTCGCCGAGGCGCGGCCCGACCTCGTGACCTTCGTGCCCTTCTCCGTGGCCCGGCACACCAAGCTCTGGAACTACGACCGCGCCAAGTGGACCACCGCGATCGACGCCTGGCTCACCGCCAACGCCCTCTGAGGTCGGCTAGGCGGCGAGACGCTCGCGGATCTGCCGCTTCGTGCGGCCGAGCATCGCCGTCATGCCGCGGATGCGCAGCGGCGACACCGCCTCGGTGAGGCCGATCGTGTTCGGGAAGTCGTCGGGGATGGCCAGCACCTCGTCGACGCCGAGCCCGTCGATGCCCTGCACCAGGATCGACGCGAAGCCGCGCGTCGTCGGCGCCTCCTTCGGAGCGGTCGCGAACAGGTGCACCACGCCGTCGGTCACCTCCACGAAGATGAACACGGGCGACTGGCACTCCACGACCTGTTCGAAGAGATCCGGATGCTCGGCGTACCGCTCAGGCAACGCCGGCAGCTCGTTCGAGAACTCGAGCAGCATCTCGAGGCGGTCGCGCTGCTCGAGCGCGAGGAAGTCGTCGCGGATGGAGGCGAGCGAGGCGGGGAGCGTGGTGTCGGTCATCCCCTCCAGTATCCCTCGCGTTCGCACCTACCGGTGCGCGGGCACCTCGCCGCGCTCGACGCCGCGCACGATCGGCACCCGCACCGTGCTGCCCCACTCGGTCCAGGAGCCGTCGTAGTTGCGCACGTTCTCGAAACCGAGCAGATGCGTGAGCACGAACCAGGTGTGGCTCGACCGCTCGCCGATCCGGCAGTACGCGATCACCGGCTCGCCGTGGGCGAGACCCGCCTCGCCGCGGTAGATCGCATCCAGTTCGCCGACCGGCTTGAAGGTGCCGTCCTCGGCGGCCGCACGACCCCAGGGCACGTTCGCGGCGCTCGGGATGTGCCCGGCCCGCAGAGCGCCCTCCTCGGGGTAGGCGGGTGCGGTGGTGCGCTCGCCGCTGTACTCCTCGGGGGAGCGGACGTCGATCAGCGGATGCCCGAGGTGCGCGAGCACGTCGTCCTTGTACGCACGGATGCGCGAGTCGTCGCGCTCGACGACCGGGTACTCCGCCGGGGTGGGAGCCGGGCGGTCGGTGGTGATCGGGCGGCCCTCGGCGATCCACTTGTCGCGGCCGCCGTCGAGCAGCCGGACGTCGTCGTGGCCGAACAGGGTGAAGACCCAGAGGGCGTAGGCGGCCCACCAGTTGTTCTTGTCGCCGTAGATCACGACGGTGTCGTCGCGGGAGATGCCCTTGCCGCCGAGGAGCGCGGCGAAGCCGGCGCCGTCGATGTAGTCGCGCTCGACCGGGTCGTTGAGGTCGGTGTGCCAGTCGATCTTCACGGCGCCCGGGATGTGCCCGGTCTCGTAGAGCAGCACGTCCTCGTCGCTCTCGACCACGACGAGTCCGGGTTCGCCGAGGTGCGCTTCGAGCCAGTCGCCCGAGACCAGGCGTTCGGGGTGGGCGTATCCGGCGAACTTCTCGGCGGGATCGGTGTCGACAGTCATTTCACAACCTCCAGTTAGGGTAGGTACAACCCCACACGAATCTATGTCTTCCCGACTCCCCGCTGCACGCCGCGGGTCACATCTCGACACACAGGATCACAGATGACAGGTGAGCGGCAGGCCGTCGCCCCGCGCTTGACCGAGCGCGCCCCCTCGATCTCCGGCGCCGAACTCGCCGGCACCCTCGTGCCGCCGCGGCAGTTCGACCACGCGTCGTTCGAGAACTACCGCCCCGACCGCGATTACCCGTCGCAGGGCGAGGCGCTGGCGAAGATCCGGCACTTCGCCGACGGCTGGAAGCCCGCCAAGGCCGGCGGCTTCTTCGGCCGGGGTAAGAAGACGCCACCGGCGAAGCCCGGCATCTACCTCGACGGCGGCTTCGGTGTCGGCAAGACCCACCTGCTGGCCGCGCTCTGGCACGCCGCGCCGGGGCCGAAGTACTTCGGCACCTTCATCGAGTACACCGCCCTCATCGGCGCCCTCGGCTACGCCAACGCCGTGCAGCTGTTCGCCGGCGCGAAATTCATCGCCATCGACGAGTTCGAGCTCGACGACCCGGGCGACACGATGCTCATGACCCGCTTCCTCGGCGAGCTCGTCGCGAAGGGCACCCGCCTGGCCGCCACGTCCAACACCCCGCCGAACGCGCTCGGCGAGGGCCGGTTCGCGGCGAGCGACTTCCTGCGTGAGATCCAGGCCATCGCCGACCGGTTCGACATCGTGCGCATCGACGGGCTCGACTACCGCCGCCGCGACATCGAGGGCCACGCCGTCGCGCTCGCCGCGGGCGCCGAGTTCGACGCCGCGGTCGACGCGCACCTCACCGCGGGGGAGCGGCTCACGATCGACTCCTTCGGCGAGCTGGTGCGGCACCTCGGCACCATCCACCCGTCGCGCTACATCAAGCTGATCGACGGCGTCGACACCATCGCCCTCAGCGACGTGACGCCGCTGACCGACCAGACGGATGCGCTGCGCCTGGTGGCCTTCATCGACCGCGTCTACGACGCGCAGATCGGCATCCTCGCCTCCGGTGTGCCGCTCGACGAGGTGTTCGCGGGCGACATGCTGAACGGCGGGTACCGCAAGAAATACCTCCGCGCGGCGTCGCGCATGATCGCGTCGGCGACTCGCTGACGATTCGCGGCTGGCCGAAACACGATGTTTACATTCGGCCGCGGCGTGTAACACGGCGTACACACGCGGCGTCGTCTCGCGAAATCTCTCTTCGGCAGACTGCCACATGCCTGCAAGTGCACGCATGTTCTAGAGAGGTACAGTCATATGGAAGAAGTAACCGGCAACCTGAACTCCCTGTGGTTGCTCGTTGCAGCCGCCCTTGTGCTCCTGATGACCCCCGGTGTCGCGTTCTTCTACGGCGGCATGGTCAAAGCGAAGTCCGTCATCTCGATGATGATGATGAGCTTTGGAGCGATGGGCCTCGTCGGCGTCCTCTGGGTGCTGTACGGGTACGGGCTGGCGTTCGGCACCCCCCTCATCCCCGGCATCGTCGGCAACCCCTTCGACGGTTCGATCGGGCTCGGCAGCCTGCTCGGTCTCGGTGAGGGCGGCGCGATGGACCCCGACCTCGCAGGCCTCGCCTTCGCGGGCTTCCAGGCCACCTTCGCCATCATCACCGTGGCGCTGATCTCCGGTGCGATCGCCGACCGCGCCAAGTTCGGCGCGTGGATGCTCTTCGCGGGCATCTGGGTCACCGTCGTCTACTTCCCGGTCGCCTTCATGGTCTTCAACCTCGCCGAGGGCTGGGCTCCGGTCTGGGGCGTCAACGACTTCGCCGGTGGAACCGCGGTGCACATCAACGCCGGTGCGGCAGCGCTCGCTCTGGCGCTCGTGCTCGGCAAGCGCGTCGGCTTCCAGAAGGGCATCCAGAAGCCGCACAACGTGCCGCTCACCCTCCTCGGCGCGTCGCTGCTGTGGTTCGGCTGGTTCGGCTTCAACGCCGGTTCTGAGGCAGCCGTCGACGGTGTCGCCGCGATCGCCTGGATCAACACCCTCGCCGCTCCCGCCGCCGCCATCATCGGCTGGCTCGTCGTCGAGAAGATCAAGGACGGCAAGCCCACCTCGATCGGTGCCGCCTCGGGCGCCGTCGCCGGCCTCGTCGCCATCACCCCGGCCTGTAACATCCTCACCCCGGGCTGGGCGATCGTGCTCGGCATCCTCGCCGGTGCCGTCTGCGCCCTGGCGATCGAGCTGAAGTTCAAGCTGGGCTTCGACGACTCGCTCGACGTGGTGGGCATCCACCTGGTCGGCGGTCTCATCGGAACGCTCTACATCGGCATCTTCGGCGCCGGCATCGGCCTGCTCGACACCGGTTCGGGCGAGCAGCTGTTGAAGCAGTTCGTGGCCGCCGTCGTGGTCATGGTCTACTCCTTCGTGATGGCCTTCATCATCGGCTGGATCATCCAGAAGACGATGGGCTTCCGCATCAAGAACGAGGACGAGGTCGCCGGCGTGGACACCACCGTGCACGGCGAAGAGGGCTACGTGCTCGAAGCCGTCTGATTCCCGTCACAGCCTGCAGCGGGGCGTCATCCTTCGGGATGGCGCCCCGCTTCGGCGTTGCCGGCTGCGAGAGCGTCGCGGGCGAGCATCGTGGCGCCCGCGACCGCGGCGGGCATGGCGAGCACGGCACCGAGCGGGATGAGGAAGACGAGGTAGACGGCCACCCCGAAACCGAGGGTGCGGGCGCGGCGGATGCCGAGCATCCGTCTGCGGTCGCGGAGGCGCAGCTCACGGGCGTCGAAGGCGAAGCCGGTGAGTTCGAGTGCCAGCACCCAGCCGCCGAAGAACGCGGCGAGCACCGGCACGGCGATCGTGCCGACGACCGGGATGAGTCCGGCGAAGAACAGCAGCACGCCGATGATGGCGGTGAGGGCGAGGATGCGCAGCCCTGCGCCGATCCCGCGCCCGAGGAGCCGCCAGAAGTCGCCTGAGGGCTCGGCGGGCGGGTCGCCGAGGGTCTGTTCGGTCGCACGCCAGATGCGCTCGTAGAACGGGTCGCCGACCGCCAGGGTGATGGCGGTGTAGGTGAACACGACGAGCAGGATGCCCGCGGCCACCAGCGCGAGGGCGGCGGAGACGCGCACGATGCTCTGCCAGGGTTCGTCCCAGCCGTCGGCGAACGGCGTCACGAGCCTCGCGAGGTCGGGGGAGAACACCGCGAGCACGATGAGCCCGGCGAGATAGAACAGCGCCACGACGAACGCCGGCAGTGCCCCCAGCAGCATGAGCCGCGGCCGTCGCGCCCACACCGCGAGCCCCCGCCCGAGCACCCCGACGCCTCCGAAGAACTCCCGGATCATGCCCCGAGCGTACCCCGACCCCCACCCTCGGCTCAGAGCCGGAAGGCGATCATCTGACCGGTGGCGGTGATGGTCACCGTGAAGACACCCTCGACGACGCCAGGCGATGGGACCGGGATGACGACGCTGCCCGTCGCCGTCCCGTTCGGGAAGAGCGGCGGATGCTCGTAGAGCGAATCCGGCCGCGAAGGGGCGGATGAGCTGGCGGGATGAGCGGTGCCATCGGGTGTGCGGTAGGCGAACTCGACCTCGTTCGTCCCGGCAGTGGCCGGTGCCGACGTAGGTGAGCTGGGTCGGCAGCACGATGAAATGCTGATCGGCGTAGTCGGGGATGCGGAGGAACTCGTTCGGGCCCGCGTCGAGCAGCGGCTGACGCAGGGCGATCACCCACGCGGTGCCCCCGGTGGTGACGACGACGGTGGCGCCGAGCGGGTACAGCCTGTGCCCACTGTTCACTCAGGATCATGCTGCGGTGCCCAGCCGTGGACCGATCCCGATGACCCAGCCATTAACGACGTCGGGTCCCCGTGTACGGGGACCCGACCATGAACACGTGGGCGATACCGGACTCGAACCGATGACCTCTTCCGTGTGAAGGAAGCGCGCTACCAACTGCGCCAATCGCCCGTGGACAAGTAACGATAGTAGCGGACGCCGGGGGCTGGTGCGTGCACATCGGGGTGGCGAGGTCCTAGAGTTCAGAAATGAGCATCCCGCCGCCCTATCCCGAACCCGCGCAGCAGCCTTACGGCTACGGGGCTCCGGCGCCCTACGCCGGTCCGTTCGGCGCCCCGGTGCGGGCCGGTGACAGGCGGCCCGTCACCGCGATCGTCTCGCTGGTGCTCGGCGCCGTCGTCTTCGCCGGCACGATCGTGGCCAAGATCGCTGCGGCCGCTGTGACCGACACTCCGGAGGGCGTGCTGTCGGCGTTGGGGGTCGCATCCTTCTTCAGCCTGCTGTTGATCGTGCCGGCGATCGTGCTCGGCCATCTCGCGCTGGCGCGCACCGGCCGGGGTGCCCGGGTGGGGCGCGGCCTGGCGGCGGGCGCTCTGGTGCTCGCCTACGTCGACCTGGCCCTGTTCCTCGCGCGCATGCTCACCGCGGCGATCGCCACGGCCGGTCTCGGCGACCCCAGCGCTCTCTTCTACGAGATGTTCTATTGGGTGTGACACGCCGCGTTCCCACCGGATTCACGTCGTCGGCGTGTCCTGGTTTGGCAATCGTCGACAAGGTCGGATAGAGTCTCATCCGCACGCAGAAATGCGAGCGAAATGCGGATGTGGCGCAGTGGTAGCGCATCACCTTGCCAAGGTGAGGGTCGCGAGTTCGAATCTCGTCATCCGCTCGAGTGAAGTTACTCGTTTATGGAAGCCACGGTTTTCATGGGCAAGATCTGGGTGGCGTGGCCGAGAGGCGAGGCAGCGGCCTGCAAAGCCGTCCACACGGGTTCAAATCCCGTCGCCACCTCCACTCGGTCGCTTGGGCGATTGGCGCAGCGGTAGCGCGCTTCCCTGACACGGAAGAGGTCACTGGTTCGATCCCAGTATCGCCCACCACAACAACAAGGCTCCCGGACAACCTCTGGGGGCCTTCGTCGTTTCATCGACGTTCCAGACCAGTTGCGGGAGGCCCACCATGACCGACACCAAGACCTTCGACCCCGAGACGCGGGCCATCGCCTACGCCGACGAGGGGCGCGGACCCGCCGTGGTGCTGTTGGCCGGCGACGCCGTCAGCCTCGACGACCTGGCCGGGCTCGCCCACTCAGTCGCGACCGAGGACTTCCGCGTGGTGCGGGTCGCCGCGCCCACCGCCACGGATGCGACTGCCCGTGAGCAGGCGGCACGCGACATCGTCGATCTGCTCGACGAGCTCGGCATCGCGCGCGCCTGGATCGGCGGACACGCGACCGGCGGCTCGATCGCCCGCCTCGTCGCCGTCGGCCACCGTGACCGCGTCGACGGCGTGCTGCTGCTCGGTGTCGAGCGCCCCGAGGGCGAGGAGGCACTGCCCGAGCTCGCCGAGGCCATCCCGGTGCTCGTCATCCAGGGCGCCGACGACGAGGTGCTCCCGGCCGCGAACGGCGAGCGGCTGAAGGCGGATGCGCCTGGTCTCGTCAGCGTCGTCACCGTCCCCGACGCGGGCCACCGCTTCCCGGTCACCCACGTGGGCGCCACCTCCTGGGCCATCGAGGACTACCTCGACTGGGACTGACGCCCGGCCGGCCGGCCCCGCGCATCCGGCGCTCAGAAGTCGATGCGGTAGACGCGGCGGCGCGGCGTCGGAGCCGACGTACAGCTCGCCGCAGGTGATGTCGGCTCCCGGTTCGACCACCATCGGGTAGCCCTCGAGGGCGAGGACGCCGCGCCGGCGGGCGAACTCCGGCGTCGCCCCGGTCTTCGGATCGACCGGCCCACGGTACGCGCATCCGCAGCAGTCGCGGGCAGGCACCGCCTGGAACTCGCGGTCGCGGAACTTGAACCTTTGACAGCGGCAGCGCGCCGGCTCCCCCCGTTCGCCGAACACGGCATCGAGGTCGGCCCGGCTCGCCTCGTTCGCGGGCACCACCCGGACGGTGTCGATTTCGGCCATGTCTCAGTCAAACCCCGTACGGTCGCAGCATGGAAGAGCAGCCGACCCCGACGAAGCCTGGTCTTGCCCGGCGCACCCGCGCGCTCATCCGCCAGCATCCGACCGCGAACCGTGTCTACCGCACCGGGGTGGGTGTGGCAGGCGCCGGCACGGTCGCGCTCGGCATCGTGATGATCCCGCTGCCCGGCCCGGGTGCGCTCATCGCCGTCGGCGGCCTGGCCCTCCTCGGCACCGAGTTCGACGGCGCGAAGAAGGTCAGCACGAAGGCGAACGCGGTGGCGAAGAAGGGCTACGACGCGGCCCGCGCGAAGGCCGCCGACCGGCGTGCCGCGCGAACCGCCCGCAAGGCTGCGGAACAGCGCGGGGGTGCGGCACCCGATCGGGGGTGATTTCCGCTATCTTCGACACATGGGGAACAGCGAGACGACCGACCTTCCGTCGCGGCGCACCGCGCTCAAACTCGCCGCGTGGAGCGTGCCCGTCGTAGCGGTGGCCGTGGCTGCGCCGGCGGCCGCCGCCAGCGACGAGAACAGCACCTACTACATCTACCAGTCCTACGCAGGCTGGACGGGGGGCGACTTCGTGCTGGAGGCCTACGTCTACCTCCGTTCGACCAACGCCGGCGTCGGCGGGCTCCCGGTGACCTGGACGGTCGTCGAGACCGGTCAGGTCTTCACCGGCACGAGCACCGACAACGGCTACGCCCGTGCACAAGCGGTGCCGAGTGCCGTCGTCGGCACCCCCGGCTTCGTCGACATCGCGTCGCAGGACGCGACCCATCGCGAGCAGGTGCAGGGAGAGCGTCCGCCGGTCTGAGCCGCGCCGTCGCGTCGATAGGATTGGTGGATTCGATTCGACGGAAACAGGAGCACCGCACCCGTGGCAACAGGATTTGATCTCTTCACTGACCGGGCCGTCGTGGCCATGCGCGTCAACGGTGAACTGAAAGACCTGGCCACCACGGTGACCGATGCGGATGCGGTCGAGGCGGTCACGATCGACAGCCCCGACGGGCTCGCCATCCTCCGGCACTCGGCGGCGCACGTCGCCGCGCAGGCCGTGCAGGCCATCAATCCGGAGGCGAAGCTCGGCATCGGCCCGCCCATCACCGACGGCTTCTACTACGACTTCGACGTCGCCGAGCCCTTCACCCCGGAGGACCTCAAGGCGATCGAGAAGGGCATGGAGCGCATCATCCGGCAGGGGCAGCGCTTCGTGCGCCGCGTCGTGACCGAGGGCGAGGCGCGCGCCGAACTCGCGAACGAGCCCTACAAGCTCGAGCTGATCGGCCTCAAGGGGGCCGGCAGCGACGACAGCGAGCTGAACGCCGACAACGAGTCGGTGGAGGTCGGCGGCGCCGAGCTCACCATCTACGACAACGTCGACCCGAAGACCGGCGAGACCGTCTGGAAAGACCTCTGCCGCGGCCCGCACCTGCCGAGTACCCGCATGATCGGCAACGGCTTCGCGCTCACCCGGCTGGCGGCCGCCTACTGGCGCGGCTCGGAGAAGAACAAGCAGCTGCAGCGTGTCTACGGCACCGCGTGGCCCTCGAAAGACGAGCTGCGCGCCTACCAGACCCGCATCGAGGAGGCCGCGAAGCGCGACCACCGCAAGCTCGGGTCGGAGCTCGACCTGTTCTCCTTCCCCGACGAGATCGGGTCGGGCCTCGCGGTCTTCCACCCGAAGGGCGGCATCATCCGCGCCGAGATCGAGGGGTACCTGCGGCAGCAGCTGGTGGCCGGCGGCTACGAACTCGTGAACACCCCGCACATCACCAAGGCCCACCTGTTCGAGACCAGCGGTCACCTGCACTGGTACAAGGAGGGCATGTTCCCGGCCATGCACCTCGACCAGGAAGAGGATGCCGAGGGCAACATCACGAAGCAGGGCCAGGACTACTACCTGAAGCCCATGAACTGCCCGATGCACAACCTGATCTTCCGCGCCCGTGGCCGCAGCTACCGCGAGCTGCCGTTGCGCCTGGCGGAGTTCGGCACCGTCTACCGCTACGAGAAGAGCGGCACCCTGTCCGGTCTCACCCGGGTGCGCGGCCTCACCCAGGACGACGCGCACATCTACGTCGAGCAGAGCGAGGTGCGCGAGGAGCTCACCCGGCAGATCGACTTCATGCTCGAGGTGCTGCGCGGCTACGGGTTGAACGACTTCTACCTCGAACTCTCCACCCGCGACCCCGAGAAGTCGGTCGGCACCGACGAGATGTGGGAGACCGCCACCGAGACCCTGCGCGAGGTGGCGATCGCCTCGGGCCTCGAACTCGTGCCCGACCCCGGGGGAGCGGCGTTCTACGGACCGAAGATCTCGGTCCAGGCCCGCGACGCGATCGGCCGCACCTGGCAGCTGTCGACCATCCAGCTCGACTTCAACCAGCCCGAGCTGTTCGAGCTGGAGTACACCGCGTCCGACGGCACCAAGCAGCAGCCGGTGATGATCCACCGTGCCCTGCTCGGTTCGATCGAGCGATTCTTCGCCATCCTGCTCGAGCACTACGCCGGCGCCTTCCCGGTCTGGCTCGCGCCCGTTCAGGTCGTGGGCATCCCGATCTCCGACGAGCACGCCGACTACCTGGCCGAGGTCATCCGGCGACTGAAGAAGCGGGGCATCCGCGCCGAGCTGGACGACTCGGCCGACCGCATGCAGAAGAAGATCCGCACCCACACCAAAGACAAGGTGCCGGTGCTGCTCATCGCGGGTGCCGACGACACGGCGGCGGGCTCGGTGAGCTTCCGCTTCCGCGACGGTTCGCAGGAGAACGGCGTGCCGGTCGACGACGCGATCGAGCGCATCGTGGCCAGCGTCGAGCAGCACCTGCAGGTGAGCACCGCAGGTCAGCTCTGATGACGACGGATGCGCCGGGCGGCGGCAACTACGGTCCCCACGAGTTCGACGACCTCGGCGTCGAGCCGTCGAGCGACTTCGCCGCCGTGCCGGACTCCTTCCAGCGCCTCTGGACGCCGCACCGGATGGTCTACATCCAGGGCGGGGAGCAGCCGCACATCGACGAGTGCCCGTTCGACCGGGCGCCGACGCTGAGCGACGAGGAGGGGCTGATCGTGGCGCGCGGTGAGCACGCCTACGTGCTGCTCAACCTCTTCCCGTACAACTCGGGTCATCTTCTGGTCTGCCCGTATCGTCATGTGGCCACCTACGACGAGGCCAATCGCGAAGAAGTGGCTGAGATCGGCAGCCTCACCCAGACGGCGATGCGGGTGCTCCGGCAGGTGGCGCGCTGCGACGGTTTCAACATCGGAATGAACCAGGGGCGCATCGCCGGGGCCGGAGTTGCGGGGCACTTGCACCAGCACATCGTTCCGCGGTGGGCGCTCGACTCGAATTTCTTCCCCATCATCGCCGGCACGAAGGCCCTTCCGCAGCTGCTCGGCGAGGTTCGTGCCGACATCCAGGCGGCCTGGCCGGTGGCATCCGCGGGGTAGGATCGTCTCGTTTCTGAGAGGACGAGATGAGCCAGAGCACCACAGCCGAATTCGGGTCCAACCGCGTCAAGCGGGGTCTTGCGGAGATGCTGAAGGGCGGCGTCATCATGGATGTCGTCACCGCCGAGCAGGCGCGCATCGCCGAAGACGCCGGTGCGGTCGCGGTGATGGCGTTGGAGCGTGTGCCGGCCGACATCCGGTCGCAGGGCGGCGTGGCCCGAATGAGCGATCCCGACCTGATCGAGTCGATCATCGCCGAGGTGTCGATCCCGGTCATGGCGAAGGCGCGCATCGGCCACTTCGTCGAGGCCCAGGTGCTGCAGGCGCTCAACGTCGACTACATCGACGAGTCGGAGGTGCTCTCGCCGGCCGACTACGTCAACCACATCGACAAGTGGGACTTCACGGTGCCTTTCGTCTGCGGCGCCACGACCCTCGGTGAGGCGCTCCGCCGCATCAACGAGGGCGCGGCGATGATCCGCTCGAAGGGCGAGGCCGGCACCGGCGACGTGTCCGAGGCGACGAAGCACATCCGCACGATCAAGGCCGAGATCGCGGCGCTGTCGGCGATGTCGAAGGACGAGTTGTACGTCGCGGCCAAGGAGCTGCAGGCGCCCTACGACCTGGTGGTCGAGGTCGCCGAGACCGGCAAGCTGCCCGTGGTGCTGTTCACCGCCGGTGGTGTGGCGACCCCCGCCGACGCGGCCATGATGATGCAGCTCGGCGCCGACGGCGTGTTCGTGGGCTCCGGCATCTTCAAGTCGGGCAACCCCGCGAAGCGGGCCGCCGCCGTGGTCAAGGCCACCACCTTCTACGACGACCCGAGCGTCATCGCCGAGGTGTCCCGCGGGCTCGGCGAGGCCATGGTCGGCATCAACGTCGCCGACGTGCCCGCTCCGCACCGCCTCGCCGAGCGTGGCTGGTAGCGCGCCGGTCGGGGTCCTCGCCCTGCAGGGCGACTTCCGCGAGCACGTCGCTGTGCTGCGCGGACTCGGCGCGGATGTCCTCACCGTGCGGCGGCCCGAGGAGGTCGCCGCGATCGGCGGCCTGGTCATCCCGGGCGGCGAGTCGAGCGTCATGGACAAGCTGTCGCGCAGCTTCGGGGTGGCGGATGCGGTGCGCGCCGGCATCCGGGACGGCCTGCCGGTCTACGGCACCTGCGCGGGTCTCATCATGCTCGCCGACCGCATCCTCGACGGCATCCGCGATCAGCAGAGCTTCGGCGGCCTGGACGTCGCGGTGCGCCGCAACGCCTTCGGCGCTCAGACCGAGTCGTTCGAGGCCGACCTCGAGGTGCCGGTGCTCGGCGACCCGCCGATGCATGCGGTGTTCATCCGCGCCCCGGTGGTGGCGGAGCTCGGCCCGGCGGCGACGCCGCTGGCCGCGCTCGACGACGGAACCGTGGTGGCGGTGGAGCAGGGGAACCTCCTCGGCACCTCCTTCCACCCCGAGATGACGGCCGACTACCGCTTCCACCAGTACTTCTTGGCGAAGGTCGCCGCGCGCTCTGCCGGGCGCTGACGAAGCCGTCGCGTAGACTTGTCACCGATTCCTGAAGGAGATTCTCGTGTCCGGACACTCTAAATGGGCCACCACCAAGCACAAGAAGGCGGTCATCGACGCCCGCCGTGCCAAGTCGTTCGCGAAGCTCATCAAGAACATCGAAGTGGCGGCGAAGATCGGTGGTGCCGACCTCTCGGGCAACCCCACCCTCGTCGACGCGGTGCAGAAGGCCAAGAAGACCTCGGTACCCAACGACAACATCGACCGCGCCATCAAGCGGGGCGCCGGCCTCACCGGTGAGACGATCGACTACCAGACGATCATGTACGAGGGCTACGGCCCGAACGGCGTGGCGCTGCTGATCGAGTGCCTCACCGACAACAAGAACCGGGCGGCGGCGGATGTGCGCACCGCGATGACCCGTAACGGCGGCACCATGGCCGACCCCGGCAGCGTGGCCTACAACTTCAGCCGCAAAGGCGTCATCACCGTGGCCCACGCCGACGGGGTCGACGAAGACAGCATCCTGCTCGCGGTGCTCGACGCGGGGGCCGAAGAGGTCACCGACCGGGCCGAGTCGTTCGAAGTGCTGACCGATCCGTCGCAGATGGTGGCCGCGCGCACCGCGCTGCAGGAGGCGGGCATCGACTACGACTCCGCCGACGTCGAGTTCGTGGCGAGCCTCCAGGTCGAGGCCGACGCCGAGACCGCGCGCAAGGTGTTCCGGCTGATCGACGCGCTCGAAGACAGCGACGACGTGCAGAACGTCTACACCAACATCGACATCTCGGCCGAGGTGCAGGCCGAGCTCGAAGACGACTGACGGCACCGCGCATGCGGGTGTTGGGCATCGACCCGGGTCTCACCCGCTGCGGCGTCGGCATCGTCGACGTCTCGGCCACGAGGCAGGCGACGCTGGTGCACGTCTCCGTCATCCAGACGCCGCCGGACACGCCACTCGCCGAGCGGCTGATGGCGATCGCGGCCGGTATCGAACTGCTGCTCGACGAGCACCGGCCCGACAGCGTCGCCGTCGAGCGGGTGTTCGCCCAGCACAACGTGCGCACCGTGATGGGCACGGCGCAGGTCAGCGGCATCGCGCTGCTCGCCGCTGCTCGCCGCTCGCTCGAGGTCGGTCTGCACACCCCCACCGAGGTGAAGGCCGCGATCACCGGCTACGGCCAGGCCGACAAGAAGCAGGTGGGCACGATGGTGGCGAAGGTGCTGCGACTGGATGCCGTGCCGCGCCCCGCCGACGCGGCCGACGCGCTCGCCCTCGCCATCTGTCACGCCTGGCGGCTGCCGCTCGGCGCAGCGCCCGCCACCGGCGCGGTCTCGAGCCTCACCCCCGCCCAGCTCGCGTGGCGCGCCGCGGAGCAAGGCACAGCTCGCCGCCCCGCGACGCATAGGCTGGCCCGATGATCTCTGCGCTCCGCGGCTCCGTCCTCTCCGTCGCCGGTGGCACCGCCGTCATCGATGTCGGGGGAGTGGGGTTCTCGGTGGCGGTGACGCCCCGGCACGCCCTGACGATGCGCACGGGCGCCGAGGTCACTGTGCTGACGAGCCTGATCGTGCGGGAGGACAGCCTCTCGCTGTTCGGCTTCCCCGACCAAGACTCGCTCGACATCTTCACCTTGCTCGTCGGGGTGACCGGCGTGGGGCCGAAGTCGGCGCTCGGAGTGCTGGCCGAACTCACCCCGGGCGAGGTGGCGACGGCGGTGGCGCGCGAAGACGACGCGGCCTTCCGCAAGGTGAGCGGCATCGGGCCGAAGACGGCCAAGCTCATCGTGGTGTCACTGGCCGGCAAGATCGCGGCGCGCCCCGCCGACGCGTCCAGCGCATCCGCTGGCTCCGCCTCGCCCTCGCGGCAGGTGCGGGACAATGTGGAGCGCGCGCTGGTGGGCCTCGGCTGGCCCGAGCGCAGCGCCTCGGCCGCCGTCGACGAGGTGCTCGACTCGGCGTCGGATGCGGATGCGTCGAACGTGCAGTCACTGCTGCGCCTCGCGCTCGCGCTGCTCGGCCCGGCACAGAACAGCGGCAGCGCACGATGAGTTCCTTCGGCGCCGACGACCTGGTGAACCCCGAGGCCACGTCCGAGGCGGAGGTCGCGTTCGAGGGCGCGCTGCGGCCGCGATCGCTCGCGGAGTTCGTGGGCCAGCGGAAGGTGCGCGGGCAGCTGCAGCTGCTGCTCGACGCGGCCGCCATCCAAGCGCGCACGCCCGACCACATCCTGCTCGCCGGCCCGCCGGGCCTCGGCAAGACGACGCTGGCCATGATCGTCGCGCACGAGAGCGAGCGGCCGCTCCGCCTCACCAGCGGGCCCGCGATCCAGCACGCCGGCGACCTGGCGGCGGTGCTGTCCTCCCTCGTGCCCGGTGAGGTGCTGTTCATCGACGAGATCCACCGCATGGCGCGCTCCGCCGAGGAGATGCTGTACCTCGCGATGGAGGATTTCCGCATCGACATCATGGTGGGCAAGGGCGCGGGCGCGACGAGCATCCCGCTCGACCTGGCACCGTTCACCCTGGTGGGCGCCACGACCCGCTCGGGCCTCCTGCCGAATCCGCTCCGCGACCGGTTCGGCTTCACGGCGCACCTGGAGTTCTACGAGACGGAGGAGCTGGTGCAGGTCATCCGGCGGGCCGCCCAGCTGCTCGCGGTGGAGATCGGCGAAGAGGCCCTGCGCGAGATCGCGTCCCGCTCCCGGGGCACGCCGCGCATCGCCAACCGGCTGTTGCGCCGCGTGCGCGACTACGCCCTGGTCGACGGCGGCGGCGGTGCGACGCTCGAGGTCGTGCAGGCCGCGCTCGAGCTGTACGACGTCGACGAGCTGGGTCTCGACCGGCTCGACCGTGCCGTCATGACGACCATCCTCGAGCGCTTCGACGGCGGCCCGGTGGGGCTCAACACCCTCGCGGTGTCGGTGGGCGAGGAAGCAGAGACGATCGAGGCGGTGGTCGAGCCGTTCCTCGTGCGCATCGGGCTGCTCTCCCGCACCCCGCGCGGCCGCATCGCGACCAAAGCGGGCTGGGCGCACTTCGGGATCCGCAGGAATACGGATGCGCTGTTCGGCGATGACCTATAATTCAAGCTGGTCTTCAGGAGTCGTCTCTAAGATGAGGTCCTGCAATCACTCCCACCATTTTGGAAGGCGCCTTTTTCATGGCCATCGATCCGTTAACAATCATCATGCTGGTCGTTCTGGCCGTGCTGGTGTTCTTCATGTTCCGCAACAGCCGCAAGCGCAAGGCGCAGGCTGAGGAACTGCAGAGCAAGGTCGTGGTGGGCGCCGAGGTCATGACGAACTTCGGTGTGTACGGCACCATCCTCGAGATGGACGACGAAGAGAACCAGGTGCTGCTCGAGACCACCCCCGGCACCGTGCTGAAGGTGCACCGCCAGACCGTGACGCGCGTCGTCACCCCGTCGCCGCTCGCGCCGAGCGACGAGTCGATCGACCACGACGACGACAGCGCGCCCGCGTACGGCGAGCGGATCGACGAGAGCACGGCGGATGCCCCGGCCGCCGCTGACTCCGCCCGCTCGGAGACCTCGAAGAAGGACGACGAGTAACCTCGTCCCCTTCCTGATCAACGCCCGCCGCGATGGCGCATGGGCGGCACAGAAAGCTGAGTAACTGGTGGCACAAACTACCGCGGTCAAGAGGGCGTGGAAGACGCTCATCTGGCTCGTCGTCATCTTCGCGGTCCTCGCCGGCACCATCGCGGGGGGTGTGATCTGGAGCACCGCGACGTGGACGCCGAAGCTCGCGCTCGACCTCGAGGGCGGCACGCAGATCATCCTGACCCCGAAGCTGGAATCGGGGGAGACTCCTTCGTCGGAGCAGATCGATCAGGCCGTCTCGATCATCCGGCAGCGCGTCGACGCCTCGGGCGTCTCGGAGGCCGAGGTCACCACGCAGGGTGGCCAGAACGTGGTCGTGTCCATCCCCGGCTCGCCGGACGCGGAGACGCTGAACCGCATCGAGTCGTCGGCGAAGCTCGAGTTCCGGCCGGTGCTGCTGGCCGACGTCGCGTCGACCACCTCGACGTCGAGCCCCGGCGCCACCCCGACGCCCGACCCCAACCTCTCCACCACGCCCACGGCGAGCCCCACCAACGCGAGCGACCTGGCGTGGGTGACTCCGGCGTTGCAGAGCGAGTTCGACAACTTCGACTGCGCCTCCACCGAAGCCGACAGTGCGGGCCAGGCGCCCGCCGACCAGCCGCTCGTGACCTGTGACGACAACGGTGTGAAGTACCTGCTCGGCCCGGTCGAGATCGAGGGCGCCGACATCGCGGATGCTTCCAGCGGCGTCGCCACCACCCAGAACGGCTCCTCCACCGGCCAGTGGGTCGTCGACATCTCGTTCAACGACAAGGGCACTCAGGAGTTCGCCGACGTCACGACCCGCCTGTTCGGGCTGACCGGTGTGCAGAACCAGTTCGCCATCGTGCTCGACGGCCGCGTCATCACCGCCCCGACCACCGGTGGCGCGTTCACCGACGGCCGCGCGCAGATCTCCGGGTCGTTCACCCAGGAGTCGGCGAAGACCCTCGCCGACCAGCTGAAGTTCGGCGCACTGCCCATCGGCTTCACCGTGCAGTCGTCCGACGCCATCTCCGCGACGCTCGGCTCGACGCAGCTGATGAGCGGCCTGATCGCCGGCGCGATCGGCCTCATCCTGGTCATCCTGTACTCGCTCGTGCAGTACCGGCTGCTCGGGCTCGTCACCATCGCCTCGCTCGTGGTGGCCGCCGCGCTCACGTATCTCTTGGTCACCCTGATGTCGTGGCGCATCGACTTCCGCCTGTCGCTGGCCGGTGTCGCCGGTCTCATCGTGGCGATCGGTATCACCGCCGACTCCTTCATCGTGTACTTCGAACGAATACGTGACGAATTGCGCGAGGGGAAGGCTCTGACCACCTCCGTGCAGTCGGGCTGGAAGCGCGCCATCCGCACGATCACCGCCTCCGACGCGGTGAACTTCCTCGCGGCGGCCGTGCTCTACGTCCTGGCCGTGGGCAACGTGCGCGGCTTCGCGTTCACGCTCGGTCTCACCACCATCGTCGATATCGTCGTGGTGGCGCTGTTCACGCATCCGCTCATGACGTTGCTGGCCGAACTGCCGTTCTTCCGCGACGGCCACAAGCTCTCCGGGCTCGACCCCCGCGCGCTCGGCGCCGTCTACCGCGGCCGCGCCCAGTTCCGCGCGCCCGCCGCATCGGTCACGGCGGCCAAGAAGGGCTCGTCGAGCCGGGAGGCCGCCAAGCGGCAGACCATCGCCGAGCGCAAGGCCGCCGAGCTCGCCGGGGTCACCTCGGCCGGGGCCAAGGGCGGCGCCGACTCCGCATCCACGACCGACGAGGGGAAGAACTCCTGATGGCCAGCTTCGCCCAATTCGGTAACGACCTCTACACCGGCAAGCGCTCGATCGACTTCATCGGGCGGCGCAAGCTCTGGTACGCCATCTCGGCGGTGCTCGTGCTCATCGCGCTCGTGGGGCCGTGGCTCCGGGGTGGCTACGAGTTCGGCATCGAGTTCCGCGGTGGCTCGGAGTTCACCGTCTCCCAGGTCACCACCCTCGACCAGACGCTGGCGACGGATGCGGTGAACCAGGCCGCGCCCGGATCGAACCCGCGTGTCAGCACGCTCGGCCAAGACGCCGTGCGGGTGCAGACGGATGAGCTCGACAAGACCGCCAGCGCGTCGGTGCAGGAGCAGCTCGCCACGGCCTACGACGTCCCGGTGGACGACGTGACGGTGTCGTTCATCGGTGCCACCTGGGGTGCCGACATCACCACCCAGGCCATCCGGGGTCTCGTGATCTTCCTCGTGCTGGTCGCCATCTTCATGGCCATCTACTTCCGTACCTGGAAGATGGCCGCGGCGGCGCTCATCGCCCTGCTGCACGACCTCATCATCACCGCGGGCGTGTACGGGCTCACCGGGCTCGAGATCACACCGGCGGCCGTGATCGGCTTCCTCACCATCCTCGGCTACTCGCTGTACGACACGGTGGTGGTGTTCGATAAGATCCGGGAGAACACGGCGGCGATGGGGGAGCGGGGCACGCAGACCTTCGCCGAGATGGTGAACCTCGCCGTGAACCAGACTCTGGTTCGCTCGATCAACACCTCGATCGTGGCGGCCCTGCCGGTGGCGTCGATCCTCATCATCGGCTCGTTCGTGCTCGGCGCCTCGACGCTGCGGGACATCTCGCTCGCGTTGCTCATCGGCATCATCGTGGGCACGTACTCGACGATCTTCATCGCGTCGCCGATCTACGTGCAGTTCCGGTCGAACGAGGCGAAGATCAAGAAGCACGACGCGCGGGTGCTGGCCGACCGGCAGCGCTCGACGCAGTCTGCCGCGGCGCCGGCTTCGGCTTCGGCTTCGGTCGAGGCCTGAGCTGCTCGCCCACAGCGCAACCGGGCGTGCATCGACGCCCGCGCGCTGGGGGATAATCGTGGTGGAGGCCTGACATGACCGAAACCGGCACGACGTCGACCGCTACGCTGCGCCGTCTGGTGCCGCGACTGTTCTCGCGCGCCCAGCCCGCCGGGGCCGTGGACACCCTCATCCGCACAGTGCGCGCCAACCACCCGAAGGCCGACCTCACGATCGTGGAGCGCGCCTACGCGGCCGCCGAGCGGGCGCACGACGGTCAGAAGCGCCGCAGCGGCGAGCCGTACATCACCCACCCGGTGGCGGTGGCGCAGATCCTCGCCGAGCTCGGGCTGGGCTCGAAGGCGGTGGCCGCTGCGCTGCTGCACGACACCGTCGAAGACACGGACTACTCGCTCGAGATGGTGCGTCACGACTTCGGCGACGAGGTGGCGATGCTCGTCGACGGCGTCACGAAGCTCGACAAGGTCAAGTACGGCGACAGCGCGCAGGCCGAGACCGTTCGCAAGATGATCGTGGCGATGTCGCGCGACATCCGCGTGCTCATCATCAAGCTCTGCGACCGCCTGCACAACGCTCGCACCTGGGGATTCGTACCCACTGAATCGGCGCAGCGGAAGGCCAAGGAGACCCTCGAGATCTACACCCCGCTCGCGCACCGGCTGGGCATCCAGTCGATCAAGTGGGAGCTGGAGGACCTGTCGTTCGCGGTGCTCTACCCGAAGCTGTACGTCGAGATCGAGAACCTGGTGCGCCAGCGCACGCCGCAGCGTGAGGAGTACGTGCAGCAGGTCATCGACGCGGTGGGCGAAGACCTCAAGGCCGGGAAGATCCGCGGCAAGGTCGCCGGCCGGCCGAAGCAGTACTACTCGATCTATCAGAAGATGATCGTGCGCGGCCGCGAGTTCGACGAGATCTACGACCTCGTCGGCATCCGCGTGCTCGTCAACACCGTGCGCGACTGCTACGCCGTGCTCGGGTCGATCCACGCCCGGTGGAACCCGATCCCTGGCCGGTTCAAGGACTACATCGCCACACCGAAGTTCAACCTCTACCAGTCGCTGCACACCACCGTGATCGGCCCCGGGGGCCGGCCGGTGGAGATCCAGATCCGCACCCACGAGATGCACCAGCGCGCCGAGTACGGCGTCGCGGCGCACTGGAAGTACAAGGAGCGGATGAACGGCGGCAAGGCCTCGAGCTCCGCCGCCACGTCGTCGGACACCGACATGGCCTGGCTCGCCCGCATCTCGGACTGGCAGGCCGAGACGGTCGACCCGGGAGAGTTCCTGGACTCGTTGCGCTTCGAAATCGGTGCGAAGGAGGTCTACGTCTTCACCCCGAAGGGCAAGGTCGTCGGCCTGCCCGCCGGTGCGACCCCGGTCGACTTCGCCTACGCCGTGCACACCGAGGTGGGGCACCGCACCATGGGCGCCAAGGTCAACGGCCGGCTGGTGCCGCTCGACTCCACCCTGGGTTCCGGCGACGTCGTGGAGGTCTTCACCTCGAAGAACCCCGACTCCGGCCCGTCGCAGGACTGGCTGAGCTTCGTGCAGAGCCCGCGGGCGCGCAACAAGATCCGGCAGTGGTTCACCAAGGAGCGCCGCGACGAAGCCATCGAGCAGGGGCGTGATGCGATCGCGCGCGCCATGCGCAAGCAGAACCTGCCGCTGCAGAAGCTGATGAGCCAGGACTCCATCGCCGATGTTGCGTCCCAGCTGCACTACGACAACGTCTCCGGGCTCTACGCCGCCATCGGCGAGGGGCACATCTCCACCCAGTCGGTGATCGAGAAGGTCATCGCGTCGCTGCAGACCGAGGTGGAGAGCGAGGACTCCGATCTCGACGTGTTCGTGGGTGGCCGCCCGCGTGTCACCCACAGCGACTCCGGCGTGCTCGTGCGCGGCGCCCCCGACATCCTGGTGAAGCTCGCGAAGTGCTGCACGCCGGTGCCCGGCGATGACATCGTGGGCTTCGTGACCCGTGGCTCCGGTGTCTCCGTGCACCAGGCCGACTGCCACAACGTCGCTGCGCTGCTGAACGAGCCGGAGCGCATGATCGAGGTGGAGTGGGCACCGTCGTCGAAGAGCGTCTTCCTGGTGCAGATCCAGGTCGAGGCCCTCGACCGGTCCGGCCTCCTCTCCGACGTCACGCGCGTGCTCTCCGAGCACCACGTCAACATCCTCTCGGCCTCGGTGAACACCTCGAGCGACCGGCTGGCACTCAGCCGTTTCGTGTTCGAGATGGGCGACACCGCCCACCTCGACCGGGTGCTCAACGCGGTGCGCCGCATCGACGCGGTCTACGACGTGTACCGCGTCTCGGGCGGCTGATCCTCACCGAAGGAGCAGGTCGTCGCGCGCCTCAGCCCGACCGGAGCAGAGCGTCGACCTGCTCGAGGCGCTGCAGCGCGCGGTGCTTGTGCGGGAGATGCGGCACACGCTGCAGGTGATGCGCGCACTCCGCCACCGATGACTCCGCCGCCAGAAGCAGCGTCGTCACGCCGAGCAGCACCGCGCGGTCGAACAGCGGTTCGCAGCGCACCAGGTCGACGGCGGTGCGCACGCGACTCGTGACCTGAACCGGGCCGGCCGCGACGATCTCGTCGTCGCCCAACAGGACCTGCCGCACCCGCCGTTCGATCGACGGCACGTCGCGGATGCGGTTCGACGACCGGATGCACAGCTGCACCGGCCGCGGGAATCTCGGCGTCGCGCCGTGCACCCATGCCGCCGACAGGCGTTCGACGACCAGCCGATCGGGCACCAGCGGCGCGATCGCCACACCTCGGAGCGCAGCCGACGGATGCACGTCGACCGCGCAGTACGAGCCCGCGAGTTCGCGGACCTCCCCGTCGAGCCGGGCGGCCCCGAGCTCAGCGCGGGGCAACTGGGACTGATCGAGAAGGAGCGGAAGCGTGGTCGTCATGCGCCCATGCTCGCAGCGTCACGGGTGCGTGAGCCGCGCCGACCGGAATCTGTGGAGAACTCAGTCGCCGCGACACACTGGGGAGAACTCAGCCCAGCGCATCCAGCCACACCTTGCGGGCGTCGAGTGCCTCCTGCAGCTCCTTCACCTTCTTGGTGTCGCCCGCCGCGCCGGCATCGTCGATCTCGCGCTGCAGCTTCTCGATCGCGCCGGTGAGCTGCGAGGCGAGTCCCTCCGAGCGAGCCTTCTTCTCGGGGTTGTTGCGGCTCCAGTGCTCCTCGTCGAGCTTGCGCACGGCGGCCTCGACCTTGCGCAGGCGCTCCTCGATCGGCTTCACTTGGTCGCGCGGCACCTTGCCGATCTCGTCCCAGCGACGCTGGATGGAGATGAGGGCCTCGCGCGCCTTGGTGCGATCGGTCTCCTTGAGCAGCGGCTCGGCCTCGTCGAGCAGCGCCAGCTTCTGAGTGAGATTCTCGCCGAACTCCTGCTCGTCGCGGGCCACGACCTCGCTGCGCGCGGCGTAGAGCACGTCGCCGGCCGCCTTGAACCTGTCCCAGAGCGCGTCGTCGTACTTCTTACCCGCGCGGCCGGTCGCCTTCCACTCCGCGAGCAGGTCGCGGTAGGCCGGGATGCCGTCGGAGCCGCGCGGCGCGAGCGCCTCGGCGCGGTCGACGAGCTCCTGCTTGCGGTTGCGGGCGTCGCGGTGCACCTGATCGAGCTCGGCGAAGAAGGCTTTGCGCTGCGTCTCGAGCGAGGTGCGGGCCTCACGGAAGCGCTTCCACAGCTCCTGCGCCTCATTGCGGGGCAGCCGCGGGCCCTCGTGCTGGTGCTTCTGCCAGCGCGCGAACAACTCGTCGATCTTGGCGGTGACCGACTTCCACTGCGCCTTCGCCGGGTCTTGGGCCGCGAGCGTCTCGATCTCCACCACGATGTCGGTGCGGTCACGAACCGCCTGCGCGACCTCGGCCTGCGCCTCGGCCGACTGCTTCTCGGTGATCTCGCTCACCGTCGACGCGAGCGCCTCGAGTCGGGTGCGCAGCGCCTGCAGGTCGCCGACCGCGTTCGCGTTCTGCACCGACGCCGTCAGCGACGTGACGGCCTTCGCGATGTCGGCGGCGGGCGCCCCGCGCTTGGCGCGCTGCTCCAGCAGGGTCACCTGGCCGGCGAGGTCGGTGTACTTGCGCTCGAAGTAGGCGATGGCCTCTTCTTGCGTCCCGTCGGGGTACTGGCCGACAAGCCGCTCACCGTCTGCCTCGAGCACGTAGACGGAGCCGTCTTCGTCCACGCGCCCCCACGGGTGTTGATCACTTGCGGTCACGGAACCATCCTGTCGACGATGTCTGGAGTACGGCCACCAGCCTATTGCACCGGGCCTTGAGGGTTATTGAACTGTGACATTGGTGATGACGGCCGGCGCGGCCGGCTTGCCGTCACCCGATCCGTCGGCCGTGCCGGCCGCGATCACGCTCGACTTCAGCTGGTCGAGGCCGCTCGTCACCTGGCCGAGCACCGTGTACCCGCCGGCGGCGTCGGAGGGGATCGTGCTGTCGTCGTAGACGATGAAGAACTGGCTGCCCATGCTGTAGCCGTTGCCGCCCTGGCGGGCCATCGCGAGCGTGCCGGCGGGATAGACGTCGTCGGCGGGCGCGTTCTCGACCGGGCCGTAGCTGTAGCCCGGGCCGCCGGTGCCGGTGCCCTCCGGGTCGCCGCACTGCAGCACGAAGATGCCGCTCGTGGTGAGGCGGTGGCAGGAGGTGCCCGTGAAGAAGCCGTCCTGGGTCTGCGAGATGAACGCGGAAACGGCCTGCGGTGCGGCGGCGCCGTCGAGCGTGATGCCGAGCGGCACGTCGTTGATGGTGAGGGTGCCGGTCCAGTCCCGGCCTTCGGCGATGGTCGACGGCGGCACGTCGCCGGTGTTCTGGCCCTCGGCGGACGGATCGTCGGCCGGTGCGGTGGGGGTGGCGCTCGGCGAGGCGACCGCGGAGCCCGGGCCGCCGCTGAAGTAGAACAGCTGCGCGGCCGTGACGCCGGCGAGCAGGACGACCACGACCACGGCAGCGATCACGTTGTCGCGCACCCGGCGCCGCGTGCGCTCGTTGTGCGCCGTCTGCCGGGCCTGGTAGTCGCGCAGACGGCTGCGGGCTTCACGCGCGGCGCGCTCCTGATTGCTGGGTGCCACGGGTCCTCCATCGCTTCTCGATCGCCGGGCAGTGTCGGCCCATCACAGTACCCTAGACGTATGGCCATCCAGCAACCGGGACTGCACTCCGGAGCCGTCCCGCTCGCTGTGCGCATGCGCCCCCGCAGTCTCGACGAAGTGGCCGGTCAGCGCCATCTTCTGCGCCCCGGGTCGCCCCTCGTGAACCTCGCCTCCGACACCGGTGGCAGCTCGGGCAGCGTGTCGGTCATCCTGTGGGGCCCGCCGGGAACGGGCAAGACCACGCTCGCCCAGGCCATCGCGCACAGTTCGGGCCGCAAGTTCGTCGAGCTCTCGGCCGTCACCGCGGGTGTGAAAGACGTGCGCCAGGTGATGGACGACGCGTTCCGCAACCGCGACCTCTACGGCCTCTCCACGGTGCTCTTCCTCGACGAGATCCACCGCTTCACCAAGGCGCAGCAGGATGCACTGCTCCCCGGCGTCGAGAACGGCTGGGTCATCCTGGTGGCGGCCACCACCGAGAACCCCTCGTTCTCCGTCATCTCACCGCTGCTCTCGCGGTCGCTGCTGCTCACGCTCGAGCAACTGACCGACGACGACCTCGGTGTGCTGATCGATCGAGCGGTGACGGATGCGCGGGGTCTGGCCGGCAGCGTGCGGCTCGACCCCGAAGCCCGGGCCGCGATCATCCGGCTGGCGTCCGGCGACGCCCGCCGCGCCCTCACCGCGCTCGAGGCCTCGGCGGGTACCGCCCTCGCCGGCGTGGCCGACGACGCGGCGGCCGACGACCGCGACGACGAGGAGGACGAGGACGACGAGCCGCCGCTCATCACCCCCGAGGTGCTCGAGCAGTCCGTCGACCGTGCCCTGCTCCGGTACGACCGCAACGGCGACGAGCACTACGACGTGATCAGCGCCTTCATCAAGTCGGTGCGCGGCTCCGACGTCGACGCCGCGCTGCACTACCTGGCGCGCATGTTCGAGGCGGGGGAGGACCCACGCTTCATCGCGCGCCGGGTCATCATCCTCGCCTCGGAGGACATCGGGATCGCCGACCCGCAGGCGCTGCCGATCGCGGTGGCGGCCGCGGAGGCGGTGCAGATGATCGGCATGCCGGAGGGGCGCATCCCGCTCGCCGAGGCCGTCGTCTACCTCGCGACGGCACCGAAGTCGAACGCCTCGTACCTCGGCATCAACGCCGCCATCGCCGACGTCAAGGCGGGCAAGTTCGGCCGGGTGCCGAAGCACCTCCGCGACGCGCACTACGCGGGCGCCAAGCGGCTCGGTCACGGCAAGGGCTACAAGTACCCGCACGACGACGCGGTGGGCGTGGTGCGGCAGCAGTACCTGCCCGACGAGTTGCAGGGCACCACCTACTACAACCCCACCGACCACGGGCACGAGCGCGAGGTGTCGGCGCGACTGCAGAAACTCCGCGACATCACGCGGGGAAAGCAGAATTAGCGCCCTCCGCTGTGCTAATCTTGCAGACGCCTAATCAGCGTCATTTCGGAGCGGCTGCCGATCGACGTTCGATAACGGGACAGTGCTCTTTAGCCGAGCCACCCGGCGACACCCTCTTACTTGGACTCCCGTGGAGTCACGCGCACGCCTGTGCGCACTTCATCTTGTAAGATTTCTACGAAAGGACGTAAGTGGCTACCAAGTCGCGTACGCGCAGCAAGACCCGCCTCTCCCGGGCGCTCGGCATCCCGCTCACCCCGAAGGCGGCCAAGTACCTCGAGAAGCGTCCCTACGCCCCGGGCGAGCACGGCCGCACCAAGCGCAAGCAGGACAGCGACTACGCGGTGCGTCTCCGCGAGAAGCAGCGTCTGCGCGCCCAGTACGGCATCCGCGAGAAGCAGCTGAAGATCGCCTTCGAAGAGGCGCGCCGCGCCAAGGGCCTGACCGGTGAGAACCTGGTCGAGCTCCTCGAGATGCGCCTCGACGCCCTGGTGCTCCGTGCCGGCTTCGCCCGCACCACCGCCCAGGCCCGCCAGATGGTCGTGCACCGCCACATCCTCGTCGACGGCCAGCTCGTCGACCGCCCGTCGTTCCGCGTGAAGCCGGGTCAGCTCATCCACGTCAAGGCCCGCTCCGAGGGCACCGAGCCCTTCCAGGTCGCGGCCGCCGGCGGTCACGTCGACGTGCTCCCGAAGACCCCGGGCTACCTCGAGGTCGAGCTCGACAAGCTGCAGGCGCGTCTCGTGCGCCGCCCGAAGCGCGCCGAGGTCCCCGTGACCTGTGAAGTGCAGCTCGTGGTCGAGTACTACGCCGCGCGCTAGTAGCAAGCACGACATACTAGAGAGCGGGTCACCCCAGGGTGGCCCGCTTTCGTCGTTCCGAGGAGGGGCCGCATGACCGGTGGAGACATCGCAGGACTGATCGCGGCGGGCGTGTTCGCCGTGCTGGTGGCCATCATCGCCATCCCGCTGGTGAAGCTCGGGGGCGTGTTCGACCAGACCCGCGACTCGATCAAGGACGTCAGCGACGGCATCACCCCCATCCTCGCCGAATCGACGGTCACCGTGCAGGAGGCGAACAAGCAGCTCGCCCGGGTCGACGTCATCACCCGCAACGTCGAGGAGGTCACCGGCAACGTCTCGTCGCTGGTGTCGCTGTTCGCGGCGTCGGTCGGCGGACCGCTGATCAGGCTCGCCGGTTTCAGCGCAGCCGTGCGCGCGGCGATGCTCAGCTTCCGCACCGCCAAGAAGGTCAAGGACGACTAAACTGGCCGGAGGCTTTTCGGCCGCTCGACATCAAACGAGGAGAACACGATGAAGAAGTTTCTGTGGTTGGTCGCCGGCGTCGGCATCGGGTTCGTGGTGGCGCACCAGTTCAACCAGACCACCAGCGGCAAGAAGTTCTTCAGCGAGTTCGACAAGAAGACCAAGGAGTTCAGCGACTCGCTGATCGACGGCTACCGTGAGCGCGAAGCCGAGCTCCGCGCCGCCATCGCCGGCAAGTAAACCCGCTCGCCTCCCTCCCGAAACAGGACGACCCGCACTACATGCTGACCGCTGACATCCGCTCCCGCTGGCTCGAGTTCTTCGGCGATCGGGGGCACACCGTCGTGCCTTCCGCCTCCCTGGTGAGCGACGACCCGTCGCTGCTGTTCACCGTGGCCGGCATGGTGCCGTTCATCCCCTACCTGTCGGGGCTCGTTCCCGCACCGTATCCGCGTGCCACCAGCGTGCAGAAGTGCATCCGCACCCTCGATATCGAAGAGGTGGGCAAGACCACTCGGCACGGCACGTTCTTCCAGATGAACGGCAACTTCTCGTTCGGCGACTACTTCAAAGAGGGCGCCATCGGCTACGCCTGGGAGCTGCTCACCACGCCCGAGAACGAGGGCGGCCTCGGCTTCCCCGAGCGCGACCTCTGGGTCACCGTCTACGAAGACGACGACGAGGCGATCGACATCTGGAAGCGGGTCGCCGGGTTGCCGGATGCCCGCATCCAGCGCCGCGGTAAAGAGGACAACTACTGGTCGACGGGGCAGCCCGGCCCGGCTGGTCCCTGCTCCGAGATCTACTTCGACCGGGGGCCGGCGTACGGCGCCGAGGGCGGCCCGGTGGCCGACGAGAACCGCTACATCGAGATCTGGAACCTCGTGTTCATGCAGTACCTGCGTGGCGAGGGCAGCTCGAAGACCGAGTTCGAGATCCTCGGCGAACTGCCGAAGAAGAACATCGACACCGGCATGGGTCTCGAGCGCGTCGCGTTCCTTAAGCAGGGCGTCGAGAACCTCTACGAGATCGACCAGGTGCGCCCGGTGCTCGACCGCGCGGCCGAGCTGTCCGGCCGCCGCTACGGCGCCCACCACGACGACGACGTGCGGATGCGCGTGGTCGCCGACCACGTGCGCAGCGCCCTGATGCTGATGAGCGACGGCGTGACGCCGTCGAACGAGGGGCGCGGCTACATTCTGCGCCGGCTGCTGCGCCGCACGGTGCGCTCGATGCGCCTGCTCGGTGTCGACACCGCCACGATGCCGGAGCTGCTCACCGCGTCGCGCGACGCCATGAAGGCGGCCTACCCCGAGGTGGCCAGCGACTTCGACCGTATCTCCCGTGGCGCCTACGCCGAGGAGGAGTCATTCCTCCGCACCCTCACGGGCGGAACGACCATTCTCGACACCGCGGTGGCGAGCACCAAGCAGGGCGGCGCAGCCGTGCTCGCGGGCGACACCGCGTTCCTGCTGCACGACACCTACGGCTTCCCGATCGACCTCACGCTCGAGATCGCGGAGGAATCGGGGCTCGCCGTCGACCGGGTGGCGTTCGAGTCGCTGATGGCGGAGCAGAAGCAGCGCGCCAAGGCCGACGCGAAGGCCAAGAAGCTCGGCATCACCGACCTGACCGTGTACAGCCCGTTCCGCGCGCTCGGCGAGACCGTGTTCCGCGGCTACGACGAACTCGAGGCCGAGGCTCCCGTGCTCGGGCTGATCGTCGACGGCGTCTCGGTGAACTCCGCCGTCGCGGGGGAGACCGTGGAGGTCATCCTCGCCGAGACCAGTCTGTACGCCGAGTCCGGCGGTCAGGAGGCCGACTCCGGCACCATCGTGGGCGACGGCTTCGAACTCACCGTGCTCGACGTGCAGAAGCCCGTCAAGGGGCTGATCAGCCACCGCGCCGAGGTCACGAGCGGCCAGATCGCCGTCGGCGACCATGCCCGCAGCATCGTCGACCCGCAGTGGCGCCGGGGCGCGACCCAGGCGCACTCGGCCACCCACCTCATCCACGCCGCGCTCCGCCAGACCCTGGGTGCCGAGGCGCACCAAGCCGGCTCCTACAACCGGGCCGGCTACATGCGACTCGACTTCAGCTGGAACCAGCCGCTCTCGATCGAGACCCGCACCGAGATCGAGGAGATCGCGAATCTCGCCATCCGCGAGGACCTCGAGGTCGTGACGCGCGAGCTGCCGCTCGACGAAGCGCGCTCGATGGGCGCCATGGCGCTGTTCGGCGAGAAGTACGGCGAGGTCGTGCGCATGGTCGACATCGGCGGCCCGTGGTCGCGCGAGCTGTGCGCCGGCACGCATGTCGCGTCCAGCGCCCAGATCGGCATGATCAACCTGCAGGGGGAGTCGTCGATCGGCGCCACGAACCGGCGCGTCGAGGCCCTCGTCGGCATCGAGGCGTTCCGTGAGTTCGCCACCGAGCGCGCGCTCATCGCGCAGCTCACCTCCTCGCTCAAGACGCCGCGCGACGAGCTGACCGCGCGCGTCGCCGACCTCGCGGCCAACCTCAAGGCCGCCGAGAAGAAGATCGCCGCCTTCGAGGCGGCGGCGCTCTCCGGCCGCGTTCCCGCGCTGGCGCAGCAGGCCCGGCCGGTGGGCGCCGTGACCCTGGTCACCGAGAACCTCGGCGAGCTGGGCTCGGCCGACGACCTGCGGCAGCTCGTCACGGGCGTGCGTGAGGCACTGGTCGCGGGCGGCAGCGCCGCCGCGGTCGTCGCCCTGGGCGCCGTGGCGGGCGGCAAGCCCGTGGTCATCGTCGCCACCACCGACGGTGCCCGCAAGGCGGGGCTGAAGGCGGGCGTGCTGGCCAAGGCCGCCGCCGGCGCACTCGGCGGCGGAGGCGGCGGCAAGGACGACCTGGCGCAGGGTGGCGGCCCCGACGCCGGAGCCCTCGATTCCGCCCTCGCGGCCGTCGAGCGCTCGATCACCGGGTAGCGGATGCGCACGGGCGTGAGAATCGGCATCGACGTGGGCAAGGCCCGCATCGGTGTCGCGCGCACCGACCTGCACGGCCTACTGGCCACCCCCGTCGAGACGGTTCCGCGCGCGCCCGAGCCTGCGGCCGGCGACGACGGCGCCGCACTCGGCGCGGATGTGATGCGCATCCTCGCCATCGCCGACGAACTCGACGGATTCGAATTCGTGGTGGGGCTGCCGCTCTCGATGAGTGGCGCCGAGACGGCCTCGTCGGCGGATGCGCGCCGCTTCGCCGAACGTCTCGCCACCGCCTCGAGCCGCCCGGTGCGGATGATCGACGAGCGCCTCACCACCGTGTCGGCGCAGTCCGCGCTGCACGCGAGCGGACGGGACACCCGCAGTTCCCGCCCCGTGATCGATCAGGTCGCCGCGGTTATACTCGTGCAACACGCTCTTGACAGTGAGCGTTCCTCGGGAAAGCCGCCCGGCATCCTTCTCGACCCGAGCCAAGGAAAAGGTAGTGACTGACCGCCAGCCACCAGAGAACCATCCGTTCGCCGAGTTCTTCCGGGCAGAGACGCCCGTGGAGACGAAGGACGCACGGTCGTCGAAGACGCCCCAGCCCACGTCGCGCCGAGATGCGCGGCGGGTGGCGGAGCAGCCGACCCAGCACCGCGCCTCGGGCGCCGGCGGCGGCGGCCGGGGTGGGAGCGGCTACGACGACCGCGGCCACGAACGCAAGCCGCGCCGTTGGCTCACCCGGCTGATCGTGGCCGTCGTGATCGTGGGCCTCCTGGCGGGTGCCGGCGCGTTCCTCTACTCGGTGTTCGGCGCTCAGGTCGCGTCGCTGTTCGCCAGCCAGGAGGCGGACGACTACGAGGGTGCCGGCTCCGGAGAGGTCAGCTTCGTCGTGAACGACGGCGACATCGGCGAGACCATCGGCGACAACCTGGCCACCGCGGGCATCGTCAAGAGCTCGGCGGCCTTCTACGACCTGCTGCTCAAGCAGAACCCGGCGCCCGTCTTCCAGCCCGGAACCTACAAGCTGGCCGAGAAGATGAGCGCGCAGTCGGCACTGGACGCGCTGCAGAATCCCGACAACAAGATCGACTACACGGTCACCATTCCCGAGGGTTCCAGCGCGAAGGGCATCTACCAGGAGCTCGCGGACGTGACCGGGCTGCCGCTGGCCGACTTCCAGGCCGCGGGTGCGAACTACGTGGCTCTCGGTGTGCCTGCTCAGGCGCCGAGCATCGAAGGGTTCCTGTTCCCGGCCACCTACACCTTCGAGCCCGGCCAGACACCCGCCGACATGATCACCACCATGGTGCAGCGCACCTTCCAGTCGCTCGATGCGGCCGGGGTCGCTCCGGACGACCGCTTCCGCGTGATCACGCTCGCCGCCCTCATCCAGAAGGAGGCCGGCAGCACCGAGGACATGTACAAGGTCTCCCGGGTGTTCACCAACCGGCTCGACCAGGGCATGAACCTGCAGTCGGACGCCACGGTGGCGTACGGTGCGGGGCACAGCCGGGTGGAGACCACCGAGGCCGAGCGCGATGACGCGTCGAATCTCTACAACACCTACGCGAATCCGGGCCTGCCGATCGGGCCGATCTCCAACCCCGGCGACGACGCCATCGACGCGGCCCTGCACCCGGCCGACGGCCCCTGGCTCTACTTCGTGACCGTCGACCTCGACACCGGAGAGACGGTGTTCTCCGAGACCGCCGACGAGCACGCTGCGGCGGTCGAGCGGCTGCAGGAGTGGTGGGCGGCGCATCCCGATGTCAAGTAGCGTCGCCGTCGCCGGCACGGAGGAGCTGGTGCACGAGCCGCTCCGGCTCGCGGTACTGGGGTCGCCGATCGCGCACTCCCTCTCGCCGTTGCTGCATCGCACCGCCTATGCGGCGCTCGGCCTGCCCTGGAGCTACGACCAGCACGAGGTGACGACGGATGCGCTGCCCGCCTTCGTCGCCGCCCTCGCGCCGCCCTGGCGCGGTCTGTCGCTCACCATGCCGCTGAAGGAGACCATCCTCGGTGAACTCGACTCGATCGACGCCATCGGCGCGGCCACGGGCGCAGTCAACACCGTGCTGGTGACCTTCGGCGACGGGCGGCGCCGGCTCGACGGGTTCAACACCGACGTGTACGGCATCCGCGAAGCGCTCAGCCGTGCCGGCATCGCCACCACCCGCCGCACGGCTGTGATCGGCGGGGGAGCGACCGCCAGGTCGGCCGTCGTGGCGGCCGCCCAGCTCGGTTGCGAGCACGTCGACATCGTGCTGCGCAGCCCCGCCAAAGCCGGCGACGTCGTCGAGGCGGCGCGGGTCGCGGGGGTCAGCTCCACGGTGACCGCGCTGTACGACCCCGCACTGGCCGCGCTCGAACCCGACCTCACCATCAGCACGCTGCCGGGTGGTGTCGGCGCCTCGGCGAACTTCCTCGGCACCACGCTCGCCGCCTCGTCGGCGCTGCTCGACGTGGCCTACCATCCGTGGCCGAGCGAACTCGCCGCGGTGTGGGAGGGGCAGGGAAACGTCGCCGTGCCGGGTCTCGCGATGCTCGTGCATCAGGCGGTGGCGCAGATCCGCGTCTTCCTGCGGGGCGACCCGCTCGTGCCGCTCGACGACGAGGAGCGCATCACCGCCGCCCTGCTCGACGCCGTGGGCCTGGACGCCGCCGGGCGCGTGATCCCCGCGCCCTAGCGGTGGGAAGTCCCTGCGTCTCAGCTGTGGGAAGATCGTAATCATGCTTCGTTGGCTCACAGCCGGCGAGTCCCACGGTCAAGAACTCATCGCGATCATCGAAGGACTCCCGTCCGGCATCCCGGTTACCCTCGATCGACTGCGGGCGGATCTCGCCCGCCGCAAGCTCGGCTACGGCCGCGGGGCGCGGATGAAGTTCGAGCAGGACGAACTGGCGATGACCGGCGGCGTGGTGCACGGCCGCACCCTCGGCAGCCCGGTCGCGGTGCGCATCGGCAACACCGAATGGCCCAAGTGGACCGAGGTGATGGGCGTCGACCCGCTCGAAGAAGAGCTCAAGGGCACCGGCCGCAGCGCGCCGCTGACCCGGCCACGGCCCGGGCACGCCGACCTGGTGGGCATGCAGAAGTACGACTTCGACGAGGCCCGGCCCATCCTCGAGCGGGCCAGCGCCCGCGAGACCGCCGCGCGCGTGGCGCTCGGCGCCGTCGCGAAGGCCTTCCTCGCCGAGCTCGGCATCGAGCTGGTGAGCCACACCCTCGCCATCGGTCCGGTGCGCGTGCCGGACGGCTCGCCGCTGCCCCGGCCGGCCGACGTCGATGCGCTCGACGCCGACCCGGTGCGCTGCTGGGATGCGGCGACGAGCGCCCTCATGGTGGCCGAGATCGACGACGCCCACAAGGAGGGCGACACCCTCGGCGGCGTCGTCGAGGTGCTCACCTACGGGCTGCCGCCGGGGCTCGGCTCGCACGTGCACTGGGACCGCCGGCTCGACTCGCAGCTCGCGGCCGCGCTGATGGGCATCCAGGCGATCAAGGGCGTGGAGGTCGGAGACGGGTTCGAGACCACGCGTCGCCGTGGCTCGGCGGCGCACGACGAGCTCTACCGCGAAGGCGACGAGATCACCCGGGCGTCGGATCGCGCCGGCGGCACCGAGGGGGGCATGTCCACCGGCACCGTGCTGCGCGTGCGCGCCGGCATGAAACCGATCGCCACCGTTCCGCACGCCCTGCACACCATCGACGTCGCGACCGGCGAGGAGGCACCGGCCCACCACCAGCGCTCCGACGTCTGCGCGGTGCCGGCCGCCGGCGTCGTGGCCGAGGCCATGACGGCGCTCGTGCTCGCGAACGCGGTGCTCGAGAAGTTCGGTGGCGACTCGGTGGGGGAGACGCGCCGCAACCTCGAGTCGTACCTCGCCGCCATCCCCGAGGCGCTCCGGACGGACATCGCGCGCCCGTGACCCTCGTTCTGATCGGGCCACCCGCCTCCGGCAAGACGCGCATCGGCAAGCGGATCGCGCGCACCCTCGGCGTCGCCTTCGTCGACACCGACCAGCTCATCGTCGAGGGCCACGGACCCATCCCCGACATCTTCGCCACGCACGGCGAGCCCCACTTCCGTTCGCTCGAGCGCGCCGAGGTGGTGCGCGCACTCGGCACCGACGCCGTGGTGTCGTTCGGCGGCGGCGCCGTGCTCGATCCCGAGACGCAGCGCGACCTCCGCGACCACTCGGTCGTGCTGCTCACCGTGCAGCCGCACGCCGTGGCGGCCCGGCTCGGCAACGGCAAGCGCCCGCTCGTGCCCGACATCGAGTCGTGGATCGCGCTCTACGAGCGCCGGCGCGACCTCTACGAACGCCTTGCCGACCACACGGTCGACACGACCGACCGGCCGACCGACCAGATCGCGGCGGAGATCGCCGAGTGGTTCCGCGACCGCAGCAGGAAAGCGAGCATCCGATGACCGACGCCACCATCATCCCGGTCACGGGGGAGACCGCGTACGACATCGTGGTCGGCCGCGACGTGCTCGGCCGCATCCCGGACGGGCTCGGCCCGGGCGTCAAGAAGATCCTCGTCGTGCACCCGCCCACCCTCGCGGTGCTGGCGGCCGAGCTGCGCGAACAGCTCCTCGACCGCTACGAGGTGCTGTTGGCCGAGGTCCCGGATGCGGAGGCCGGCAAACGCGTCGAGGTCGCGGCCTTCTGCTGGCAGGTGATGGGGCAGGCCGACTTCACCCGCAGCGACGCCGTGATCGGCTTCGGCGGCGGAGCGGTCACCGACCTGGCCGGGTTCGTCGCCGCCACCTGGCTCCGCGGCGTCACCCTCGTGCAGGTGCCGACGACGCTGCTCGGTGCGGTCGACGCATCCGTCGGCGGCAAGACCGGCATCAACACCAACGAGGGCAAGAACCTCGTGGGCGCCTTCTACCCGCCGAGCATCGTGGTGACCGACCTCGACCTCTTGACGAGCCTGCCGCGCAACGAGATCCTCGCCGGCTTCGCCGAGGTGGTGAAGGCCGGGTTCATCGCCGAGCCCGAGATCCTCGACATCGTCGAGGCCGATGTCGACCGGGCCACCGATCCGGCGTCGGCCGAGTTCCGGCGGCTGATCGAGCTCTCGATCGGGGTGAAGGCGCGCGTCGTGTCGAGCGACTTCAAGGAGGCCGGGCTCCGCGAGATCCTCAACTACGGGCACACCCTCGGGCACGCCATCGAACACGCCGAGCGCTACCAGTGGCGGCACGGCGCAGCGGTCTCGGTGGGCATGGTCTACGCCGCCGAGCTCTCCCGGCTCACCGGGTCGCTGTCGGACGCGGCGGTCGACCGGCACCGCGAGATCCTGACCTCGCTCACCCTGCCCATCAGCTACCCGGCGGGCCGGTGGCAGACGTTGCTCGCCACCATGCAGCGCGACAAGAAGGCGCGTGGCGGCATGCTGCGGTTCATCGTGCTCGACGAGATCGGCCGGCCATCGGTGCTGCAGGGACCGGAGACCGCGCTGTTGTTCACCGCCTATCAAGAGATCGCATCCTGAGGAGCACCCCATGGCATCCGTGCTGGTACTGAACGGCCCGAACCTCGGGCGCCTCGGCAGTCGTGAGCCCGACGTCTACGGGTCGCAGGATCTGGTGGCGCTCGAAGCGCTGCTGGTCGCCGACACGGCGGGGCGCGCCGAGATCGACCTCCGGCAGACCAACGACGAGGCCGAGCTGATCTCCTGGCTGTACGAAGCCGTCGACACCTCGACCCCGGTCATCCTGAACCCCGCCGCGTTCACGCACTACTCCTACGCGCTGCGGGATGCCGCGGCGCTCGTCACGAAGGCGGGCGTCGCGCTCGTCGAGGTGCACATCTCGAACCCGCACGCGCGGGAGAGCTTCCGGCACACCAGCGTCATCTCGGGGGTGGCGACCGGGGTCATCGCGGGGTTCGGATTCGGGTCGTACCGGCTCGCTCTCCGAAGCATCCTCGACCTCTGAGCTACACTCTTTCAGGACCGAAACGCCGGTCGCACCCCAGACTTCGAAACGGATCACCTCTTTCATGGCTTCAACGAACGACATCAAGAACGGCACCGTGCTGAGCATCGACGGTCAGCTCTGGAACGTCATCGAGTTCCAGCACGTCAAGCCCGGCAAGGGCGGAGCGTTCGTGCGCACCAAGATCAAGAACGTGATGACCGGCAAGGTCGTCGACCGCACCTTCAACGCGGGCGCCAAGATCGACACGGCCAACGTCGACCGTCGCGACTACCAGTACCTGTACAAGGACGGCGAGTCGTTCGTGTTCATGGACACCACCGACTACGACCAGATCACGCTGTCCGACGCGATCGTCGGCGACGCAGCCAACTTCCTGCTCGAGCAGCAGATGGTGACGGTGGCGCTCTCGGACGGCGAGCCGCTCTACGTCGAGCTGCCCGCATCCGTCACCCTCGAGATCACGTACACCGAGCCGGGCCTGCAGGGCGACCGGTCGACCGGCGGCACGAAGCCGGCGACGGTCGAGACCGGCTACCAGATCCAGGTGCCGCTGTTCCTCGAGATCGGCACCAAGGTGAAGGTCGACACGCGCACGGGTGACTACCTCGGCCGCGTCAACTAGGCGGGCGTCTTCGTGAGCGCTCGCACGAAAGCGCGGAAACGCGCTCTCGACATCCTCTACGCCGCCGACGTGCGGCAGATCCCGATCGCGGAGTCGCTGGCCGCCGAGGCGGCCCGGGCCGCGTCGGAGCCCGACCGCCAGAACTCGTGGCTGTACGCCCGCGAGATCGTCGACGGCGTCGTCGAGCACTTCGCCGAGATCGACGAGACCATCGCGACCTACGCGCAGGGCTGGACGATCGCGCGGATGCCCACGGTCGACCGAGCGCTCCTGCGCATCGCGGTGTGGGAGATCCTCTACAACGACGAGGTGCCTGCCGGGGTGGCGATCGACGAGGCCGTCGAGGCCGCGAAGACCCTCTCCACCGAGGAGTCATCGGGCTTCCTCAACGGCGTGCTCGGCAAGGTCGCGCAGAGCGCCTGACCGTCATGAGACGCCGAGCCCTCACCGCGATCGTGCTGACCGCGGGTGTGGTGCTCGGCGGCTGCACCGCGCTGAACGGGCCGGCTGCGGCGCCCACCGTCACCCCGGAGGCGACGCCGAGCGGGCCGGAGCTGTGGGCATCCGCCGCCATCTGGGTGTCACCGGACGGCGATCGGTACCTGTGCCCGGTGCCCTTCTCCGACGGCGGCTGGGGTGGCCCGCGGATCTGCGATGACCCGCTGACGGTGACCGGCCTGGATGCCTCCCCTGCTGCCGCGTCCCCGGCTCCCGCATCGCCCGCTCCCGCATCGCCGGAATCGGAGAAGGCCGAGAACGGCTGGACGTGGAGTCCGCACGTGGTGACCGGTCACCTCGACGGGACCGTCTTCAGCGTGACCGGCGTCGACACCGCCGAGGCCCTGGCCGCACAAGCGGCGCGCTTCCCGCCGCCCGACCCGAACCAGGTTCCGGCGGTCGGCTACGCGACCGATGAGGAGAAGCTGGCGGCGATGTTCGCCGCAGCCGACCCCGCCGGTTACGGCTGTGCCGCGCCCGAGGGCGGGTGGCGCGATGCGGGCGACATCGAGGGGCTGATCGGTCCGTACTCCGCCGCCTACCCCGAGCAGGTCGTGGGCTGGGCATCCCTCTGGGTCGCACCGGACGTGCACGTCGCCTTGATCGGCGCCGCCGCGGACGCCGATGCGGAGGCGGTCGGCGTCGGCATGCAGAAGCTGTTCCCCGGTGCCGCCTGCATCGTGCGCTCGACGATCTCCGCGGCCGAATTGCAGAGCGCCAGTGCGGAGCCGCTCTTCGGCCCGCATCCCTACGTCGCGCGTTCCGGCTCCACCGCGGATGGCCGGACCACGGTCGATCCCTACCTCTGGGTGAGCCGGATCGCCCCGAGCGACGAGCTCGACGCCGCGGTCGCCCGCTACCCGGCCGGCTTCGTGCAGGTGCAGACGTGGTTCGAGCGCCTGCCCTGACGGCCTGGTAGGCACGGACGCATTCACGCACAAGACCCGGCTTCGCACGCGAACGCGAGGTATGCTCGAAATATGCCAAAGGGTGGGGCTGAGTCCTCTTCGTCGAGCATCGACCTTGCGGCCGCGCCGCTGCCACGGGGGGCCGCGGTGAAGTCCTGGGACGACTACGTTCGACGTTGGGAATCAGGCGATCCGGGCGCTGCGCCGGCACTTGCCCGTTTCGTCGATCTGCTGAGACCGGACTCTCGCGCGTCAGACGAGTTCGCGCACTGGTGTTTCCAGATTCTGCTCGACCCGGCGGTAGGCCATCCGGTGGGAATGGCAGGGCAGTGGGGTGGCGCTATGGCCGGGGAGCGAGGCGCGCACGCCGCCAAGCCGGCCCAGTTCGCGTTGATGAGATACCCGCTGACCGGAGAGATCCTGTTGCCTGCTGTGCTCGCGTGGTTCACGAGCGAGCCGGCGCAGTACGCGCGGTGGCTCTACCTCTTCGCCACAGGGCAGGGGTACCGGCTGCCACCCCGGGAGCGCGCAAGACTCGACGCGGTCACCTCCGCGTACGACGCTGACGGTCGTCTCCGGCCGTTGCTCGAGCTGGGTCGCGGAGTCGACCCGCGCGCCGATCGGATGCTCGAAGACTGGTAGGGTGGCAGAGGTAAGAACAGGCATCCTTTAAGGCCGTACTGAGAGACGGGGAAGGAGGTCGGTCGTGGCGCGCACCGTGCTGCAGCAGGCTGACATAGCCCGGGCGTTGACTCGGATCTCACACGAGATCCTCGAGTCCAACCGGGGAGCGAACGACCTGGTCATTCTCGGCATCCCGACCCGTGGGGTCGTGCTCGCCGAACGCATCGGCCGCATCATCGCCGGCATCGAGCAGGGTGCCGACCCTGCCGCCATCGTCGGCTCGCTCGACATCACGCTCTACCGCGACGACCTCGCGCGGAACCCCACCCGCACGCCGAGCCCCACCCAGGTTCCCCGGCGCGGTATCGACGGTGCGACCGTGGTGCTCGTCGACGACGTGCTCTACTCCGGCCGCACCATCCGCGCCGCCCTCGACGCGCTGAGCGACCTCGGCCGGCCCCGGGTCGTGCGGCTCGCGACGCTCGTCGACCGCGGGCACCGGGAGCTGCCGATCCGCGCCGACTTCGTGGGCAAGAACCTCCCCACCTCCCGGCAGGAGCGCATCAACGTGCGCCTCAGCGAGATCGACGGCGCCGAGGAGGTGACGATCGAAGGATGAGACACCTCCTCTCCACGAAAGACCTGAGCCGCGACGAGGCCATCCAGATCCTCGACATCGCCGAGGACATGGCGGATGTGCAGAACCGCGAGGTGAAGAAGCTCCCGACCCTGCGCGGCAAGACCGTGGTCAACCTCTTCTTCGAGGACTCCACCCGCACCCGCATCTCCTTCGAGGCCGCTGCGAAGCGCCTCTCGGCCGACGTCATCAATTTCTCGGCCAAGGGCTCGAGCGTCTCGAAGGGCGAGAGCCTGAAGGACACCGCGCAGACGCTGGGCGCGATGGGCGCCGACGGCGTCGTCATCCGCCACTCCGCCTCGGGCGCACCGCAGGTACTCGCGCAGAGCGACTGGATCGACGCCGGCGTCGTCAACGCGGGCGACGGTACGCACGAGCATCCGACCCAGGCGCTGCTCGACGCGTTCACCATGCGCCGCCGGCTGCACGGCACCGCCGCCCGCGGCAAGGCGCTCGACGGCGTGAGCGTCGTGATCGTGGGCGACATCCTGCACTCCCGGGTGGCCCGCTCGAACCTGTGGCTGCTGCGCACCCTCGGCGCCACCGTCACCTTCGTCGCCCCCGCCACCCTGGTGCCCGTCGGCGCCGGCACCTGGCCCGCCGACATCAGCTTCGACCTCGACGCCACGCTCGCCCTGACGCAGCCCGACGTGGTGATGATGCTGCGCATCCAGAGCGAACGGATGAACGCCGCCTACTTCCCGAACGCCCGCGAGTACTCCCGGCAGTGGGGTCTCGACGACGAGCGCCTGGCCCGCCTTCGCCCGGATAGCATTGTGATGCACCCCGGACCGATGAATCGCGGTCTGGAGATCTCCGCCGGCGCAGCCGACTCCGCGCAGTCGACGGTTCTCGAGCAGGTCGCGAACGGGGTGTCCATCCGGATGGCGGTGCTCTTCCTGCTGCTCTCCGGCGAACGAGAGGCCCTGGCATGACGAGCACCACGTACCTGCTGACGGGCGCGACCCTCCCGGGCGGCGCGGGCGCCGACATCCTGATCGCCGACGGCCGCATCGTCTCCACCGACGGCGCGACGGATGCCCCGGCCGACGCCGTGCGCATCGACGCCGCCGGGCTCGTGGCCCTGCCCGGTCTCGTCGACCTGCACACCCACCTCCGCGAACCCGGCTTCGAGCAGAGCGAGACCGTGCTCACCGGCTCCCGGGCGGCCGCCGCGGGCGGGTTCACGAGTGTATTCGCGATGGCCAACACCCTGCCGGTCTCCGACACCGCGGGTGTGGTGGAGCAGGTGCAGTCGCTCGGCGACGCCGCCGGGTACGTCACCGTGCGCCCGATCGGCGCCGTCACCGTGGGACTCGCCGGAGAACGGCTGAGCGAGATCGGCGCCATGGCCCAGTCGCGGGCCGCGGTGCGGGTGTTCTCGGACGACGGCACGTGCGTGCACGACTCGCTGCTCATGCGCCGCGCCCTGGAGTACGTGAAGACCTTCGACGGAGTGATCGCCCAGCACGCGCAAGACCCGCGGCTCACCGAGAACGCGCAGATGAACGAGGGCGCCCTGAGTTCCGAGCTCGGCCTCAAGGGCTGGCCGGCGGTGGCCGAGGAGTCGATCATCGCCCGCGACGTGCTGCTGGCCGAGCACGTGGGTGCACGACTGCACATCTGCCACCTCTCCACCGCCGGATCGGTCGACGTGGTGCGCTGGGCGAAAGCCCGCGGCATCCAGGTGACGGCTGAGGCCACCCCGCACCACCTCCTGCTCACCGAAGAGCTCATCCGCAGCTACGACGCCCGCTACAAGGTCAACCCGCCGCTGCGCCGCGACGAGGACGTGCAGGCGCTCCGCGCGGGCGTCGCCGACGGCACGATCGACATCGTCGCCACCGACCACGCCCCGCACCCGCGGGAGTCGAAGGAGAGCGAGTGGGATGCCGCGTCGTTCGGCATGGTCGGCCTCGAGTCGGCGCTGCCCGTGGTGCAGACCGCGCTCGTCGACACGGGTCTCTGCGACTGGGCCGACGTGGCCCGGTTGCTCTCCGGCACCCCGGCCCGCATCGGGCGGCTGAGCGGGCACAGCCACGACTTCGAGGAGGGCGCTCCCGCCAACCTCACCCTGGTCGACCCCGCCGACCGCAGCGTCTTCACCCTCGACCGGCTGGCCGGCAAGAGCCAGAACACCCCCTACGAGGGCGTGAGCCTGTCGGGCCGGGTGCGCTGGACCTTCCATCGCGGCTTCCCGACCCTGCGCGACGGCGAACTCGCCCCGGTGGAGGAGGCGGCCGGCCGTGGCTAGACTCCTCCCGGCCGTGCTGGTCACGCTCTTCGCACTGCTGCTGCTCGGCGCCATGTTCTGGGCCTGGCACGCCCGCACCCGGCGGCAGGCCGCCTTCCGCGCGCCCACCGCGGCACCGGCGACGGATGCGCGGGGTGCAGAACTCGCACGAGCCGCCGTCCTGTACGTGGCCACCACCACCGCGGGCGATCCGCTCGACCGGCTCACCATCCCGGGCCTGGCCTTCCGCGGCCGCGGTGTGGCCACGGTGTTCGCCGATGGGGTCGGGCTCACCATCCCGGGCGAACCCGAGACCTTCATCCCGCGGGCGAGCATCCGCTCGGTCGGGACCTCGACCTGGGCGATCGACCGTGTCGTCGAGACCGGCGGCCTGGTGCGACTGGACTGGACCTACGAGAGCCAGACCGGGCCCGCCCCGGTCGAGAGCTACCTCCGCGCGATCGAGCTGGGCGATGCCGCCCGCCTGATCGACGCCGTGAACTCCCTCATCCCGGCCGGCATCGCCGCCCGGGACACCCCGAAACAGGAAGGACCGTCGACGTGATCTCAACCGAACCCGCCGTGCTCGTGCTGGAAGACGGTCGACGCTACGAGGGCCGCGCCTACGGCGCCCGCGGGCGCACCCTCGGCGAGGCCGTCTTCGCCACCGGGATGACCGGGTACCAGGAGACGCTGACCGACCCGAGCTACGCCGGCCAGATCGTGCTGCAGACCGCACCGCACATCGGCAACACCGGTGTGAACGACACCGACAAGGAGTCGTCGAAGATCTGGGTGGCGGGGTACGTCGTGCGCGACCCCTCCCGGGTGGTGTCGAACTTCCGCGCCCAGCGCTCGCTCGACGACGACCTCGCGACCGACGGGGTGGTGGGCATCTCGGGCATCGACACGCGCGCGGTGACCCGACACATCCGCAACTTCGGTGCCATGCGCGCCGGCATCTTCTCGGGCGCCGAATATGAGCTCAGCCAGACCGACCAGCTGAACGCGGTGCGCTCGGGGGCCGAGATGGCCGGGCAGAAGCTCTCGACGGTCGTCTCGACCAAGGAGCGCTACCAGGTGCCGGCCGTGGGCGAGCGGGTCGGCTCCGTGGCGGTGCTCGACCTCGGGGTGAAGACCTCCACCCTCAACTACCTCGCCGAGCGCGGCTTCGACGTGGAGGTGCTGCCCGAGTCGGTGACGGCCGACGAGGTGCGGGACCTGGCGCCGGATGCGCTGTTCTACTCCAACGGCCCGGGCGACCCCGAGGCGTCGGAGAGCCACGTCGAACTGCTGCGGGAGGTGCTCCGCGGCGGCACGCCGTACTTCGGCATCTGCTTCGGCAACCAGCTGCTCGGCCGGGCCCTCGGCTTCGGCACCTACAAGCTGCCGTTCGGGCACCGCGGCATCAACCAGCCCGTGCTCGACCGCACCACGGGCCGCGTCGAGATCACGAGCCAGAACCACGGCTTCGCGGTGGACGCGCCGCGCGAGGGCGTGATCGACTCGCCCGCCGGCTTCGGCCGGGTGGAGGTGAGCCACGTGAGCCTCAACGACGACGTGGTGGAGGGCATCCGCTGCCTCGACATCGACGCGTTCTCGGTGCAGTACCACCCGGAGGCGGCCGCCGGCCCGCACGACTCCATGTACCTGTTCGACCGCTTCCGCGACATGATCCTCGCGAAGAAGACCGGCTCGCCCGCGCTCGACGCGAGCTTCGCCGAAGGCCCCGCCGAAGGAGACGACGAGTAATGCCCAAGAGAGACGACATCCAGAGCGTTCTCGTGATCGGCTCCGGGCCGATCGTCATCGGCCAGGCCTGCGAGTTCGACTACTCCGGCACCCAGGCCTGCCGGGTGCTGCGCGAGGAGGGCGTGCGCGTCATCCTGGTGAACTCCAACCCGGCCACGATCATGACCGACCCCGACTTCGCCGACGCCACCTACGTCGAGCCCATCACCTGGCAGGTGATCGAGGCCATCATCGCCAAGGAGAAGCCGGATGCGATCCTGCCGACCCTGGGCGGCCAGACCGCGCTGAACGCCGCCATCCAGCTGCACGAGCACGGCATCCTGGAGAAGTACGACGTCGAGCTCATCGGCGCGAACTTCGAGGCCATCAACAAGGGCGAGGACCGCCAGATCTTCAAGGAGCTGGTTCTGCAGTGCGGCGCCGACGTGGCTCGCTCGCACATCGCGCACACGGTCGAGGAGGCCGTCGAGTTCGCCAAAGACCTCGGCTACCCGCTCGTGGTGCGCCCCTCGTTCACCATGGGCGGCCTCGGCTCGGGCTTCGCCTACACCGAGGAGGAGCTGCGGCGCATCGTGGGCGACGGCCTGCACCAGAGCCCCACGACCGAGGTGCTCCTGGAGGAGTCGATCCTCGGCTGGAAGGAGTACGAGCTCGAGCTCATGCGCGACACGGCCGACAACACGGTGGTCGTGTGCTCGATCGAGAACGTCGACCCGGTCGGTGTGCACACGGGCGACTCGATCACGGTGGCGCCGGCGCTCACCCTCACCGACCGCGAGTACCAGAAGCTCCGCGACATCGGCATCGACATCATCCGCGCCGTGGGTGTGGACACCGGGGGCTGCAACATCCAGTTCGCCGTCGACCCGGCCAACGGGCGCATCATCGTGATCGAGATGAACCCGCGCGTGTCCCGCTCGTCGGCGCTCGCGTCGAAGGCCACCGGATTCCCGATCGCCAAGATCGCGGCGAAGCTCGCCATCGGCTACCGGCTCGACGAGATCCCGAACGACATCACGAAGGTGACCCCCGCATCCTTCGAGCCCACCCTCGACTACGTCGTGGTGAAGGTGCCCCGGTTCGCGTTCGAGAAGTTCCCGGCCGCCGACCCCACCCTCACCACCACCATGAAGTCGGTGGGCGAGGCGATGGCCATCGGCCGCAACTTCTCGCAGGCGCTGCAGAAGGCGCTGCGCTCGCTCGAGAAGCGCGGATCGAGCTTCCACTGGGAGCCGCTCAGCGCCTCGAAGGAGGAGCTGCTCGCCCTCGCCGCCGTGCCGACCGACGGCCGCATCGTCACGGTGCAGCAGGCGCTCCGCGCGGGCGCCAGCGCCGACGAGGTCTTCGAGGCGACCAAGATCGACCCGTGGTTCATCGACCAGATCGTGCTCATCAACGAGGTCGCGGAGGCGATCGCGTCGGCCGACAACGCCGACCACGCCATGTTCACCCTGGCCAAGGAGCACGGCTTCTCGGATGCGCAGATCGCGTCGTTGCGCGGCTTCGGCGAGAAGGAGGTGCGCGAGGTGCGGCACATCCTCGGCATCCGCCCGGTGTACAAGACGGTGGACACCTGCGCGGGGGAGTTCCCGGCGCTCACGCCCTACCACTACTCCAGCTACGACCTGGAGACCGAGGTCGAGCCGTCGGATGCGCGGAAGGTCGTCATCCTGGGCTCCGGCCCCAACCGCATCGGGCAGGGCGTCGAGTTCGACTACTCCTGCGTGCACGCCTCGTTCGCGCTGCACGACGCCGGGTTCGAGACGATCATGATCAACTGCAACCCCGAGACGGTCTCCACCGACTACGACACCAGCGACCGGCTGTACTTCGAGCCGCTGACCCTCGAAGACGTGCTGGAGGTCATCCACGCCGAATCGCAGTCCGGCGAGCTCGTGGGCGTCGTGGTGCAGCTGGGCGGCCAGACCGCGCTCGGGCTCGCGAAGGGCCTCAAGGAGGCCGGAGTGCCGATCCTCGGCACCACGCCCGAGGCGATCGACCTCGCGGAGGAGCGCGGGCTGTTCGCGGGCATCCTCGACGCCGCCGGCATCCTCGCGCCGAAGAACGGCACGGCGACCGACTACGAGTCGGCCGTGACGGTCGCCGAGGAGATCGGCTTCCCGGTGCTCGTGCGGCCCTCTTACGTGCTGGGCGGCCGCGGCATGGAGATCGTCTACGACACCCCGTCGCTCGCCGACTACTTCGACCGCATCGCCGGGCAGGGGATGGTGGGCAGCGCGAATCCGCTGCTGGTCGACCGCTTCCTCGACGACGCGATCGAGATCGACGTCGACGCGCTCTACGACGGCCGTGAGCTCTACATCGGCGGCATCATGGAGCACCTGGAGGAAGCGGGCATCCATTCCGGCGACTCCAGCTGCACCCTGCCGCCCGTCACCCTCGGCCGCGACCAGATCGACCACGTGCGCGAAGCCACCCTCGCCATCGCGCAGGGCATCGGCGTGCAGGGCCTGCTCAACGTGCAGTTCGCCATCGGCGCCGGCATCCTCTACGTGCTCGAGGCCAACCCTCGCGCCTCGCGCACGGTGCCGTTCGTGTCGAAGGCGCTCGGCATCCCGCTCGCCAAGGCGGCGTCCCGCATCATGGTCGGCAGCACGATCGAAGAGCTGAAGGCCGAGGGGCTGCTGCCGGTGCAGGACGGTTCGATCGTTCCGCTCGACTCGCCGGTCGCGGTCAAGGAGGCGGTGCTCCCGTTCAAGCGCTTCCGCACCAAGGACGGTCTGATCGTCGACTCGGTGCTGGGGCCCGAGATGCGGTCGACCGGCGAGGTGATGGGGATCGACCGCGACTTCCCGCGTGCCTTCGCCAAGAGCCAGGAGGCCGCCTACGGCGGCATGCCGACGACCGGAACGGTGTTCGTCTCGGTCTCGGACCGCGACAAGCGCGCCATCGTGCTCCCGGTGCTGCGGCTGCAGCAGCTCGGCTTCGAGATCATCGCCACCACCGGCACCGCGGAGGTGCTGAACCGCAACGGCATCCACGCCGGGGTGGTGGCGAAGTTCTCCGAGGGGCAGGGCGGGGAGAGCGTCGTCGACCTGATCAACGCGAACAAGGTCGACATCGTCATCAACACGCCCTCGGGCCGGTCGGCACGTGCCGACGGCTACGAGATCCGGGCGGCGGCGGTCGCGGCCGACAAGCCCCTGTTCACCACCATCGCCCAGCTCGGCGCGGCGGTCGCCTCGTTCGAGGCGCTGAACGAGGGCTTCGAGGTCACCTCCCTGCAGGAGTACGCGGTGGCCAGGAGCGCGCGCGGATGAGCGCAGCGGAACCCGGCACCGGGCAAGGGAGTTTCGGCGAGCGGCTCGACGCGGCCATCGCGGCGCGCGGGCGGCTCTGTGTGGGCATCGACCCGCATCCGTACCTCCTCGACGCCTGGGGCCTGCCCACCTCGGCCGCCGGCGCGCGGAGCCTCGGGCTCGCCGTGGTCGGGGCGGCGGCCGGCCGGGTGGTCGTGGTGAAGCCGCAGGTGGCGTTCTTCGAGGCCTACGGCTCGGCCGGTTTCGCCGCCCTCGAAGAGGTGCTGGCCGCGGCACGCGCCGCCGGGCTGCTCGTCATCGGCGACGCCAAGCGCGGCGACATCGGTTCCACCAACGACGGCTACGCGAGCGCCTGGCTCGAACCCGGTTCGCCGCTCGAGGTCGATGCGCTCACCGTGACCGCGTTCACGGGGGTCGGTGCCCTCGACGGCCTGTTCGAGCGGGCCGCGGCAGCGGGTAAAGGCGTGTTCGTGCTGAGCGCCACCTCCAACCCCGAATCGCGCACGCTGCAGACGGCGCGAACGGATGCCGGCGCCACCGTCTCGAGGCTCGTCGCCGACGAGGTGGCGGCCCGCAACACCGACCGCACCCGGCTCGGCGACTTCGGACTGGTGCTCGGCGCCACCAAGCGGCTCGACGACTACGGCTTCACGAACGAGGCCGTGCGGGCGCTCTCCACGACGCCCGTGCTGGCGCCTGGGTTCGGCTTCCAGGGGGCGGAGTTCTCCCAGCTCAGCGGCGTCTTCGGGCCGCTCGCACCGAACGTCGTCGTCGCGGTGTCGCGCTCGATCCTCCAGCACGGCGCCGACGGGCTCGCCGCAGCCATCGATGCCGACGCGGCACATCTCGCGGCGGTCGCCCGGTGAGGCCGCCCGAGGTCGACCGGGTCGCCGCGTCGCGCGCGGCCGTCGCGGCTCGGCGCGCGCGGGCCGCCGTGAAGCGCGCCGTCAACGAGAAGCGGCTGTCCGCGGTCGCGGTGCTCGAGACGGCACTGTCGTCGACCGAGAGCATCGAGGCGACGATGCGGGTGCGCGACCTGCTGCTGAGCATCCCCGGCCTCGGCCCGGTGCGGGTCGACCGGGTGATGGAGCGACTGGGGATCGCGGCGTCCAAGCGGCTCTCGGGGCTCGGCGTGCACCAGCAGCAGCGACTGCGGGAGTTCCTGCAGAAGCGCGCCCCGCGCGTCGAGCAGTCGGCGCAGAGCCGGCTCGTCGTGCTGGCCGGACCGACGGCGGTCGGCAAGGGAACGGTGTCGACGTACATCCGGGAGAACTACCCGGAGGTGCTGCTCTCGGTCTCGGCCACCACCCGCGCGCCACGCCCGGGCGAGACCGACGGTGTCAGCTACTACTTCGTCTCGGATGCGGAGTTCGACCGGATGATCGAGGCGGGCGAGTTCCTCGAGTGGGCGGTAGTGCACAACAAGTCGCGCTACGGCACGCCCCGCACCCCGATCGAGGAGGCTCTCGGCAGCGGCCGCAGCGTCCTGCTCGAGATCGACATCCAGGGCGCCCGCCAGGTCAAGGCCGCCATGCCCGAGGCGACCCTGGTGTTCCTGCTGCCGCCGACCTGGGACGAGTTGGTGCGGCGGCTGATCGGGCGTGGCACCGAATCGCTCGACGAGCAGGAGCGCCGGCTGGCCACGGCGCGGGTCGAATTGGCGGCCCAGGACGAGTTCGATCACCGCGTCGTGAACCGCGATGTGCGGGCGGCGGCGGCGGAGGTCGTAGAATTGATGCAGATTCAGAAGGCGATCGGCCTTCACGGCAAGGAGTAAGCACACAATGCCCACCAACAAGCTCGGCATCATCGACCCGCCCATCGACGAACTTCTCTCGAAGGTCGACTCGAAGTACGCCCTGGTGATCTTCGCCTCCAAGCGCGCGCGCCAGATCAACGACTACTACGCCGACCTGCACGAGGGTAGCCTGTTCGACAACGTGGGGCCGCTCGTCGACTCCACCATCGACGACAAGCCGCTCTCGGTGGCGCTGCACGAGATCAACGAGGACAAGCTCGAGGTCCGTCCCGCCGCTCCCGTCGAGTAGCCCGCATCAGCGCATCCGCATCGGCTCGCAATTGAACATCGTCGTCGGCATCACGGGTGGCATCGCGGCCTACAAGGCGGTGAACGTCATCCGGGGTCTGGTGCTCGAAGGGCACGACGTGCATGTCGTGGCGACCGAGGCGGCGTTGCGGTTCGTCGGCCGGCCGACGCTCGAGGCGATCTCGCGCAACACGGTGAACACCGACCTCTATGAGGCGGTGGCCGAGGTGCGGCACGTCGCCATCGGCCAGGCGGCCGACCTCATCGTCATCGTCCCTGCCACGGCGAACACCATCGCCAAGCTCGCGGCGGGACTCGCCGACGACCTGCTCGGCAACACGGTGCTCGCCTCGAAGGCGCCGCTGGTCATCGCGCCCGCCATGCACACCGAGATGTGGCAGAACCCGGCGACGGTCGCGAACGTGCGCACGCTCGAATCGCGCGGTGTGCACCTGGTCGGCCCGGTGAGCGGGCAGTTGACCGGCAAGGACTCGGGCCCCGGGCGGATGGCCGAGCCCGACGACATCGTGCGTGAGGCGCTGGCCGTCGCGGCGCACGCGCATCCGCTCGATTTCCAGGGGCGCTCGGTGCTGGTGACCGCCGGCGGGACCAGGGAGCCACTCGACCCCGTGCGCTTCCTCGGCAACCGCTCGAGCGGGCGGCAGGGGGTGGCGCTGGCGCGGGCCGCGGCAGCGCGTGGCGCCCGCGTGACGCTGATCGCGGCGCACGTGGAGGTGCCGTTGCCGCACGACGCCGGCATCGACGTGCTGCGGGTGGAGACGGCCGCCGAACTACTGGCCGCCGCCGAAGCCGCCGCGCCGCAGCACGACCTCGTCATCATGGCGGCGGCGGTGGCCGACTACCGGCCGGTCGTCATCTCGGACGACAAGATCAAGAAGTCCGACGCGGGGGAGCAGCTCACGCTGCAGCTCGTGCAGAACCCCGACATCCTGGCCACTCTCTCGGCCGCCGAACGCAACGGCAGGCTCATCGTCGGCTTCGCCGCCGAGACGGCGACCGATCGCGACGAGCTGATCGCACTCGGCCGCGCGAAGATCGCCCGCAAGGGCTGCGACTACCTCGTGGTGAACGGGGTCGGCTGGACGACCGGGTTCGCGCAGAGCGACAACGCCGTGACCGTTCTCGACGCGGCCGGCGCTATAGTTCTCGAGGCATCGGGAAGCAAAACGTCGGTGGCTGATGACATCCTCGAAGTGTTCGCCACCGCCCTATCTGGAGCAGCATGACCTCTCTTCGCCTGTTCACCTCCGAGTCCGTCACCGAAGGCCACCCCGACAAGATCTGCGACCAGATCTCCGACAGCATCCTCGACGCGCTGCTCGCGGTCGACCCGCACTCCCGGGTGGCCGTGGAGACGCTCGTCACCACAGGTCTCGTGCACGTGGCGGGCGAGGTGACGACGAAGGGGTACGTGGAGATCCCGGCGATCGTGCGGGAGAAGATCACCTCCATCGGCTACACCTCCTCCGACGTGTGGTTCGACGGCCGCTCCTGCGGTGTCTCGGTCTCGATCGGCGGGCAGTCGCCCGACATCGCCCAGGGCGTCGACAACGCGTTCGAGACCCGTGAGGGGTCGTCCACCGACGAGATCGACCGGCAGGGCGCCGGTGACCAGGGCATCATGTTCGGCTACGCCACCACCGAGACCCCGCAGCTCATGCCGCTGCCGATCTGGCTGGCGCACCGGCTCTCCGAGCGGCTCGCCGCCGTGCGCAAGGAGGGCGTGCTCGACTACCTGCGCCCCGACGGCAAGACCCAGGTCACCATCGGCTACGACGGCGTGGTGCCGAAGACGGTCGACACCGTGGTGCTCTCCACCCAGCACTCGCCCCGGGTCGGTCTCGACCAGCTGCGGCACGACGTCGAGCAGACCGTCATCCGGCCCGTGCTCGATGCGGCCGAGGAGGGCGGGCTGAAGCTCGACTCGTCCGACGTGCGGGTGCTGATCAACCCGACCGGGGTGTTCGAGATCGGCGGCCCGCAGGGCGACGCCGGCCTCACCGGGCGCAAGATCATCGTCGACACCTATGGTGGCGCGGCGCGTCACGGCGGCGGCGCGTTCAGCGGCAAAGACCCGTCGAAGGTCGACCGCTCGGCCGCGTACGCCATGCGCTGGGTGGCCAAGAACGCGGTCGCAGCGGGCCTCGCCTCGCGGCTCGAGGTGCAGATCGCCTACGCCATCGGCAAGGCCGCTCCGGTGGGCTTCTACGTCGAGACCTTCGGCACCGGCGTCGTGTCCGACCAGGTGATCACCGACGCGCTCCGCAGCGTCTTCGACCTGCGGCCGGCCGCGATCATCGAAGACCTCGACCTGCTTCGGCCGATCTATGCGCGCACCGCCACCTACGGCCACTTCGGTCGCGAACTCCCCGAGTTCACCTGGGAGCGCCTCGACCGGGTCGAGGAGCTCCGCGCCGCCGCGGGTCTGTAGGGGCGTCATGAGAGACGCGCCGTGAGCACGCCCGGCGTGGCTGTGGCGGCGGAAGAACCCACCCCGCCGTCGCTGGAATCCGGGAGCCCGGTGCTCGTGGCACGGGTGATGCTGGAGTCCCCGCTGCCGCAGTTGGACCGGTTGTTCGACTATCGTGTGCCGCCCGCGCTGGCACCGGATGCCCGGCCTGGTGTGCGGGTCAAAGTGCCGTTGCGCTCGGCTGGGCGGACGGCGCGGGGCTACATCGTCGACCTGGTCGAACCCGGCCGGGACGCGGGCCCGGGGGAGTTCGGCGGGTCGCTCAGCGAGCTTGAGGAGATCGTGTCGCCACTGCCCGTGCTCGCCCCGGAGGTGTGGGCGCTCGCACGTCGCCTCGCCGACCGGGCCGCCGGCAGCGCCTGCGACATCGTGCGACTGGCCATCCCGCCGCGCTTCGTGCGGGTGGAGAAAGCGTTTCTGGCGCGGCAGGGGGCTGAGCGCGCCTCGTCGCCGCTCGCCGGCGCATCCGTCGTCGACCCGCCCGTCCTCACCGGGTACACGGCCGCCGACGCGGCCCACCTGGCCGAGTCGGGAGCCCGGGCGGCGATTGACGCGATCGCGACCGTCGTGCCCGTGCGCACCGCCGACGACACCGCGCACACGGTCGGCCATTGGGCGCTCACCGTGGCCGAACTCGCGGCGGCGGTGTTCCGCGGCGGCGAATCGGTGATCGTCGCCGTGCCCGACTACCGCGACCAGATCGCGCTCGAGCAGGCGCTCTCGCACGAGGGCGTCGGCAATGCCGTGGTGCCCCTCGACGCACGGCAGGCGCGGAGCGACCGGTACGCCCACTTCCTCACCGCCCTCGACGGCGCCCCGCACATCGTGGTGGGAAACCGGTCGAGCATCTACGCACCGGTGTCACGGCTCGGCCTCATCGTGGTGTGGGACGAGGGGGACTCCCTGCAGAGCGAACCGCACGCGCCGTACGTGCACGTGCGCGATGCCGCGCTGGTGCGACAGGAGCAGTCGGGTTGCCGTCTCGTGTTCATCGCGCACTCGCGCAGCACCGAGGTCGAGCGGCTCGTGGAGATCGGGTTCCTGCACCAGGTCTTCCCGGCCCCGCGCTACCTCCCGCGCGTGGTGCCGACGGCGGAGCAGGCCGACGCGGATGCGCCGCAGAACGCCGCCCGCATTCCCTCCGCCGCGTGGCAGGTGGCCCGCGCGGCGCTGGAGTCGGGGCCGGTTCTGGTGCAGGTCGCACGCCCCGGGTACGCGCCCGTGCTGGCCTGCCAGACCTGCCACGCGCCCGCGGGCTGCACCGTGTGCGGCGGGCCGCTGCACGTCGCCCGCGCCGGTCAGCGGCCCTCCTGCACGCTCTGCGGCGCCATCGCCACGAACTGGGTCTGCTCGCACTGCCAGGGCACCACGTACCGTTTCGCGTCGATCGGGGCGGGGCGCACGGCCGACGAACTCGGGCGTGCCTTCCCCGGCACGCGGGTGATCGTGTCCGACGGCGAGCGCACCGTGCTCACCGTGGACGACCGGCCGGCGCTCGTGGTGGCGACCCGGGGCGCCGAACCGATCGCGTCCGGCGGCTACCGTGCGGTGCTCCTGCTCGACGGACCACGGATGCTCGCGCGGGAGTCGCTCCGGGTGGCGGAGGACTGCCTGCGCTGGTGGTCGAACGCGATCGCCCTCTCGGCGCCGCGCGCCACGAACGTGCTGGTCGGTGTCGGCGGAGAACTCGCCCGGGCCCTCGTCACCTGGCAACAGGAGGCGGTGGCGGGCTCTGAGCTCGCCGATCGGAGGCGGCTGCGCTTCCCGCCCGCGGTGCGCATCGCGACGGTCACGGGGGCACCGGACACGGTGCAGACGGCGCTGACGGACCTCCGGGGTCTCATGACCGACGCCGAATGGGCGAAGATGGACACGCTGGGTCCGGTGCCGGCCGACGACGGTACCGTGCGCGCGATCGTGCGGTTCGATTACGCGGTGGGCGCATCCGTCGCCCGTCACCTGCGGGCGCTGGTCGTGAAGAATGCGACCAGCCGCCGGGCCAAGGCCGGGCGCACCGGGTTCCGCCCACCACCGACCCTGCGGGTGCGGTTCGACGATTCGGAGATCATGGAATGAGACTCGTGTTCGCGGGCACCCCCGCCGTGGCGGTGCCGAGCCTCGAAACCCTGGCCGCACGCCACGAGGTCGTGGCGGTGATCACCCGGGCCGACGCCCCGCTCGGCCGCAAACGCGTGCTGACGCCGTCGCCGGTGGCGGTCGCGGCCACGGCGCTCGGGGTGCCGGTGATCAAGGCGAACCGGCTCGACGAAGAGGTGACCACTCAGGTCGCCGCGCTGTCGCCCGACCTGGGCGTGATCGTCGCCTACGGCGGACTCGTGTGGGAGCCTCTGCTCAGCACGCCGGCGCGGGGCTGGATCAACCTGCACTTCTCGTTGCTGCCCCGCTGGCGCGGTGCCGCGCCGGTGCAGTGGGCGGTCATCTCGGGCGACACCACGACCGGCGCCACCGTGTTCCAGCTGCAGCCCGGGCTCGACGACGGGCCCGTCTGGTCGAGCTCGACCACCCCGATCGCGCCGCACGAGACATCCGGGAACCTGCTGGGGCGCCTGGCCGATGCGGGCGCCGAGCAGCTCGCCGACACCGTCGACGCCATCGCGGGCGGAGCGTCGCCGCGGGAGCAGTCGGGCGAGGTCACGCTGGCACCCAAGCTCGGCATCGACGATGCCCGGCTCGACTTCAGTCAGCCGCTCGAGGTGGTGTACGCGCGGTTGCGCGGGGTGACGCCGGAGCCGGGGGCGTTCACCGAGATCGACGGGGTGCGGGTGAAGGTGCTCGAGGCGGCGCCGGCGCGCGACCGGGCGCGCCTTGATCCGGGCGTCGTGGAGGCCGCGGGGCGGCACGTCTACGTGGGCACCGGCGGTGCGCCGCTGGAGCTGGTGACCGTGCATCCGGCCGGGAAGAAACCGATGGCGGCGGCCGACTGGTGGCGCGGAGCGGGAGCGGAACGGATGGTGGCACGATGAGCGGCGACGCGGATGCCGGGGGCGGCCGGCGCGACGCCAGAGCCGGCGGGCGACGCGACGCGGGATCGGGCGGTGGCGCCGGTCGTCGCGGGCCGCAGCGGCGGAAACCGGCGACCCCCCGCCCGGCGCCCGGGCCCGTGCAGCCCGCGCGGCGGATCGCGCTCGAGGTGATCACGGCGGTGCGCGCCGACGACGCCTACGCCAACCTGCTGCTGCCGTCGAAGATCGCCGCGGCGCACCTGGACCCGGCTGATGCCGGCCTTGCGACCGAGCTCACCTATGGCACCCTGCGGATGCGCGGCTACTACGACCGGGTGATCGAGCTGGCCTCGGGCCGGCCGATCGACGAGATCGACGGACCGGTGCGGGACGTGCTCGAACTCGGCTGCCATCAGATCCTCTCGCTGCGGGTGGCGCAGCACGCCGCCGTCAACGAGTCGGTGGAGCTCGCCCGGCAGGTCGCGTCGCGATCGGCGACCGGGTTCGTGAACGGTGTGCTCCGGGCCATCACCCGTACCCCGGCGAGCGAGTGGCTCGAACGGGTCCTGGCCGCGGCATCCGACGACGACGAGCGGCTCGCCGTGGCGGCGTCGCATCCGGCCTGGGTGATCCGGGCGTTCCGCCGCGCCCTGGCGGCGGACGGCGTGACCGGCGACGAGCTCGCGGCGCAGCTCGGCGAACTGCTCGAGGCCGACAACACGCCCGCCCGACTGAGCCTCGCGGCGCTGCCCGGACTGGTCGACCGGGAGGCGGTTGGGCACGGCACCCTGCCTTCGGCGCTCTCGCCGATCGGCCTGCTCGCCCCCACGGGCGACCCGGCCGGCATTCCCGCCGTGCACGAAGGAACGGCCCGGGTACAGGACGAGGGGTCGCAACTCGCGGCCCTCGCGCTCACCCGGGCGCGCCCGATCACGGGCGGCGAGCGCTGGCTCGACCTGTGCGCCGGGCCCGGCGGCAAGACAGCCGTCCTCGCGGCCGAGGCGCGGCTCGGCGGGGCCACCGTGATCGCCAACGAGCCGGTGGCCGCCCGGGCCGGGCTGGTGCGGCGCGCGGTGGCGGCCCTGCCCGATGCGCCGGAGGTCTGGGAGCGGGACGGCACGATCATCGGCGCCGAGGAGCCGGAATCGTTCGATCGCATCCTGGTCGATGCGCCCTGCACCGGGCTCGGCGCGCTGCGGCGACGGCCGGAGGCGCGCTGGCGCAAGACGCCGGGCGATGTCGCCGCGCTGGTGGCGTTGCAGCAGGAGCTGATCGACTCCGCAGTGCGAGCGCTGAAGCCCGGCGGGCTACTGGCGTACGTCACCTGCTCCCCGCACGTGGGGGAGACGCGCGGGCAGGTTCAGGGTGCGCTGCGCCGGTGGGACGGCGCGCTCGAGCAGCTCGACACGCAGGCGGTGCTGCGCGAGGTCACCGCCGGCACCGTGGTGCTCGGGGCGCCGGATGCGGCGGTGCAGCTGTGGCCGCACCGCAACACCACCGATGCGATGTTCGTGGCGCTGTTCCGCAAGCTCTGACCGCGCCCGACCACTTCCTCACAATGGGCGCGGCCCAGCGCGCTGTCCACAGATTCGGCCGAACCGCTCAGCGGCGCTCGCGTGACGGGCATCGTAGAGCCCATGCACAGCCCCAGCACGCCGGCCCAGATCGCCGCCCAACCGCCCATCCGTTCCGACACCGACGTGATCGAGCTGGTGAGCTCGCTGGTCGGGCCGGCCGATCGTCGCCAGTTCTGGTTGATGTTCCTCGGGTCGGACGACCGGCCGGTGCCGCTGATCGTGCCCTGCGCCGGCTTCGCGCTCGACCCGGCCACCAACGAACTCGACGACCTCGGAGCGCGCGCGTGCGGCATCGCCGCGATGGTGGGCGCGGCGAGCATCGTGCTGACCTGGGAGCGGCCCGGCGAACCCGTGCTCGACGACACCGAGCGTCGCGCGGTCCATGCCCTCGCGGCGGCGATCGCCGGCCGTGGAGTCGTCGTGCGCGGCTGCTTCCTCAGCCACTCGAACGGCGTCGTGCGAGTAGCCGAGAAGTCCTCATGAGTGTGGTAACCTCGCCGGTGGCGAAGGGAGCCATCAGCACCGACATCATCATCTCCGACCTCTCCGACGACATCGTCGCCGCCCTCGACGAGATCGCCGAGCGGTGCGCGATGTCCCGCGAAGACTTCATCGGCGCCGTGCTGGCGCGAGAAGCGCGCAAGCCGCCACTGACTGCCGAGCAGCGGAGGGAGTGGCGCGAGGGTTGCCAGCGGTTGTCGCGTCTGTCCGAGTCCTCTCGCGGCTCCGCCTCATGAACGAGAAGCGATGGCTCATGGACACATCGGCGTTGGTTCGACTGTCTCGAAGCCCTGATGGCCCGACGTGGAATGAGCGCACGGCACGTGGCCTGGTCGGGATGTGCACCGCGTCGCGACTCGAAATCGGTGTGACCGCTCGATCGGCCCTGGAATGGAAGCGCATCATGGCCTCGCCTCCGGTCTCAGAGCTGGTGCTCGAACTCGTCACGCCCGCGGTGGAAATTCGCGCGGTGGAGATTCAGCGCCTGCTCGCTGAGCGCGGCCACCATCGGGCGGCCTCGGCCGTCGACATCCTCACAGCAGCCATGGCGGAAATCAACCATCGCATCGTGTTGCACGTCGACAGGGACTTCGAGTTGATCGCGGGGGTGACCGGGCAGGCGGTGGAGCGATTGCCGGCGGGCGATAGGGTCGGAGGGTGGTAGTGCGTATCAACCCCAGCATCCTGGCCGCCGACTTCGCGAACCTCGAGGCGGAGCTCGGGCGCATCAGCAACGCCGACCTGGCGCACATCGACGTCATGGACAACCACTTCGTGCCGAATCTCACCATCGGGCTGCCAGTGGTGGAACGACTGCAACAGGTGTCGCCCGTGCCGCTCGACCTCCACCTCATGATCGACGACCCGGCGCGCTGGGCACCGCTGTACGCCGAGACCGGCGCCTACTCGGTCACCTTCCACGCCGAGGCCACCGATGACCCGGTGGCGGTGGCGCGGAGCCTCCGCGAGCGGGGCGCCCGCGCCGGCATCGCCGTCAAGCCCGGCACCGCCGTCGAGCCCTACCTGGAGCTCCTGCCCGAATTCGACATGGTGCTCGTCATGACCGTCGAGCCGGGCTTCGGCGGCCAGTCGTTCATGCCCGAGACCATGCCCAAACTCGGCGTTCTCGCGCAGGCGGTGCGTGCCTCGGGCATCGACGTCTGGCTGCAGGTCGACGGCGGCATCAACGACGACACCATCGCCATCGCCGCCGAGGCGGGTGCCGACACCTTCGTGGCGGGCTCCAGCGTCTTCGGCGCCGAGAGCGCCTCGGCGCAGGTCGACCGGCTGCGGTCGCTCGCGGCCCGGCACACCCACTGACACCGGTACCCTGGACTCGTGAAGACATTCGACGAGCTGTTCCTCGAGCTCTCCGCGAAAGCGGTCGAGCGCCCCGAGGGTTCGCGCACCGTGCGTGAACTCGACGGTGGTGTGCACACGATCGGCAAGAAGATCGTGGAGGAGGCCGCCGAGGTGTGGATGGCCGCCGAATACGAATCCGACGAGAACGCGGCCGAGGAGATCTCGCAGCTGCTCTACCACCTGCAGGTCATGATGCTGGCGAAAGGGCTCACCCCGGCCGACATCTACCGACATCTGTGACGGCAGAGCCTCCCACCCCCCCCTCTCACTTCTTCACCGAAAGACCCCCATGCTCAAGATCGCCGTGCCCAACAAGGGCTCGCTCTCCGAGACCGCCGCCCAGATGCTCGCCGAGGCCGGTTACATCGGCCGCCGCGACCCGCGGGAGCTCGTCACCCTCGACCCGCGCAACGACGTCGAGTTCTTCTACCTGCGCCCCCGTGACATCGCGACCTACGTCGGCTCGGGCGCGCTCGACGTCGGCATCACCGGCCGCGACCTGCTGCTCGACTCCGAGTCCACCGCCACCGAGACCGCCGCCCTCGACTTCGGCGAATCCACCTTCCGCTTCGCCCGCCCTGAGGGCACGGCGATCGAGCTGGCCGACCTCCAGGGCGCACGGGTGGCGACCAGCTACCCCGGTCTGGTCGGGGCGTTCCTCGCCCGGCACGGCATCACGGCCACCCTCATCCGCCTCGACGGCGCGGTGGAGTCCGCCGTGCGACTCGGCGTGGCCGATGCGGTGGCCGACGTCGTCTCCACCGGCGGCACCCTGCGCAAGGCGGGCCTCGAGATCTTCGGTCCGGTCATCCTCGAGTCCACCGCGGTGCTCATCAGCTCCGGAACCGAGCACCCCGGCGCCGAGACCCTGCTTCGCCGGCTGCAGGGCGTCCTGGTCGCCCGCCAGTACGTGCTGATGGACTACGACGTACCGGTGGCGCAGCTCGACGAAGCAGTGGCGCTCACGCCCGGCATCGAGTCGCCGACCATCTCGCCGCTGCACGACGCGGAGTGGGTGGCGGTTCGGTCGATGGTGCCGCGGCTCGACACGAACCACGTGATGGACGCGTTGTACGCCGTCGGCGCGCGCGCCATCCTGGTCAGCCCGATTCACGCCGCGAGGATCTGATGAGCCTCGCGGTACGTGTCATCCCCTGCCTCGACGTGGCGGCCGGCCGCGTGGTGAAGGGCGTGAACTTCGAGAACCTGCGCGACGCCGGCGACCCGGTGGAGCTCGCGGCGCTCTACGCCGCGCAGGGTGCCGACGAGCTCACCTTCCTCGACGTCACGGCCACGGTGGATGCGCGCGACACCATGTACGACGTGGTGCGGCAGACCGCCCAGCAGGTCTTCATCCCGCTCACCGTCGGGGGCGGCGTGCGCAGCACCGACGACGTGGCACGACTGCAGGCGCACGGCGCCGACAAGGTGGGCGTGAACAGCGCCGCCATCGCCCGGCCGGAGCTGATCGACGAGATCGCCGACCGCTTCGGCGCTCAGGTGCTCGTGCTCTCGCTCGACGTGAAGCGCACGGCGCCGAGCGCGACCATCCCGTCGGGCTTCGTGGTCACCACCCACGGCGGCCGGCGCGAGACCGAACTCGATGCGCTCGACTGGGCCCGCCAGGCGATCGAGCGCGGCACGGGCGAGCTGCTGGTGAATTCGATCGACGCCGACGGCACCAAAGACGGCTTCGACCTCGAGCTGGTGCACTTGATGCGCGAACTGAGTTCGGTGCCGGTCATCGCCTCGGGCGGTGCCGGCCGGGTGGAGCACTTCGGCCAGGCGATCGCGGCGGGGGCGGATGCGGTGCTCGCCGCATCCGTGTTCCACCTGCGCGAGATGACGGTCGGCGATGTGAAGGACGAATTGCGGAAAGACGGGGTGGTGGTGCGATGAACGACGTGGAAGCCGTGCTCGAGCGCGCGACGTTCGACGAGGCGGGCCTGCTGCCGGCGATCATCCAGCAGTGGGACACCAAGGAGGTGCTGATGCTCGGCTACATGAACGCCGAAGCACTGCGCCGCACCCTCACCGAGGGTCGCGTCACCTTCTGGTCGCGCTCGCGGCAGGAGTACTGGCGCAAGGGCGACACCTCGGGCCACGTGCAATTCGTCAAGGGTGCGGCGCTCGACTGCGACGACGACACCCTGTTGGTGCAGGTCGACCAGATCGGCGCCGCATGCCACACAGGCGCGCGCCGGTGTTTCGACGTCGACCCGCTGCAGCCGGTCATCGGACCGGTGGAGTGAAACCGCTGCCGACCTGAAATACTCATGAGACCATGACTTCCACCGCACAGAACTCGACCACGCGTGCCGAGTTCGGGCAGCTGCACGCGAGCCACCGGGTCATCCCGGTGACCCGCGAGCTGTTCGCCGACGGCGAGACCCCGGTAGGCATCTACCGCAAGCTCGCCGACGGCCGCCCGGGCACCTTCCTCCTCGAATCCGCGGAGCAGGGCGGCATCTGGTCGCGGTTCTCGTTCATCGGCGTCTCGAGCTTCGGGCTGCTCACCGAGCAGGACGACCGGGCCGTCTGGCTCCCGCTCGGTCTCGATGAGCAGCGCGCCTTCCCGGCCGGCCTCCCCGAGGGCCCGCTCGAGGCGCTGAGTGCGCTCTACGAGTTCTGGAAGACCCCGGCGGTCGACTCGCACCCTCCGCTCACCGGGGGACTCGTCGGCTTCATCGGCTGGGAGTCGGTGCGGCAGATCGAGCGCCTGCCGAACCGCCCGCCGGCCGACTACCGCATGCCGAGCCAGGGTCTCTCCTTCGTCTCCGAGATCGTGGTCGTCGACCACAGCAACGGCACGATACAGCTGCTCGTGAACGTCCTCACCGACGACGACACCCCGGCGGACGAGCTGTGGAGCAACGCGCAGGCACGTCTCGACGAGCTGCAGAACGCGCTCGCCCAGCCGGCCGAGGCGTGGCTCGCCACCGTCGACTTCGCGGCCACGGGCGAGCCGCGGCACCGCACCGACCGCGACGACTTCCTCGGGGCGATCGAGGTCGCCAAGGAGCACATCCGCGAGGGCGACATCTTCCAGGTGGTGATCTCGCAGCGGTTCGAGCTCGACACCACTGCGCATCCGCTCGACGTCTACCGGGTGCTGCGCACGCTCAATCCGAGTCCGTACATGTACCTGCTCAGCCTCGTCGACACCGACGGCACGCCCTACGAGATCGTCGGGTCGAGCCCCGAGGCCCTGGTGAAGGTGGAGCGCGGGCGCGCGCACACGCATCCGATCGCCGGGTCGAAGCCTCGCGGGGCGACAGCGCAGGAGGATCTCGAGCTCGAGCACGAGCTGCTCGGCGACCAGAAGGAGAAGGCCGAGCATCTGATGCTGGTCGATCTCGCGCGCAACGACCTGCTGAAGGTGTGCGAGGCGAACTCCGTCGAGGTCACCGAGTTCATGCGCGTGGAGCGGTTCAGCCATATCATGCACATCGTGTCGTCGGTCGAGGGGCAGATCCGGGACGGCTTCGACGCGATCGACGTCTTCCGGGCCACCTTCCCGGCCGGCACCCTGTCGGGCGCCCCGAAGCCACGGGCGCTGGAGATCATCGACGCCCTCGAACCCGCCCAGCGCGGACTCTACGGGGGAGTGGTGGGCTACTTCGGGTTCGGCGGCGACGCCGACCTCGCCATCGCCATCCGCACCGCGACCATCCGCGACAGCGTCGCCCGCGTGCAGGCGGGCGGCGGCCTCGTCGCCGACTCCGACCCGGCGAGCGAGTTCCAGGAGTCGCAGAACAAGGCGGCGGCCCCGTTGCGTGCCGTCGCCGTGGCGAACGCGATGACGAGAGTGCGCTGATGACCAGCACCGCGGCGGATGCGCGCACCGGCTCCCCGGTGCGCCCCGGCCGCCGTGTCAAGACGCTGGCGATCCTCGCCGTCCTGGTGCTGAGCGGACTCACCTTCCTCGCCTGGTCGCAGTCGTGGGGGTCGCTCACGATCGTGGGCGGGTCGACCAGCGCCGCCACGCTCGACGTGCCGGGGTCGGTCGCCGCGCCGGCGCTCTCCGCCCTCGCCCTCGCGGGCATCGCCCTCGCCGGCGCGCTCGCGATCGCCGGGCCGATCATCCGCATCGTGCTGGGTGCCCTGGAGGTGCTGCTCGGCGCGAGCGTGCTCGCCTCCGCGATCGGCGCCCTCACCGATCCGGTCGCCGCGGGTGCCGCGGTGGTCACGACCAGCACCGGGGTCGCCGGCACCCAGTCGGTGCGCGACCTCGTGACCGAGAGCACCACCACGCCGTGGGCGGCTGTGACCGTGGGTCTCGGTGCCCTGATGATCGTGGCCGGGCTCTTCGTGATCGTCACCGTGCGTCGCTGGCCGGCCGCCGGCCGCAAGTACCAGGCGGTGGCGTTCGAGGCCGAGGACGGCCGGCGCAGCGCCGACCCGGCCGACTTCTTCGAGGACGAGACGGCGCCGGAGGAGCGGTCGGGCGGCAGTCCGACCGCGACGGCGGCACGCGACGCGGCGGTCGACGACTGGGACAGCCTCACCCACGGCACCGACCCCACCCGCTGAATCCCGAACCGCCCGCCGCGGCCCGGTAGACTCGGTGAGTACGACCACTTGTGAGACAGGAAGCGATCGATGAGCTCTGACGTTGAAGAACTAGGCGAAGGCCACTCTCCCGCCGCATGGACGGCCGTCATCGTGTCGCTCCTCGGCATCGCCATCGGCACCGTGGCCTTCGTGCTCGACATCCAGTGGCTGGTCTGGGGCGGCGCGGGCCTCGCGGTCGTGGGCTTCATCCTCGGCTGGGTGCTCGCCAAAGCCGGCTACGGCGTCAACGGATCGCGCGTCGCGCACAAGGAGCACTGACTCCGTGCTCGCCGATCTCGTAGCCGGAGCGCTCGAGGATGCGGCGGAGCGACAGAACACACGCAGCCTCGAGGTGGTGGAGGCCGCCGCGACTGCGGCGCCGCCCGCGCTCGACGCCCTGTCGTTCCTCGCGCCCGCCGAGAACGTGAAGATCATCGCCGAGGTGAAGCGTGCCAGCCCCTCGCGCGGCGCGCTGGCGACGATCGCCGATCCAGCCGACCTCGCCGCACGGTATGCCGCCGGAGGCGCCGGGGCGATCAGCGTGCTCACCGAGCAGCGGCGGTTCAAAGGCTCGCTCGACGACCTCGTCGCCGTGCGCGCCGCGGTCGACATCCCGGTGCTCCGTAAGGACTTCATCGCCACCGAGTACCAGGTGCTGGAGGCCCGAGCCGCCGGCGCCGATCTGGTGCTGCTCATCGTGGCCGCACTCGACCAGCCGACCCTCGTCCGACTGCACGAGTTCGTCACGTCGCTGGGTATGACGCCGCTGGTCGAGACCCACGACGAGGCCGAGGTCTCGCGTGCCGTCGACCTGGGTGCCCGGCTCGTGGGCGTGAACGCCCGCAACCTCAGCACTTTCGAGCTCGACATCGACCTGTTCGGCCGGCTGGCCGACCGCATCCCGGCGGGCACCGTGAAGGTGGCCGAGTCGGCCGTCTCCACCGCCGCCGACGTCGCCCACTACCGGTCGGCCGGTGCCGACGTGGTGCTGGTCGGCGAAGCCCTCGTCACGGGGAACGACCCCGAGGCGACACTGAAGGAGTTCCTCGCCGTATGACCGACGTCTCCCACTCGCTCCGTGCCGAAGCCGGGCCGTTCTTCGGCGAATTCGGTGGCCGGTTCATGCCCGAGTCGCTCATCGCCGCGCTCGACGAACTCGACGAGGCCTACCAGCTGGCCAAGCTCGATCCCGCGTTCCACGAGGAACTGGCCGCGCTCGGCCGCACCTACACGGGCCGTCCGTCGATCCTCACCGAGGTGCCGCGCTTCGGCCGGCACGCCGGCGGTGCTCGCGTCATCCTGAAGCGCGAAGACCTCAACCACACCGGGTCGCACAAGATCAACAACGTTCTGGGGCAGGCTCTCATCGCGCGGCGCATCGGCAAGACGCGCCTCATCGCCGAGACCGGCGCCGGCCAGCACGGCGTGGCGACGGCCACCGCGGCGGCACTGTTCGGCATGGAGTGCGTCGTCTACATGGGCGAGGTCGACACCGAGCGCCAGGCCCTCAACGTGGCCAGGATGCGCCTGCTCGGCGCCGAGGTCATCCCGGTGAAGAGCGGCACCCGGACGCTCAAGGACGCCCTGAACGAGGCCTTCCGCGACTGGGTCGCGAACGTCGAGAACACCCACTACCTCCTCGGCACGGTCGCCGGCCCGCACCCGTTCCCGGTGATGGTGCGCGACTTCGTGAAAGTCATCGGCGAAGAGGCGCGCCAGCAGGTGCTCGAGCTCACCGGAGCGCTGCCGGACGCGGTCACCGCGTGCGTCGGCGGAGGTTCGAACGCGATCGGCATCTTCCACGCCTTCCTCGACGACACCTCCGTCGGCCTCTACGGCTACGAGGCCGCCGGGCTCGGCGCCGACACCGAGAAGCACGCGGCCACCATCACGAAGGGCCGCCCGGGCGTCTTGCACGGCTCGCGCAGCATCATGCTGCAGGATGCCGACGGGCAGACCCTCGACTCGCACTCCATCTCCGCCGGGCTCGACTACCCGGGCGTCGGCCCGGAGCACGCCTGGCTCGCCTCCATCGGCCGGGCGAATTACCGGCCGATCACCGACGCCGCCGCGATGCAGGCCTTCCGGCTGCTCTGCAGCACCGAGGGCATCATCCCGGCGATCGAGTCCGCGCACGCGCTGGCCGGCACCCTCGAACTCGGCCGCGAGCTGGGGCCCGATGCCACCATTCTGGTGTCGCTCTCCGGTCGCGGCGACAAAGACGTCGAGACCGCGGGCCGCTACTTCGACGTGCTCGACGAGCAGGGGAACGCCAAGGTATGAGCCAGATCATCCACGAGTCGCCGGTCGCGAGCACCATCGCCGCCGCCAACGCCGAGCGGGCCGGTGCACTGGTGGGCTACCTGCCGGTCGGCTTCCCGTCACTCGACGCGAGTGTCGACGCCGCGGTCGCCCTGGTCGAGAACGGCGTCGACGTGCTCGAACTCGGTCTGCCCTACTCCGACCCGGTGATGGACGGCCCGGTGATCCAGGCCGCCACGCTTGCCTCGCTCCAGGCCGGGTTCCGGTTGACCGACGCGTTCACAGCGGTCGAGCGCATCCGTGCCCGCGTCGACGCCCCGGTGCTCCTCATGACGTACTGGAACCCGGTACTCCAGTACGGCGTCGACCGCTTCGCCGACGACCTCGCCGCAGCCGGTGGGGCCGGGCTCATCACGCCCGACCTCACGGTCGACTCCGGCGCCGACTGGCTGGCCGCGAGCGACCGCACGGGCCTCGACCGCGTGTTCCTGGCCGCGCCCACCTCCACCGACGCCCGGCTGCGCCTGGCGGTGGAGAACAGCCGCGGCTTCGTCTACACCGTCTCGACCATGGGCATCACGGGCGCTCGTGCCGACCTCGACGCGGCCGCCCGCACGCTCGTCGCCCGCCTGCGCGAGCAGGGCGCCGACAGCCTGGCAGTCGGCATCGGCGTGTCGACGGCCGAGCAGATCGCCGAGATCCTGGGCTACGCCGACGGCGCCATCGTGGGTTCGGCCCTCGTCAAGGCCCTGGCCGACGGCGGTGTGGCCGCCGTGGGCCGGCTCGCCGCGGAGCTGGCCACCGGCACCGGACGCTGAACGCGGCGCGGGGCGGGGCGGCGCGGCGAGGCTGCGGGGGCTCTGGATCGTCTGCGGTCGCCGCTGCGGTAGGATCGATCGACCCGAGCGCCACAAGTGAAGTCGGAGCCAATTCCACAATCCGCGAAGATCTGCCGCGGAAATCCTTGAAATTCATGGGCCATCGTCGTCCCAGTTCCCTAAGTTCCACGTAGAGGACGGTTCTCTATGGCCAGTCAGCCGAGTCACAGTTTCAGCTTCAGCGCACTCCCGCCTGCCCAGGGCCTGTACGACCCGGCGGCCGAGAAGGACGCCTGCGGCCTGGCCATGGTGGCGACGCTGCGCGGCACCGCGGGCCACGACATCATCGACACCGCGCTCGGTGCCCTCCGCAACCTCGAACACCGCGGCGCCATCGGCTCGGATGCGGGCACCGGCGACGGCGCGGGCATCCTGACCCAGATTCCGGATGCGTTCCTGCGCGCCGTCGCGCCCGTCGAGTTGCCGCCGGTCGGCCGGTACGCGGTGGGCAACGCCTTCCTGCCGCTGGACGCGGGGGAGCGGCAGCAGGTGATGGACCACATCGCCGATCTCGCCGAGCAGGAAGACCTGCGCATCCTCGGCTGGCGTGAGGTGCCCGTGCGCCCGGACGAGCTCGGCCGGCTGGCCCGCGACGCCATGCCCGCCATCTGGCAGCTGTTCGTGCAGTCGGTGCGCACCACCGAGTCGGGTGCGACGCTCTCCGACCTGCCGCTCGACCGGCAGGCGTTCCGACTGCGCAAGCGCGCCGAGCTCGAGCACCAGGTGTACTTCATGTCGCTGTCGTGCCGCACCATCACCTACAAGGGAATGGTGACCACGCTCCAGCTCGAGCCGTTCTACCCCGACCTCTCCGACGAGCGGTTCGCGTCGAAGCTCGCCTTGGTGCACTCGCGCTACTCCACCAACACCTTCCCGTCGTGGCCGCTGGCGCAGCCGCTGCGCATGATGGCGCACAACGGCGAGATCAACACGGTGCAGGGCAACCGCAACTGGATGCGCGCCCGGCAGTCCCAGCTCGAATCGGAGCTGCTCGGCGACCTCTCGCCGCTGTACCCGATCGTCACCCCCGGCCTCAGCGACTCCGGCTCCTTCGACGAGGTCGTCGAGCTGCTGACCCTCGCCGGCCGGTCGCTGCCGCACGCCATCATGATGATGGTGCCCGAGGCGTGGGAGAACCAGTCCGACTTCGAAGACGCCCGGCGCGCGTTCTACGAGTACCACTCCATGCTGATGGAGCCGTGGGACGGCCCGGCCGCACTCATCTTCACCGACGGCACGCTCGCCGGCGCGACGCTCGACCGCAACGGCCTCCGCCCTGGGCGGTACCTGATCACCGACGACGGCCTGGTCATCCTCGCCAGCGAGATCGGCGTGAGCCCCGACATCGAGCCGTCGCGCGTGGTGCGGAAGGGGCGGCTGCGCCCGGGCAAGATGTTCCTCGTCGACACGGCGGCCGGCCGGCTGATCGAAGACGACGAGATCAAGGCGGAACTCGCCGCGGCAGAACCCTACGGGGAGTGGCTCGACGAGGGGCGCATCAACCTCCGCGACCTCCCGGAGCGCGAGCACATCGTGCACACGCCCGCATCCGTCACCCGGCGTCAGCGCACCTTCGGCTACACCGAGGAGGAGGTGCGCATCCTGCTCACCCCGATGGCGAAGAACGGTGCGGAGCCGCTCGGCGCCATGGGTTCGGACACCCCCATCGCCGTGCTCTCGGACCGGCCGCGGCTCTTGTTCGACTACTTCACCCAGCAGTTCGCGCAGGTGACGAACCCGCCGCTCGACTCCATCCGCGAGGAGGTCGTGACGAGCCTGCGACTCGGGCTCGGCCCGGAGCGCAACCTGCTCGACGCCACACCCGAGCACACCCGCCAGGTCATCCTCGACTTCCCGGTGATCGACAACGACGAGCTGGCGAAGATCCAGCACATCGACCCGTCGTCCGGCAGCCGGCTCACCACGACCATCAAGGGTCTGTACCGGGTCGACGAGGGGCCGAAGGCGATGCAGAACCGCATCGCGGCGATGTGCGCCGAGGCCGACGAGGCGATCGAGCGCGGGGCGCAGTTCATCGTGCTCTCGGACCGCGACTCCAACAAAGACCTGGCCCCGGTGCCCTCGCTGCTCATGCTCGCCGGTGTGCACCACCACCTCATCCGCCAGCAGACCCGCATGAAGGTGGGCCTGATCGTCGAGGCGGGTGACGTGCGCGAGGTGCATCACGTGGCGCTGCTCATCGGCTACGGCGCGTCGGCGGTCAACCCGTACCTGGCGATGGAGACCTGCGAGAACCTCGTCCGCTCGGGCGAGATCTCCGGCGTCACGCCCGAGAAGGCCGTCAAGAACCTGATCAAGGCGCTCGGCAAGGGCGTGCTCAAGATCATGTCGAAGATGGGCATCTCCACGGTCTCCTCCTACGCGGGGGCGCAGACCTTCGAGGCCGTTGGCCTTTCGCCGGAGTTCGTGGCGGAGTACTTCACCGGTACCTCGTCGAAGCTCGGCGGCGTCGGCATCGATGTGATCGCCGCGGAGAGCGCGGCGCGGCACGCGGCCGCCTACCCGGAGGACGGCGCCATCACGGTGCACGAGCCGCTCGCGGTCGGCGGCGAGTACCAGTGGCGGCGCGAGGGCCCGCCGCACCTGTTCAACCCCGACACCGTGTTCCGGCTGCAGCACGCCACCCGGGCCAGGCGGTACGACATCTTCCGCGAGTACACGAAGCTCGTCGACGACCAGGCCGAGAACCTCATGACGATGCGCGGTCTGTTCAAGCTGCGCACGGGCATCCGCCCCGCCGTGCCGATCGACGAGGTCGAGCCGGTGGAGTCGATCGTGAAGCGGTTCTCCACGGGTGCGATGAGCTACGGCTCCATCTCGAAGGAGGCGCACGAGACGCTCGCGATCGCCATGAACCGGCTCGGCGCGAAGTCGAACACCGGTGAGGGCGGCGAAGACGTCGACCGGCTGCTCGACCCGGAGCGGCGTTCGGCGATCAAGCAGGTCGCATCCGGGCGGTTCGGGGTGACGAGCATGTACCTCACGCACGCCACCGACATCCAGATCAAGATGGCGCAGGGCGCCAAGCCCGGCGAGGGCGGTCAGCTGCCGCCCACGAAGGTCTACCCGTGGGTGGCGCGCACCCGGCACGCGACCGCCGGCGTCGGGCTCATCTCGCCCCCGCCGCACCACGACATCTACTCGATCGAAGACCTCAAGCAGCTCATCTTCGACCTCAAGCGCGCCAATCCGGATGCCCGGGTGCACGTCAAGCTCGTGTCGCAGAACGGCATCGGGGCGGTTGCCGCCGGTGTCACGAAGGCGCTGGCCGACGTGGTGCTGGTGTCGGGTCACGACGGCGGCACGGGCGCGAGCCCGCTCAACTCGCTCAAGCACGCGGGCACGCCCTGGGAGATCGGCCTGGCCGAGACCCAGCAGACCCTCATGCTGAACGGGATGCGCGACCGCGTCGTGGTGCAGGTCGACGGCCAGATGAAGACAGGGCGCGACGTCGTGATCGGTGCGCTGCTCGGTGCCGAGGAGTACGGCTTCGCGACGGCGCCGCTCGTGGTGGAAGGCTGCATCCTGATGCGCGTCTGCCATCTCGACACCTGCCCGGTGGGCGTCGCGACGCAGAACCCCGAGCTGCGGGCGCGCTTCAGCGGCAAGCCGGAGTTCGTGGTGAACTTCTTCGAGTTCCTCGCCCAGGAGGTGCGGGAGTACCTCGCCGAGCTCGGGTTCCGCAGCCTCGAGGAGGCCATCGGCCACAACGAGCTGCTCGACATGAACGCGGCGATCGACCACTGGAAGGCCGACGGTCTCGACCTCGCCCCGGTGCTGGTCGGCCCGCACTTCGAGCCCGACGAGCCGCGCTCGAACCACCGCAAGCAGGAGCACGAGCTCGAGAAGCACTTCGACCAGCGCCTCATCCACGAGGCGGTCGCGGCGCTCGATCACGGCGAGCCGGTGGCGATCACGCTGCCGATCCGCAACACCGAGCGCGCGGTCGGCACCATGCTCGGCCACGAGGTCACCAAGCGTCACGGCGAGCAGGGGCTGCCCGACGGCACCATCCAGGTGACGCTGCTCGGCTCGGCCGGGCAGTCGCTCGGCGCGTTCCTGCCGTCGGGCATCACGCTCCGGCTCGAGGGCGACTCGAACGACTACGTCGGCAAGGGCCTCTCGGGTGGTCAGATCATCCTGCGCCCCGACCGCCACTCGGTCTTCCCGGCCGAGCGCAACGTCATCGCCGGCAACGTCATCGGCTACGGTGCCACCCGGGGCAGCATGTTCCTGCGCGGCATCGTGGGGGAGCGCTTCCTGGTGCGCAACTCCGGGGCGACCGCGGTCGTCGAGGGCGTGGGCGATCACGCGCTGGAGTACATGACCGGCGGGCTCGCCCTCATCCTGGGCTCCACCGGGCGCAACCTCGGCGCCGGCATGTCGGGCGGCACCGCCTACGTGTACGACCTGCACGAGGAGCGGGTGAACTCGGACTCCCTCGCCTCCGGCGAGCTGCAGCTGCTGCCGCTCGGCGGCGCCGACGTGGAGATCGTGCGCGACCTGCTCGAGCGCCACGAGGCCGAGACCGGATCGCCGCTGGCGGCACGGATGCTCGCCGATTTCGACCAGACGATCGCCTCCTTCGTGAAGGTGCTGCCGCGCGACTACGCCGCGGTGCTCGCCACACGGCAGGAAGCGGTCGAAGAAGGACTCGACCCCGACGGCGACGTCGTCTGGGGGCGCATTTTGGAGGTGACGGGTGGCTGATCCGAAGGGCTTCCTGAAGACGCAGGAGCGCGAGCTCCCCGCCCGCCGGCCGGTGTCGGTGCGGCTCATGGACTGGAAAGAGGTCTACGAGCAGGGCGACATGGCCACCGTCCGGCGACAGGCCGGGCGCTGCATGGACTGCGGCATCCCGTTCTGTCACCACGGCTGCCCGCTCGGCAACCTGATCCCGGAGTGGAACGACTTCACCCGGCGCGACGAGGGTCGCCAGGCGATCGAGCGGTTGCACGCCACCAACAACTTCCCCGAGTTCACCGGGCGGCTGTGCCCGGCGCCGTGCGAGGCATCCTGCGTGCTGGGCATCAACCAGCCGCCGGTCACCATCAAGCAGGTCGAGGTCTCCATCATCGACCAGGCGTTCGCGAACGGATGGGTCACCCCGCACCCGCCCGAGCGCCTCACCGGCAAGACGGTCGCCGTGGTCGGCTCGGGCCCCGCCGGTCTCGCAGCCGCCCAGCAGCTCACCCGGGCCGGGCACACGGTCGCGGTCTACGAGCGCGACGACCGCATCGGCGGACTGCTGCGCTACGGCATCCCCGACTTCAAGATGGAGAAGCGGCACCTCGAGGGCCGGCTCACCCAGATGATGGCGGAGGGCACCCGCTTCCGCGCCGGCATCGAGATCGGCGTCGACATCTCGTGGGACGACCTGCGCGCGCGCTACGACGCCGTGATCGTCTGCACCGGCGCCACGGTGCCGCGTGACCTGCCCATCCCGGGCCGCGACCTCGACGGCGTGCACTTCGCCATGGAGTACCTCGTGCAGCAGAACAAGGTGGGCGCGGGCGACGACATCCTCGGCCAGATCACCGCCGAGGGCAAGCACGTCGTGGTGCTCGGCGGCGGCGACACCGGTGCCGACTGCATCGGCACGGCCCACCGGCAGGGTGCTCTCTCGGTCACGAACCTCGCCATCGGCAAGCAGCCGCCGGTCGAGCGCCCCGAGAACCAGCCCTGGCCGATGTTCCCGACGCTGTTCGAGGTGTCCAGCGCCCACGAGGAGGGCGGCGAGCGCACCTTCCTGGCCTCGACCGTCGAGTTCCTCTCGAACGAGTCGGGCGAGGTGCGGGCCATCCGCGTGGCCGAGACCGAGTTCCTCGACGGCCGGCGGGTGCCGAAGGCCGGCACCGAGCGTGAGATCCCGGCCGACCTGGTGCTGCTCGCGCTCGGCTTCACCGGTGCCGAGGCCGACGACATCACGGGCCAGCTCGGCACCCGCTTCGACCAGCGGGGCAACATCGAGCGCGACGGCGACTACCAGAGCACCGCCCCCGGCGTCTTCGTCGCCGGCGACGCGGGCCGCGGCCAGTCGCTGATCGTGTGGGCGATCGCCGAGGGGCGCGCCGCGGCATCCGCCGTCGACCGTTACCTCGAGGGCGAGACGGAGCTGCCGTTCCCGGTGAAGCCCACCGACCGCGCCATCTCGATCTGATAGCCTCCCCGACAACTCCACCGACGATCACCTCCACCACCACCACCATGCGCTCCGGCGCAGAACTCGGAGTAGTACACACTGATGAGACGCGCGAAAATCGTCGCCACCCTCGGGCCGGCGACGTCGACCTATGAGACCATCCGAGCGATCATCGATGCGGGCGTCGACGTCGCCCGGATGAACCTCAGCCACGGCAGCTACGACGTGCACGAGGAGGTCTACCGCAACGTGCGGCAGGCGGCAGACGACTCCGGCCGGGCCGTGGCCGTTCTGGTCGACCTGCAGGGGCCGAAGATCCGGCTCGGCAAGTTCGAGAACGGGCCCTACGACCTCGCCGAGGGCGACATCTTCAAGATCACCGTCGAGGACATCATCGGCAACAAGGAGATCTCCTCCACCACGTTCAAGGGTCTGCCCCAGGACGTGAAGCCCGGCGACCCCCTGCTCATCGACGACGGCAAGGTCACGCTGCGCGTGCTCGAGACCGACGGCACCGTGGTGACCACCAAGGTCGAGGTGCCGGGTGCCGTGTCGAACAACAAGGGCATCAACCTGCCCGGCGTCGCCGTGAACGTGCCGGCGATGTCGGAGAAGGACATCGCCGATCTCCGCTGGGGTCTCAAGCTCGGCGCCGACCTGATCGCGCTCTCCTTCGTCCGGAACGCCGCCGACGTCGAGCTCGTGCACGAGATCATGGCCGAGGAGGGGCGCAAGGTCCCCGTCATCGCGAAGATCGAGAAGCCCCAGGCGGTCGACAACCTCGAGGAGATCATCGACGCCTTCGACGGCATCATGGTCGCCCGCGGCGACCTCGGCGTGGAGCTGCCGCTCGAAGCCGTCCCGATCGTGCAGAAGCACGCCATCGAGCTCTCGCGGCGCATGGCGAAGCCGGTCATCGTCGCCACCCAGGTGCTCGAGTCGATGATCTCCTCGCCCCGCCCCACCCGCGCCGAGGCGTCCGACTGCGCCAACGCGGTGCTCGACGGCGCCGACGCGGTCATGCTCTCCGGCGAGACCAGCGTGGGTGAGTTCCCGGTGATCACGGTGCAGACGATGGCCCGCATCATCGAGTCGACCGAGGAGCACGGGCTGGAGCGCATCCCCGCGCTCGGCACGAAGCCGCGCACCCAGGGCGGCGCGGTCACGCTCGCCGCCGCCGAGGTCGGCGACTTCGTCGGTGCGAAGTTCCTCTGCGTGTTCACCGAGTCGGGCGACTCCGTGCGCCGCATGACCCGGCTGCGTTCCACCATCCCGATCCTCGGATTCACGCCGCTACCGGGCATCCGCAACCGCATGGCGCTGAGCTGGGGCGTGCAGTCCTACCTCGTGCCCCGCGTGACCCACACCGACGAGCTGATGGTGCAGGTCGACGACGTGCTGCTCGGCCTCGGCCGCGCTCAGCTCGGCGACAAGGTCATCGTGATCTCCGGTTCCCCTCCCGGCGTCGCCGGCACCACCAATGACATGCGCGTGCATGTCATCGGCTCCGCGCACAACCCGCTGCGCCCGGAGACCTTCGACAACTGACCCTCTGCGCGGATGCGCGGAGCCGGCTCAAGATTCGGCCAGGATTCGATCAGCCTTTGATCGGGTCCTGGCCGATTTCCGTCAAGCGGGCTTTTCGCGGTGTTAGTTTCGGGCGTTCCCACTCGTCCTCGGGCCTTCCCACCCGACGACCCCGCCCGTCCGACCCGACCCGAAGGCACCCGCACATGACCCGATCCCGACTCGCCCTGCGCGCCCTCAGCGCCGGAGCCGCTCTCGCGACCGTGGCCGCCCTCTCCGGCTGCTCCGCCGTCCTCCCGCTGTTCGGCATCCAGCCCACCCCGCCCGCACCTGCCGCGCTCGAGGGCACCACCTCCACGAGCGCTCCAGCCGCCGACAGCAGCCTGCAGTTCGCGTCGGTGTTCACCGACATGGGCTCCGTGCACCCCACCGTCGACATCGCCGACCAGCTGCAGCTGCGGCTCGACGTCTGGACCGAGCAGAAGACGCACGAGTGGACCCCGGATGCCGACAAGCGGTTCTCGTTCGTCATCGGCGTCTACGACCAGCGGGTGCCCGCTGAAGCACCCTTCGACCAGAAGCGCCGGGTGTACATGTCGAACATCACCGTGTCGGCGCAGACGACGGCAGTGAGCGGCGCGGCGGAGTCGCCGTACCTCCTGAACACCGACCCGCTGAAGGTCACCCTCGATCCGGAGGCGCTTCGCTCGGAGCAGGGCCTGGGGCTCCTCATCACCTCGCCCAAGGGCGGCTTCCAGCTGGAGTCGCAGCAGATCGGCGTGCTGGCCGCGGACACCGAGGGGCTGATGCTCGACTTCGCGATGCAGATCTCGTACGAGACCGCGCCGCTGTCGAACAGCTACACCACGCAGGTGGTGCACCAGTACGTACCGGTGGCGATCTTCTCGGAGCTGCCGCCGGCTCCCGTGCCGTCGGCGACCGCAACCCCCACCCCCATCCCGGGGAACTGAGGGGGCTCGTGCACGGTACCGGTGGTGGGACTCGAACCCACACGCCCTCACGGACAACGCATTTTGAGTGCGTCGCGTCTGCCATTCCGCCACACCGGCTTGCTACGAGCGAGCTCCAGAATACCGTAGGGTTGAATCGTGACTGACCAAGAATCGACGACAGCAGTGCCCCGCCGGGTCGTGGTGGCCGAAGACGAATCGCTGATCCGCCTCGACATCGTCGAGATCCTGCGCGACAACGGCTTCGATGTCGTGGGTGAGGCCGGCGACGGCGAGACCGCGGTCGCCCTCGCCACCGAGCTCCGGCCCGACCTCGTCATCATGGACGTCAAGATGCCCCAGCTCGACGGCATCTCGGCCGCCGAGCGGTTGTCGAAAGACCACATCGCCCCGGTCGTGCTGCTCACCGCCTTCAGCCAGAAGGAGCTCGTCGAGCGCGCTACTGAAGCCGGCGCCCTGGCCTACGTGGTGAAGCCGTTCACCCCGAACGACCTGCTGCCGGCGATCGAGATCGCGCTGTCGCGGTACGCGCAGATCATCACGCTCGAGTCGGAGGTCGCCGACCTGGTCGAGCGCTTCGAGACGCGCAAGCTCGTCGACCGCGCCAAGGGCCTGCTGAACGAGAAGATGGGGCTCACCGAGCCCGAGGCGTTCCGCTGGATTCAGAAGGCGTCGATGGATCGCCGTCTCACCATGCACGATGTCGCCCAGGCGATCATCGAGCAGCTGAGCCCGAAGAAGTAGCTCGGCCCTCGCCGCTACTTCGTCTCGAAGACCTGTCCTTCGGGCCGGTCCTTGATGAAGTTCGTCATCCGCACCGTCGACAGCCGGCGACCGTTCTCGTCGCTGATCGCGATCTCGTGCGTCACGAGCGTGCGGCCGAGGCTGATCGCCGTGCAGACGCCGGTGACCCAGCCCGCAGTGGCCGAGCCGGAGTGGCTGGCATTGATCTCGATGCCGACGGCGATCTTCGTCGGACCGGCGTGCAGGTTCGCTGCGGTCGAGCCGAGGCTCTCGGCCAGCACCACATAGGCGCCGCCGTGCACGAGGCCGAGCGGTTGCGTGTTGCCCTCAACGGGCATCCGGGCCACCGAGCGCTCGGGCGAGAGCTCGAGGAACTGGATGCCCATCCGCTCCGCTAGGGCGCCGATCCCGCGGTAGCCGAACACCTCCATGACGTCGAGCGGAAGCGGTTCCTGCTGGTCGCCGGGAGCGGATTCGGGCAGCGTCATCGTCGGGGATCCTGAACTCTCTAGCGTGTCGGAGGGCCTGTGTAGGCTTGCCGTGTGCCGGACAAAGATCAGCCTACCCTCCTCGTCATCGACGGTCATTCGCTCGCGTTCCGGGCGTTCTACGCCCTTCCGGTCGACAGTTTCTCCACCCGTGACGGGCAGCACACGAACGCCATCCACGGCTTCATCGCGATGATGATCAACCTGCTGAAGGCCGAGAATCCCACGCATCTGGCCGTGGCCTTCGACGTCTCGCGGTCGTCGTTCCGCACCCGGGAGTACCCCGACTACAAGGGCACCCGTGGCGAGACACCGCCGGAGTTCGTGGGCCAGGTGCCGCTGCTGCAGGAGGCCCTGCACGCGCTCGGTATCGTCACCATCGAGAAGGAGGATTTCGAGGCCGACGACATCCTCGCGACGCTGGCGCTGCAGGGTGTGCAGCAGGGCTACCGGGTGCTCGTCGTGTCGGGCGACCGGGACGCCATTCAGCTCGTCAACGACGACGTGACCTTGCTCTACCCCTCTCGGCAGGGCGTCTCCGACCTCACCCGGTACGACGTGGCGAAGGTGAACGAACGGTACGGCATCCGCCCCGAGCAGTACCCCGAGATCGCGGCGCTCGTGGGGGAGACGAGCGACAACCTGCCGGGCATCCCCAAGGTGGGTGAGAAGACCGCGGTGAAGTGGCTGAATCAGTACGGCTCGCTCGACGCGATTCTCGAGCACCGCGACGAGATCCCCGGTGTGGTGGGCAACAACCTGCGCGAGTTCGCCGACAACGTCGTGCGCAACCGCAAACTCAACCGGCTGCTCACCGACGTCGAGCTTCCCGTGGGGCCGGCCGATCTCGCGCGCCAGCCGATCGACGAGCAGGCGATGCGCGATGTGTTCGCGCGGCTGGAGTTCCGTACGCTGCTCGACCGCATCCTGAAGCTCGAGGGCATCGGCGGCGACTCCGAGGTGGGTCAGGCCGCCGCCGCCGCGGCGGCGGCGAAGGCCGAGAAGGCGCCGGTGCCGGTGACGCTGCTCGACGACGAGCTCGCGGCGTGGTTGCAGCGGCACTCGGGCAAGACAGACCCGTCGGCGGATGCGCCGGCGCCGGCCGATCTGTCGGGTGCGGTCGCGGTTCAGGTCGAGTTGCTGAACGGGGCACCCATCGCCATCGGCCTCGCCACGCCGCACGAGACGGTGTACCTGCCCTGGACGGCGGGAAACCCGTCGTTCGCCGCTTTCGAGAGCTGGCTGGCGGGGCCTGCGCCCAAGATCCTGTTCGACGCGAAGCGGCAGATCAAGGCACTGCGCTCGGCCGGGCTCGGGTTCGATGGGCTGCTGTTCGATCCGGTCATCGCGGCGTGGCTGCTGAAACCCGATTCGAGTGCCGACCGCTCGTTGGCCCAGCTGGTCGACCGGCATCTGCTCGAAACGTTGCCCACTCCCGACCCCAACCAGCTGGTGCCCGACACCGACACGGTGGTGGGGGCGGCGGAGGAGGCCTGGTACGGCTGGCGGGTGGCGCAGGCGCTGTCGGCGCAGCTCGACGACCGCACACGACGGGTGCTCACCGAGATCGAGATGCCGACGCTCCTCGTGCTGGCGCAGGTCGAGCTGACCGGGGTGACGGTGAGCCACGAGGCCCTGGCCGCCCTGTCGTCGGAGCTCGGCGAGTCGGCCGGGCAGATCGCGGGCGAGGCGTTCGGCATCATCGGCCGCGAGATCAACCTGGGGTCGCCGAAGCAGATCCAGGAGGTGCTCTTCGACCAGCTCGACATGCCGAAGACGCGCGCCACCAAGACCGGCTACTCGACCGATGCGGGAGCGCTGGCCGACCTGCAGGCGTCGAACCCGCATCCGTTCCTCGGCCTGTTGCTGGCGCACCGCGACGCCACGAAGCTGAGGCAGATCATCGAGTCGGTCGACAAGGCCATCGCCGCCGATGGGCGGGTGCACACCACCTACGTGCAGACCGGGTCGTCGACGGGCCGCATCTCGTCGACCGATCCGAATCTGCAGAACATCCCGGTGCGCACCGAGGAGGGGCGGCGCATCCGTGCGGCGTTCCAGGTCGGCTCGGGGTACGAGTCGCTGCTCACGGCGGACTACTCGCAGATCGAGATGCGCATCATGGCGCACCTCTCGGGCGACGCGGGGTTGATCGAAGCGTTCCACTCGGGCGAAGACCTGCACCGTTACGTGGGGGCGCGGGTGTTCGGGGTCGATCCGTCCGACGTCACGCCGAACATGCGCACGAAGGTGAAGGCGATGTCGTACGGTCTCGCGTACGGGCTCTCGCCGTTCGGGCTCTCGAAGCAGTTGCGCATCGAGACCGCCGAGGCCCGGCAGCTGATGGAGGACTACTTCGAGCGGTTCGGCGGGGTGCGCGACTACCTGCGGGGCGTCGTCGTGCAGGCGAAGCTCGACGGTTACACCGAGACGATCTTCGGTCGCCGGCGCCCGTTCGCCAACCTGAACAGCGCGAACCGGGTGCTGCGCGACAACGACGAGCGGGCGGCGCTGAACGCGCCCATCCAGGGCACGGCGGCCGACATCATCAAGATCGCGATGATCGGCATCTCGGCCGACCTGGCTGCTCAGGGGCTCGGCTCGAAGATGCTGCTGCAGGTGCACGACGAGCTCGTGTTCGACGTGGCGCCGGGGGAGTGGGATGCGCTGGCCGACGTGGTGACCACCCGTATGTCCACCGCCGCGTCGCTGTCGGTGCCGCTCGAGGTGCAGATCGGCCGTGGCCAGAACTGGAACGAAGCCGCACACTGATCGTTCTGTGCCGGCCGGGGCGGAGGCGCGCGCCGGGACGCTCGGCGCGCCATCACCGGAAGTCCCGGGAGTTCGTCTTCGCGCTGAGCACGAGCGGCTCGAAACGATCGGCCACGATGTTGGTGACCCCCTCCTTCGATCGCTCGAGGATGCCGCGTACGATCAACGCGGGTGAATCGCGGGCCACCCGGCGATGCCGGGTCCACACCCCGACGCTGCAGATGACGTTGAGGATGCCCGTCTCGTCCTCGAGGTTCATGAAGGTGATACCGCTGGCCGTCGCGGGGCGCTGCCGATGCGTCACCACCCCGCCGACCTCGATGCGCCGCCCGTTCTCGGCCGCCGCGAGCTCGGCGACCGAGAGCGCCCCGCGCCGTCGCAATTCGTCGCGGACATGCGCGAGCGGATGGTCGTCGGGCGAGATGCCGGTGGCCCAGAGGTCGTAGACCACCTGCTCCTCGGCGCTCAGCAGGGGCAGGAGCGGTGGCTGCACCGACACGAAGGTTCCCGGCAGGTACTCGGCCCGCTCCTGGGCCGCGTTCCCGGCTTCCCACAGGGCTTCGCGCTTGGTCAGGCCGAGTGATTCGAACGCGCCGGCGGTGGCGAGCGCCTCGAGCTGCGGTGTGGTGAGACCGACCCGCCGCGCCAGGTCGGCCATGCTGAGGTACCGGCCGTGCTCGTCGCGTTCGGCCACGATGCGCTCGGCGAGCTTCTCACCGATCGAGGTCACCTCGGCCAGCCCCAGCCGCACGGCGAGGTTGCTGTCGCGCCGGTGCTCGGCCGTGCGGTCGGGTGCCTCACGATCGAAGACCTCAGGCACCGGCGCGGGCGGATGCACGCACTCCTCCAGTCCCGTCTCCGCCACCGTTCCGCCCTCCTCGCTCACCCCGTCCCGGTCGGCGAGCAGGAGCGGCTCGAGTCCCGCCTGCACTCCGGAGCGCTGGATGTCGGGGCGTCGCACCTCAACACCGTGCCGCCGTGCATCCGCCGTCAGCGTCTGCGGGGAGTAGAACCCCATCGGCTGCGCCCGCAGCAGTGCTGCCAGGAACGCGGCGGGATAGTGCAGTTTGAACCACGAGCTCGCGTAGACCAGCAGGGCGAAACTCGTGGAGTGGCTCTCGGCGAATCCGAAGTTCGCGAAGGCTTCGATGCGCTGATAGATGTCATCGGCGAGCTCGCCCGTGATGCCGTTGCCGGCCATCCCTTGGTAGAGCTTCTCCCGCAGCCGCGAGATCTTCTCCAGCCCTCGTTTGGAGCCCATCGCTCGCCGTAACAGATCGGCGTCGTCAGCGTTGCAGCCGCCCACCGCCATCGCCATCTGCATCAGCTGTTCCTGGAACAGCGGCACCCCGAGGGTGCGTTCGAGCACCGGCTTCAGCTTCGGGTGCAGGTACGTGATCGGTTCGAAACCGAGCTTGCGCCGGATGTACGGATGCACGGCACCGCCCTGAATGGGGCCGGGCCGGATCAACGCGATCTCCACCACCAGGTCGTAGAACCGACGTGGCTGCAGTCGGGGAAGGGTGCCCATCTGTGCCCGGCTCTCCACCTGGAAGACGCCGATCGAATCGGCCCGGCAGAGCATGTCGTAGACACCGGCCTCTTCTTTCGGGATGCTGTCGAGATCCCATTCTCGGCCGGTCGACTCCCGGACGAGGTCGAAGGTGTGCTGCAGTGCCGAGAGCATGCCGAGGCCCAGCAGGTCGAACTTCACGAGGCCCATCCAGGCGCAGTCGTCCTTGTCCCACTGCAGCACGGTGCGGTCGTCCATCCGCGCGTTCTCGATCGGGCAGACCTCGCCCACCGGGCGATCGGTGAGCACCATCCCGCCGGAATGGATGCCCAGGTGGCGGGGGAACCCGAGGAGGTCGGTGGCGAGGTCGATCACCTCGGCGGGGATGTCGTGGTCGCCGCTCTCGACCATCGGCCCCCAGCGTTCGACCTGCTTCGACCACGCATCCTGCTGCCCGGGGCTGTGACCGAGCGCCTTGGCCATGTCGCGCACCGCGAACTTCGGCCGGTACTGGATGACGTTGGCCACCTGAGCGGCGTTGCGCCGGCCGTACTTGCGGTAGACGTACTGGATGACCTCCTCCCGCCGATCGGAGTCGAAGTCGACATCGATGTCGGGCTCCTCCTCGCGCATGGCTGAGAGGAAGCGTTCGAACGGCAGCAGACGCGCGATCGGATCGACGGCGGTGATCTTCAGCACGTAGCAGACCGCCGAGTTCGCCGCCGAGCCGCGACCCTGACAGAGGATGCCGAGCGAGCGGGCCTCGCGCACGATGTCGTAGACGATGAGGAAGTAGCCGGGGAAGTCTTTCATCTCGATGACGCTGAGTTCGCGCTCGATCCGCTCCCAGACCTTCGCGTCGGCTTCCGGGTAGCGATCGGCCACGCCCGCGATCACCAGCTCGCGCAGATACGACATGTCGGTGTGCCCGGGTGGAACCTCCTGGCGGGGCAGCTTCGGCTTGGCACGGCGCAGCTCGAACGCCACCTCGTCGGCCACCTCGACCGTGCGTTCGACGGCACCGGGGTAACGGCCGAAGCGCTGCGCCATCTCGGCACCCGAGCGCAGGTGAGCGACCGGTGCTCCCGGCAACCAGCCGTCGAGCTCGTCGAGACTGCGGCGAGCTCGAACGGCGGCGATGGCCTCGGCCAGGCGGTGGCGTTCGGGAACGGCGTAGTGCACGTTGCCGGTGGCGACGGATGCGAGTCCCCGCCGCTCGGCGAGAGCGAACAGCGCATCGTTGATGCTGCTGTCGAGCGGTTGCCCGCTGTCGCTCAACTCCACCAGCACGTTCTCCCGGCCGAAGAGGGCGACCAGGCGATCGAGCTCGCGATCGGCCCCTTCCTCCCCGTCGCGGGCGAGCGCCTGTCGCACCAGGCCCTTGCGGCATCCCGTGAGCACCAGCCAATCGCTCTCGGCATCCTCGGCCAGCTGCTCCAGCCGGTAGAGCGGCTTGCCCTTCTCGGCGCCGGGCGCCAACTGCGCGGTGGTGATGGCGCCGGCGAGCCGGTGATAGCCCTGCTGCCCCCGAGCGAGCACGAGCAGGTGCGAACCTTCGGGATCGGCCACCCCGTTCTGCGGGGCACTCAGCTCGAGTGAGAGCTCGGCGCCGAAGATGGTTCTCACGCCGTGCATCTCGGCCGCCTCGGCGAAGCGGGCGAGACCGTAGAAGCCGTCATGGTCGGTGAGCGCGAGGGCGTGCAGACGCAACCGCGCGGCCTCCTGAACCAACTCCTCGGGAGAGGACGCGCCGTCGAGAAAGCTGAAGTTCGAGTGCGCGTGCAGCTCGGCGTAGGGCACCACCGTCTCGTCGGCGGAGCCGGGCTCCATCACGACCGGGGGAACGTAGGCCGGACGTTTGCGCGAGTGGGTCTCCTCGCTCTCCATCACATGTCGCGGACGCGTGCGCCCGGACATCTTCGCCTCGAGCTCCGACCACTTGACCGGCGGGTTCTGCCATCCCATCAGAGGCCCTCCCCAGCAATGGCCGGCCTAGTCATAGCGGGCCTCCGCGAACCAGGTTCCCCGCTCCAATGCCAGGAGCCAGGCGGTGCCGTCGGCGTCGACCACCTGGAAGCGGTTGAAGCGACGCCGAGCCGCCGAATCCCACCAGCGCTCGAACACGGGCCAGGGCCCTGCCCACGCTTGGATCGGGCGGAGCTGTCGGCCGCCGGCCTCGGGCGAGAAGTACGCCGGTTCGGCCGTCAGCACACCCCGCTCGGTGATCGCCACCTCCCGCTCCTGCTCAGCGAGCACGAGCACGGCGCGAGGCTGGTCGAACACCGTGGTGGGCAACGGCGGCGGAATGCTGCCCGGCCACGGTGCGTGCTCAGCGCCGTGCGCGCTGCCGCCGCCGCCGACTGCGGCTCGTGCAGCGGCGACACCCCGGGTGGCAGTCTGAGCGCGGCTCCGGCTCGGGGTTCGGCCTTTCGACTCGACCACATCGGCCCGCTGCTCCACCCGGTCACCCCAGGGCACGGTGATCTGCCGCTCGCGCGGCGAGCGACCGCCGCCGATCGACGCGGTCAGCACTCCCTCATGCCCCACCATGCTCTGCACCCGGGACAGGCCGTGATGGATGCGCTCCTCCGAGCCGCTGCCCCAGAGGCCGGTCTCGTGCCGTGCACTGTGATCGACCGTCTCGGCGACGATGCGCACCCGGGCGATCGGCGAGGAGAGCGTGCTCTCGATGGTGCTGCCGCCCTGCAGCTGCCAACGCACCCGATCGACCACATCGCTCGCCGAGAACCACCGTGGATGCAGCCAGCCCCGGTCGCGCCGCTCACCGCGCTCACTGGTGAGCTCGACCCGCAACGCGGTACAGACCAGACGAGCGGCGGCCAGATCGCCGACGAAACGCTCCGCCGCCGCCCGCACGCCGAAGGCCACCTGGTCGATGCGGTCGAGCGGTGGTTCGAAATCGCTGATGCTCTCCCTCACCTCGGGCGGCACCCGGGGCACCACACGGCTGCCGTCGAGCCCGGCCGCCCGGGCGTGGGCCAGGGCGCCGGGCTCGCCGAACCGGGAACGCACATCGGCTGCCGGGAGCTCGGCGAAATCGCCGAGCGTACGGATGCCGAGCCGCCACAGCAAGGTCGTCAGTTCGGGCTCCCCGAGCAACTGCAGAGGCAGCCCGTGCAGGAAGCCGGGGGAGCCGCCTTTCGGCACGATGCGGATCAGATCGACGCCCGGCAGTCGGGCTGCCTGATCTGCGGCGAACATCCCGTCGGCGATGCCGACCCGCGCATCCGTCACTCCCAGCTCCGCGAAGCGCTCGAGGAAGGCCAGCGCCGCAGCGTGCTCGCCACCGTAGAAACGGGCGGCTCCGCGCACGGCCAAGGCACAGCTGCCCGCTCGCACGACCTGCACGTTCGGGCTCATCTCCTCGAGGGCGCCGATCAGCGGTTCGAAGGCGCGGTCGACCCGCACGGGGTCGTAGACCAGGTCGAGCAGTCGCGGACTCCTGGCCTGGGCCTCGCGCAGCCGCAACCCCCGCCGCACCCCGTCAGCACGCGCTGCGGCCGAACAGGCGAACACCCGGCCCTTCTCGATCACCGCGATGCTCCGCTCGGGCGAGACCCCCTCGGCCTCGGCGCTCGCCACCACCGGCCAGTCGGGGCACCACACCACCATCGTGCGCACCGGCACCGGCCCGGTCATCCCGCCACCCCCTGCAGTCGTCGTGGCCCGGTCGCCTCGAGGCGCTGCCCGTCAGCGCCTCCGGCTTGCTCCAGCACCGGGCGCACGGTGTCGAGTCGGTCCGGCAGCCAGAGCCGAGCCCGACGGGGTCGTCCCGACCCCACCCGCGCCGTCGCTGAGACCATTACCTGACGCCCCGCGAGGTGCCCGTGCCCGCGCCCGATGCCCGCCCAGGAACTCTCGGTGATGCGCAACGTCGCCTCACTCTGCGGCCAGTCACCGAGCACGATGAGCGTCGCTTCGCGCTGACGGATGCGTGCCTGCAGCCGGGCGATCGCGGCGTCGGGCACCCGGCGTGGCGGCCGCGTCACCACCACACCCACCACGTCGGCCATCGCCGCCGTGACAGTGAGCCACTCCTCGCCCGGATGCGGCACGAGGGCCAGTCGCCCCAGATCGATGCCGAAGTGCGCCGCCGCTTCCACCCCGAAATCGGGCAGGCCGACCACCCCGCACCACACCCCGTCGGAGGAGGGCCCCGCCATCATCGCCATGACGAGCGCGGTGGAGCGCTCGACCGAATAGGCGGCCCCGGAACGGAGGGAACCGCCGGGCAGCAGAGCCGTCAACGCCGGGTGCGTGCGCACGCTCCGGGTGTCGAGCTTCGTGGCCTGCATCTGCTGGATGCGTGACTGCAGCGCACGGATCTCCTCGCCCGCCGGAGCGGGGGAGTCGATGGTGAGTGCGGCATCCGTCATGCCCTCATGTTCGAATATATGTTCGAATAAGTCAATCCGGTTGTGTCAGCCTGTGGAGAGCCGGATTTCTCTCCACAACCTTCGCCCTTCACCGCCCGGTGTCGGCGCCGTGGCCTAGGGTCGAAACCATGACCAGCACGACAGTACCGACCCCCTCCGACACCCGACAGCCCACGGCCATCGATGCCATCGCCGAACGCTGGGTCGACACCGTGGTCGAGCTCGAGCCGGTGCTCGGCACCTACATCGGGCGCACCGAGGTGAACGATCGCTACGGCGACCTCTCACCCGAGGGTCACGAGCGCTATCTCGCCGCCGTGAAGTCGGTGCTGGCCGAGCTGGCCGCCGCCACGCCGGTCGACGAGGTCGACGAGGTCACGAAGACCGATCTGCGCAACGAGCTCGAACTCACCGTGGCGAGTTCGGAGGCCGGTCTGCAGCTGCGCGACCTCAACGTCATCGACTCGCCGAGTCAGCACATCCGCGAGGTCTACGACCTCATGCCCACCGCAACGGTTGACGACTGGTCGGTGGTCGCGAAGCGCCTCTCCGCGGTCGAAGAGGCCGTCGACGGCTACATCGTGACCTTGCGGGAGGGGATGCGTCGCGGCACCGTGCCGGCCCGCCGCCAGGTGGTCGAGGTGCTGGCCCAGGTGCGTAAGAACTCCGGCCCCGGGAGCTTCTTCACCGAGTTCGCGGGCGGAGCCCGGGTGATCGCCGAGACCGAGACCGAGGCGGAGACCGGAGCGGGTGGTGCGCCGAGCGAGCTGCCCGCCGCCCTGCACGCCGATCTCGAACGCGCGGCGGAGACCGCGAGCGAGGCGTACTCGAAGCTCGCCCAGTTCCTCGAGAACGAGCTCGCCCCGGTCGCGAGCACGCGCGACGCGGTGGGCCGGGAGCTCTACGCGCTGCAGTCGCGCCGCTTCCTCGGGGCCACCATCGACCTCGACGAGACCTACGAGTGGGGCATCGAAGAGCTCGGCCGCGTGGTGCGCGAGCAGGAGGCCATCGCCGAGGAGATCAAGCCGGGCGCATCCGTGGCCGAGGCCATCGCCTTCCTCGATGCCGATCCGAGCCGTAAATTGCACGGTACGGATGCGTTGCAGGCCTGGATGCAGGCCACCAGCGACCGTGCGGTGGCCGAGCTCGGCACGACCCACTTCGACATCCCGACCGAGATCCGCGCCCTGGAGTGCATGATCGCGCCGACCCACGAGGGCGGCATCTACTACACCGGCCCGACCGACGACTTCTCGCGCCCGGGTCGCATGTGGTGGTCGGTGCCCGATGGGGTCACCGAGTTCGACACCTGGCGCGAGCTGACCACGGTCTATCACGAGGGCGTCCCCGGTCACCACCTGCAGATCGGCCAGGCCGTCTACAACCGGGCGAAGCTCAACACCTGGCGTCGTCAGCTCGCCGGCACGAGCGGTCACGCCGAGGGGTGGGCGCTCTATGCCGAGCGCCTGATGGAGGAGCTCGGCTACCTCGACGACCCGGCCGATCGGCTGGGCATGCTCGACGGGCAGCGCATGCGTGCCGCCCGCGTCGTACTCGACATCGGTGTGCATCTGCAGAAGCCACGGCTCGACGGCACCGGCACCTGGGATGCGGAGTACGCCCTGGAGTTCATGCGGCAGAACGTGAACATGGATGACGCGTTCATCCGGTTCGAGGTCAACCGCTATCTCGGCTGGCCCGGGCAGGCTCCTTCCTACAAGGTCGGCCAGCGCATCTGGGAGGAATTGCGTGACACGCTGCGTGCGCGCGAGAAGGAGGCCTTCTCGTCGAAGGAGTTCCACCGGCGCGCTCTCGACCTCGGTGGTGTGGGGCTCGACACCCTTCGCTCGGCGCTCCTGAAGGAGTAGGTGGCATGCGCCCCTCCCGTTCTCCCTACGAACTGACCGTCGGTTCGGCGCTCGACGACCTGCATCCGGTGCTGCGGCGGTACTTCGGCCCGGTCCCGATCGGCATGCGCGGCTACGGCAACGGCGTCTTCGAGGTTGTCGGCACACCGCGCCGATGGCTGTGGCCGGTGCTCGCGCTCCTGGCCCGCCAGGGAATCCTGTTCCCGGTCTGGGAGCACAACGTCCCGTTCACCGTGGTGAACGCACCGCTCCTCGATCGCGACGGGCGTACGGCGGTGGTGGCGGTGCGCCGGTTCCATTTCGGGAGCGGTGCTGCGGCGATGGTCGACGCGATCACCGCAGAGAACCCGGGTGCCGACGGACTGGTCGACCACCTCGGGGTCGACCGCCGTTTCCGGGTGCGGTTGGCAGCCCGGGTGGTGCGTGGCGAGTTCCACCTGGTGTCGACGCGCCTCGAGGTGAGACTCGGGCGTCAGTACGTCGCCCTGCCTGCCGCTGTCGCGCCGCAGGTGCACCTGGTCGAGCGCTTCGACGACGCGGCGCGCGGGGGAGAGGGGGCGCAGCGGGTTTCGGTCACCGTCGATGCCCCGTTGCTCGGGCGCCTCTACGAGTACACCGGCACCTTCACTTATGAACTGCGCGCCGAACAGGAACCGGCCGAGTCGCGTGCGGCTGAGCAAGCGCGCACCGAAGAGGCCGATGCGGGTTCGCGATGACTGCTGAGCCGGGTCGCAAGGTGGTCATCGCGGGTGCCTCGGGTTTCATCGGCAGCCGGCTCGTGGAGGCGTTCCGCCGCGACGGCGCCCAGGTCGCAGTGATCGGCCGCTCCGGCCCCGACGCGCGATGGAGCGATCCCGCTGAGGTCGCCGCCGTGGTCGACGGCGCCGACCTCCTGATCAACCTCGCGGGCAAGAGCGTCAACTGCCGCTACGACGGGGCGAACCGAGCCGAGATCTTCCGCTCCCGGCTCGCCACCACGCGGGCGTTGCACGACGCGGTCGCCGCCGCCGCGCATCCGCCCCGCCTCTGGATCAACTCCTCCACCGCCACCATCTACCGCCATGCCGACGACCGGCCGATGACCGAATCGACGGGCGACATCGGCGAGGGCTTCTCGGTGAACGTCGCCACGAGCTGGGAGGAGGAGTTCTTCCGCGGCGAACTCCCCGGCACGCGACGGGTGTCGCTGCGCATGGCCATCGTGCTGGGCGACGGCAGTGCGCTCACGCCGATCCTCGCCCTGGCCCGGGCAGGGCTCGGCGGCCCGCAACTCGACGGGCACTGGCCGGCCACCCCGGGGCGCCGTTCGGCGGGCACCTACCACCGCTTCCGGCGCGCATCGAGCGGCGGCCGGCAGAAGTTCAGCTGGGTGCACATCGACGACGTGCTGGGCGTCATCCGCTTCGTCGACGTGCGTTCCGAACTCGAGGGGCCGATCAACGTCGCCGCTCCGAAGCCCACCGACAACCGCACCTTCATGGCGTCGGTGCGCCGGGCGGTCGGGGCGCGCATCGGTCTGCCGACCTGGCGCTGGATGCTCGAGCTGGGTTCGTTCGCCATCCGCACCGAGACCGAGTTGGTGTTGAAGAGCCGATGGGTGCTGCCCGAGCGACTCGAGGCCGCCGGGTACGAGTTCGCGTTCCGGCACCACGAAGAAGCTCTTGCCGACATCGTAGGCACCCAGCCTCCCCGGAGGGCGCGGCACGGAATGCTCGGAGTGTCTCGAACGTTGTAAGAAAAGGCGCTGAGAACGCGGCTTGCCGCGCCGGGCGCCGACTAGCTAGACTAGAGCGTCACCTTTGTGACTTCTATCCGCCTGCCAGTTGCGGAATGTGCCCTCCAATCGGGCGCCAACACACCGAACACCTCGCAACCGGCCCGAACTATGTCCATAACGGAGCAACCACTACATGACAATCACAACGACCGAAAAGGCAACCAAGCAGGTCGCCATCAATGACATCGGATCTGCTGAAGACTTCCTCGCCGCGGTCGAAAAGACTCTGAAATTCTTCAACGACGGAGACCTCATCGAAGGCACCGTCGTGAAGATCGACCGCGACGAGGTCCTCCTCGACGTCGGTTACAAGACGGAGGGCGTCATCCCTTCGCGTGAACTTTCCATCAAGCACGACGTCGATCCGAGCGAAGTCGTCCAGGTCGGCGACAGTGTCGAGGCCCTCGTCCTCCAGAAGGAGGACAAGGAAGGCCGTCTCATCCTGTCGAAGAAGCGCGCTCAGTACGAGCGTGCGTGGGGCGACGTCGAGAAGATCAAGGACGCCGACGGCGTGGTGACGGGTTCCGTCATCGAGGTCGTCAAGGGTGGCCTGATCGTCGACATCGGACTCCGCGGCTTCCTCCCGGCCTCGCTCATCGAGCTCCGCCGCGTGCGCGACCTGACCCCGTACCTGGGCCAGGAGATCGAGGCGAAGATCCTCGAGCTCGACAAGAACCGCAACAACGTCGTGCTGAGCCGCCGCGCGCTGCTCGAGCAGACGCAGTCGGAGAGCCGCACCACCTTCCTCAACAACCTCCAGAAGGGTCAGGTCCGCAAGGGCGTCGTCTCGTCGATCGTCAACTTCGGTGCGTTCGTCGACCTCGGCGGCGTCGACGGTCTCGTCCACGTCTCCGAGCTGTCCTGGAAGCACATCGAGCACGCCTCCGAGGTCGTCGAGGTTGGCCAGGAGGTCACCGTCGAGATCCTCGAGGTCGACCTCGACCGCGAGCGTGTCTCCCTGTCGCTCAAGGCGACGCAGGAAGACCCGTGGCAGGTGTTCGCCCGTACCCACGCCATCGGCCAGGTCGCGCCCGGTAAGGTCACCAAGCTGGTGCCGTTCGGTGCGTTCGTCCGCGTCGCCGAGGGCATCGAGGGTCTGGTGCACATCTCCGAGCTCTCCGGCAAGCACGTCGAGCTCGCCGAGCAGGTCGTGTCGGTCGGCGACGAGGTGTTCGTCAAGGTCATCGACATCGACCTCGAGCGTCGCCGCATCTCGCTGAGCCTCAAGCAGGCCAACGAGGGTGTCGACCCCGAGGGCACCGAGTTCGACCCTGCCCTCTACGGCATGCTCACCGAGTACGACGAGCAGGGCAACTACAAGTACCCCGAGGGCTTCGACCCGGAGACCAACGAGTGGAAGGAAGGCTTCGACGCTCAGCGCGAGGCCTGGGAGCAGCAGTACGCCGAAGCACAGGCGCGCTGGGAGGCCCACAAGAAGCAGGTCGCCGCATCCGCTGCCGATGCAGCCGCGAGCGACATCCCTTCGGGTTCCTCCTCCTTCTCGAGCGAGTCGACCGGCGCCGGCACCCTTGCCGACGACGAGACCCTCGCCGCACTGCGCGAGAAGCTCAGCTCCAACAGCTGATCTCGTCTCATCGCACGAATGGCCGTCCCTCCGGGGGCGGCCATTCGGCCGTTGAAGGGCGATGCGAGAAATGACTGGTCGGCACCCATTCTTTAGCGCCAGAATGATGTCCAGCGGCGATCAGTGCTGAACGACGGGGGTCATGGTGACGACGGTTGTGCATGATGCTGAACGCGAGAGCGGACTCGAAGCCGCGCGTTCTGCGCTCCGGAAGGGTCAGGGCGTCGCTGTCCTGGCGGATCCAGGTTGGGGGCGCACCCAATTCCTCCGGACATTGATCGAGAGTCTGAGTGCCGAGGATCGCGCCACACTGTGGATCGGCGATGACGTCGATCGCTATGAGTCCGATCGTATGGCGCGGCTGATCGACGCGATCAAAGCTCGCACGGTCATCCCGGTGATGACGATGAGACGGAAAGGATTCGACGCGGCCTTCGACCGTCTCTGCAGGGATGGTGTCATCGAACGAATCGATCTGAGTCCGCTGGGCGGCACCGCCGTCCTGCGCATCGTGGAGAGTATTCTCGATGGCCCCCTGGATGCCTCGGCCGTGCCCATCCTCATCCCCCGTCGAGCCGGCGGCGACCTCGTCATTCTCAGCGAAGTGGTCCGTGAAGCCCGATCGAGCGGTGTGCTTCAGCTGGTCTCCGGTCAGTGGCGGTTCACCGATGTCGTCCAATCCAGCGACGGTGCGCGGCGCCTCGTGCTCGACCGGATCGGTGAATCGTCGCGGGTGACCCCGATCGCGGAGACCATCATCGATGTCGTCGCACTCGCGCCCGAACTCCGCCTGGACCACGTCATCCGAATCGTCGACGATCTGTGTCGAACCGAATCCCGGCTGGAACTGGAACGGCTCGAAGCCGAGGCGATCATCGACGCGCGAGAGGGCTCGGTTGGGTTGCGCATCCGCATCCGCGTCCACGACCCCGTCATCGAGCTGATGGTGCCGCAGACCGTCGGGCAATTGCGTCGGCGGAGGATCATCGAAGCGATCGTGGATGCACTGGCGGCCGAGCCGGTAGCTGAACTCGAGGAACACGAGTTGATCACTCTGGCTCGACTGTCCCTGCTGGTGCAGCGCCCGGTGGACCCGATGGCGCTGACCCAGGCCGCCGAGTCAGCGCTCAGGGCCTCACGAACCGAGCTGGCGCTTCAGTTGGCCGCTGTCTCCCTGTCGCACGGTGGTGGCGTCGATGCGGAACTGGTTCTCGCCTCGGCGGAATCGCAACTCGGGCGATCCGAGGAGGCCCTGGTCAGGCTCGAGCGTCTTCAATTCGACACGGCTGCGGAACCGCGGCAGCGTGGAGCCCGCGATGAATTGGTGCGCCTGATGAACGCGCGACTGGCCGATCCCGCTTCCAATTGGAACCTGGCGTCGAACTCTGCGGCCCAGGCCGAGGTCATCGACCTTGCTTCGACCCTTCGGATGAGCGCGATATCCACGATCTCGGCTGATCCGAGCCACCCGCGTCACGCGGTCACGGATCAGGCCGCGGTGCTCGAAGGTGAGCGCTTGGCACTCGCGGGCACAGTGGCCACCCTCTCGGGCAGGCAGTCCGAGGCAGAGGAACTTCTGGCTGAGGCTCGGAGCCTTCTCGAAGCGAACGGCGTCGACACGTTTCGAGTGCGCTGGGGACAGATGCTCTCCCAGATCTACGACCAGTCCACCAAGCGCTCCATGGATTCCGCTTTGGCCCTGCGCGACGAGGCAGCCGCGCTCGGGCAGGGCGGTCAGCAGGGCATGTGTGAGTGGTTGGCGGGAGCGATCATGGTGACCGGGGGGCAGGCGACCGCGGCAACCACGATCTATCGGCACGGGCTCGATCTCCTCGAAGCGAACGGGCTGGAGGAGACCGCGGCGTTCGCGCGAGCGGGTCTCGCCACAGCCCTCGCGACGTGCGGGGATGCCCAATCCGCACGCGAGGTGCTGGCGCCAATCGCGACCCTGTCGCCCGGTCAGCCGTTCCTCGCAGGGTGGTGCCTTCAAGCGCTCGGCTGGATCCACGCGGCAGACGGACAGCTGGAGGACGCCGCTGCCGCCTTCTTGGACGCAGCGGGCGCCCACGCGCGAGACGGTTACAACCTGCTCAGTGTCGTCGCCCTGGTCGAATCGGCTCGCTCGGGCAATGCTCTTCGTGTGCTGCCGCAGATCGAAGAACTGGCCGATGTGGTCGAAGGTTGTTGTATCGCTGTGGCCGTGCGGTTCGGGCAAGCGTTGGCGGCGTTCGATCGCGTGCCCGACAACCTCGGGTCGGCGAGCGATCTGGCGGACGAGTTCGACTCGATCGGGCAGGCATCCGCGGATCTGGGGCTGAGCGTCTACGCGGCCGAGGCCTTCTCGGCGGCGCTGAATCTTCACCGGCTGAGCGGTCAGGAGCGCGAGGCATCTGCCTCCGCTCGTCAAATGACCGAGCAGCTTGCACGCTGCGACATGGCATGGTTGCCTTTATTGAAGGATCACGCGACCGTCACTCTGTCCGGTCGGGAGATCGAGATCGCGGAATTCGTGGCGGCCGGGCTGAGCAACCGGGAAGTGGCGGAGCAGCTGGTGTTGTCCGTTCGCACGGTCGAGACGCATCTGCAGAGGATTTACCGCAAACTGGGGGTCAGGGCTCGTTCAGAACTCGCCGATGCGCTGATCGCCCCGGTCAAGCGTCAAGCGTGACTCGAACGGCTCCTCGACACCGTGCACCCGGCTAGCATGAAGGCGTGTACGTGATCGGGCTCACCGGGGGAATCGCCGCAGGCAAGTCGACCGTGGCGCGGCGTCTCGCCGAGCACGGAGCGGTGGTGCTGGACGCCGATCGGCTGGCCCGTGACGCGGTCGAGCCAGGCACGCCCGGGCTCGCCGCGATCCGCACGAGGTTCGGCGACTCCGTCATCGCCGCCGACGGATCGCTCGATCGCGCCGCCCTCGGCGCCATCGTCTTCGGCGACGATGCGTCCCGGCTCGAGCTCAACGGCATCACGCATCCGGAAGTCGGACGGCTGCTGAGGCAGCGGCTGGCCGAGGCGCAGGCGGCCGACCCCGATGCGATCGTCGTCTACGACGTGCCCCTCATGGTCGAGACCGGGGGACGTCGCGGAGGACTGTTCGAGTACGTCGTAGTGGTTGAATCCCCGGAGGACGTCCGCCGCGAGCGGTTGATGTCGCTGCGCGGGATGTCGCAGGAGGAAGCCGAGCGGCGCATCCGGTCGCAGGCGAGCGATGCCGAGCGTCGCGCGATCGCCGACACGGTGATCGACTCCAGCGGAACCCTCGACGAGACGCTCGCGCAGGTGGACGCGCTCTGGCGGATCGTTCACGAGCGCGGTCGCGAGCGGACCACGGCGACGGATTCGCCAGAAACTCCTGAGCGGCAGGAGCGGCCTGAGCGGCAGGAGCGGCAGGAGCGGCCGGGTCGGCAGCATCCGGCACCCGTCACCGAGCACCCAGGGCGGCCGACCACGTGACCGCCATCGACCTCAACGCCGACCTCGGCGAATCCTACGGCGCCTGGACCCTCGGCGACGACCGCGCCATGCTCGACGTGGTGACCAGCGCGAACGTGGCCTGCGGCTTCCACGCGGGCGACCCGACGCGCCTGCTCGAGACGCTCCGCCTCGCCGCCGCGCGCCGAACGGCGGTGGGCGCCCAGGTGTCCTATCCCGACCTGCGCGGCTTCGGCCGCCGTGACCTCGACCTCCCCGCCGCCGACCTCACCGCCGACGTCATCTATCAGATCGGCGCCCTCCAGGGCCTCGCGACCGCCGCCGGCACCCGCGTGCTCTACGTCAAACCGCACGGCGCCCTGTACAACCGCATCGTGCACGACGAACGGCAGGCAGGCGCGGTGATCGACGCCGTGATCGCCATCGACCCGTCACTCGCCGTCGTCGGCCTGCCCGACTCCGAGGTGTCGCGGCTCGCCGAGGCGGAGGGACTGCGGTTCGTGCCCGAGGCCTTCGCCGACCGCGCCTACCGGCCCGACGGCACCCTCGTGCCCCGCACCGAACCCGGTGCCGTGCTGCATGACGGGGCCGAGATCGCCGAGCGGATGATCCGGCTCGCCGACGAGGGCGTCGTCACCGCGATCGACGGCACCGACATCGCCCTGTCTGCCGAGACCATCTGCGTGCACGGCGACACCCCCGGCGCGGTCGCGATCGCCCGGGCGGTGCGCGGCGGCCTCGAAGCATCCGGACTCCGAATCACGCCGTTCGCCGTCTCCCGGCCATGAGCCCGTCGGCACACGGCGCGACGGTGCGCACGCTGCCGATGGGCGAGTCTGCGGTGCTGCTGCAACCGACGGATGCCCGAACCGTGCTCGATCTCTACCGTCGCCTCGAGGCGTCCCGGCCGCCCGGCGTGACGGACCTGGTGCCGGCGGCGGAGACCGTGCTCGTGAGCTTCGATCGGCGGGTGATCGCTCGGGCGACGGTCGACACGTGGGTTCTGGCGGTCACCGGTAGCACCGGGTCAGCGACGCGGGCCACCGCCGAGCCGACCGGCGACGCGTTCGTCGAGGTGCCGGTGCGGTACGACGGGGACGACCTGGCGGTCGTGGCCGAGTTGGCCGGCGCATCCGTCGAGGATGTCATCGCGGCGCACCTCGATCAGCTGTGGACCGCTGCCTTCATCGGGTTCGCGCCGGGCTTCGCCTACCTCACCGGAGAGAACGACCGCCTGGCCGTGCCCCGTCGGCCGTCGCCGCGCGCGGTCGTGCCGGCGGGCAGCGTTGCCGTCGCGGCCGGCTACTGCGGGATCTATCCACGGCCGTCGCCGGGCGGCTGGCACCTGATCGGTCACACCGACGCCGTGCTGTGGGAGCCCGCGCGCCCACAGCCCGCGCTGCTGGCGCCGGGGACCCGGGTGAGGTTCGTCCGTGAGCGATGAGAAGGCCGGGAGCCCTCGTCCCGGTCCGGATGAGTGGGGCGGTCCGGGTGAGTGGACCGGGCCGGATGAGCGGCTCAGCCCGGTCGCCCGGGCGGCCTTCGAGGTGGTCGCGACCGGGCCATTGGCGCTCCTGCACGACAGCGGACGTCCCGGTCACGCCCACCTCGGCGTCACGGCGTCGGGTGCGGCAGACCGCGCATCCGCAGCGGCGGCGAACCGCCTCGTCGGCAATCGCCCGGGCGCGGCGGTCGTCGAAGCGGTGTTCGGCGGGCTCGAGCTTCGGGCGGGCCGTGCGCTCCTGGTCGCGCTGACCGGCGCCTCGGGAACCGCCGTCGTCACCGAGCAGGCCGGGGAGCGAGGCTCGGCCGAAGCCGGGGTCGAAGCCGAGGCCGGGCGGGCGGGGGATGGGAGCTCAGCGGAAACCACGCTCGACCCCGAGCCAGGCGGCGCGCGCATCAGGCGTGTGGTCGAGCATCCGGCCGGCACGTCGTTCACCGTGGGGGCGGGCGACTCGCTTCTGCTCACGCCGCCGGCCTCCGGCTTGCGGTACTACCTCGCGGTGCGCGGCGGTTTCGACGCGGAGCCGGTGCTCGGCAGCCGGTCGACGGATGTGCTGAGCGGCCTCGGCCCAGCGCCGCTCGCAGCCGGGGATCTGCTGCAGCTCGCGGGTGAGCACGAGGGCGGGGTCGGCGCCTGGCCTGCGGCGACGAGCATCCCGCCGCCGCTCCCCGCCGCGGGCACGGCGCGGCTCGCCCTCTCGCCGGGGCCCCGGCGGGACTGGTTCGGTGAGCGCGGCTGGCGGCAGCTGCTCGACACCGGCTGGGTCGTCGGCACGGACTCCAACCGGGTCGGGCTGCGGCTGACGGTGGCCGATGATGCGGGCGCCGGGGTGCAGCGTGCGCCCGGGCACGAGGGCGAGCTGGCGAGCGAGGGGATGGTGGCGGGGGCGGTGCAGATCCCGCCCAGCGGCCGGCCGGTCGTCTTCCTGCGCGACCATCCCGTGACGGGCGGCTACCCCGTGATCGCGGTGCTGACGGAGGCCGCCGTCGACGGTGCCGCGCAGCTGCGGCCGGGTGACGTGGTGCGATTTCGGGAAGCCTGATGAGTTACTACGGGAATGCAGAGGACCGACCCCGTAGACGGCGTCGGACTTCTTCATTCCGGTAGTTATTCGGGGCGATCACCCGAACAGCATCGCCGCTTCGTCGTAGCGGTGCTGCGGGACCACTTTGAGCTTGCCCAGCGCGTCCTCGAAGCCCACGGTGACGATCTCGGTGCCGCGGAGCGCCACCATCTGCCCCCACGACCCGTCCTGCACGATGTCGGATGCTGCCATGCCGAGCCGGGTCGCCAGCACCCGATCGTAGGCGGTCGGCACCCCGCCGCGCTGGATGTGCCCGAGCGTCGTCGCCCGCGTCTCGATACCGGTGAGGTCTTCGATCATCGGGGCGAGCCGTTCGCCGATGCCGCCGAGGCGGGGTCGGCCGAAGGCGTCGAGTCCGCGTTCGGAGTGCGGGTCGTCGGCGTGGTCGGGGGTGAAGCCCTCCGCCACCACCACGAGCGGGGCGCGGCCGCGGTCGGCGGCGCTCTGCACCCACTCGGCGACCTGCGCCATGCTCGTCTTCTGCTCCGGGATGAGGATGGCGTGGGCGCCCGCAGCCATGCCGGAGTGCAGCGCGATCCAGCCGACGTGCCGGCCCATCACCTCGGCCACCATGCAGCGGCTGTGCGAGTCGCCGGTCGTTCGCAGGCGGTCCATCGCCTCGGTGGCGATCTCGACGGCGGTGTCGAAACCGAAGGTGTAGTCGGTGGCGTCGAGGTCGTTGTCGACGGTCTTGGGCACGCCCACGATGCGCAGCCCCGCATCCGTCAGTCGCTTGGCGGCGGCCAGAGTGCCCTCGCCGCCGATGGCCATGATCGCGTCGATGCCGAGGCGGTCGAGGGTCTCCTGGATGCGCTCCGGGCCGCCGTTGCCCTCGAACGGGTTGGTGCGCGACGTCCCGAGGATCGTGCCGCCCTGCTTCGCGATGCCGCGCACGTCGCTGCGCTCCAGCGGGATGACGTCGCCGTTGACGACGCCTCGCCAGCCGTCTTTGAAGCCGACGAACTCCTGCCCGTTGATCTCGGTGCCCTTGAGCACCGCCCCGCGGATGACCGCGTTCAACCCTGGGCAGTCGCCGCCGCTGGTGAGGATGCCGATTCTCATGTGTGTCCCTCGTGGTGGTGGTGAGGTGGGGATGCGTCGCCGTGACGCTGAGAGCGAGCACCGACCGTGATGTCGGTGGCTCTCCCTAAACTTAATGCATGGAACCGACTCGCTCTGTCCACCCCTTCGAGGTCGTCAGTGAATACACGCCGAGCGGCGATCAGCCCGCGGCGATCGCCGAATTGGCGGGGCGCATCAACGCGGGCGAGACGGATGTGGTGCTGCTCGGCGCCACCGGAACGGGCAAGTCGGCCACCACGGCGTGGCTCATCGAGCAGGTGCAGCGGCCCACCCTGGTGCTCGCGCACAACAAGACCCTGGCGGCCCAGCTCGCGAACGAGTTCCGCGAACTGATGCCCAACAACGCGGTCGAGTACTTCGTGTCGTATTACGACTACTACCAGCCAGAGGCCTATGTGCCGCAGACCGACACGTTCATCGAGAAGGACTCGTCGATCAACGCGGAGGTCGAGCGCCTCCGGCACTCCACCACGAACTCGCTGCTGTCGCGGCGCGACGTGGTGGTGGTGTCGACGGTGTCCTGCATCTACGGTCTCGGCACGCCCGAGCAGTACCTCAACGCGATGATCGCGTTGCAGGTGGGGCAGCGGGTCGACCGCGACTGGCTGATCCGCCGCTTCGTGTCGATGCAGTACCAGCGCAACGACATCGACTTCTCCCGAGGCAACTTCCGGGTGCGGGGCGACACCATCGAGATCATCCCGATGTACGAGGAGCTCGCCATCCGCATCGAGATGTTCGGCGACGAGATCGAAGGGCTGTACAGCCTGCATCCGCTGACCGGCGAGATCGTGCAGAAGCTCGAGAACGTCTCGGTCTTCCCTGGTTCGCACTACGTCGCCGACACGAACGTGATGCACCGGGCCATCGAGACCATCCAGACCGAGCTGCACGACCGCCTGGCCGTGCTGGAGCGCGAGGGCAAACTGCTCGAGGCCCAGCGGCTGCGGATGCGCACCACCTTCGACCTGGAGATGATGCAGCAGATCGGGTTCTGCTCCGGAATCGAGAACTACTCGCGGCACATCGACGGGCGGATGCCGGGGGAGGCGCCGCACTGCCTGCTCGACTACTTCCCCGACGACTTCCTCGTCGTGATCGACGAGTCGCACGTCACGGTCCCACAGATCGGGGCGATGTACGAGGGTGACTCGTCGCGCAAGCGCACCCTGGTCGACCACGGGTTCCGGCTGCCGAGTGCGCTCGACAACCGGCCGCTGAAGTGGAACGAGTTCAAGGAGCGCGTGGGTCAGACGGTCTACCTCTCGGCCACCCCCGGCAAGTACGAGATGGGAATCGCCGACGGGGTGGTGGAGCAGATCATCCGCCCCACCGGTCTCATCGACCCGACGCTCGTGGTGAAGCCCTCGAAGGGGCAGATCGACGACCTGCTCGAAGAGATCCGGCTGCGCGCGGCCCGCGACGAACGGGTGCTCGTGACGACGCTCACGAAGAAGATGGCCGAGGAGCTCACCGACTTCCTCACCGAGGCCGGCGTCCGCGTGCGCTACCTGCACTCCGACGTCGACACCCTCCGCCGGGTCGAGTTGCTGACGGAGCTGCGGATGGGCGTCTACGACGTGCTGGTCGGCATCAACCTGCTGCGAGAGGGGCTCGACCTACCCGAGGTGTCGTTGGTGGCGATCCTGGATGCCGACAAGGAGGGCTTCCTGCGGTCGTCGACGTCGCTCATCCAGACCATCGGCCGTGCTGCCCGCAACGTGTCGGGCGAAGTGCATCTCTACGCCGACAAGATGACGGATTCGATGCAGCTGGCCATCGAGGAGACCGATCGCCGCCGGGAGAAGCAGATCGCCTACAACACGGCCAACGGCATCGATCCGCAGCCGCTGCGCAAGCGGATCGCCGACATCACCGAGGCGCTCGCGCGGGAGGGTGCCGACACCGCCGACCTGCTGCGCGACCGCTCGGGCCGGGGCAAGAAGAGCCCCACCCCGAACCTGAGGCGCGAGGGCATCGCGGCGGCCGGCGCGAACGATCTCGAGTCGATCATCGCCGACCTCAACAGCCAGATGCTCGAGGCCGCGGCCGAGCTCAAGTTCGAGTTGGCCGGGCGCCTGCGCGACGAGGTGGCCGAGCTCAAGCGCGAACTCCGCCAGATGGAGAAGGCCGGGCACATCAGCTGAGCCGGGCTCACGCCCGGCCTGCCGGCACGCGTCGGGATGGTGCCGTCAGCGTAATCCGAGCTCAGTGTCGGAGGGTCGACATAGACTTTCGGGGTGTCGATTTCGCGCGTAGATTCCCTTGATTCTCTTGCTCCCAGCGAGGACGCCAGCGTCGTTCCCGAGCGGGTGCCGATGCCGGTCGAGCCCGTCGAGTTCCGCCACGGCTCCAGCGGCAAACTGAGCGTGCACGGCGCGCGGGTGCACAACCTGCGCGACGTCGACATCGAGATCCCGCGCGACTCGCTCGTCGTGTTCACGGGCCTTTCGGGCTCGGGGAAGTCGAGCCTCGCCTTCGACACCATCTTCGCCGAAGGGCAGCGCCGTTACGTCGAGAGTCTCAGCGCCTACGCGCGGCAGTTCCTCGGCCAGGTCGACCGCCCCGACGTCGATTTCATCGAGGGGCTCAGCCCGGCGGTGTCGATCGACCAGAAGTCGACCAACCGCAACCCCCGTTCCACGGTGGGCACCATCACCGAGATCTACGACTACATGCGTCTGCTCTGGGCACGCATCGGCATCGCGCACTGTCCGGTCTGCGGCGAGATCATCTCGGCGCAGACCGTGCAGCAGATCGCCGACCAGCTGATGGAACTGGAGCCCGGCATCCGGTACCAGATCCTCAGCCCGGTGGTCTCGCAGAAGAAGGGCGAGTTCGTCGACCTCTTCAAAGAGCTCTCGGCCAGCGGCTACTCCCGTGCCATCGTCGACGGCGACCTCATCCAGCTCACCGAGCCGCCCAAGCTCAAGAAGCAGTTCAAGCACGACATCTCGGTGGTGGTCGACCGCCTGGTGGCCGGCCCCGAGATCCTCGGGCGGCTCACCGACTCGCTCGAGACGGCGCTCCGCCTCACCGACGGGCTGGTGCAGATCAACTACGTCGACGAGAACGGCCCCGAGGCCTGGCAGACCTTCTCCGAGAAGCTGAGCTGCCCGAACCAGCACCCCATCCAGCTCACCGAGATCGAGCCGCGCACCTTCTCGTTCAACGCCCCGTTCGGCGCCTGCCCCGAGTGCTCCGGGCTCGGCACGCGCATGTCGGTCGACCAGGACCTGCTGCTCGGCGACGAAGACCTCAGCATCAACGACGGCGTGATCATCCCCTGGACCACGCAGGGCAAAGGCCTCTTCCAGTACTACGAGAAGCTTCTCGAGGGCCTGGCCCGCGACCTCGGTTTCTCGCTGAACACGCCGTGGAAGAACCTCAAGCCCGATGTGCAGGAAGCGATCCTGCGCGGCAACAACTTCGAGGTGAAGGTCAAGTGGAAGAACCGCTACGGCCGCGAGATGAGCTACACCTCGGGCTTCGAGGGTGTCATGCCCTACATCGAGCGCCAGTTCCTCCAGGCCGACTCCGACTCTCAGCGCGCCCGCTGGGGCGAGTACCTGCGCGAGGTGCCGTGCCCGGTCTGTGACGGCAAGCGACTGAAGCCCGAGGTGCTCGCGGTCACGGTCAACGAGCGCAGCATCGCGGATGTCGCGGAGCTCAGTCTTCTCGACGCCCAGAGCTTCATGGGCGAGCTGACCCTCAGCGACCGTGAGGCGATGATCGCGGCGCAGGTGCTGCGCGAGATCAAGGCGCGCCTCGACTTCCTGATCGAGGTCGGGCTGAACTACCTCAGCCTGGCCCGCTCGGCGGGGTCGCTCTCGGGCGGCGAGGCCCAGCGCATCCGTCTCGCCACGCAGATCGGGTCCGGCCTCACCGGAGTGCTCTACGTGCTCGACGAGCCGTCGATCGGTCTGCACCAGCGCGACAACCGCCGACTGATCGAGACGCTCGTGAAGCTGAAGAGTCTCGGCAACACGTTGATCGTGGTCGAGCACGACGAAGACACCATCCGCACGGCCGACTGGATCGTCGACATCGGTCCCGGTGCCGGAGTCAACGGTGGCACGGTGGTGCACTCCGGTCACTACGACGAGCTGCTGGCCAACACGAACTCGCTCACCGGCGACTACCTGTCCGGCCGCAAGTCGATCGAGACGCCGAAGAAGCGGCGGCCCATCGACCGTAAGCGTATGATCTCGGTGGTGGATGCGGAGGCCAACAACCTCAAGAAGGTCACGGCCGACTTCCCGCTGGGCGTGATGACCGCTGTCACCGGCGTGAGCGGCTCCGGCAAGTCGAGCCTCGTCAACGACATCCTCTACCGGGTGATGGCCAATCAGCTCAACGGTGCCCGCAAGCTCGCGGGCAAGCACAAGCGCGTGACCGGGCTCGACAACCTCGACAAGGTGGTGCACGTCGATCAGGCACCGATCGGTCGCACCCCCCGCTCGAACCCGGCGACGTACACGGGGGTGTTCGACCGCATCCGCACGCTGTTCTCCGAGACCGCCGAGGCGAAGGCGCGCGGGTATCTGCCGGGCCGCTTCTCGTTCAACGTCAAGGGTGGTCGCTGCGAGGCATGCTCGGGTGACGGCACGATCAAGATCGAGATGAACTTCCTGCCCGACGTGTATGTCGCGTGCGAGGTGTGCGGCGGCGCGCGCTACAACCGCGACACCCTGTCCGTGCACTACAAGGGCAAGAACATCGCCGAGGTGCTCGACATGCCGATCTCCGAGGCCGCGGAGTTCTTCGAGCCGATCTCGGCCATCCACCGGTTCTTGAAGACCCTGGTGGAGGTGGGGCTCGGCTACGTGCGGCTCGGGCAGAGCGCCACGACGCTCTCGGGCGGTGAGGCGCAGCGCGTGAAGCTCGCCACCGAGTTGCAGCGGCGATCGAACGGGCGCAGTGTCTACGTGCTCGACGAGCCGACCACGGGTCTGCACTTCGAAGACGTGCGCAAGCTGCTGCTGGTGCTCAACAGCCTGGTCGACAAGGGCAACACGGTCATCGTGATCGAGCACAACCTCGACGTGATCAAGTCGGCCGACTGGCTGATCGACCTCGGCCCCGAAGGCGGATCGGGCGGTGGCACGATCATCGCCAGCGGAACGCCGGAGAAGCTGGCGAAGGTCGAGGCGAGCCACACCGGGCGCTTCCTGCGGGAGATCCTGGCAGCGCCGGCCGCCCGCTGAGCGGCCGGCGCGTCAGCGTAGGCGGAGGGGTGCGAGGAAGGAGTCGGCCTCGGCGACCGCGAGGTCGGATGAGGAGCCGACGCAACGGGGGAGCGTGCGCTGCTCCGCCGTCGCCACCGACTCGAACCGGATGACCAGCTCGAGTTGCTCCGCACCCGCGTCGCCGGCCGCGGCCTCGGATGCCCCGTAGCGGTAGCGCACCTCGTCGCCGACCTCCGCGAACAGCTCCCCGAGTTGCACCTCGGTCTCGTCGACGACCTCCTCGGGCGTGCTGCCGTCGGGGTCGATCGACGTGATCACGGTGCTCGGTTCCTCCGCGAGCGTGAAGGCGTGCGGTTCGTCGTCCGCCCAGTCGAAGGCGAGCTGCGTCGCGAGGTGCAGCTCGCCGAGATCGGCGTCGGCCGCCAGCACGAGCCGCCGCCACTGCGCCGGCTTCGTGCCCAGCACCGCGACGTTCAGGAGCAGCGCGGTGCCGGCCGGATGCGGGTTCATCCCGTCGTCGCTCAGCAGCCCGAGTTCGTCGGCCACCTCGGTGAGCGCGTCGGCGAGGGCCGGCCGGAGCCCGAACGGTGTCTCCCGTCGAACCACGCCGTCCGTCTCGACCGGGCGGAGCAATCCGTCGCGTTCCAGCGCATCCAGCATCGAGCGGGTGGGAGCATCCGCCGTGCGCGCCTCCGCGGCGGTCACCCCCGCCGCCGTGTCGAGCATGGCCAGGATGCGCTCCTCCGTGCGGTCGGGCAGGAGGCGAGGGTCGAGCCCGACGCAGAGCAGCCCGACGACGCGCTCCAGCGCGAGCTCGGCGGGCACCGTCGAGTGGGCGTCGCCGAGCACGATGCGAAGCCGCTCGAGCAACTCCGCCGGCGTGCGGATGGCGGACGGCAGCGACTCGAAAGCCGCCCGCTGCACCGCCGCGGGCACATCCTCGACCGCGGCGACGGAGTCGAGCAGGAAGTCCAGGAGCTGCGTACTGAGCTCGTACGCCACCTCCAGCACCTCCGAGCTCTCGTCGATCTCGTCGTCGCCGGCCGGCCATCCGCCGGTCTCCACCGCGAAGTCGAGGTAATGCTCGAGCGTCTCGATCACCTCGGGCAGCCGCGGCGACAGCGCCGGGTCGTCGTCGACGACCGCCAGCAGTTCCTCGAGCACGGCGGCCGTCGGCACGTGCAGCCGCCCTGCAGAACGGTCGAACAGCTCGGACAGGAGCGCGGACGACTCCGCCACCGTGAGGTGGTCGGGCTCGCCGGCCTGCAGATGCCGCGCGTACCAGCGTTCGTAGCCGATCAGCACCGCCTTCGTGGCGGTCGCCGACGGACCACTCGTGCGCTGGCCGCCGGGCCGCCGGGACGGTCGCCGCTTGACACCCATCGGAACTCCTCTTCTGTCCGCTCACCGCGCACACCACATCGATGCTAGATGGCAGCGATGTCAGTACCGGATGCGAGAATCGATACAACCATGGCAGACACCGTTTCCTACCGCCCGAAAGCCGGGGAGATCCCCACGCAGCCGGGCGTCTACCGCTTCAAAGACGCATCCGGTCGTGTGCTCTACGTGGGCAAGGCGAAGAACCTCCGGGCGCGTCTCAGCAACTACTTCGCGCCCCTGCGGAGCCTGCACGAGCGCACCCGCCGCATGGTCACGACGGCGGCGGGGGTCGAGTGGACCGTCGTGGCGACCGACGTGGAGTCGCTGCAGCTCGAGTACACCTGGATCAAGGAGTTCGACCCGCCGTTCAACGTCAAGTTCCGCGACGACAAGACCTACCCGTTCATGGCGGTGACGCTCGGCGACGAGGCGCCGCGGGTGATGGTGACGCGCAACCACCGCATCAAGGGTGCACGCTACTTCGGGCCCTACCCGAAGATCTGGGCGGTGAAAGACACGATCGACCTGATGATCAAGGCCTTCCCCATCCGCACCTGCTCCGACTCGAGCTACAAGCACGCCATGCAGACCGGCCGGCCGTGTTTCCCGGGGCAGATCGGGCGCTGCGGCGGCCCGTGCTCGGGCAAGGTCACCATCGAGGAGCACCGGCGCATCGTCGACGACTTCGTGGCGTTCATGGCCGGCGGCGACACCCGCTTCCTCACCGAAGCGCGCAAGAACATGAAGAAGGCCTCGGATCGGCAGGACTACGAGGCGGCGGCGAAGTACCGCGACCAGCTGCAGGCGCTCGAAGCCGTGCTCGCCAAGAGTGCGGTGGTGCTGCGCGACGGGGTCGACGCCGATCTGTTCGGTGTCGAGCACGACGAGCTGGCGGCCAGTGTGCAGCAGTTCATCGTGCGCGGTGGGCGCATCCGCGGTGAGCGTTCGTGGACGGTCGACAAGGAGATCGACGTCGACACCGCCGAGCTCGTCGACTCCATCCTGCAGCAGGCCTACGACGGCGACGTGCCGCCGCGCGAGATCATCGTGCCGGCTCTGCCCGACGACACCGCCGAGCTCGAGACCTGGCTGGGGGAGCGGCGGGCGAAGGGCAAGGTGAAGCTCCACACCGCTCAGCGGGGCGAGAAGGCGGCGCTCATGCAGACCGCCTCGATGAACGCGAAGAACAACCTCATGCTCTACAAGACGCGCCGCTCGTCGGACTTCGTGGCGCGGTCGCAGGCCCTCACCGACATCCAGGAGGCGCTCGGCATGACGGATGCGCCGCTGCGCATGGAGTGCTTCGACGTCTCCCATCTCTCCGGCACCAACATCGTGGCCTCGATGGTCGTCTTCGAAGACGGTCTCGCCCGCAAAGACCAGTACCGCCGCTTCTCCATCGCCGACTCCACCGACGACACCGAATCGATCTACCAGGTGATCACGCGGCGGCTCGCGTACCTGAAGGACCAGCCGCCTACCGCCGAGGGCCCCGACGCGGCCGACCAGACCTTCACCGAAGGCGAAGGCCCCGACGAGAGCGACGCAAGCGTCGCCGACGATGAGCCCGTGGTGCAGGAGCGGAGAAAGAAGTTCGCCTACCCGCCGAACCTCCTCATCGTCGACGGCGGGCAGCCGCAGGTCAACGCCGCCGCCCGCGCGCTCGAGGAGTCGGGGGTGCAGGGCATCTTCCTGGCCGGCATCGCGAAGCGCCTCGAGGAGGTCTGGCTGCCCGACACCGACTACCCGGTCATCCTGCCCCGGGGGTCGGAGGCGCTGTTCATGATCCAGCGCATCCGCGACGAGGCACACCGCTTCGCCATCACGCACCAGCGATCGCGGCGCAAGCGCGACATCAGCACGGTGCTGAGCGAGGTGCCCGGTCTCGGTCCGTCGCGCGTGCGGGAGCTGCTGAAGCACTTCGGCTCGGTCGCCGAACTCAAGAAGGCCGACGAGAAGGCCATCGCCGAGGTGAAGGGCATCGGGCCGACGTTGGCGGAGAGCATCCGCTCGACCCTGGCCCGGTAGGCTGGGAGCATGACCCCGGAGACCGCTCAGCAGCAAGAAGTGCTGATCGTCACGGGCATGTCGGGCGCTGGTCGCTCCACGGTGGCCAACGCCCTCGAAGACCTGGGCTGGTACGTGGTCGACAACCTTCCGCCGCAGATGCTGCGGCCGTTGGTCGACCTCGCCGAGCATGCCGGGTCGACCTTGCCGCGCATCGCGGCGGTGGTGGATGTGCGCGGTCGCGACTTCTTCTCCGACCTGCAGGAGATCATCCAGGCACTGCGCGGCGGCATCCAGTTGCGGGTCGTCTTCCTCGAGGCGACCGATCAGGCCCTGGTGCGCCGCTTCGAGCAGGTGCGCCGGCCCCATCCGCTCCAGGGCAACGGCACGCTGCTCGACGGCATCGGCGCGGAGCGCTCCCGGCTCAGCCCCATCCGCGAGTCGAGCGACATCGTCATCGACACCTCCGACCTCAACATCCACCAGCTCGCCACCGTGGTGCAGGAGCGGTTCTCCAGCGCCGACACGGCGGGCGTGCAGGTGACCGTGATGAGTTTCGGCTTCAAGTACGGTGCACCCACCGACGCCGACGGCATCGCCGACGCCCGGTTCCTGCCCAACCCGTTCTGGGTGCCGGAGCTACGAGCCCATACCGGGCTCGACGCCGACGTGCACGACTACGTGCTCGGGCAGTCCGGGGCCAGGGAGTTCGTCGAGGCTTACGCCAAGGCACTCGAACCCGTTCTCGCGGGGTACCAGCGGGAGAACAAGAGACACGCGACGATCGCCATCGGCTGCACGGGCGGCAAGCACCGTTCGGTCGCCATCGCGCGTGAGCTCGCCGACCAGATCGCCAAGTTCCCGGGTGTGGTCGTCAACGTCAAGCACCGCGACCTCGGTCGCGAGTAACGAAACAAAAGAAGGTTCTGCATTTTGGCTCTCACCGCCGACGTCAAAGACGAGCTGGCCCGCGTCGCGGTCAGCAAGACCACCGTGCGCGCCGCCGAGCTCGCCACGGTGCTGCGCTTCGCCGGCGGTCTGCACCTCATCTCGTCGCGCATCGCGATCGAGGCCGAGCTCGACACCCCCGACATCGTCAAGCGCGTGCTGCGCGACCTGGCCGAGCTCTACGGGGTGAAGGGCGACGTCTCGATGATCGCGCCGTCGGGTGTGCGCCGCGAGGGCACCTACCTCGTGCGTGTGCTCGACGGCGGTGAGACGCTGGCCCGCCAGACGGGCCTGCTGGATGCGCGGCGGAGGCCCATCCGTGGTCTCCCGAACCGCCTCACCACCGGCGGCCGCGACGACCTGGCGGCCGTCTGGCGTGGGGCGTTCCTCGCCGCGGGTTCGCTCACCGACCCCGGCCGCTCCGCTGCGCTGGAGGTGACCTGCCCCGGCAACGAGGCGGCCATGGCGCTGGTGGGCGCGGCGTCGCGGCTCGGCGTCTCCACGAAGGCCCGTGAGGTGCGCGGGGTGCACCGGGTGGTCATCCGGGACGGCGAGGCGATCGCGGCGATGCTCGGCATCATGGGGGCCGCGAAGACGGTCACCACCTGGGAGGAGATGCGCCAGCGCCGCGAGGTGCGGGCAACCGCGAACCGGCTGGTGAACTTCGACGACGCGAACCTCCGCCGCTCGGCCCAGGCCGCCGTCGCGGCGTGCGCGCGGGTGGAGCGGGCGATGGAGATCCTCGGCGACGACATCCCCGACCACCTGAAGTACGCCGGCGAACTCCGCCTCGCGCACCGCGACTCCAGCCTCGACGAGCTCGGTCATCACGCCGACCCGCCGATGACGAAGGATGCGATCGCCGGTCGCATCCGCCGTCTCCTCGCGATGGCCGACAAGCAGGCATCCGACCTCGGCATCCCCGGCACCGAGGCCAACCTCCCGCCCGACCTCGACGACTGACGCGACGGGGTGGCGAGTCGGCGGAACGCAATAGACTGAAGAGGTCACTCACAGCCGCCGCGTTCTGGTCGGCGGCCTCTATCACGAGGAGATCATCACAATGGCTGAGTACACTCTGCCGGAACTTCCGTACGACTACGCCGCGCTCGAGCCGCACATCAGCGGCAAGATCATGCAGCTGCACCACGACAAGCACCACGCCACCTACGTGGCCGGCGCGAACACCGCCCTCGCGGGGCTGAAGGAAGCCAGCGAGTCGGGCAACCTCGCCACCGTGAACAAGCTCGAGAAAGACCTCGCCTTCAACCTCGGTGGTCACGTGAACCACTCGATCTTCTGGACGAACCTGACGCCCGACACCCAGACCCCCGAGGGCGAGCTGGCCGCCGCGATCGACGACCGCTTCGGTTCGTTCGAGAAGTTCCAGGCCGCGTTCACGGCCGTCGCGCTCGGCGTGCAGGGCTCCGGCTGGGCCGTGCTCGGCTACGACGTCATCGGCGGCAACCTTTCGCTCTTCCAGCTCTTCGACCAGCAGGGCAACATCCCGGCCGGTGTCGTGCCGCTGTTCATGCTCGACGTCTGGGAGCACGCCTACTACCTCGACTACCTCAACGTGCGCGCCGACTACATCAAGGCCGTGTGGAACATCGCGAACTGGGCGAACGTCGCCGAGCGCTTCGCTGCTGCCCGCACGAAGACCGAAGGCCTGCTGGTACTGTCATAGCGACTCCTGATGCCGGGCCCGCCCCCGCGGGCGGGCCCGGCATCCTTCGCCCCCGCTAACCACCACCCTGCCCGTCCGGGCCCCAGCAACAGGAGCATTCTGTGTCTGTAAAGATCGGCATCAACGGCTTCGGCCGCATCGGTCGCAACTTCTTCCGTGCCGCCCTCGCGAAGGGAAGTGAGCTCGAGATCGTCGCGGTCAACGACCTCACCGACAACAAGGCGCTCGCCCACCTGCTCAAGTACGACTCGATCACCGGCCGTCTCGACGCGAAGGTCGAGCTCGACGGCGACAAGATCGTCGTCAACGGCAAGCCGATCATCGTGCTCGCCGAGCGCAACCCCGCCGACCTGCCCTGGGGCGAGCTGGGTGTCGACATCGTCATCGAGTCGACCGGCCGTTTCACGAAGTCCGACGACGCGCGCCAGCACATCACGGCGGGCGCCAAGAAGGTCATCGTCTCCGCCCCGGCCACCGGCTCCGATGTCGCGACCCTGGTGCTCGGCGTCAACGAGGGCACCTACGACCCCCAGGTGCACGACATCATCTCGAACGCCTCCTGCACCACGAACTGCCTCGCGCCGCTCGCGAAGGTGCTGCTCGACAACTTCGGCATCGAGCGTGGTCTCATGACCACGGTGCACGCCTACACCGCCGACCAGAACCTGCAGGACGGCCCGCACAGCGACCTCCGCCGTGCCCGCGCCGCCGCGGTCAACATCATCCCGACGTCGACCGGTGCCGCGAAGGCGCTCGGCCTCGTCATCCCCGAGCTCGTCGGCAAGCTCGACGGTTACGCGCTGCGCGTGCCGGTGCCCACCGGCTCGATCACCGACCTCACCGTCGAACTGACCAACCCGGCCACGGTCGAGCAGATCAACGAGGCGTACAAGAACGCCGCCGAGGGCGAGCTCAAGGGCATCCTGAGCTACACCGAAGACCCCATCGTGTCGAGCGACATCGTCTCCGACCCGCACTCCTCGATCTTCGACGCCGGCCTCACCAAGGTGATCGGCAACCAGGTCAAGGTCGCGTCGTGGTACGACAACGAGTGGGGTTACTCCAACCGCCTCGTGGACATCACCGAGTACGTCGGCGCCCGGCTCTAGAACGGATCCGCGAACCCGTGACGCTCCGCACTCTCGACTCCCTGGGTTCGCTCGCGGGCAAGCGCGTCATCGTTCGGTGTGACCTCAACGTTCCTGTGAAGGACGGGGTCATCACCGACGATGGGCGCGTGCGCGCGAGCCTGCCCACGCTCAACGCCCTCATCAACCAGGGCGCGCGGGTGGTGGTGGTCAGCCACCTCGGCCGCCCCGACGGCGCTCCCGACACCAAGTACACCCTGGAGCCGGTGGCTCAGCGCCTCAGCGAGCTGCTCGGCAAGCCGGTCGTTTTCGCGCACGACACGGTGGGCCAGGCGGCGACGGATGCGGTGGCCGGCCTCGACGACGGCGACATCGCCCTGCTCGAGAACCTGCGCTTCAACCCGGGCGAGACGAGCAAGGACGAGGCGGAGCGCCACGCGTTCGCCGAGAAGCTCGCAGCCTTCGGCGACGCCTTCGTCTCCGACGGCTTCGGCGTCGTGCACCGCAAGCAGGCGAGCGTCTACGACCTCGCCGAGCTGCTGCCGAGCGCCGCGGGTCTGCTCATCCAGACCGAGCTCGAGGTGCTCGACAAGCTGACCGAGAACCCGGAGCGCCCCTACACGGTGGTGCTCGGCGGGTCGAAGGTCTCCGACAAGCTCGGCGTCATCGGCCACCTCCTGCCCCGGGTCAACACCTTGCTGGTCGGCGGCGGGATGCTCTTCACCTTCCTCAAGGCGCAGGGCCACCCGGTGGGCTCGAGCCTCCTGGAGGAGGACCAGCTCGACACGGTGCGCGGCTACCTGGCGAAGGCCGAGGAGCTCGGCGTCACGATCGTGCTGCCCACCGACATCGTCGTGGCGTCGAAGTTCGGGGCGGATGCGGAGACCGCTGTCACCGCAGCCGACGCGATCGAGGACACGCCGTTCGGTGCATCCGGTCTGGGGCTCGACATCGGGCCGGAGACCGCCGCGGCGTTCGCCGCGATCATCCGCGATTCGCGCACCGTGTTCTGGAACGGGCCGATGGGTGTGTTCGAACTCGCACCCTTCGCCGAGGGCACCCGCGCGGTGGCCGCGGCCCTCACCGAGGTCGACGGACTCGGCGTGGTCGGTGGTGGCGACTCCGCCGCCGCCGTGCGCGCCCTCGGCTTCTCGGACGACCAGTTCGGTCACATCTCAACCGGAGGCGGTGCCAGTCTCGAGTTCCTCGAGGGCAAGCGTCTCCCCGGCCTGGAGGTCCTCGGATGGTCCTGAAGCGCACCCCGCTGATCGCGGGTAACTGGAAGATGAACCTCGACCACCTGCAGGCGATCGCGTTCGTGCAGAAGCTGGCGTGGTCGCTCGGTGACGCGAAGCACGACTTCGCCGACGTCGAGGTGGCCGTGTTCCCGCCGTTCACCGACCTGCGCTCCGTGCAGACCCTGGTGGCGGCCGACAAGCTCGCCATCGCCTACGGCGGTCAGGATGTCTCGCAGCACGACTCCGGCGCCTACACGGGAGAGATCTCGGGCGAGTTCCTGGCCCGGCTCGACGCGAAGTACGTCATCATCGGTCACTCCGAGCGGCGAACGCTGCACGGCGAGACCGACGAGATCGTGGCGGCGAAGGTGAAGGCCGCGATCAAGCACGGCCTGGTGCCGGTGATCTGCGTGGGCGAGACCGCGGATGACCTCGAGAAGCACGGGCAGAGCGCCGTTCCGGTGGCTCAGCTGAAGGTCGCGCTCGAGGGACTGAAGGCGGATGCCGATGTCGTGGTGGCGTACGAGCCGGTCTGGGCCATCGGCTCGGGGCAGGCGGCGACGCCGGAGCAGGCCGAGACCGTCGGCGCCGCGTTGCGGGCCGTGGTGGCCGAGAGCTTGAGTGCCGACGCGGCCGCAGCCACGCGCATCCTCTACGGCGGATCCGTGAAGTCGGGCAACATCGCCGGTTTCATGCGCGAACCGAACGTCGACGGGGCACTCGTGGGCGGCGCGAGCCTCGACATCGCGGAGTTCGCGGCCATCGTGCGGTACCAGAAGCACGTCGGCGTCTGAGCTCGGGGTTATACTTACCCTTGGTCTTCGGGGGAGCGACCCGGTTCCCCCGCATGTGAAAGGCAAGCAGTGCAGATCCTTCAGGTCATTCTTCAGGTGGTGCTCGGAATCACGAGCCTCCTGCTGACCCTCCTCATCCTTCTCCACAAGGGTCGGGGTGGTGGTCTGTCCGACATGTTCGGCGGCGGCGTCACGTCGAACCTGGGTGCGTCCGGAGTTGCCGAACGCAACCTGAACCGCATCACCGTCATCCTCGGACTGGTCTGGGTGGGCAGCATCGTCGTGCTCGGCCTCATCACCAAGTTCGACACCAGCCTTTAGGGGGCAACAGCATGGCATCAGGAGGAAGCGCGATCCGCGGATCCCGCGTCGGCGCAGGGCCCATGGGGGAGCAGGACCGCGGCTACCACGCGGAGCGCATCCAGGTCTCGTACTGGGACGCCTTGGGCAACGAAACCGTGCGGTACTTCGCGGCGAACCTGCCCGACGAGGAGATCCCTGAGATCATCGACTGCCCCACCTCCGGTCTGCCGGCGGGCCGCGACAAGGAGAACCCGCCCTCGGTGGCGAAGCTCGAACCCTACAAGACGCACCTCGCCTACGTGAAGGAGCGCCGCACCGAGAAGGAAGCCGAGCAGCTCCTCGAGGACGCGCTGCAGCAACTGCGCGCCCGCCGGGGCACCGCGTAAGACTGTCTTCTCGGGCTCGCCCGGCCTTCGGCTGGGCGGGCCCTAACTGCTCGCGCCGCCGCTTCTGCGGCGCGAGGCGACATGTTCGCGTTCGGTCGCTGACGCGGCCGAGCGCTCACCCTGGGTCGTCCAGGCGCGGCCCGCGGCCTGCGATCCCGTTCCCCAAGTCGTGGGCTGGAGCGAGTCTCCATTTGTTGACGGAAACGGGCGCATCATTCCGGCAACACCTGGAGACTCGATGCTTGCACGAGCGGTGCTCCGGGGCGCAACGCAACAGGCCGTACTCGACGACCCAAGGTGAGGGTGTGGCCGAACGGTGCGACCGAAGGCCGCGCCGTTCGACCGCGCCCGAACATGTCGCGCGGCGCCGGGCAGGGACCGGCGACGCAGGCGCAGCCCGAGCGAAGCCCGGGCCGCGCCGCAGCTAGTAACTCGGCGCGATCAGCGACTCCGGCACCTCCGCCGCCGCTTCGCGGTCGACGAAGAATACCGTGCGTTTGCGCCCCTGAGCGCCGGCGACGGGCACCTCGTCGGTGCTGGCACCGGCGAGAGCGAGTCCGATGGCCGACGCCTTGTCGGCGCCTGCCAGCACCATCCAGATGCGGTCGGCCGACTGGATCACCGGCAGCGTCAAGCTGAGGCGCTCGGGCGGTGGCTTGGGGGAGTTGCGCACGGGCACGACCGTCGCATCCGTGATGCGGATCTCGTCGTGGCCGGGGAAGAGCGACGCGATGTGCCCGTCGGGGCCCACGCCGAGGAACATGATGTCGAACCGCGGGTATTCGGCACCGGAGGGCGCGGCCGCGGCGAGCTCACGGGCGTACACCCGCGCGGCCTCGTCGAGGTCGGGCACCTCGTCCGACGACGGGAAGGCGTGCACGCGGGCCGGATCGACCGGGATGTGGTCGAGCAACGCCTCGCGGGCCTGGAGCTCGTTGCGGTCGGGGTCGTCCTTCGGCACGAACCGCTCGTCGCCCCACCAGAAGTTGATGCGCGACCAGTCGATGGTCTGCGAGGCGGCCGACGACCGGATCGCCTCGAGCACCGCACTCCCCATCGTGCCGCCGGTGAGCACCACGGTCGCGTCGTCGAACTCGTCGAGGATGTCGATGACCTTCGTGATGAACCGGGCGGCGACGGAGCCGGCCAGCGACTCCTTGTCGGGGTGAACGAGTACTCGGCGATCAGTCGTCATATGTCCACACCTTCACGCGCGCTTGTCGTTCTTCTCGAGCAACTCGACCAGACCCTGGGAGATGACTTCACCATACAGGTCATCCGGGTCGAGTCGCCGCAGCTCCTCGGCCAGGCAGTCGCGCAGGTTGCGGCGGGGGAGCGACAGGTCGTGGGTGGGCTGGTTCGGCTGGCTCAGCCGGGCCACGTTGGGCACCTCGCGCACGAGCTCGATGGGGCCCGCGTCGCGGGTGAGGATGACACCGTGGATGCCGCTCGAACCGTTCGCGCGCGGCGACAGCCCGTACTTCACCGGCACCTTGAGCTGGTGCCGCAGCCACGCCGCGAGAAGCATGGTCGACGGCGAATCGGATGCGCCCGACACCTCGATCGCCGTCACCGGCTCGTAGGGCGGCTGGTCGAGCACTGCGGCGAGCTGTGCCCGCCACAGGGTGAGGCGCGTCCAGGCGAAGTCGGTGTCGCCGGGGGCGTAGGTCTTCGAGCGGCTGAGCAGCGCCTCGTAGGGGTTGGCCTGGTTCGACGAGTCGGTGATGCGTCGCGTCGCGATGCGGCCGAGGTTCGACGCCGACACGTTGTCGGGTGCCGCACCCGGCCACCAGACGACGACCGGGGCGTCGGAGAGCAGCAGCCCCGTGACGAGCCCCTCCTCGTCGCTCGCTGCGGCGCCGTACGCGCGCAGCACGATGACCTCGCTCGCGCCGGCGTCGCCACCCACGCGGATCTGTGCATCCAAACGTGCGCCGCGGCCCGTGGTGAGGCCGTCGTTCTCGCGGTCGGTGGAGACCACGATGACGCGCATCGGATGCTCGCGCGACGCGTCGTTCGCGGCCTCGATCGCGTCCTCCTCCTCGCCGAGCGAGGTCACGATGACGAGGGTGAGCACGCGCCCGAGGGCCACCGCGCCGCCCTCCTCACGGATCTTGACGAGCGACTTCGAGATCTTGCTCGTCGTGGTGTCAGGCAGATCGACGATCACGGGCGTCTCCAGGTTCTTCCATCGCGGGCCAGCAGTTCGTCAGCCGAGGCCGGCCCCCAGGTTCCGGGGCGGTACTGCTCGGGCTGGCCCTGTGTGGTCCAGTACTGCTCGATCGGGTCGAGGATCATCCAGGAGAGCTCGACCTCTTTCTGACGCGGGAACAACGGCGGGTCGCCGAGCAGCACGTCGAGGATCAGGCGCTCGTAGGCCTCGGGGCTCGCCTCGGTGAACGCGTGGCCGTAGCCGAAGTCCATCGTCACGTCGCGCACCTGCACGCCGGCGCCCGGCACCTTGGAGCCGAAGCGGATGGTGACGCCTTCATCCGGTTGCACGCGGATGACGAGTGCGTTCTGGCCGAGCTCGGAGGTCTGGCTCTCGGCGAAGAGGTACTGCGGCGCACGCTTGAAGACCACCGCGATCTCGGTGACGCGACGGCCGAGCCGCTTGCCGGCCCGGAGGTAGAACGGCACGCCCGCCCAGCGCCGGGTGCCGATGTCCAGTCGCACGGCCGCGTACGTCTCGGTGGTCGACTCGGGGTTCATCCCGTCTTCCTCGAGGAAGCCGAGCACCTTCTCGCCACCCTGCCACCCGCCGGAGTACTGGCCGCGCGCAGTGACCGTGCTGAGGTCCTCGGGCAGCTTCACCGCGGCGAGCACCTTCTCCTTCTCGGCGCGCAGATCTGCAGCGTCGAAGGAGATCGGCTCTTCCATGGCGGTGAGCGCCATGAGCTGGAGCAGGTGGTTCTGGATGACGTCGCGCGCCGCTCCGATGCCGTCGTAGTAGCCGGCCCGGCCGCCCACCCCGATGTCCTCGGCCATGGTGATCTGCACGTGGTCGACGTAGTTGGCGTTCCAGATGGGCTCGTAGAGCTGGTTCGCGAAGCGGAGGGCCAGGATGTTCTGGACCGTCTCCTTGCCGAGGTAGTGGTCGATGCGGAACACCGAGTCGGGCGGGAACACCGACTCCACCACGTCGTTCAGCTCGCGCGCCGTGGTCAGGTCGCTGCCGAACGGCTTCTCGATCACGACGCGGCGCCAGCGGTCCTCCCGCTGGTCGGCCAACCCCGACCGGCGCAGCTGCTCGGTGACGAGCGGGAACGCCTTCGGCGGGATCGACAGGTAGAACGCGTAGTTGCCCATGGTGCCGCGGTCGCGGTCGAGCTCGTCGATCGTCGTCTTCAGCTGCTCGAACGCCTTGTCGTCGTCGAACTCGCCGGAGACGAAGCGGATGCCCTCGGAGAGCTGTCGCCACACGTCCTCGTCGAACGGGGTGCGGGAGTGCTCCTTGACCGAGTCGTGCACCACGCGCTCGAAGTCCTGGTCCTCCCAGTCGCGCCGGGCGAAGCCGACGAGGGAGAAGCCGGGCGGCAGGAGGCCGCGGCTGGCGAGGTCGTAGACCGCCGGCATCAGCTTCTTCCGCGACAGGTCGCCGGTGACGCCGAAGATGACGAGGCCGGAGGGCCCGGCGATGCGGTTCAGCCGGCGGTCGGTCGGCAGCCGGAGCGGGTTGTACTCCGGCGTTATCTCTACGGGAGGCATTGAACTCCTAGGATCGGGGCGGATGCGTCAGCGAAGCACGCTGAGGAGCGTCGCCGCACCGGCGGATGCGTCGGTCAGGTTCAGTCGGAGCACGGGCCGCCCGTGCTCGGCCAGAACACCGGCATCGCCGGCGGCCTGCGCATGAATGAGCTGTCCGAAGGTGAACGGACGATCGGGGATGTTGAGGTCGTCGGCGGTGTCTGCGGTGATCTGCAGGAACACGCCGGTGGCCGGACCGCCCTTGTGGTACTGGCCGGTCGAATGGAGGAACCGGGGCCCCCAACCGAAGGTCACGGGTCGGCCGGAGCGGGCCGCGAGCAGGTCGCGGAGCTCGGCGAGTTCCGGCACGGCGAAGCGGTCGACGTAGGCCATGACGGCGAGGTAGCCGCCGGCCGGGAGATCGGCGAGCAGAGCATCCACCGCGCCGACGACCGAGCCGGCTGCGGTCAGCGACTCCGTGCTGGCCCGCACCTCGATGCCGTCGTCGACGAAGGCCGGTGCGGTCGGCTCCGGGCGCTGTTCGAGGAGGCCCCGGGCGGCGACTTTGGCCGACTCGACGTCGGGCTGGTCGAACGGGTCGATGCCGAGCAGCCGGCCGGCCACTGCGACCGCGTACTCCCAGGTGAGCAGCAGTGCGCCGAGCGAGCCGCTCAGCAGTACCTCGCCCGGGTGCTGCTCGCGCAGATGGAAGGCATGGGCATCCGACACCAGACGCACGATCTGCACGTCGGGCAGGTGCTCGCTGAGCTCGGGGGAGTCGACGTCGAGCACGAGCGGCAGGAGACCCTTGCCGTTCTTGCCCGTCGACTCGGCGATGAGCTGCTCGGCCCACTCGCCGAGCCCCACGATGTGGGTGCCGTCGGAGACGATGCCGATCTTGTCCCGCAGCGGCTGCGTGCCCGCCAGGGCCGCACCCAGGATGAGCCCGAAGTTGTCGTCACCGTCGTCGGCGAGGTTCAGCGAGATCGCCTCCGCCTCGTCGAGCAGCTCGTCGATGGCCGCGCCCGCGAGGCCCGAGGGCACGAGACCGAACGCGGTGAGGGCCGAGTAGCGGCCGCCCACGTTCGGGTCGGCGAGGAAGGTGCGGTAACCGGCCTCAGCAGCCAGTGCTTCGAGCGGCGAACCCGGGTCGGTGACGATCACGATCCGCGTCGCCGGGTCGATACCCGCCGTGCGGAACGCCTGCTCGTACGCGCGGCGCTGGCTGTCGGTCTCGAGCGTGCCCCCCGACTTCGACGAGGCGATCAGCACGGTCGTCTCCAGCCGATCGGCCAGGGCGGCACGGATCTGCTCGGGCGCTGTCGAGTCGAGGATGGTCAACTCCACCCCGAGGGTCTTCGTGATGACCTCCGGCGCGAGCGACGAACCGCCCATGCCGGCCAGCACGAAGTGGTCGATCCCCTCCTCGAGGAACCGGGCGCGGAGCGCTTCGATCTCGGGCACGAGCGGTCGCGAGATCGCGACCGCTTCGGTCCAGCCGAGGCGCTTGCCCGCCTCGGCCTCGGCCTCGGGCCCCCAGAGCGCCGGATCCTGCGCCGTGATCCCGGATGCGACCAGGTCTTTCACGAGCTGCGGGACGACGGTCTGGATCGCCTTCTTGGCGTCACCCGAGGAGTGGATCGCGACGGTCATTTGGCGGCTTCGAGAGATGCGGTGACGGTGTCGAGCAGTTCGTTCCAGGACACGATGAACTTCTCGACGCCCTCCTTCTCGAGGAGCTCGGTGACCTCGGCGTAGGAGATGCCGAGCGCGCCGATGGCGTCGAGCACCTTGTTGGCCTCGGCGTAGGAGTGCGCGATGGTGTCGCCGCGGATCTCACCGTGGTCGGAGACGGCGTCGAGGGTCTTCTCGGGCATCGTGTTCACGACCGACGGCGCCGCGAGCTCGACCACGTAGGTGGTGTCGGGGACCGACGGGTCTTTGACGCCGGTCGAGGCCCAGAGCGGGCGCTGCGTGTTGGCGCCGGCCTCGAGCAGCAGCAGGGCGCGCTCGGTGGCGAACGCCTGGGTCCACACCTCGTAGGCGAGCTGCGCGTTGGCGACGCCGGCCTTGCTCTTCAGCGCGAGCGCCTCGTCCGTGCCGATCGCCTCGAGGCGCTTGTCGATCTCGGTGTCGACGCGCGACACGAAGAACGAGGCGACCGAGTGGATCTTCGAGAGGTCGAGCCCGGCGTCCTTGGCCTTCTCGAGACCGGTGAGGTAGGCGTTGATCACGTCGCGGTAGCGCTCGAGCGAGAAGATCAGCGTGACGTTCACCGAGATGCCGGCCGCGATGGTCTCGGTGATGGCCTCGAGGCCTTCGACCGTGGCGGGGATCTTGATCAGAACGTTCTCGCGGTCGACCTTGGCGTACAGTGCCTTGGCCTGCTCGATGGTCCCGGCGGCGTCGTGCGCGAGGCCCGGCTCCACCTCGATCGAGACGCGCCCGTCGAAGCCCTTCGTGGCGTCGTAGATCGGCTTGAAGATGTCGGAGGCGTTCGCGACGTCGTCGGTGGTGATCTCGAAGACGGCGGTCGTGACATCCGCCCCCTGCTTCGCCAGCTCGGCGACCTGCTCGTCGTAGGCCTCGCCCTTGGCGAGGGCGCCCGCGAAGATGGTGGGGTTCGTGGTGACGCCCACGACGTTCAGGTCATCGATCAGCTTCTGCAGCCCGCCGCTCGTGATGCGCGAGCGGGACAGGTCGTCGAGCCAGATCGAGACGCCGACGTCGGACAGTTTCTGAGTTGCTTCAGTCATTTCATATCTCCTTGAAAACCGGCCTACAGGGCGGCCAGTGACGTCTTCGCTGCTTCGACCGCGGCCTCGGTGGTGATACCGAACTCGCGGAACAGGGTCTTGTAGTCGGCGGATGCGCCGAAGTGCTCGATCGAGACGCTGCGACCGGCGTCGCCGATGTACTTGCGCCAGCCGAGGTCGATGCCGGCCTCGATCGACACGCGCGCCTTCACGGAAGCCGGCAGCACCGACTCCTTGTATTCGTCGCTCTGCTCTTCGAACCACTCGAGCGAGGGGGCCGAGACCACGCGGGCATTGATGCCTTCTTCTTTCAGGATGGCTCGGGCGTTCACCGCGAGCTGCACCTCCGAGCCGGTGGCGATGAAGATGACATCGGGCGTACCGTTCGGTGCTTCAGCAAGAACGTACGCGCCCTTCGAAACATTCCGCGCGCTGGCGAAGGTCTCGCCCGAGGCGTCGCCGTCGCCACGCTCGAACACCGGGATGTTCTGGCGGGTCAGGGCGATGCCGGCCGGGTTGTGGTGGCGGCCGAGGATGGTGAGCCAGGCGTGCCCGACCTCGTTGGCGTCGGCGGGACGCACCACGTCGAGGCCCGGGATCGCGCGGAGCGCGGTGAGCTGCTCGATCGGCTGGTGCGTGGGGCCGTCTTCGCCGAGGGCGACGGAGTCGTGGGTCCAGACGAAGACCGAGGGAACCTTCATCAGTGCGGCCAGACGCACCGCGGGGCGCATGTAGTCACTGAAGATGAGGAAGGTGCCGCCGAACGGGCGAGTCTTGCCGTGCAGCACGATGCCGTTGATGATCGCGCCCATGGCGTGCTCGCGGATGCCGAAGTGCAGCACGCGGCCGTAGGGGCTGCCCGTCCACTCGTGGGTGGAGTGCACCGCGGGCACGAACGACGCCGCCGACTCGATGGTGGTGTTGTTCGACTCGGCCAGGTCGGCCGAGCCGCCCCAGAACTCGGGCAGCAGGGGAGCGAGGGCGTTGATGACCTTGCCCGAGGCGGCCCGCGTCGACACGTCCTTGCCGGCCTCGAAGACGGGCAGGGCATCCTCGAGGCCGTCGGGCAGTTCGCCCGCCTCGAGTCGGTCGAGCAGCGCCTTCTTCTCGGGGTTGGCCTCGGCCCAGGCGTCGAAGCCCTTCTGCCACTCGGCACGGAGCTCCGAACCGCGGGCGATGGCCTTGCGCGTGTGCTCGATGACGTCGTCGTCGACCTGGAAGCTCTTCTCGGGGTCGAAGCCGAGCACCTCCTTGAGGCCCCGCAGCTCGTCGGCGCCGAGCGCCGAGCCGTGGATCTTGCCGGTGTTCTGCTTCTTCGGGCTGGGCCAGCCGATGATGGTCTTGAGGATGATGAGCGACGGCTTGCTCGTCTCGGCCTTCGCGGCCTCGATGGCGTCGTTCAGCGCCTGCACGTCTTCGACGTACTCGCCGGTGCTCTTCCAGTCGACCACCTGCACGTGCCAGTGGTAGGCCTCGTAGCGGGCCTTCACGTCTTCGGTGAAGGCGATGTTCGTGTCGTCCTCGATCGAGATCTGGTTGGAGTCGTAGATTCCGATCAGGTTGCCGAGCTGCTGGTGGCCGGCGAGCGAGGAGGCCTCGCTCGTGACGCCCTCTTCGAGGTCGCCGTCGCCGGCGATGAAGTAGACGTGGTGGTCGAACGGGCTCTGGCCCTGCTCGGCGTCCGGGTCGAAGAGGCCGCGCTCGAAGCGCTGGGCGTAGGCGAAGCCCACGGCCGACGACAGGCCCTGGCCGAGCGGGCCGGTGGTGATCTCCACGCCGTCGGTGTGGCCGTACTCGGGGTGACCGGGGGTCAGAGAACCCCAGGTGCGCAGCGCCTCGATGTCGGAGAGCTCGAGGCCGTAGCCGCCCAGGTAGAGCTGGATGTACTGGGTGAGGGAGGAGTGGCCGACCGAGAGGATGAAACGGTCGCGACCGAGCCAGTGCTGGTCTTTCGGGTCTTTGCGCATGACCTTCTGGAAGAGCAGGTACGCGGCCGGTGCCAGGCTGATGGCGGTGCCGGGGTGCCCGTTTCCGACCTTCTCGACGGCGTCCGCCGCCAGGACTTTGACCGTCTTCACTGCTTTGTCGTCAATGGGTTCCCATTGGAGTGTCGCCACGAGGTATATGACCCTTCTCGATTGTGATTCCCGTCAGGGAATCGTCCGCGTCAATCATACGGGCGTGGGCAGGGCCGCCGCCCGCCATCGAATAGACTTGGCCAGGGGTTCACCTACGGGCACGTAATGAGGAGTAATGGACGTAGCGGTTGACGGCCGGGTCGAGCAGCGGCGAATCAGCCCGTCGGAGAAGGTGAAGGCGTACTTCGCGCTCACCAAACCGCGGGTGATCGAACTGCTCCTGGTCACCACCGTTCCCGTCATGATCCTGGCGCAGGGCGGTATCCCGAACCTCTGGCTGGTGTTCGCCACCCTCATCGGCGGAGCGCTCTCGGCGGGCAGCGCCGGCGCCTTCAACTGCTACTTCGACCGCGACATCGACCGCGTGATGAACCGCACCTCGAAGCGGCCGCTCGTCACCGGCGTGCTCTCCGACCGCGAGGCGCTCGTGTTCGCCTGGACCATCGGCGTCGTCTCGATCGTGTGGCTGGCCGTGTTCACGAACCTGCTCGCCGCATCCTTGTCGCTGCTCGCGATCCTCATCTACGTGCTGCTCTACACGCTCGTGCTGAAGCGCCGCACCCCGCAGAACATCGTCTGGGGTGGCACCGCCGGCTGCATGCCGGTGCTGATCGGCTGGGCGGCCGTCACGAACTCCCTGTCGTGGGAGGCGCTCATCCTCTTCGGCATCATCTTCCTCTGGACACCGCCGCACTACTGGCCGCTGTCGATGAAGTACCGCGACGACTACAAGACCGCGGGCGTGCCGATGCTCGCCGTGGTGCGCGGGCGCGTGGTTGTGGGTCTGCAGATCGTGCTCTACGCCTGGGCCATGGTGGCGTGCTCGCTGCTGCTGATCCCGGTCGGACACATGGGGCTCGTCTACTCCGTCACCGCCGTCGCGGCCGGCGCCTGGTTCCTGTTCGAGTCGCACCGGCTCTACAGCCGGTCCATCCGCGACCTGTCGATCAAGCCGATGCGCGTGTTCCACGGCTCCATCACCTACCTCACGCTGATCTTCCTCGCGGTTGCGATCGATCCGCTCGTGCCGTTCCTCCGGTTCTAGGCGCGCCGTGAAGACACCCCTGGGCTGGGCCGCCGACCGCTGGACCCTCACCCCGCGCGCGCTGCGCTGGGGTACGACCGCGGCGCTCGTCGTGAGCATCCTCATCATCGTCACCGGCGGTGTCGTGCGGGTCACGGGCTCGGGCCTCGGCTGCCCGACCTGGCCGACCTGCGACGGCACGTCGATCACCACGACCGCCGAGCTCGGCATCCACGGCTTCATCGAGTTCGCGAACCGCGCGCTCACCGGGGTGCTGATCCTCGCCGTGGGCTGGGCGATCGTCGCCGCCCGGCTGCAGAAGCCGCGCGAGCGCAGCATGACGCGTCTGGCCTGGTCGCAGTTCTGGCTCGTCGTCGCCAACGCCATCGCCGGCGGGGTCACCGTTCGCACCGAGCTCAACCCGTGGGTCGTGGCGATGCACTTCCTGATGGCGGTGGCGCTGCTCACCACCACGACGCTGACCTGGCACCGCGCGCACCGCGGCCAGCCGGCGGACGTGGTGTTCCCGCGCGCGGTCGGCCCGCTCGCGTGGGTGCTCGTGGTCGTCACGGCGGTGCTGATCATCGCCGGTACCCTCGTGACCGGCACCGGCCCGCACGCCGGCGACTCGGCCGACGTGCCGCGCATGCCGTTCCAGTGGGAGGGCGTGACCGTGCTGCACGGCGTGCTCGGTGCCCTGACCCTGGCACTCGGCGTCGTGCTCACCGTCGTGCTCCTCCGGGTACCGGGCGCCGCGCTCGCTCGCCGCCGGGCCATCACCTTCGTCGCCGTCGTCGTCGTGCAGGCGCTGATCGGGCTCACGCAGTCGCTCCTCGGACTGCCCGAGTGGCTGGTCGTGCTGCACCTGCTCGGGTCGGCCCTGGTGTGGGTCGGAGCGCTGCGGGTGCTGCTGGATGTGCATCCGCGACTCTTCGCCCCGCGACAGCCGGGCACGTATACAATGGAAACCGAGGAACACGCTCTTCACGCGTAGCTCCACCCGACACACAATCCGCCCTGAATCGCCTCGCGGCAGATAGATCGCGGCGACGATGGAATGTCGGACACCTCGACGCGGTTCACCATCATGTGTTGTGACAACCGCAGAGGCAGCAGCAAGGAAGGAAGTCAGTCATGTCAGACGTCCTCATCGACCGACCCGAACTCGAGAACCTCGGTGTCTACGAATTCGGCTGGTCGGACTCGGACACGGCGGGCGCCTCGGCCAAACGCGGCATCAACGAGGCCGTGGTCGAGAACATCTCCGAACTGAAGAACGAACCGGAGTGGATGCGCAAGAACCGGTTGAAGGCTCTGCAGATCTTCGGGCGCAAGCCGATGCCGACCTGGGGTGCCGACCTGTCGGGCATCGACTTCGACAACATCAAGTACTTCGTGCGGTCGACCGAGAAGCAGGCACAGACCTGGGACGACCTGCCCGACGACATCAAGAACACCTACGAGAAGCTCGGCATCCCCGAGGCGGAGCGGCAGCGCCTCGTCTCCGGCGTGGCCGCGCAGTACGAGTCGGAAGTGGTCTACCACCAGATCCGCGAAGACCTCGAGGCCCAAGGCGTCATCTTCATGGACACCGACACGGCGTTGCGTGAGCACCCCGAGTTCTTCACCGAGTACTTCGGCACGGTCATCCCGGCCGGCGACAACAAGTTCGCGGCGCTCAACACGGCCGTCTGGTCGGGCGGGTCGTTCGTCTACGTCCCGAAGGGCGTGCACGTCGAGATCCCGTTGCAGGCCTACTTCCGCATCAACACCGAGAACATGGGCCAGTTCGAGCGCACGCTGATCATCGCCGACGAAGGCTCCTACGTGCACTACATCGAGGGCTGCACGGCGCCGATCTACAAGAGCGACTCGCTGCACTCGGCGGTGGTCGAGATCATCGTGAAGAAGAACGCGCGCGTCCGCTACACGACCATCCAGAACTGGTCGAACAACGTCTACAACCTCGTCACCAAGCGTGCGATCGCGCACGAGGGCGCGACGATGGAGTGGATCGACGGCAACATCGGCTCCAAGGTCACGATGAAGTACCCGTCGATCTACCTGGTCGGCGAGCACGCCAAGGGCGAGACGCTCTCGGTCGCCTTCGCCGGCCCCGGCCAGCACCAGGACGCGGGCGCGAAGATGATCCACATGGCGCCTTACACCCAGTCGTCGATCGTGTCGAAGTCGATCGCGCGCGGCGGCGGACGAGCCGGCTACCGCGGTGAGGTGCGGGTGGCGGAGAACGCCCACCACTCGGCCAACACGGTGCGCTGCGACGCGCTGCTGGTCGACACCATCTCGCGCTCGGACACTTACCCGGCCATCGACATCCGCGTCGACGACGTGCAGCTCGGCCACGAGGCCACGGTCTCGAAGGTCTCCGAGGAGCAGCTCTTCTACCTCATGTCGCGGGGTCTGCCCGAAGACGAGGCGATGGCGATGATCGTGCGCGGCTTCATCGAGCCGATCGCGCGGGAACTGCCGATGGAATACGCACTCGAATTGAACAAGCTCATCGAGATGGGCATGGAAGGCAGCGTCGGCTAAATGGCGTCGGAAACCACAGCCCCCCTGATCGAACGGCCCGAGCATCCGGAGCCCGCCCAGCACGGCCTGCAGGCCCACAGCGACGGCGGATCGGCGTTCGTGCCGGTGCAGACCCGGTCGGAGCGTTTCACCTCGACCTCGCCTGAGGACTTCGCGGCCGTCACCGGCCTCGAGTTCGAGTGGAAGTTCGCCCCGCTCGCGACGATCAAGCATCTCACCGAGGGGCCGCTCGACGGCTCGCCCGCCGCGTTCAGCTACACCGAATCCGGCGGCACCACGGTCGGCTGGATCGACCGAACGGATGCGCTGATCGGCGCCGCCGGGGCGCCTGAAGAGCGCGCGTCGGCCAACGCGTGGTCTGCTGCTGAGAACGCGTTGCACATTCAGGTGTCCGGTGAAGAGGCGGGCGAGCTCACCGTGCGCCGCGACCGCTTCGACGCCACCGCGCGCGCCGCTCACGTGGTGATCGAGGCGCTGCCGAACAGTGCGGGCACGGTCATCCTGGAGCACTCCGGGCCGGCGAACCTCGCCGAGAACGTCGAGATCGTGGTCGGCGACAACGCGCGCCTCACCGTCGTGACGGTGCAGGAGTGGGACGACGACGCCATCCACCTCTCCAGCCATTTCGCGCGGGTGGGGCGGGATGCGAGCCTGCGGCACGTCGTGGTGTCGCTCGGCGGCAAAGCGGTGCGCGTGAACCCCTCGGTGCACCTGGTGGAGCAGGGCGCCTCGATCGAGTCGTTCGGGCTCTACTTCGCCGACGCCGGGCAGTACATCGAGCAGCGGCCCTACATCGACCACGTGGCCGCCAACACGCGCAGCCGGGTGAACTACAAGGGCGCCCTGCAGGGTGCCGGCGCGCACACCGTCTGGGTGGGCGACGTGCTGATCGGGCCGCACGCCGACGGCACCGACAGCTACGAGCAGAACCGCAACCTCGTGCTCTCGGAAGGCACGCGGGCCGACAGCATCCCGAACCTCGAGATCGAGACCGGCAACATCGTCGGTGCGGGGCACGCCTCCTCGACCGGACGGTTCGACGACGAGCAGCTGTTCTACCTGCAGTCGCGTGGCATCACCGAGGAGGAGGCGCGTCGGCTGGTCGTGCGCGGATTCCTGGCCGAGATCATCCAGCAGATCGGTTCGCCGGCGCTCGAGGAGCGCCTCGCCGCCGCCGTCGAAGCGGAGCTGCTGCAGTCGCAGGGCCTCGCGGGCGAGGCGGTGTGAGCGTGGCGGAGAAGGTCTGCGCGTTCGACGACGTTCCGGTGAACCAGGCGCTGCTCGTCGTAGTGGGCGGCGTGGCGATCGCGCTCGTGAAGGACTCGGCGGGGGAGTGCCACGCCATCGGCGACACCTGCACGCACGGCGACATCTCGCTGTCGGAGGGCTTCGTCGAGGACGACACGCTCGAGTGCTGGGCCCACGGCTCCAAGTTCTCGCTCGAAACCGGGAAGCCGCTCACGCTCCCGGCGTACGAGCCCGTTCCCGTGTTCGAGATCCAGGTGATCGACGGGGACATCTACATCGACCCGACCGTGACGAAAGTGATTGATTAGCATGTCTGTTCTGAAGATCGAAGACCTCCAGGTGAGCGTCGAGACCGAGCAGGGGACCAAGCAGATCCTGCGGGGAGTCGACCTCACCATCGGCGAGGGCGAGACGCACGCGATCATGGGGCCGAACGGGTCGGGCAAGTCGACGCTCGCCTACGCGATCGCCGGGCATCCGAAGTACCACGTCGAGGGTGGCTCGGTCACGCTCGACGGCGAGGAGATGCTCGACAAGTCGGTCGACGAACGGGCGCGGGCGGGGCTGTTCCTCGCGATGCAGTACCCGGTCGAGATCCCCGGGGTGTCGGTGTCGAACTTCCTGCGCACGGCCAAGACGGCGATCGACGGCCAGGCACCCGCCATCCGCGGCTGGATCAAAGACCTCGACGCGTCGATGAGCGCGCTGCGGATGGACAAGTCGTTCCGCGAGCGCAACGTCAACGAGGGCTTCTCGGGCGGCGAGAAGAAGCGCAACGAGATCCTGCAACTCGAACTGCTGAAGCCCAAGTTCGCGGTGCTCGACGAGACCGACTCGGGGCTCGACGTCGACGCGCTGAAGATCGTGTCCGAGGGCGTGAACCGGGCGAAGGCCAACACGGGGCTCGGCATCCTGCTCATCACGCACTACAACCGCATCCTGCGCTACGTTCAGCCCGACTTCGTGCACGTGTTCGTGGCCGGCCGGGTGGCCGAGCAGGGCGGCCCGGAGCTCGCCGTGCGACTCGAGAACGAGGGCTACGATCGCTTTCTGGCGGGCTCGAACGTAGGATAACGATATGGTCACGACACTCGAACCTCAGCTCTTCGACCAGGTCGAGGAAGCGCTGAAGGATGTGATGGACCCGGAGCTCGGCGTCAACATCGTCGATCTCGGCCTCATCTACGACCTGGGCTGGGACGAGGAGCAGGACGCCCTGGTCATCAGCATGACGCTCACCTCGGCCGGATGCCCGCTCACCGACGTGCTCGAGGAGCAGACCGCCGAGGCGCTCGACGGAGTGGTGGAGCAGTTCCGCATCAACTGGGTGTGGATGCCGCCGTGGGGCCCCGAGAAGATCACCGACGACGGCCGCGACATGATGCGGGCCCTCGGCTTCTCCATCTGACCCGCTTCGCCGCGCCTGCGCGCGGACTTCTCCAAACGAAACGGCCACCGCGCCCCTCTGAGGGTCCGGTGGCCACTTCGTTTGGAGAAGTCCACGTCGTCGGCGTTTTCCCCAGCTCTGCATCGCGCTGAGTTGTGCACAGATCGCCGACCTGACCGCTGGCCGCGGACCGGGGGTGGCATCGTCATGGCATGCAGGGCGTCGCGGACACGGTGGCCCACCACGGTGGGGTGAGCTCGACCGACGAGCTCGCTGCCCGCGGGTTCTCGTTGCGCGCCGTCGACCAGGCGGTGCGCGTGGGAGAGGTGCTGCGCCTGCGTCGCGGCTGGGTGGCGTCGCCGAGCGCACCGGACGACGTCGTGCGCGCCGTGCGGGCGCGCGGCACGCTGAGCTGCGTGTCCCGGCTGCGCCCACTCGGCGTCTGGACCGCTGACACGGCGGATGCGCGCCTCCTGCACGTGCGGGTCCACCGCTACGAGAAGATCCCGTCGGACGCGGCGTCCCGGGGGATTCACGTGCACCGGTCCTGGCCGACGAGTATGCCGAACGGGGCTCGCGGCGGGGTCGATTCGCTCGAATGGGCGCTGCTGCACGCGACGATGTGCCAGCCGCGGTTCGACGCGGTCGCGTCGTGGGAGTCGGCAATGCATCTCGAGCTGATCCGTCGCGGGCGGGTTCACGAATTGTTGCAAGCCCTTCCGCACCGCTATGCCGAACTCGCGCACGTGCTCGCGCCCGCGGAGTCGGGTGTCGAGACCCACACGCGTCTCCGGCTCCGCGCCACGGGGATCGTCAGCCGGTCACAAGTGCCGATCGAAGGTGTGGGCCACGTCGATCTGGTCGTCGGTGATCGGCTCGTGATCGAGGTCGACGGGCGACGGTGGCACTCGGACGCAGCATCGTTCCGAGAGGACAAACGGCGCGATCTCGCGTTGGTGGCGGCGGGGTACCTGGTGATCCGTTTGAGTTACGAGCAGGTGATGTTCCAATGGCCGTGGGTGCTCGAGACGATCCGCGGGTTGATGCGGCGCGGCGAGCACCGCTGGGGCGCGCGGCATCGCCGCGGCGCGCTCGTGAGGCTCTGATGGTGGACTTCTCCAAACCACGATGCGAGCGTGGCTCCCTGGAGCCGCACCTGGCGCCTCGTTTGGAGAAGTCCCGGGAGGCGGGGGTGCGGGGTGGGTTGCGCTGGGGGCGAGCGCGGTCGGGGGTGGGGCGCGGGCGGATAGACTGGAGTGTTCCCCTCCGCGACAAGAATTGGATACCCCTGTGCTCAGCGTTAGTGACCTGGCGATCCGGGTCGGCGCACGAACCCTCATGGAGGACGTGTCGTTCCGGGTCGGTCCCGGCGACAAGGTCGGGCTCGTCGGCCGCAACGGCGCCGGCAAGACCACCCTCACGAAGGTGCTCGCCGGCGACCTGCAGCCCTCCGAGGGGTCGGTGCAGCGCAGCGGTGAGCTCGGGTACCTGCCGCAGGATCCGCGATCCGGTGACCCGGAGGAGCTGGCGCGCACGCGCATCCTGAACGCCCGCGGCCTGGGCTCGCTGCTCCTCGGGATGCAGGAGTCGTCGATGGCCATGGCCTCGGACGACGCCCGGGTGAGCGAAGCCGCGATGAAGAAGTACGGCAACCTCACCGAGCGCTTCGACGCCCTCGGCGGGTACGCGGCCGAGGCCGAGGCCGCGTCGATCGCGAGCAACCTGAGCCTGCCCGACCGCATCCTCGACCAGCCGCTGAAGACCCTCTCGGGTGGTCAGCGGCGCCGCATCGAGCTGGCGCGCATCCTGTTCTCCGACGCCGAGACGCTGATCCTCGACGAGCCGACCAACCACCTCGACGCCGACTCCGTGGTGTGGCTGCGCGAGTTCCTGAAGAGCTACAACGGCGGCTTCATCGTGATCAGCCACGACATCGAGCTCGTCGGCGAGACCGTGAACCGGGTGTTCTACCTGGATGCGAACCGCCAGGTCATCGACGTCTACAACATGAACTGGCGCAACTACCTCAAGCAGCGAGAGGCCGATGAGGAGCGCCGCAAGAAGGAACGCGTCAACGTCGAGAAGAAGGCCACCCAGCTGCAGCTGCAGGCGGCGCGCTTCGGCGCGAAGGCCTCGAAGGCGGCGGCCGCGCACCAGATGGTGGCCCGCGCCGAGAAGATGCTCTCCGGACTCGAAGAGGTGCGCGCGGTCGACCGGGTGGCGAAACTGCGGTTCCCGACCCCGGTGCCGTGCGGGCGCACACCGCTCATGGCGTCGAACCTCTCCAAGAGCTACGGGTCGCTGGAGATCTTCACCGCCGTGGATCTCGCGATCGATCGCGGCTCGAAGGTGGTCGTGCTGGGGCTGAACGGCGCGGGCAAGACCACGCTGCTGCGCATCCTCGGCGGGGTCGACAAGCCCGACACCGGGCAGCTCGAACCCGGCCACGGACTCCGCATCGGGTACTACGCGCAGGAGCACGAGACCATCGACGTGAAGCGCAGCGTGCTCGAGAACATGGTCTCGGCCTCGCCGAACCTCACCGAGACCGAGGCGCGGCGGGTACTCGGCTCGTTCCTGTTCACGGGCGACGACTCGCACAAGCCGGCGGGTGTGCTCTCCGGCGGTGAGAAGACGCGGCTCGCGCTGGCGATGATCGTCGTCTCCGGTGCGAACGTGCTGCTGCTCGACGAGCCGACGAACAACCTCGACCCCGCCAGCCGAGACGAGATCCTGGATGCGCTGGCCCACTACGAGGGCGCGGTCGTGCTGGTCAGCCACGACGAGGGCGCGGTGGAGGCGCTGAACCCGGAGCGGGTGCTCATCCTCCCCGACGGCGTCGAGGACCACTGGAACAAGGACTACGCCGAACTCATCAGCCTGGCCTGACCCCTCCTCGCGACCCGTCACTTTCGGCCCCAAAACTTGAGTTATAGGGCCAAAACTGACGGGTCGCCAGGAGGGTCAGCCGCGGCGGTCGATGATCTCGTCCTCGATCTCGGCGTCGGTCTTGCGGGCGAGGCGCTTGCGTTCGCGCTCGGCGGCGCGCTCCTGCTCCTCAGGATCGTCTTCGTTCACCCGGCGGAACTCTTGGCGCACGATGTACCCGAGCGCGACGAAGCCGAGCACGCCGAACGCGAACCACTGGAACGTGTAGGAGAGGTGGGCGCCTTCGTCGGGCGTCGGCTTCGCCGCCGGCGTCGGGCGCTCGGCGGGCGCCGGGCTCTCGGATGCCAGGAGCCCGTACGCCGAGGTGTACGTCGGCAGGCCGACCTGATCGGCGATCACCGGGAGTTCGATGGTGGCGATCTGCCCGGCGACCGCGCTGCGGTTGTCGAGGTGCGGCTCACCCGCTTTGAGGCGTGCGACGAGGGTGACGGTGCCCTCAGGGGCTGCCGGGACGGCGTCGGGCGTGTCCTGCTTCTGCCCGGTCGGAACCCAGCCGCGGTCGACGACGAAGACGTCGCCGCTCTGGGTCTGGAACGGCACCAGCACATCGAACCCGACATCCCCGCCCAGCGGACGGTTGCGCACCAGCACCTGGTCGCCGACGAGGTAGTGCCCGGTCATCGAGACGGTGAGCCACTCCTGCGACGGGTCGTAGGAGTCGAGTGCGGGCAGGGCGGTCTCGAGCGGGGTGGGTTCGGCATCGAAGTTGGTGGCGACGCGGTTGATCTCGGCCACCGCCTCGTCGCGCCGAGCGAGCTGCCAGAGCGCGAGCAGAACGCAGATGATCGCGAACACGATCACGAGCGCCAGATACCCCGCCCACCGCCGGCTGAGCAGAAACCGCCACCCGATCACGAACGGGCCCCGGCCGACTCGGACAGCGGTGCCACCTCGAGGGGGAAGTCCCGCGCCTCGAGGAAGCCGCGCAGGAACTCGACGTGCTCGTCGCAGGCGAGCCACGTCTTGCGGCGGTCGCCGGTGTGGATGCGCGGGTTGCGCCAGTCGATGCGCCAGGAGGCTGCGGCACGGCACTGCGCGCGCGAGCACTCCTCGGCGGTGGGTTCGAGGCCGAGCGAGATCACGGGCGCTGATCCTCGGCCCGGGGCGTGTCCGGGCGCGGCGTCGGGTGGATGGTGAAGATCGGATGCCCGTCGGCGGCGCTCGGCCCGGACGCCCCGCCCGGTGCCGGCGCCGGTGCCGGCTGGGCGGGTGCTTCGTCGCCCGGCTCAGCCCCCGTCCCGCGGTAGACCTCGATCGCGGTGGGCCGTTCGGCCCGGCTCACCCAGGAGGTGCCGACGTTGCCGAGCACCACGGCGAAGTAGGGGAGCAGGATGGCCCCCGCCGCGCACACCGCCAGCCACCAGCCGTGCACGAAGAGCATCAGCACGAGGCACACGATGCGGATGCTCATGGTCACCAGGTACTTGGTCATGCGCGAGCGCCGCTCCTCCTCGGGGGATCGCGGGATGCTCGTGACGGACTGCGCCTGTGCTCTCATGGTGTGCCCCTAGCCTACGCTCCGGAAACTGCTCCTAAGCTGGTACGGCCCCACGTCTCCCGCGAAGTTAGGACCACTGCGCCGTGACCACTCCGACCACCCCCCGCACCGTGCTCATCACCGGCGGAAACCGCGGCATCGGCTATGCCATCGCCGAGGAGTTCGTGGCCCAGGGCCACCGCGTGGCGGTCACCGCCCGCTCCGGCCAGGGCCCCGAGGGCACCCTCACCGTGCAGGCCGACGTGACGGATGCCGCCTCGATCGACGCCGCATTCACCCGCGTCGAAGAGGAACTCGGCCCGATCGAGGTCGTCGTGGCGAACGCGGGCATCACCCGGGACACCCTCCTGCTCCGGATGTCGGAAGACGACTTCACCGAGGTCATCGACACGAACCTCACCGGAGCCTTCCGCATCGTCAAGCGCGCCGCCAAGGGCATGCTCAAGGCCCGCTTCGGCCGCATCGTCCTGATCTCGAGTGTGGTCGGTCTCTACGGGTCTCCCGGCCAGGTCAACTACAGCTCGTCGAAGGCCGCCCTGGTCGGTTTCGCTCGCTCCATCACCCGTGAGCTCGGCGCGCGCAACATCACCGCCAACGTCGTCGCCCCGGGTTTCATCGAAACCGACATGACCGCCGAACTCCCCGAGGCCCAACAGGCGGAATACAAGAAGAGCATCCCCGCAGCCCGCTACGGCACCGCCGCCGAAGTAGCAAAAGCAGTCGCCTGGCTGGCCTCGGACGACGCCGCGTACATCTCAGGCGCAATCATCCCCGTAGACGGCGGCCTAGGAATGGGCCACTGACCCAGATAGCTCGGTGGGGGCGGATTTCGACCTCCGCCGCCTTTGAGCTCCGCTCAACCCCTAGGCGGAGGGCGAAATCCGCCCCCACCGAGCGGGCCTAGCCGCGTAGTCCAAGCAGAGGCAGGAGTTGGGAGAGGTCGCGGACTGTCATCGTCACGTCTGCGTGTTCTCTCACGAGCGGGCGCGCGTCGAAGGCGACGGAGAGGCCCGCGACCTCCATCATGCGGAGGTCGTTCGCGCCGTCGCCGACCGCGAGGGTGTGGGCGAGGGGGATGCCGCGGTGCTCCGCCCACTCGGTGAGCGCATCCGCTTTGCTCTGGGGGTCGATGATCGGTCCGGAGACGGTGCCGGTGAGGCGACCGTCCGAGACGCCGAGCCGATTGGCGCGCCAGTGGTCGAGGCCAAGGGTGGTCGCGAGTGGGTCGAGCACCTCGTGGAAGCCGCCCGAGACGACGCCCACAGCGCCGCCCGCGGCGTGTACCGTGGCGATCATTTCTGGTACACCGGCAGTGACCTCGATGGCGGCGCGCACCTCGTCGAAGCAGGTGTCCGGGAGGCCTTCGAGAAGAGCGACGCGCTCCTGGAGGCTGTGCGCGAAGTCGAGCTCGCCGCGCATGGCGCGTCCGGTGATCTCGGCGACCTCGGCGTGGCAGCCGGCCAGGTCGCCGAGCATCTCGATGACCTCGTTCTCGATGAGGGTCGAATCGACGTCGAGCACGACGAGGAAGCGCGACCGATCAGCGGAGGGCTGGCTCGCGGACAATGGCTCGGCTGCCAGCACCTGCTGCGTCATGGAACTACGCGGACTCCCTTACCCACCACCGTGATGCCCGTGTCGGTCACGGTGAAGCCGCGTTCCCGATCGCGGTCGGGATCGACGCCCACGTGGGCGCCCGCGGCGACGACGACGTTCTTGTCCAGGATAGCCCGTCGCACGACCGCATCCGGTTCGATGTGCACCCGGTCGAAGAGCACCGACTGCTGCACCAGTGCACCCGACTCCACGGTGGTCCAAGGGCCGACGACGCTGCCCTCGACCCGCGCGCCGGAGATGAGGCAGCCGAGCGACACGATCGACTCGATGGTCATGCCCGGGTTGCCCTTGCTGTCCCGCACGAACTTCGCCGGCGGCGAGTTGAGCTGCTGCGTGTAGATCGGCCAGTTCTCGTTGTAGAGGTTGAAGACCGGCAGGGCCGAGATGAGGTCTTGGTGGGCGTCGTAGAACGACTCGATCGTTCCCACGTCGCGCCAGTAGTAGCGGTCGCGGTCGGTCGAGCCGGGCACGTCGTTGCGGTTGAGGTCGTAGACCGCGGCGTTGCCGGCGGCCACGAAGTCGGGGATGATGTCGCCGCCCATGTCATGGCTCGACTCGGGTCGTTCACCATCGCGGATGACCGCGTCGATCAGCTGATCGGCGTCGAACACGTAGTTGCCCATCGACGCGAGCACCTCACCGGGGGAGTCGGCGAGGCCGACGGCGTTCTTCGGCTTCTCGAGGAACTCGTCGATCATCGTCGGGTCGGCGGCCGAGGTCTGGATGATGCCGAACTGGTCCGAGAGCTCGATCGGCTGACGGATGGCCGCCACCGTCGCCCCGCGGCCGGACTCGATGTGGGCCTGGATCATCTGCCCGAAGTCCATGCGGTAGACGTGGTCGGCACCGACCACCACGACGATGTCGGGGTTCTCGTCGCGGATGAGGTTGAGCGATTGCAGGATGGCGTCGGCCGAGCCGCTGAACCAACGCTTGCCGAGACGCTGCTGGGCGGGGACGGAGGCGATGTACGACTGCAGCAGGCCGTCGAGGTGCCAGGTCTGCGAGACGTGGCGGTCGAGCGAGTGCGACTTGTACTGCGTGAGCACCACGATCTGCCGCAGGCCCGAGTTCACGAGGTTGGACAGGGCGAAGTCGATGAGGCGGTAGCCGCCGCCGAAGGGGACACCGGGCTTCGCGCGGTCGGCCGTGAGGGGCATGAGGCGCTTGCCCTCGCCTCCGGCCAGAACAATGCCGAAGATCTTCTTTCCTGCAGCCATACCCCAACCATAATGAGGTTTCCGCCCAGCCGTACTACCGTTCAACTATGCGTGTCGATGTGATTTCCCGTGAGTATCCGCCCGAGGTCTACGGAGGGGCGGGCGTGCACGTCGCGGAGCTCGTGAAAGGGCTCCGGGCGCACGTGGATGTGACGGTGCGCTGCTTCGGTGCTCCGCGTTCCGAGCCGGGCGTCTTCGCCTACGGGGTGCCGCAATCCCTCGAGGGTGCGAACCCTGCGCTCACGACCCTCGGCGTCGACCTCGAGATCGCGGAGGCGACCGCGGGCACCGACCTGGTGCATTCGCACACCTGGTACGCCAACGCCGCCGGCCGCCTCTCGGCGCTGCTGCACGGCGTGCCGCACGTCGTCACGGCGCACTCCCTCGAGCCGCTGCGCCCGTGGAAGGCCGAGCAGCTCGGCGGCGGTTACCGCGTCTCCTCCTGGATCGAGAAGGATGCGTTCGAGTCGGCCGATGCCGTCATCGCGGTGAGCGACGGGATGCGCCGCGACATCCTGCGCTCCTACCCGGCGCTCGACGAGTCGAAGGTGACCGTCGTCTACAACGGCATCGACCTCACGACCTGGCAGCCGCGCACCGACGCGGAGGTACTGGCCGCGCACGGCATCGACCCCGACCGCCCGACCGTCGTCTTCGTGGGGCGCATCACCCGGCAGAAGGGCCTGCCTTACCTGCTGCGCGCGATCGCCTTGCTGCCCACCGATGTGCAGGTGGTGCTCTGCGCCGGAGCGCCCGACACACCGGCCATCCTCGAGGAGGTCAGCTCGGCGGTGCGGCAGCTGCAGGAGACGCGCGGCGGCATCGTCTGGATCGAGGAGATCCTGCCGCAGCCGGCCCTCGCCGCCGTCCTCACCGCGGCGACCGCCTTCGTCTGCCCGTCGGTGTACGAGCCGCTCGGCATCGTGAACCTCGAGGCGATGGCATGCGGCCTGCCCGTCGTGGGCACCGCCACCGGGGGGATCCCGGAGGTGGTCGACGACGGCGTGACGGGCATCCTGGTGCCGATCGATCAGTTGCAGGACGGCACCGGAACGCCCACCGACCCCGACCGCTTCGTCGCCGACCTCGCGGCGGCGCTCACCGAGGTCGTCGCCGACCCGGAACGCGCCGCGCAGATGGGCCGCGCGGGGCGCGACCGGGCCGAGCGGGAGTTCAGCTGGTCGTCGATCGCCGCTCAGACGGCCGCGATCTATCGCTCCCTGGTGTAGTGCTGGGAGGGGTCGCCCGGTGGCCCGGGGCGAGCCGCGCAGTTCGTTAGGCTTAGCTGTATGCCCAATGTGCTCGAGCTTGAAGACGTGTCGGTGGTTCGCGATGGCAATCAGATCCTGAGCGAGGTGAACTGGACGGTCGACGGCGATCAGCGCTGGGTGGTGCTCGGCCCGAACGGTGCGGGCAAGACGACGCTCCTGCAGATCGCGGCCGCGATGAACCACCCCTCGGCCGGCACCGTTCAGGTGCTCGACGGCCGGCTCGGTGAGGTCGACCTGTTCGAGCTGCGGCCCCGGGTGGGCTTCGCGTCGAGCGCGATGGCGCGCCGCTTCCCGGGCAACGAGACGGTGCTGAACGTCGTGCTGACGGCCGCCTATTCGGTCACCGGCCGCTGGAACGAGTCGTACGAGGACATCGATCTGCGCCGCGCCCAGCGGGTGCTCAGCGAGTGGAAGCTCGACCACCTGGCCGAGCGCCTGTTCGGCTCGCTCAGCGACGGCGAGCAGAAGCGGGTGCAGATCGCCCGCTCGGTGATGACCGACCCCGAACTCCTGCTGCTCGACGAGCCGGCCGCCTCGCTCGACCTCGGTGCGCGGGAGGAGCTGCTGCAGCTCCTCGGCGGCTACGCCTCGGCGCCGGAGGCGCCGGCGATCGTCATGGTCACCCATCACGTCGAGGAGATCCCGCGTGGTTTCACCCACGCGCTGCTGCTCAACCACGGGGGGATCGTCGCCAGCGGGCCCATCGGTGAGGTGCTCACCGCCGAGAACCTCTCGGCGACCTTCGGGCTGCCGATCTCGCTCGACGAGAGCGACGGACGGTACTCGGCACGCGCATCCTGATGCCTGCTGCCGGGCCGAGCCTGGTCTGCTAGACTGTCTAGCTGGCCCGAGCGGCCTACGATTTCCCCCTCACCGTCAATTCAAGGACACCGCTATGAAGACCGACATCCACCCCACGTACGAAGCCGTCGTGTTCCGCGACCTCGCCTCGGGCGCCACCTTCCTCACCCGGTCGACCGTCTCTTCGGCCAAGACCATCGAGTGGGAAGACGGCAACACCTACCCGGTGATCGACGTCGAGATCTCGTCGGAGTCGCACCCGTTCTACACGGGCAAGCAGCGCATCCTCGACTCGGCCGGCCGCGTCGAGAAGTTCAACAACCGTTACAAGGGCTTCGGCGGCGCGAGCAAGTAAGCTCCCGCTCCGGTTGCTCCGAGACCCCGTCGACTTCGGTCGGCGGGGTTTCTCGTCGTTGCACGGCATCGGCATACTGGGGTGGTGACGAACCAGGCTGAGTATCGCGCGGCACTCGCGGCGCTGGAGCCGTCGGCGTGGGCCGCCTACCTCGGCGTGCACTCGGGGCTGCCGGGGCCACGAGCGAACCTCGAGCTCGCGCAGGCGGTGGCGGATGCCGCGTCGGCGACGCAGATCCGCTCGCTCGCGGCATCGACCGACGAGTACGAGGCCCTGTGCGGTGCCGTCGGGCTGGGGCGGCTGCTGGCGGAGGGCGACGTGCCTGTCGAGAACGACCTGCGGATGCTCGCGGCCGACCCGCGCTGGCGGGTGCGGGAGGGCGTCGCGACGGCACTGCAGCGCCTCGGCGACGCCGATCGTGAGCGACTCTGGCAGCTCGCCGATCACTGGCTCGACGTGGGGGAGGACGGCTCAGGGGTGCTCGACGCGGGGGCGGGCGGCTCGCCGGACCTGTTGCTGCTGCGGGCGGTGGCGGCCGGGGCGGCCGAGCCGCGACTCGTGAAGGCGCAGGCGGATGCGCGGCGGGCGCTCGGCATCCTCGATCGCGTGACAGGCGGGCTGATGGCGGTTCCGGCGCCGGATCGGCGCGGCCGGGACGACGTGCGGGTGCTGCGCCAGACCCTCGAGTACGCCTGGAGCGTCGCGGCGGTCGGTGCGCCCGAGGAGGGCTTCGCCGCACTGGAGCGCTGGGCCGGCACCGGCGACCCGGATGCGCGGCGCATCGCCCGCGCGAACGCCACCCGAGCACGCCTCCGCCGCCTCGACCCTGCCCGCGCCGACGCTCTCGCGGCCCCCTGACCTCCTCGCGCCATCCTGCGTCGATCCGTCAGTCGGGGTGGGGATGGGGGCGTCATTCCCACCACAACTGACGGATCGGTGGAGGTGGTGGAACGCGGGGCAGCGCGCTCAGTGCGACTCGGGCCAGCCGCGGCGGGAGGTGAAGGTGGGGTCTCGGGTCCGGCGCATGTAGTCCTCGAAGGAGTCGCACTGGGCGTCGTGCCAGGCCACCTGAGCGTGATGGAGCTGATCGAGGGAGAGCGTGAGGTCGACCGCGTACTTCGATGCCAGGGCCTGGGCCACCCGCCCGGCCGCGATGGCGTCGGCGCCTGCGTCGTGCGCATCCGTCAGTGCGACGCCGTAGAAGGCGGCCGAGACCTCGAGGGTGCGCTTGCCGCGCCGGTAGCGGTCGATCTGCTTGTCGATGACCAGCGGGTCGATCACCGGCCCGGGCGCCACCAACGGCACGTGGCCGTGGCGCACGGCCTCGCGGTTGAGGAGGGTGAGGTCGTAGGGGGCGTTGTAGACGACGAGCGCGTAGCCCTCCTCGAAGACGCGCCGCAGCTCGGCCACGATCTCGCCCACCACCTCGGTCGCGGGTCGCCCGGCCGCGCGGGCGTGCGCGGTGCTGATTCCGTGCACAGCCGTCGCCTGCTCCGGGATCTCCACGCCCGGGTCGGCCAGCCAGTCGCGCCGGCTCACCACCTGACCCGCCGCATCGAGCCGGCTGATGTTCGCCGTGACCACCCGGCTCGTCTCGACATCGATGCCCGTGGTCTCGAGGTCGAACACCGCGAGCCGGTCGGCCCATGCCGGCCGGGGCACGAGCGGCAACGTGATCTCGGTGTCGACCACATACTCGGGCTCGGGCTCGGACCGAACCGCTTCTTCCAGGTCTTCGAGCACGGCGGCGCGGCCGGTCTCCAGCACCGCCGCAGCATCCACGTCGATCACGATCGTGTCGTCGGGCTCCTCGGCCGACGGCGAGCGCTCGAGCAGAATGATCGACCCGGATGCGTCGCCCCCGCCGTGCACCGAGCCGGATGCCCCGCGGGCGGACGACACGGTGGAGCTCGGTGCAGACGATGTCCCCGACGGAAGGGCTCCCGGTGCGACCGCCGGGACCGTGGGCGCCGCCAGCACCTCGTCGTCGAAGTCGAACAGCGGGACCGCGACGGAGTCGGGGTCACTCGGTTCGCTTCTCGGCACCGGTTAGCGCCCCTGTTCCTGCTCGGTGGACTGACCGACGTGCAGCCAGTAGAACGCCTGGGTTCCGAAGGTGAGCGTAACGCGCCCCTCCTCGTCGAAAGCGGGGAACTCGCCGTGCCCGAACAGATCGAACAGTCGGCGCCCGGCGAACTCCGGTGCCGTGATGGTGGCCGACACCGGGTTGTGGGCGAAGCTGAACACGCAGAGCACGTCTTCGGGGCCGTCGCCGAAGTACGCGCCCGAGCCCTCGTAGGAGCGCACGAAGGCCAGCACCGACTCGTGCGAGCTCTCCACCACCTCCATGGTGCCGAGGCCGAAGGTGGGGTGCGCCTTGCGCACGTGGATGACGTTGCGCACCCAGTGCAGCAGCGACCGGGACTGGGCCAGCTGCGACTCGACGTTGACGAGGTTGTAGTTGTAGACCAGCGACTGCACGACCGGCAGGTAGAGCTTGCCCGGGTCGGCGGTGGAGAAGCCCGCGTTCCGGTCGGGCGTCCACTGCATGGGCGTGCGCGACGAGTCGCGGTCGGGCAACCAGATGTTGTCGCCCATGCCGATCTCGTCGCCGTAGTAGAGGAACGGCGAGCCGGGCAGCGCGAACAGCAGCGCGTGCGTCAACTCGAGCTCGGCCCGCGAGTTGTCGAGCAGGGGAGCGAGGCGCCGCCGGATGCCGATGTTCGAGCGCATCCGCGGGTCGTAGGCGTACCAGCCGTACATGGCCTGCCGGTACTCCTCCGACACCATCTCCAGTGTCAGCTCGTCGTGGTTGCGGAGGAACACGCCCCAGGCGGCGCCTTCGGGGATGGCCGTGGTCTCCGAGAGCACCCGGATCAGCTCATCCGCCTTCTGCGACCGCAGCGAGTAGTAGATGCGTGGCATCACCGGGAAGTCGAACGCCATGTGGCACTCCGGCTCCTCCTCGGTGCCGAAGAAGGCGGCGACCTCGCGCGGCCACTGGTTCGCCTCGGCGACGAGCATGCGGCCGGGGTACTCCGTGTCCATCATCTCGCGCAGCCGCGCGATGTACTCGTGCGTCTTCGGCTCGCCCTCGCCGTTGCCCTCGTCGGACTCGAAGAGGTAGGGGATGGCATCCAGCCGCAGGCCGTCGACCCCCATGTCGAGCCAGAACCGGCAGATGTCGAAGATGGCCTCCTGCACCGCCGGGTTCTCGAAGTTGAGGTCGGGCTGGTGCGAGAAGAACCGGTGCCAGAAGAACTGGCGGCGCACGGGGTCGAACGTCCAGTTCGACTCCTCGGTGTCGACAAAGATGATGCGGATGTTCTCGTACTTCTCGTCGGTGTCGCTCCAGACGTAGTAGTCGCCGTACGGCCCCTCCGGGTCTTCGCGCGACTGCTGGAACCACTCGTGCTGGTCGGAGGTGTGGTTCAGCGGGAAGTCCATGATGATGCGCATGTTGCGCTCGTGCGCCTTCGTGACGAGGTCGCGGAACTCTTCGACCGTGCCGTAGTCGGGCAGCACCGCCTTGAAGTCGGAGACGTCGTAGCCGCCGTCGCGGAGGGGCGACTGGAAGAACGGCGGCAGCCAGAGCGCGTCGATGCCGAGCCACTGCAGGTAGTCGAGCTTCGAGATGAGCCCCGCGATGTCGCCGAAGCCGTCGCCGTTGGAATCGACGAAGGAGCGGATCATCACCTCGTAGAACACCGACCTCCGGTACCACTGCGGATCGAGCGTGAGCCCCGGCAACTGGATGGGTGCGGTGAAGTTCACGGGCGTCCTTTCGGAACATCGGAGCGGGCCTGGTGACGTTTTCACGATAGTCCAGGTCGCCGACACGCACAGGGAGTCGGCGACCCAGGAAACCGTGCGGCACCGCGTCTATGCTGGACGGGATGACCGTCGCCTCGCCCTACGCCGTCGAACTCGCCCGCGTGCCCGTGACCGAGCGGATGCTCGAGATCGACGGCAGCGACACCCACCTCTGGGAGTACGGCGCGGCGGGCGCCGATGCGGATGCCCGTGCCTCAGCCCGCACGCTGCTCGTCGTCGTGCACGGCTACCGGGGCGACCACCACGGCCTCGAACCCGTCGTCGCGCAGCTCGACCGGCCCGGCTACCGCATCGTCGCGCCCGACCTGCCTGGCTTCGGCAGCTCCACCCCGATGCAGGCCACGCACGACCTCGCCGGCTACGTGGCGTGGCTGCACGACTTCGTCGACGCGGTGCGCGCGGAGTCGCCGACGGCGCGGCTCGTCATCATCGGTCACTCCTTCGGCTCCATCGTCGTCTCGGCGGCGCTCGCGGCAACCGCGTCGCGGCCCGGTATCCCGGTCGACGCCGCGGTGCTCATCAACCCCATCGCCGCGCCGGCGCTGAAAGGCCCGCGCGGCGTGCTGACCCGCGTCGCAATCGGCTACTACCGTCTCGGCGCCGCCGTGCCCGAGAAGTTCGGTCACCTGCTTCTGGCGAGCCCGCTGATGGTGCGCGTGATCAGTGTGGCGATGGCCAAGACCAAGAACCGGGCGCTGCGGCGCTGGATCCACGACCAGCACCACCGCTATTTCAGCGCCTTCGCGAACCGCACGGTGGTGCTCGACGCGTTCCGGGCATCCGTCAGTCACGACGTGAGTGAGTACGCCACGAGCATCACCGCACCGACCCTGCTGATCGCCGCCGCGCAGGACGACATCACCCCGCTGGCCGCGCAGTACCGCCTCCGCGACGCGATGCCCGACGCGCGGCTGGTCGTGCTGGAGGACGTCGGGCACCTCATCCACTACGAGCGCCCGATCGAGGCGGCACGGGCCATCGACGCCTTCCTCGAGCCGGCGGGCGCCGCGTCGTGAGGCTCGCCTTCGACTGCCGGTACACCCGCATCGGCCGGCACGACGGCATCAGCCGCTACACCGCCGGCGTGGTCGGCGAGCTCGCGAAGATCGACGGCCTCGACCTCACCCTGATCATCAGCGACGAGCGTCAGCTCGCCATGCTGCCCGCCGGCGTGCCGTGGGTGAAGGTCTCGGGGCCCACCAGCGTGCTCGAGCCGCTGGTGGCCCGGCAGGTCAACCGCGCGCAGCCGGACGTCGTCGTCAGCCCCATGCAGACCATGGGCACCGCGGGCCGGCGCTACCGGCTCGCCCTCACGGTGCACGACCTCATCTACTACGCCAACCCCACCCCGCCGCGCGACCTGCCCGCCTTCGTGCGCATCCTCTGGCGGCTCTACCACAAGGCCTGGTGGCCGCAGCGGATGCTTCTCAACCGGGCGGATGCGGTGGTCACCGTCTCCGAGACCACCCGCGGCTTGATCGCCCAGCACGCCCTCACGAAGCGACCGGTCGTGGTCGCGCGGAACGCCGCCGACCTGCCCGAGCCGGCTGCGGCAGCCGCGGCCGCCGACGCGGCGGGGGAGCGCTCCGCTGCCCGCGACCTGCTCTACATGGGCTCGTTCATGCCGTACAAGAACGTCGAGACCCTCGTGCGCGCCGCCGGCGAGCTGCCGGGCTACACCCTGCACCTGCTCAGCAAGGCGACGGATGCCGACAAGCGGCGCCTGCAGGCGATCGACCCGGAGGCGCGGCTCGTCTTCCATGACGGCGTGAGCGACGAGGAGTACCACGCGCTGCTGCAGCGGGCGACGGCGCTCGTGACCGCATCGCTCGACGAGGGGTTCGGCATCCCGCTGGTGGAGGCCATGGGCTACGGCACGCCGGTCGTGGTGAGCGACATCCCGGTGTTCCGCGAGATCGGGGGAGCGGCGGCGCTCTACGTGCCCGCACGAGACGCGGCGGCGTTCGCCGTCACCGTGCGGGCGCTCGAGGATCCGGCGGAGTGGCGCATCCGGTCGATCGCCGCCCGCCGCCAGGCCGAGGGCTTCAGCTGGGCAGAGTCAGCTCGAGCGATAGCGGAGCTCGCGACCGGATTGACGGGTCGATCGGCACCCCGTTGAACTCCGAGATCGACAGCTCGCCGCCGTCGACCACGAAATCGTGCGCGGAGCCGTTCGGGATGGCGTGGCCCTGCTGCGGGAGCATCTTCTCGGTGACGTAGCGGATGAGCGAACCGATCACGCCGCCGTGCGACACCACGATCAGCGACTGGGCCGGATGCTCGGCCGCGAGTTGCTCGAGCGCGGGCAGCACCCGGCGCACCACGTGCGAGCGCTTCTCGCGGCCTGGGACGTGCGCCATCGGGTCGGGGAAACGCGCGGCGAGTTCCTCGGCGTTCAGGCCCTCGGCCTCGCCGTAGCTGCGCTCAGCGAGCGCCGGCACGAGCTCGGGGGCGCCGAGGCCGACGATGCTCGAGATGATCTCGGCGGTCTCGCGCGCGCGGCTGAGCGGGCTCGCGACGATGCCGTCCCAGTGCCGGGTGGCGAGCGCCGCGCCGGTCTCCCGCGCCTGCTCGCGGCCGACATCGTTCAGCGGGATGTCGGTGGCCCCTTGGATGCGCTTCTGGAAGTTCCAGTCGGTCTGCCCGTGCCGCACGAAGGTGAAGGTAGTCATCGCCTCCATCCTAGAGGCCGCAGGGGGTGCGGCTCAGGGGAGCAGACGCTCGGCGAAGGCCCGCAACGTCTCCGTGGTGCCGCTGTCGATCTTCACCGTGGCGCGGCCGTCGCCCTTGGTGACCCCGCGGTTCACGATCACGATCGGCAGCTTGCGGCGGCGGGCCTGCTCGAGCAGACGGATGCCCGAGTTGACCACCAGGGACGAACCAGCGATCACCATCGCATCCGACGACGCCACCATCGAGGAGGCCTCGGCGAACTTCTCGGTGGGGATGAACTCGCCGAAGAAGACCACATCGGGCTTCAGGGTGCCGCCGCACACCGTGCAGGCCGGCACCACGAACGATTCGTACTCGGCCACATCGGCGTCGCCGTCAGGCGCCATCCGCACCAGCGCGGGCTCGGTGAGCCCGGGGTTCTCGGCGTTGATGCGCTCGGCGATGCCGGCGCGCGCATAGCTCTGCCCGCAGCGGAGGCAGGTGACGCGGTCCATCGAGCCGTGCAGGTCAACGAGGTGCTTCGTGCCCGCGCGGGCGTGCAGGCCGTCGACGTTCTGGGTGACGACACCGGTGACGAGGCGTGCGTCTTCGAGCTCCGCGAGGATGCGGTGGCCTTCGTTCGGGCGGGCGGCATCGAACATCCGCCAGCCCAGGTGGCTGCCGGCCCAGTAACGCTTGCGGAACGACTCGGAGCCGAGGAACTGGTCGAAGGTCATCGGATTGCGCACCGGCGCGCCCTCGCCGCGGTAGTCGGGGATGCCCGAATCGGTGCTCACGCCGGCACCGGTGAGCACGACGATCCGCTTGCCCCGCAGCACCTCGACGGCCTCGTCGATGGCGCGACTCACCGACGTCTCGGCTGACGAGGCTTCCGACGACACGAGCGGAACCATGGGACCTCCTCGGCGGCGCGAACGATCCGCGCACCATGAGTCTAAACAGCGAAGTTTTCCGGATTGTTTCCAGCCTGGCAGAGTTGACCGTGAAGCCACGACAGAAGGGGCGCCGTGCCCGTCATCCACATCGACTCGCTCGAGAACCCCGCACTCGCCGACTACGCCGGGCTCACCGACGTCGCGATGCGCCGCCTGCTGGAGCCGGCGGGCGGACTGTACCTCGCAGAATCGAGCAAGGTCATCGAGCGGGCCATCGCCGCGGGACACCGCCCGCGCTCCGTGCTCGTGCAGGAGAAATGGCTGGCCGACCTGAGCTGGGTGACCGAGCGATTCCCCGACATGCCCGTCTTCGTGGCCGATGACGCCCTGCTCGAGCAGCTGACCGGCTTCGCCATGCACCGCGGGGCGCTCGCCTCGATGCACCGGCCGGTGCTGCCGGAACCGGCCGACCTCCTCCGCGGTGCACGCACGGTCGTGGTGCTCGAGGACATCGTCGACCACACCAACGTGGGCGCCGCCTTCCGTGCCGCGGCGGGGCTCGGCGCCGACGCGGTGCTGATCAGCCCGCGCTGCGCCGATCCGCTCTACCGCCGCAGCGTGCGGGTGAGCATGGGCACCGTGTTGCAAGTGCCATGGACGCGGATCGGGGAGTGGCAGGTCGCGGCGCCGCTCCTGCACGAGGCCGGCTTCACGATCGCGGCGCTCGCCCTCGGGCCCGACTCGGTGCCGCTGCCCGAGTTCACGGCCGCGCGTCCCGAGCGGGTCGCGATCGTGCTCGGCACCGAGGGCGACGGGCTCAGCCGTCGCGCGCTCGCCGCCGCCGATGTGCGGGTCGAGATCCCGATGCTGCACGGCGTCGACTCGCTCAACGTCGCCTCGGCCGGCGCCGTTGCGCTCTACGCGTTGCAGTTCATGGCACAGCACTGACCGTCCACTATGCTCTGGCGTACCGCACCAAGGGAGGTCCGCCATGAGTGAGAAGACCACTGCTCCGGCCGCGTCGGCTCCGCCGACTTCGGGCAAGGGATTGGCGGCCGGAACCCTCGGTCTGTTCGGGTCGACGGTCATCGGCCTGGCCTCCACGGCGCCCGTCTACTCGCTGGCCGCGACGATCGGATTCGTGGTCCTCGCGGTAGGAGCGCAGGCGCCGATCGCGATGGTGCTCGCGTTCATCCCGATGTTCCTCACGGCGTTCGCCTATCGCGAGCTCAACCGCGCGGTGCCGGACTGCGGCACCACCTTCACCTGGGGCACGAAGGCCTTCGGCCCGGTGGTCGGCTGGCTCGGCGGCTGGGGCGTCGCGGTGGCCGGCATCATCGTGCTGGCGAACCTCGCCCAGATCGGCAGCAAGTACCTGTGGCTGCTCACCAACAACCCCGACCTCTACGACAACGTGCCGCTCGTGACCGCCACCGGAGTCGTGTTCATCGCCGTCATGACGTTCGTGAGCGTGCGGGGGCTCGAGATCGGCGAGAAGCTGCAGAACGTGCTGCTGGGCATCCAGTACCTCGCGCTCGCACTCTTCGTGGGCATCGCCCTGTGGAACGTGTTCGCCGGGACGGCACCCGCGGGCTTCACCCTGCCCCAGGCCGATTGGTTCAACCCGTTCGCGTTCACCTCGCTCTCGGGGTTCACCGAGGCCATCCTGCTGTGCCTGTTCATCTACTGGGGCTGGGACACCTGCCTCGCCCTCAACGAGGAGACGAAAGACCCCGAGCGCACGCCCGGCCGCGCCGCGGTGCTCTCGACGGTCATCCTGCTCATCACCTACGTCGCGGTGACGGTGGCGGCCATGGCCTACGCGGGCCTCGGCACGACCGGCATGGGGCTCGGCAACGAGGCCAACGCCGAAGACGTCTTCTTCGCGCTGAAGGATGCGCTGTTCGGCCCGTTCGCGTGGCTGCTGGTGATCGCGGTGTGCGTCTCGGCCGTCTCGTCGACGCAGACCACCATCCTGCCCACCGCGCGCGGCACGCTCGCCATGGCGACCTACCGGGCGCTGCCGGCGGCGTTCGGGCGCATCCACCCGAAGTTCCGCACCCCGCGCTTCGCGACGATCTTCATGAGCGTGGTGGCGATCGCGTTCTACATCGGCATGACGCTCGTGAGCGAGAACATCCTCTCCGACACCATCCTCTCGCTCGGCCTCGCCATCGCGTTCTACTACGCCATCACGAGCTACTCGTGCGTCTGGTACTTCCGGCGCGAGATCTTCACGAGCCCCCGCAACTTCTTCTTCAAGGGGCTGTTCCCCCTGCTCGGCGGGCTGATGCTGACGGCGGCGTTCATCCAGTCGGCCATCGACATGTACGACCCCGAGTACGGCTACACGGTCATCTGGGGCATCGGCGGCGTGTTCGTGATCGGCATCGGCTCGCTCGCCGTCGGCGCAGTGCTCATGGTGGTGTGGTTCTTCTTCCCCGGCTCCAAGCCGTTCTTCCGCGGCGAGAGCCTCAACCGTTCCACCGCCGTGCTGGTGCCCGACGAGGAGCTGGTGGTGCCGCGCTCGGTCGACGGCGGCCTCATGAAGTGACCGCCTAAGATGGCGGGGTGAGTCCGACCCGTGCGCAATACCGGCGCCGGCGCATCGTGGTGGGCTCGGTGCTCGTGCTCCTGGCGCTCGTCGGCGCCTACCTGCCGGTCGCCCTGTTGGCCCCGGTTCCCGCCGCGACCGCGGTGCTGACGGATGCGCCCGCCGTGTCGTCGGCACCCGTCACCCTCGCGGCACCGAACGGGGGCAGCAGCGCCATCGGCATCGCCACGGCACCGGGGGAGGTGACCACCCTCGGCACCAGTGGCACTGCGGATGCGGTGCCGATCGCCAGCATCACGAAGGCGGTCACGGCGCTCGTGGTGCTCGACGCGAAGCCCATCCCCGAGGGCGGCGACGGGCCCGACATCGCCATCACGGATGCGGACGCGGCCATCCTCCAGGCGACGATCGCCGAGAACGGCTCGTGGGCATCCGTCTATCCCGGCCAGGTGCTCTCGGAGCGCCAGGTGATCGAGATCATGATGCTCGAGTCGGCCAACAACTACAGCGTCACCCTGACGAACTGGGCCTTCGGCGGCACGGATGCCTACCTCGCGGCGGCCGCCGCGTGGCTCGCCACGCAGGGGCTCACCGGCACGACCGTGGTCGACACGTCAGGCCTCGACCCGGGCAGCCGCAGCACGACGCATGACCTGCAGCGGATCGCGTCGCTCGTGCTCGCCGACCCCGTGCTCGGCGCCATCGTCGGGACGGCGACCGACCAGGTGCCTGAGCTCGGCGAGATCGAGAACACGAACACATTGATCGGCACGGCCGGAATCGACGGGGTGAAGACCGGCACCACCGACGAAGCCGGGTTCTGCCTGCTGTTCTCGGCGTCGGTGGTGGCGGGGACGGGCGCCGATGCGCCGACCGTGCAACTGGTGGGCGTGGTGCTCGGTGCGCCGGGGGAGGATGCGCTGCACGCGGCCGTGCTGGCGCTGCTGCAGAGCGCGCAGAGCGGCTTCCAGGCGCTCCCCATCGTCACGGCGGGCGACGTTCTGGGCCGGTACACGACGCCGTGGGGTGCGGCTGCCGACATCGTGGCCGGCGGCTCGCTCAGCGAGACGGTGTGGTCGCAGACGTCGGTCGCGCGCGACGCGACGGCGCGGGACGTGTCGGACGGCGCATCCGGAACCGAGGTCGGCACCGCGCGCTACACGGTGACCGGCACCACACTGGGTGGTGGCGAGCTCACCGTTCCGCTCGTTCTCGCGGCGGAGCTCGACGGCCCCGATGTGTGGTGGCGGCTCACCCACCCCTTCCGCTGACGCGCCCGGCCCGCTCGCCGACCCGTCACGTGTGGTGGGTTCGATCGACCCATTCCCACCACAACTGGCGGGTCGGCGCCGGGGTCACTCCCGGGGCGCATCCTTCGCGACGAAGACGGGCTCGGGGGTGGGGCGCTTCGGGGCGACGCCGTCGCCGGAGGAGCGGTGGGTGATGCGGCGGATGACCCACGGCACCAGGTGCACGCGCGCCCAGACCAGGTCTTCGGCGCGCGCCTGGCGCCAGCTGGCGCGGGGGAGCGGCTCGGGTTCGCCCGGCTGGAGGTCGTTGTCGACGTTCAGCGCCGCCAGCACGCGCCGCGCCACCTCGTGGTGGCCGAGGGCGTTGAGGTGCAGGCGGTCGTCGGCCCACATCCGCGGGTCTTGGATGGCCTTGAGGCCCCACTGGTCGGCCACGACGCAGTCGTAGCGGTCGGCGATCACGCGCAGGTTCTCGTTGTAGATCGCCACCTTCCCGCGGATGCCGCGGAACACCGGGGTGAAGCTCGTGTCGACACCCGTGAAGATGACGATCGTGGCGTCGCTCTGCCGCAGCCGCCGGATGCCCACCTCGAACCGTGCGGCGATGTCGTCGGGGTCGGTGCCGGGCCGGATGACGTCGTTGCCGCCCGCCGAGATGGTGATGAGGTCGGGCTGGAGGGCGAGCGCCGGTTCGATCTGCTCGTCCACGATCTGCTGCAGCAACCGCCCCCGGATGGCGAGGTTCGCGTACGAGAACTCCCCGTCGGCGGTCGCGGCGAGCGTCTCGGCCACCCGATCGGCCCAGCCGCGGTACCCGCCCGGGCTCGCCGGCTCCGGGTCGCCGATCCCTTCCGTGAACGAGTCGCCAAGCGCGACATACCGTCGCCAGGGGTGAGCCTCAGTCATGGTGCGATGCTCCTTCCGCGATCACCTCCAGCGTAACTCCGCCGAGCCCGCACGCCGGCGGTGACCGGCGCGGCGGAGGGTGAGGCCGCGAGGGATGGCGCGGAACGCGCCGACCAACCGGGGGCCGTACTCGACGACCCAGGGTGAGCGCGAGGCCGCGAAGCGACCTCACGCGAACATGTCGCGGAGCGCCGGGCAAGGACCGGCGCGACCGTCGGAGGCTGCGCGAAGCACAGCCCCCGACGCAGCCAGCACGCTATCCTCGAACATCGTGACCAACCTGCCCCTGTTCGAACCCGCCCCCGGGACGAGCGCAGCAGGACACCTCCCGCCCTCCTTCCCGGGGCGTGCGCCGTGGGGTACCGCGGGGCGGCTGCGGGCCTGGCAGGAGGAGGCGCTCACCGCCTACTTCGAGCGTGAGCCGCGCGACTTCCTGGCGGCCGCGACCCCCGGCGCCGGCAAGACGACCTTCGCGCTCCGGCTCGCATCCGAGCTGCTGCATCGGCGCACGGTCGACCGGGTCATCGTGGTCGCCCCCACCGAGCACCTCAAGCGGCAGTGGGCGGATGCGGCCGACCGCGCCGGCGTGCGACTGAATCCCGGCTTCAAGAACAGCGAGTCCCGCTTCGGGCGGCACTTCCACGGTGTGGCGCTCACCTACGCGCAGGTCGCGGCGCGTCCGTTGCTGCACCGGGAGCTCACCGAGGGCGCGCAGACCCTCGTCATCCTCGACGAGGTGCACCACGGCGGCGACGCGCTCAGCTGGGGCGACGCGGTGCGCGAGGCGTTCGAACCGGCCACGCGGCGGCTCGCGCTCACCGGAACCCCCTTCCGCTCCGACACCTCGCCCATCCCGTTCGTGGAGTACCTGCCGGACGAGCACGGCATCCGCGTGTCGCGCAGCGACTACAGCTACGGCTACGGTCGCGCGCTGAAAGACGGCGTCGTGCGCCCGGTGCTCTTCATGGTCTACGCGGGCCACATGCGCTGGCGCACCAAGGCCGGCGACGAGATGGAAGCCCGCCTCGGCGAGGGCAACACGAAGGACATCACCTCGCAGGCTTGGCGCACAGCGCTCGACCCCAACGGTGAGTGGATCCCGCAGGTGCTGGGCGCGGCCGACAAACGGCTCACCGAGGTGCGCCAGGCGATCCCGGACGCAGGCGGGCTCGTGATCGCCACCGACCAGACCGTGGCGCGGGCGTACGCCGCCATCCTGGAGTCGATCTCGGGGGAGCCGGTGACGGTGGTGCTCTCCGACGAGAAGGAGGCGTCGGACCGCATCCAGCAGTTCTCGGAGTCGACGCGGCGCTGGATGGTGGCGGTGCGCATGGTGTCGGAGGGCGTCGACGTGCCACGGCTCGCGGTGGGCGTGTACGCCACCAGCGCGTCGACGCCGTTGTTCTTCGCGCAGGCGATCGGGCGCTTCGTGCGAGCCCGGCGGCGCGGTGAGACGGCGTCGGTCTTCCTGCCGAACGTGCCGTCGCTGATGGCGCTTGCGGCAGCGCTCGAACTCGAACGCGACCACGCCCTCGACAGACGCGACGACGGCTCGAACCCCGAGGGCGACTTCTACAACCCCGAAGACGCCATGATGGCCGAGGCGAACCGCGATGAGAAGGCGTCGGAACGGCTCACCGACGAGTTCGACTTCCAGGCCATCAGCTCCGGTGCCACCTTCGATCGCGTCGTCTACGACGGCGGCGAGTTCGGCTTCGAAGCCGTGGTCGGCTCGGAGGAGGAGCTCGACTTCCTCGGGCTCCCCGGCATCCTCGAACCAGACCAGGTCAAAGACCTCCTGCAGCACCGCCAGGCCCGTCAGGCCAAACACGCCAAGGCCAACAAGCCGACGTCCCCCACCCCGGAGGACGGCGGCGTGCCGGCCCCCCTCTACCGCACCCTGAAGGAGCAGCGAAGCTTGCTCAACTCCTTGGTCGGCCTCTGGTCAAAAACCTCGAACGAGCCCCACGGCCTCATCCACGCCGAACTCCGCCGAATCTGCGGCGGCCCCGCAGTAGCCCAGGCCTCAGTAACCCAACTCCAGGCCCGCATAGTCACAGTCCGCAAGTGGATGTCCGCAGGCCACTGACCGAACCTCGGAAACCGTGGTGGGGGTTGGGGGTTTTCCGCCTCCGCCGCCTTTGAGCTCCGCTCAACCCTTAGGCGGAGGTGGAAAACCCCCAACCCCCACCGCCGCCCCGTTACTCGTCACCCCGAAGACGGGGTAGTGTGCTCCCGACCCGCCGCTGGCCCCCGTGCCACTATTGCTCCATGACGAGTGAGACGACGGTGTCGACGGAGCCCGAGGCCAAGAAGGAGCGCACCTTCTTCGGGCAGCCGTTCGCGCTGGTGCACGTGTTCGGCGTGGAGATGTGGGAGCGGTTCTCGTTCTACGGCATGCAGGGCATCCTGCTGCTGTACATGTTCTACTCGGTCAGCGAGGGCGGTCTCGGCATCCCGAAGCCGGTCGCGGTGGGGATCGTGGGCGCGTACGGCGGATCGGTGTACCTTGCGACGATCCTCGGCGCGTGGCTCGCCGACCGGCTGCTGGGCTCGGAGCGCACCCTCTTCTACGCCGCGATCGTCGTCATGGCCGGCCACCTCGGCCTGTCGCTCATCCCCGGCATCCCGGGGCTCGCGACCGGCCTCATCCTCATCGCCCTGGGCTCGGGTGGGGTGAAGGCCAACGCGACCTCGGTGGTGGGGACATTGTACGGCGAGAAGGACATCCGGCGGGATGCCGGGTTCTCCATCTTCTACCTCGGCATCAACCTGGGCGCGTTCCTCGGCCCGCTGCTCACGGGACTCCTGCAGACCACGCTCGGCTTCCACATCGGATTCGCGGCGGCGGCCGTGGGCATGGCGATCGGGCTCATCCAGTACTCCTTCGGGCGCCGCACTCTGCCGCCCGAGTCGAAGGTGGTGCCGAACCCGTTGCCGCGCAACCATCGCCTCATCATGGTGGGCGCCGCGGTGGGCGGTGTGGTCGTGATCGTGGTGCTGGTGCTGGTCGGGGTGCTGAACGCCGACAACCTCGCGGATGCGGTGGCGATCGTGACGCTCGCCGCCTCGATCGCGTACTTCGCCGTCATCCTCTCGTCGAAGCGCATCTCGGGCGTCGAACGCAGGCGCGTGTACTCGTTCATCCCCATGTTCATCACGAGCGTCGCATTCTGGGCGCTCTACCAGCAGCAGTTCACCGTCGTCACCATCTACGCCAACGACCGGCTGAACCTCGACCTCTTCGGCTGGGACATGCCGGTGGCCTGGGTGCAGTCGATCAACCCGATTTTCATCATCATCCTCTCCGGCGTGTTCGCCGCGATCTGGACGAGGTGGGGCGACAAGCAGCCGGCGACCCCGTACAAATTCGCGGCGGCGGCGATCGTGATGGGCATCGCGTTCCTGCTCTTCATCCCGTTCTCGGGCACCGGCGCGCACGGCACGCCGCTGATCGCGCTGGTGGGCATCCTGTTCGTGTTCACCATCGCCGAGCTGCTGCTCTCACCGGTCGGGCTGTCGCTCTCGACCCGGCTCGCGCCGAAGGTCTTCCACACCCAGATGGTGGCCCTGTTCTTCCTCTCCATCGCCCTCGGCACGGCGCTCTCGGGCATCCTCGCGGGCTTCTACAACGAGAACAACGAACCGCCCTACTTCGGCATCTCCGGGCTCGTGGCCATCGCGGTGGGTGGCGCGCTCATCGCGGCCACGCCGTGGGTGCGCAAGATGATGAGCGGGGTGCGGTAGCGGATGCTCGGCACCCTCGACGAGGTCGTGTTCGACTGCGGGCATCCGGATGCCCTCGCGCGGTTCTGGCAGCAGGTGCTCGGCGGCACGGCGGTGACTGACCGCAGCCCGGACTGGTCGTACTTCGACTCGCCGACGGGCCTGCGGATCGCGTTCCAGCGCGTTCCCGAGGGCAACGAGTAGTGCGTGGTGCGGAGCGCCGCCCAGCCGTCCTGACGGCCACGTGCTGCAGGCCGCTCCCGGACGACCCAGAGTGAGGGCGTGGCCGCTCGCGACCGCGTCCTCACATGTCGCGGAGCGCCGGGCGAGGACCGGCGCGACCCGAGGAGCCCGCGCGCAGCACGGGCCCCGAGGCCGATACTCAGCCGCCGAAGCGCTCGGTGCGCACGGACATCGGGTCGGCGCCGGCGGCCACCAGGGTGTCGGCGGCCAACTCGACGAAGCGGGTGGGGCCGCAGATGTAGGTGGAGATCGCGCCGCCGTCGGCCGGGGCGGTCTCGGCTGCCCATGATGTGACGCGCGCGCCGTCGAGACGGCCTACCGTGCCCGTCCAGCCCTGAGGTGCGTGCCGGGTGTACTGGATGGTGACCTTCGCGTTCGCAGCCGCGGCCAACGCGTCGAGCTCGTCACGGAAGTAGACGAAGTCGGGGGAGCGCACCGAGTACAGCAGATGCGCCGGCACCGTGCTCCCGGCCTCCGCGTGGGTGCGCAGGATCGACACCAGCGGTGCGATGCCCGACCCGCCGCCGATCAACCGGATCGGCTCGGGCTGGGTCGGCTTCCACACGAACCACCCGCCGAGCGGCCCGAGGACTTCGAGCTGGTCGCCGGCGCTCACGCCGCGAACCAGGTAGGGCGAGACTTCGCCGTCGGGCATCAGCTCCACCGACACCGCAGCGAACTCGGCGCCGGCCGCCGACGAGAGCGAGTACGACCGCGCCGCCTGGTATCCGTCCGGGGCGGTCAACCGGATGTCGATGTGCTGGCCCGCCAGCGCACCCTGCCAGCCCGGGATGCGCAGCATCAGCGTGCGCGCCGTCGGCGTCTCCTCGTGCACGGCGACGACGTCGGCGACTCGCCAGGTCACGCCGGCGGGTCCGGCCGGTGGCGCCTCAGGAGTCGTAGTAATACCGCTGTTCCTTCCACGGGTCGCCGTAGGCGTGGTAGCCGTTGACCTCCCAGAAGCCGAGCTCGTCGGTCTCGTGCATCGTGAGCCCGTTGACCCACTTCGCGCTCTTCCAGAAGTACAGGTGCGGCACCAGCAGGCGCGCCGGGCCGCCGTGCTCGGGGTCGAGCGGCTCGCCGTCGAACTCGAACGCCACCCAGGCCTTGCCGTCGAGCAGGTCTTCGAGCGGCACATTGGTGGTGTACCCGCCGTAGGAGTGCGCCATCGTGAACGGCGCATCCGTCTCCACCTCGGCGAACAGCGTGTCGAGCGAGACGCCACGCCACTTCGTGTCGAACTTCGACCACCGGGTCACGCAGTGGATGTCGGTGTCGACGTCTTCGATCGGCAGCGCCTGGAACTCGTCCCACGTCCAGCGCTTCACGTCGCCCGACTCGTTGGTGATCGAGAACGACCACTCGCCGGGGTGGATGTTCGGGGTGGGCCCGGCGGAGAGCACCGGGAAATCCTTCGTCTCGTATTGTCCGGGCGGCAGGTGAGGGTCGGCCTCACGCCGCTTGCCGAAGAATCCGGGGGTCACGATTCCCATGGTGCTCTCCTCCCGATGCCTGCTGATTGCGGCTAAGACTACGCCTGAGCCGCCGGGGCCTGCTCGCCCAGGTCGTGGATGAGCGCCTGCTCGTCCTCGGCACTCAGCGAGGTCTTGATGACCTTGCCGTTGTAGGGCGCGATGGCGGCGGCGAACTTGTCCTCGGTGAGCTTGACCGTGTAGATCACGACGGCCGACTTGCCGGCCGAGACCGACTCCTTCACCTGCGAGCGGAACTCGGCGTTGAGGCCGGTCTTGTCGATGCCGGCGAACAGCGCACCGATCAGGCCACCGAAGACGAGACCGAAGAACGGCACGAAGAAGAGGATGCCGATGAGCGTGCCGAAGAGCGCACCACCTGCGGCGCCGAGGCCGATGTTGCCGGCCGCGCCGGGGTGCTCGACGTGGGTCTTGCCCTCTTCGTCGACCTTCACGAGCGCGAGCCCGGCGAGTTCGACGATGAGGTCGCCCTGGAGCTCCTGCACCTTCTGGTACGCGCCTTCCGCATCCGCCTCGTTGTCGAACGCGATGACGATCAAATCAGCCATGAGTGTGTGACACCTTTCTTGTTTTCTCCGAGCGTAGAGGATGCCGGTTAACGAAAAGAAGACCCGGCGTCACGCCGAGTCTTCATTCCGTGTATTCCGTGTCCGAGGGGGGACTTGAACCCCCACGCCCTATACGGGCACTAGCACCTCAAGCTAGCGCGTCTGCCATTTCCGCCACCCGGACTCAGGTGCAGGCTGTCGATTGCTCGACCAGCCAAGGAAAGACAATAGCACGGATGTCCGGCCCGCAAATCCACCGGCCGTCCACCCGCCTGCGGGTAGCGTTGTCGCATGACGTCGACCCCTGATCCCGCCGATCTCGACCTGACCACGCGCATAGCGCGCGACCTCATCCGGTTCGACACGACGAACTTCGGCGAGGGCCGGTCGAACGGCGAGACGGAGGCGGCCGAGTACCTCGCGGCGCACCTCGAACGGCTGGGGCTGCAGGTGCAGTCCTTCGACGCCGCCCCGCGCCGCACCAGCATCGTGGCGCGGGTGGCCGGCCGGGATCGCAGCAAGCCCGCGCTGGTGGTGCACGGCCACACCGACGTCGTGCCGGCCGTCGCCGAGGACTGGTCGGTCGATCCGTTCGGCGGGGTCGTGGCCGACGACATGCTCTGGGGGCGCGGGGCGGTCGACATGAAGAACATGGATGCGATGATCGTGGCCGCGCTCGACCGCATCCTCGGCGCCGGGCGTCAGCCCGAACGCGACCTCGTGGTGGCGTTCTTCGCCGACGAGGAGAACGGGGGAGTGTTCGGCTCCCACCACCTGGTGACCGAGCATCCGGAGCTCTTCGACGGCGCCACGGAGGCCATCAGCGAGGTGGGCGGCTACTCGGTCGATCTCGAGGGCAAGCGCGCCTACCTCGTGCAGACCGGTGAGAAAGCGCTGCTGTGGCTGAAGCTCGTCGCGCGCGGCACCGCCGGCCACGGCTCGCAGATCAACCGCGACAACGCGGTGACCCGGCTCGCTCAGGCGGTCGCCGCGATCGGCGAACGGGAATGGCCGATGCACCTCACCGCGACCACGCGGCAGCTGCTCGACCGGGTCGCGGAGCTGCTCGGCCGGGACACCGAGCTGCTGAGCCCCGACGAGATCGCTCTGGCGACCGGGACCGCGTCGCGCTTCATCACGGCGACGCTCCGCACGACCACGAACCCGACCGGGCTCACCGCGGGGTACAAGCACAACGTGGTGCCCGATCGCGCCGAGGCGATGATCGACGTGCGGGTGCTGCCGGGCGACGAGGAGGTGGTGCTCGAAGAGATCCGCGCCATCGTGGGGGAGGACATCGAGATCGTCGTCTCGCATCGCGACATCGGGCTCGAGACCACGTTCGACGGCGAACTGGTCGACACCATGGTCGCGGTGCTGCAGCAGCACGACCCGGGTGCGGAGGTGCTGCCCTACCTGCTCTCGGGCGGCACCGACAACAAGGCGCTCAGCCTCCTGGGCATCCGCGGATTCGGCTTCGCCCCGCTGAAGCTGCCGCCGACCCTCGACTTCCCTGCGATGTTCCACGGCGTCGACGAGCGCGTGCCGCTGGAGGCGCTAGGGTTTGGGACGGATGTTCTCACCGAACTGCTCCTGCGGTACTGAGCCCGCGCCGTTCCGCCCCGCGCACCGACCGCGCTCCACCTCACCCCTAAGGGAGACATGGACTTTCTCAACGCCGTCATCCTCGGACTCGTCCAGGGCCTGACCGAGTTCCTGCCCATCTCGTCGAGCGCGCACCTGCGCATCCTGGGCGAATTCCTGCCGGGCGCAGCCGACCCGGGAGCCGCATTCACGGCGATCACCCAGCTCGGCACCGAGACGGCGGTCGTGGTGTTCTTCTGGCGCGACATCGTGCGCATCATCTCGCGCTGGGCGAAGTCGCTGGTGGGCCGGGTGCCCCGCAACGACCCGGATGCGCGGATGGGCTGGCTGATCATCGTCGGCTCGATCCCGATCGTGGTGCTCGGCTACCTCTTCCAGGACGCGATCGAGACCACCTTCCGGTCGCTCTGGATCGTGGCGATCATGCTCATCCTGTTCGGCATCCTGCTCGGCGTCGCCGACTGGGTGGGGGCGAAGAAGCGACGGCTGAAGGACCTGACGGTGCCGCACGGCATCATCTTCGGCTTCGCCCAGGCGCTCGCGCTCATTCCGGGTGTGTCCCGGTCGGGCGGCACGATCACGGCGGGGCTGTTCATGGGCTACGAGCGGCGGGCGGCTGCGCGTTACTCGTTCCTGCTCGCCATCCCGGCCGTGTTCGGCAGCGGGCTCTTCCAGGTGGTGAAGAGCTTCGACGAGCCGAGCGTCTACGGTCCGCTGGAGACGCTGGTGGCGACCGTCATCGCATTCATCGTGGGGCTCGTGGTGATCGCGTTCTTCATGAGCTACATCTCCAAGCGCAGCTTCCTGCCGTTCGTGATCTACCGCATCGCGCTCGGCGCCGTGCTCATCGTGCTGCTGTCGGCGGGGCTCATCGCCGCGTGAGGGCGGGCTGGTCGCGGCGTGATCGTTGCGGCCGGGCAACTAGGCTGAACGGGTGCGATCCTGGCCCCGACCCGACATCCCCGAACTCCCCGGCCGCGGTGATGCGCCGCGCATCCACGACGACTCGAGCGGGCGCTTCCTCGACTCGGCGCCCGCGGCGGGCGCGGACGCGGCCGCGACCCTCTACGTCTGCGGCATCACGCCCTACGACGCGACCCACATCGGGCACGCCGCCACGTACCTGGCGTTCGACACGCTGCTCCGCGCGTGGCTCGACGCCGGCCTGAGCGTCTCGTACACACAGAACATCACCGACATCGACGACCCGCTGCTCGAGCGCGCGGCCGCCACCGGCGTCGACTGGCAGGAGCTGGCCGCGAGCCAGATCGAGTTGTTCCGCACCGACATGGCGGCGCTCGGCGTGCGACCCCCGGACGCCTACGTCGCCGTCACGGAGACGATCGACGCCATCGCCCGTGCGGTCGACGACCTGCGGCTCGCGGGTGTCGCCTACCCGGTGCCGACGCCGGATGCGGTCGATCCGGATGCCTCGGACTGGTACTTCGACATCGCCGCGGCCGAGCGCAGCACGCCCTGGGTGCTCGGTTCGGAGAGCGGCCTCGATCGGGCGACGATGGCGCGGCTGTTCGCCGAGCGCGGGGGAGACCCGGACCGGGCGGGCAAGCGGGATCCGCTCGATCCGCTCCTGTGGCGGGCGGAGCGCGTGGGAGAGCCCGCGTGGGACACCGGATTCGTCGACGTGCCGCGGGGCCGTCCGGGCTGGCACATCGAGTGCTCGGTGATCGCCCGCGAGACGCTCGGCGACACGATCGGCGTTCAGGGCGGCGGGGGAGACCTCGTGTTCCCGCACCACGAGTTCAGCGCGGCGCACGCGACGGCGCTCACCGGCGAGCGTTTCACGCGGGTGAACGCGCACGGCGGACTGGTGGCCTTCGACGGCGAGAAGATGTCGAAGTCGCTCGGCAATCTCGTGCTGGTGTCGCAGTTGCGCGAGGCCGGCGTCGAGCCGGCCGCCATCCGCCTCGCCATCCTCGCGCACCCCTACCGCGACGACTGGGAGTGGCACCGCGGCGACGAACTGCGCGCCACCGCCCGTCTCGCCGCCTGGCGCGCCGCCGCCGAGAACCCCGCCGACCCGTCGGCGCCCGAGGAGGACGCGGCAGCCGAGGAGGACGCGGCAGCCGCGCAGCGGCTGCTCGCGGATGTACGCGCCCGCCTGCACGACGACCTCGACACCCCCGGCGCCCTGGCCCTGTTCGACGCCTGGTACGACACCCCGCACACCCCCGCAGCTCATGCCCTGGCCGCCGCCACCCTCGACGCCCTCCTCGGCATCCGCCTCTGACCCGCACCCACCCCGACCTCACCCGACGAAGTCGTGGCGGCACGAGGGCAAGCCGCGGGCCGTACTCGACGACCCAGGGTGAGGGTGTGGCCGAGGGGTGCGACCGCAGGCCGCGCCCCTCGACCGCGCCCGAACATGTCGCGCGGCGCCGGGCAGGGACCGGCGACGCCGGTGCAGCCCGAGCGAAGCCCGGGCCGCACCGCAGCTAACTCAATCCCGCCGCCACGGCTCGTCGGGCCGGCCGTCGCCTCCGGCACGGCCGTCGCCGCGCTTGCGGAGGTAGCGCTCGAACTCCTGGGCGATCGCCTCGCCGCTCGCCTCGGGCGAGTCGACCGTGTCGCGGGCCTGTTCGAGTTGCTGGATGTACGCGGCCATGTCCTCGTCCTCGCCGGCCAGCGCGTCGATGCCGGACTCCCACGCGCTCGACTCGTCGGCGAGCTCGCCGCGTTCGATCGTCACGTCGATGAGCTCTTCGATCTTGTCGACGAGCGCGAGCGTCGCCTTCGGCGACGGGGCGTTGTGCACGTAGTGCGGAACGGAGGCCCAGATCGAGATGGCGGGGATGCCCGCGCTCTCCGCCGCATCCGCGATGACGCTGAGGATGCCGACCGGCCCCTCGTACGAACTCCGCTCGATGTCGAGCTCGCTGCGTACCAGCGGGTTCTCACTCGTGGCGAACACCGAGATGGGGCGGGTGTGCGGCACGTCGGCGAGCATCGCCCCGAGGAGCACGACACCGCTGATGTCTTCGGCGAGGGCGGTCGAGACGATCTCGGCGGTGAACTTCTTCCAGTTGCGCGACGGCTCGGAGCCGATCAGGAGGTAGACGTGGGAGTCGCTGCCGGCATCCGGGCCGTAGATGGTCGCGCCAGGCCAGACGAGCGCCCGCTGGCCGTCGTCATCGGTGGTGATGGTGGGCCGGTTGAACTGGAAGTCGAAGTACTCCTCCGTGTCGACCTCGGTGATGGCCACGACGTCGAGCTGGTCCTTCAGCACGCGGAGCGCACCGGTGGCCGCTTCGCCCGCGTCGTTCCAGCCTTCGAACGCGACGAGCAGGAGTCGTCCGCGAAGGAATCCGTTGTCTTTCACCTGTCAAGGATAGGCGCTCCCTGCTCACCCGGGGGAAAGTGGGGCCGGATCGGCACACCGTAGACTTGACGCCCGTGACCGAATCCGTTCCCGTTCTGCCCGCCGCTGTCCTCTGGGACATGGACGGCACCATCGTCGACACCGAGCCGTACTGGATGCTCGCCCAGGGGCGGCTCGTCGAGTCCTACGGTGGCACCTGGACGCACGAAGCCGCGATGACCCTGGTCGGCTCGGGGCTCGACCGCAGCGCCGCCATCCTGCAGGAGTTCGGCGTCGATCTGCCGGGCGACGAGATCATCCAGTTGCTCTCCACCCGGGTGATGGAGCAGATCAGTGAACGGGTGCCGTGGCGCCCGGGTGCACTGGAGTTGCTGACCGCGTTGCACGAGGCCGAGGTGCCTCAGGCGCTCGTCACGATGTCGATCGGCCGGATGGCGCGCCATGTCGCATCGTTCATCCCGTTCCCCGCGTTCGGGAGCATCGTCTCGGCCGACGAAGTCACCGTCAGCAAGCCGCACCCGGAGGCCTATCTCACCGCCGCCGCGAACCTCGGCACGCCGGTCGAGCACTCGGTTGCGATCGAGGACTCGGTGACGGGCGTGACCTCCGCCGTCGCATCCGGTGCCGTCGTGATCGGCGTCGAGCACCTGCTGAACCTCGACGACGCCGGCGCGCACCGCATCTGGCAGACCCTCGAGGGTGTGACGCCGGCCGATCTGGGCGCCGTGCTCGCCGAGGTGCGCGCCGGCGCCGGGGCACCGGCCCGTGACGGAGCCCACGCATGAGCGCCCAGTACAGCGGGCCGTTCCGGGAGGGTGACCGCGTGCAGCTCACCGGGCCGAAGGGCAAGCTCAACAGCATCACCCTCGAGTCGGGCAAGGTGTTCCACACGCACCGCGGCTTCATCGACCACGACGCGCTGATCGGGTTGCCCGACGGCTCCGTGGTGAAGAACTCGGTGGGGGTGGAGCACCTGGCGCTCCGCCCGCTGCTGACCGACTTCGTCATGTCGATGCCGCGCGGCGCCGCCATCATCTATCCGAAGGATGCCGCGCAGATCCTCGCGCAGGCCGACATCTTCCCCGGTGCGACGGTGGTCGAGGCGGGTGTCGGCTCGGGCGCGCTCTCGCTCTGGCTGCTGCGCGCCATCGGGCCGGCCGGGCGCCTCTCGAGCTTCGAACGCCGGGACGAGTTCGCCGACGTCGCCCGCGGCAACGTTGCAGCGTACTTCGGGCGCGACCCCGAGGAGTGGACGGTGACGGTGGGCGACCTCGCCGAGGCGTTTCCGGCCACGCATCCGGACCACACCGTCGACCGCGTCGTGCTCGACATGCTCGCGCCGTGGGAGTGCGTCGACGCGGTGGCTGCTGCGCTGAAGCCGGGTGGCGTGGTGCTCTGTTACGTCGCCACCGTGACGCAGCTCTCCCGCGTCGTGGAGGCGCTCCGCGACACCGAGCTGTTCACGAACCCCGTGCCGAGCGAGACGATGGTGCGCGGCTGGCACGTCGAGGGCCTCGCCGTGCGGCCGGACCACCGGATGATCGGGCACACCGGCTTCCTCGTCACCGCGCGCCGACTGGCGCCCGGTGCCGTGCTGCCCGAGCTCAAGCGCCGCGCCTCGAAGAGCGACTTCACCGACGAGGACGTCGAGGCCTGGACGCCGGGGGCGCTCGGCGAACGCGGGATCAGCGCGAAGAGCCTCCGCAAGCGCGTGCGTGCCGCCGCGGCGACCGCCGATGCGGCCAAGGCACGGGAGGAGCGCGCCTCAGGCGCGATTCAGCTTCCCGACGATGAAATAGGATAGGTTCGCTCCCCGGGCCGACGGCTCGTCGAATGCAGGAAATGAGGATCCGTGCGCACCTCTCTCGCGCTCATTCTGTCGGCAGGATTGCTGGTCTCGCTCGCCGCGTGCAGCAGCAGCTCCGCCGCATCCGATTGTGCTTCGGCCACGCCCTCCGGCGACTCGAGCGCGGCGGTGACGGCCACCGGCGAGCTGGGTAGCGACCCGAAGGCCACGTTCCCCTTCCCGCTCACCAATGACAGCCCCGAGCGATCGCTGCTCGTCGACGGCTCGGGCCAGCCGGGCACTCCCGGCGGTGTGGTCGTGACCACGTACACGCTCTACGACGCGGCGACCGGGGAGGCACTGAGCCAGACGCAGCCCGGTGTGATCCCGCTGACCGTGACCGACTCGCCGAAGGTGCTGCCCAAGGCATTCACCGACGCTTTCCTGTGTGCACCGGCCGGTAGCCGCGTCGCGGTCGTGCTCCCGCAGGATCTCGCCGGCACGGTGTTCCAAGGTGCCCCCGGCGCGGTGGTCATGGTCGCCGATGTCTCCACCGCGGTACCCGGGCGCGCGACCGGCGCCGACCAGCTCGCGACCCCGGGCTTCCCGGGCGTGGTGCACGGTCCCGACGGCCGTCCCGGCATTTCGATCGTGTCGGGCGACAAGCCCACCGAGTCCAAGGTCGCGGTGCTGAAGAAGGGCGATGGCCCCGAGGTCGCCGACGGCGACAACATCATCGTTCAGGCCACGGCGGTCTCCTACGCCAATCCCACGAAAGTCGCGAACTCGACTTGGGAAGACGGCCAGCCGCAGCTCTGGACGATGTCGGACAAGGCTCAGCCCTCTCAGACCTCCTGGCAGCCGGCCGGCATCACGCCGTTCCTCACCGGGCAGACCGTGGGCTCCGAGGTGATCGTGATCCTCACCGACGACTCCGGCTCGTCGGCGACCGCGTACGTCGTCGACATCCTCGGAATCCTGCCGAGCGCATCGAAGTGATCGGGTCGCGGGCGCACCGCGGGCCGGACACCACGAACTAGAATTCTCGCGTGTCGCCGCAGAAGCAATCGCCCGCGCCGGTCCCGGTCGAGGAGCGGCTCTTCAGCCTCGTGCTGGCGTTGCTCGCGACCGAGGCGGGGCTCACGAAGAGCGAGATCCTCTCGACCGTCCAGGGGTATCGTCAGCGCTACGACCCCTACGGGGACAACGCCACGCTGGAGCGGCAGTTCGAGCGCGACAAGGACGACATCCGCGAACTCGGTGTGCCGCTCGAGACCCTCGAGACCCCGGGGGACCCGGGCAACAACCAGTCCGCGCGTTATCGCATTCCGCGAACGGCATATGAATTGCCCGCCGACATCACTTTCTCGGCCGCAGAGACGACCCTCTTGAACCTGGCCGCGATGGCCTGGCGCGAGGGGTCCCTCTCCCGCGAGTCGCAGCGCGCCCTGCTGAAGCTTCGGTCGATCGGTGTCGACACGAGCGATCCGGTGCTCGGCTACGCGCCGCGCATCCGTACCCGCGACGCGTCGTTCGACCCGCTCTCCGATGCGCTCTCCCGGCGCGTCACCGCGTCGTTCCTGTACCTCAAACCCGGCGACCCCGCCGCCCGCCTGCGCACGGTGACGCCGCTGGCGCTGGTGCAGCATCAGGGGCGGTGGCACCTCAAGGCCATCGATCGCGGTGTGGGGGAGCCACGCACCTTCCTGCTCTCCCGCATCACCGGGCCGGTACGGCTCGGCCGCCAGGTCGTGGAGGTGCCCCCGGGCGACTACGCGGCCTCCGCCCTCGACGAGCTCGACGAGATCTGGGAGGCGAACGTCGCCGAACTCGAGGTGGAGCCCGGAACGGATGCCGAGGTGCGCCTCTCCCGCCGTCGCGGCGCCGCCCGGGGCGAGGCCGACCGCGTGTTGCTGCACTTCACCGACGTGAATCTGCTCGCCGACGAACTGGCCGGCTTCGGCCCCGAGGTGCGCGTGCTCGGGCCGGACCTCCTCCGCGACGCCGTCATCGCGCGGCTCACCGCCGCAGTGCGGGCGCACTCGGCCACAGCCGACGGGGGCGACGCCTGATGCCCACCCCTCGCGACGGTCAGCCACTCGCCTACGCCCAGGACAAGCTGACCTTCCTGCTCGCCCTCGTGCCGTACCTCATCGACAACGGCCGGGTGTCGGTGGCCGACGCCGCCGCCCACTTCCAGGTGTCGGAGAAGCAGATCCGCGACGCCGTGTCGCTCATCGCCGTCTCGGGCATCCCGGGCGAGACCACGCAGTACCAGCACGGCGACCTCTTCGACATCTCCTGGGACGACTTCGACGAGCGCGACGAGATCGTGATCACCCACATGGTGGCGCTCGACGACTCGCCTCGCTTCTCGGCCCGCGAGGCGGCTGCCCTCATCGCCGGGCTGCAGTACCTCCAGTCGTTGCCGGAGAACGTCGACAGCGGCGTCTACTCGTCGCTCATGGACAAGCTCGCCCGGGGGGCCTCCGAGCGACCGAGCCAGGTCGCCATCGCCCCGGCCGAGGCCGCCGGTTCCCTCGCCGAGGTGCGGGACGCCCTGGCGCGCCGCGTGCAGATCGAGTTCGACTACCTCAGCTCGCGCGGCTCGCGGGAGCGCCGGCGTGTCGATCCACTGCGCATCGACTCCGACAACGAGGACTGGTACCTGCGCGCGTGGGACCACCTGCGTGAAGCGGTGCGCACGTTCCGGTTCGACCGGATGACCGACATCCGCGTCACCGACGACCCGGTCACCGATCCGCACGACGATGTGCGCCTCGGTGACCGCCTGTTCCAGGGGGCGGACGACGACCTCGTGGTCACCATCGAGCTCGATCCCTCGGCCATGTCCCTCCTCGGCGAGTACGTCTCGAACGTCGACGCGACGGTGGCGGATGCGCCGTCCGACGCTTCGGGCCGGGTGCGCGCCCGCATCCGGGTCGCGCACATGCACGGGCTGAAGCGCCTGGTGACTGCCCTCTCGTCGGCGGTGACGGTCGTCGACCCGCCGGAGGCGCGCGCGGTCGTGGTCGACTGGGCCGAGGCTGCGCTCGCCCGCTACGCCGACGATCTCGCCGGATAGGCTGAGCGGATGGCGTGGTGGGCGTGGCTGATCATCTGGACCGTTCTGGTGCTGGCGCTCGTCGGCATGCTCGCCTGGCTCGGCTACCGGCTGTTCAAGAAGGGCGTCGCGGTGCTGCGCGAACTCGAGCAGCTCACCGACAAGGTGGCACGCCTGAACGAGAACGTCGAGCAGCTCGCGCCCGAAGAACCGGCCGATCGGGCCATCCTGCTCGGGTACGCGGAGGTGGCACGGCGCCGCGAACTCCACCTGGAGCGCAAAGCCGAATTGAAGCAGGCACGCAGAGACGCCCGCATCAAACGCGGTAAACTGCTCGTGAATCCCGAAACGATTCCGACCCTAAGGAAGTGGACCGATGCTCGGTAACCTCAACGGGTGGCACCTGGTCATCATCCTCGTCGTCATCCTGCTCCTGTTCGGCGCGACCCGCCTTCCCGCGCTGTCGAAGAGCCTCGGTCAGTCCATGCGCATCTTCCGCAACGAGACCAAGGCCATGAAAGAGGAGAACGCCGACCAGACGCCGCCGCCGGCGGCCCCGGCTGCTCCCGCCGCTCCGACAGCTCCCGCGGCCCCGGAGACGAATTCCGAACCGAAGTCGTAGGGTCGGTGGCCGTCAAGTCCTCCCGGCGGCGCCCACCTGACGGCCGGATGTCGCTCGGCTCCCACCTCGTCGAGCTCCGCAACCGGCTGTTCATCTCGGCGCTGGCCATCGTGCTCGGCATGGTGGCGGGGTTCATCCTCTCCGACTTCATCCTCTCGGCACTCACCCAGCCGATCGCCGATCTCGCGGCCCAGCAGGGGCGCGAGGCGAGCCTCAACTTCACCGACGTGTCGTCGGCCTTCGACCTGCGCATCCAGATCGCCTTCACCGTCGGCGTCGTCATCTCGTCCCCGGTGTGGCTGTACCAGGTATTCGCCTTCGTGATGCCGGGGCTCAAGAAGAAGGAGAAGCGCTACGCCGTCGGCTTCGTCTGCGCCGCCGTGCCGCTCTTCTTCGCCGGCTGCGTGGCCGGCTGGTTCGTGCTGCCGCACATGGTGACGCTGCTCACCGGTTTCGCGCCCGAAGGCACCACCGCGTTGCTCACCGCCCGGTCGTACTACGACTTCGTGCTCAAGCTGGTGCTGGCCATCGGCATCGCGTTCGTGCTCCCGGTGTTCCTCGTCATCCTCAACTTCGCGGGGGTGCTGACGGCGAAGGCCATCATCAAGTCGTGGCGCATCGCCATCCTCGCGATCACGCTGTTCACCGCCATCGCCACACCGGCGGCCGATGTGATGTCGATGTTCCTGCTGGCCATCCCGATGCTGCTGCTGTATTTCGGTGCAGCAGGCATCGCCTGGCTCAACGACCGCCGCCGGCGGCGCGCGCAGGAGAGCTTCGACGTCGAGTTGGCCGTCTGATGGCGGCGGGCGGCAGCGAGGGTGTGCTGACTCCGGCTGAGCGGTTCTCGGCCAGTCGTAAGCGGGCCGGGCATCCGCAGGTCGAGCATTTCCGGAGCGGGCTCGGCTTCGATCTCGACCCGTTCCAGATCGAGGCCGCCGGTGCCCTCGAGGACGGCCGAAGCGTGCTGGTGGCGGCGCCCACCGGCGCGGGCAAGACGGTGGTCGCCGAGTTCGCGGTGCACCTGGCCATGCAGTCGGTGCGCGACAAGGTCTTCTACACGGCGCCCATGAAGGCGCTGTCGAACCAGAAGTTCCAGGAGTTCGTGACCGAGTACGGGCCCGACGAGGTGGGCCTGCTCACCGGCGACACGAACATCAACGCCGACGCGCGCATCGTGGTGATGACCACCGAGGTGCTGCGCAACATGCTCTACGCCGATTCGGCGCTGCTCACCAACCTGCGGTTCGTGGTGATGGACGAGGTGCACTACCTCGCCGACCGCTTCCGTGGGGCGGTGTGGGAAGAGGTGATCATCCACCTGCCGCAGCACGTGAAGCTCGTGTCGCTGAGCGCCACGGTCTCGAACGCCGAGGAGTTCGGCGACTGGCTGCAGGCGGTGCGGGGCGACACCGAGGTGATCGTCTCCGAGGAGCGGCCGGTGCCGCTCGATCAGCACGCGCTCGTGAAGACCAAGCTGATCGACCTCTTCGACTCCACCGGGCGGGCCGCCACCAACCGGGTGAACCCGGAGCTCGCGCAGCTCGTGCGCGGGGGCGCGTCGCTCGCATCCGTCGACCGGCTGGGCGGCAACCGCGGCCGTGGCGGCGGCGGCCGGAACCGGGGCCGCGGCGGCTACCGCCCGCACGGGCAGGGCTTCGAGCGTATGGACCGGCCGGAGCTCGTCGCGCTGCTCGAGGAGCACCGGCTGCTGCCGGCCATCTTCTTCGTCTTCAGCCGGTTGGGCTGCGACCAGGCGGTGAAGCAGGTGCTGCGCGCCGGCGTGCGCCTGACCACGAGCGAGGAGCGGGAGGAGATCCGCCGCATCGTCGACGAGCGCACCCGCACGCTGCTCGACGAAGACCTCGCGGTGCTCGGCTATTGGGAGTGGACCGAGGGGCTGATGCGTGGCGTGGCCGCCCACCACGCCGGGCTCCTGCCCGCCTTCAAGGAGGTGGTGGAGGAGTTGTTCCAGAAGAAGCTCGTGAAAGTGGTCTTCGCCACCGAGACGCTCGCCCTCGGCATCAACATGCCCGCGCGCACCGTGGTGCTCGAGAAGCTCGAGAAGTTCAACGGCGAGGCGCGCGTGCCCATCACGGCGGGGGAGTACACGCAGCTCACCGGCCGGGCGGGTCGGCGCGGCATCGACGTGGAGGGGCACTCCGTCATCCAGTGGCGGGAGGGGCTCGACCCGCAGGAGGTGGCCTCGCTGGCGTCGCGGCGCACCTACCCGCTGAACTCGAGCTTCCGGCCCACCTACAACATGGCCGTGAACCTCATCGACCAGTTCGGGCGGCCGCGCACCCGCGAGATCCTCGAGTCGTCGTTCGCGCAGTTCCAGGCCGACCGGGCGGTGGTCGACCTCGCCCGCAAGGTGCGCCAGCAGGAGGAGTCGCTGGCCGGCTACGAGACGGCCATGACCTGCCACCTCGGCGACTTCAAGGAGTACGCGCGCATCCGCCGCGAGCTCACCGACCTGGAGCGCTCGGGGGCCGGGAGGTCGGCGCAGCAGTCCCGCGGCGAGCGGGACAAACGGCAGCGGCGCATCGAGTCGTTGCGCAAGCAGTTGCGCCAGCATCCGGTGCACGGCTGCAAGGACCGCGAGGCGCACGCACGCTGGGCGGAGCGCTGGTTCACCCTGAAGAAGGAGACCGACCGGCTGACCCAGCAGATCCAGACCCGCACGAACGTCATCGCGAAGGTGTTCGACCGGGTCACCGACGTGCTACTCGGACTCGATTACCTCGAGACCACCCCGGACGGCGTCACGGTGCTCACCGAGCACGGGCACACCCTGAAGCGCATCTACGGCGAACGCGACCTGTTGGTGGCGGAGTGCATGCGGCGGCAGGTCTGGCACGACCTCGACCCGGCGGCACTGGCCGCGATCGCCTGCGCGCTCGTCTACGAACCCCGTCGCGAAGAACCCGAGGGCTACGAGCGCAATCTTCCGCGGGGAGCGTTCCGCATCGCCCTGGAGAAGACGCAGGAGCTGTGGGCGCAGATCGACGACATCCAGGTCGACCACAAGCTCCCCGGGAGCACACCCGTGGCGACCGGGCTCTCCGGCGCGATGCACCGCTGGGCGCGGGGCGGCTCGCTCGACGACGTGCTGACCGACGCCGACATGGCCGCGGGCGACTTCGTGCGGTGGTCGAAGCAGACCATCGACCTGCTCGACCAGTTGCAGGGTACCCCGGATGCACGGCTCGCCGCCACGGCACGGGCCGCGATCGACGGCGTGCGCCGCGGCATCGTGGCGTACTCCTCGGTGGCGTGAGGACGAGACCGTGACGACGACCCTCCGCCCCGCCGACCGTGCACGCGCCCGCACGGCCGCGTCCGCGCATCCTGTGCCCCTGGTCGACCTGCGCCGTTCTCTGCCGCTCGACGGCCAGGCGCCCGCGCGCTTCGGCCGGCCGCTGATGCCGCTCTGGCTCGCCCTGATCGGCGCCGTGGGTGCCGGGATCGCGCTCGACGCCGGCTTCCCCGACAAGGGTTGGTGGCCGCTCACCCTGGTGGGTGTGCTGATCGTGCTGGCGGCGCTGGTGGGGCGCGGTTGGGGCAGCGCCTTCCTCATCGGGGTGGTGGCGGGCGCGACGTTCTGGGGCGTGCACATCTTCTGGCTCACGCTCTACCTGGGGCCGGTGCCCTGGCTCGGCCTGTCCGGCTTCGAAGCGGTGTACTTCGGGCTCGGGTCGATCCTGATCGCCCTGGTCTACCGGCGCGCCGAACGGGTGTGGCCGAGTCGCTGGGGCCGGCTCGGTCTCGTGCCCCTCGTCGTCTCAGGGCTCTGGGTGCTGCGCGAGGGCATCAACTCCATCGCGCCGTACGGCGGATTCTCCTGGGGCCGCATCGCGATGTCGCAGTCCGAGAGCCCGTTCGCCGGCCTCGTCGCCTGGCTCGGCATGTCGGGCCTCAGCTTCGTACTGGTCTGGCTGGCGGCGTTCCTGCTGCAGCTCGCTCGGGAGTTCGACCTGCGCACCTCGACCCGGATGCTCGCCGGCGCGATCGCGATCGCGGCCCTGCTGGCGGTGCCCGCGTGGCCCGCGCCCACCTCCGGAACCTCCCGCATCGCGGCCGTGCAGGGCAACTCGAACGCCGGGCTGTTCGACGTGCACGCGCCCGGCGACATCCTGAGCGACCACGTGTCGGCCTCACTGCCGCTCGAGGGTCAGCCGCTCGACGTGCTGGTCTGGCCGGAGAACGCCTCCGACCTCGACCCGGCGCGGTACCCGGCGGCGGCGCAGGCGCTCGACACGGTGAGCGCCGACCTGGGTGGTGTACCCATCGTGGCCGGCACCATCCAGCAGCGTGGCGACCTGGTCTACAACACCTCGCTGCTCTGGGAGGACGGGGGAGTGGCCGACCACTACGACAAGCGCCACCCCGTGCCGTTCGCCGAGTGGATGCCCAACCGCGAGTTCTTCCGCGCCCTGCAACCCGATCTGGTCGACCTGGTGACCCGCGACTACCAGTTCGGCAGCACAGACCTCACCTTCGACATCAACGGGCTGATCGCCGGCATCTCGATCTGCTTCGACATCACCGACGACGCGGTGATGCGCGAGATGTCGGCGGAGGGCGCGCAGGTGGTGCTCTCGCAGACGAACAACGCCGACTTCGGCAAGACCGACGAGAACCTCCAGCAGCTCGCCATCGCCCGGCTGCGGGCGATCGAGTTGGGGCGGAGCGTCGTGAACATCTCGACGGTGGGAACCAGCCAGATCATCGCCCCCGACGGCAGCACGATCACCGGCATCCCGGCCTATCAGGCGGGTGCGATGGTGGCCGATGTGCCACTGGCGACCGTTCCGACGCCCGCGGCGCTCCTCGGCTTCCAGATCGAGTGGCTCGTGGCCGGCTTCGGCGTCATCGGACTGGCAGTGGCCCTGACGACGAGAACGTCGCCTCGGCCGGTGAGGGCCAGACGACGTTCTTGATCGTGCGCTGAGCGCTATGCGCTCTTCTGCGTGCCGCGGCGCGCCCGTAAATACTGCAGGCGCTCTTCGAGCAGCTCCTCGAGCTCGGCCCGGGTGCGGCGTTCGAGCAGCATGTCCCAGTGGCTGCGGGGCGTCTTCACGTCACCCTTGTCCACCTCGACCGGCTCCGAGCCGACCATGAGGATCGCCTCATGGCTGCAGAACCTGCACTCCCAGGTCTCCGGGGCCTCGGCTTCGGCCGAGAACACCATCTCGGTGTCACGGCCACATGTCGCGCAGCGGTACGTGTAGGTCGTCCGGGGCGAGAAAACCACGCCCTCTTCGCTCTGCAGGCTTTGTGCGCCCAGTCGCATTCCGCGCAAACTGCGATCTGCCATTGTGTGGTCTCCTCTCGCGTTGCTTCAAGAGTTATAAACCGCCTGACCGGCTGAAAGCTTTCCGCCTGGCCCTATTGCCAGTACTCTCTCAGCGAACCGTCGCGCGGAACTCCGCCGCGATCGGCAGCATGAGGTCGGCCCGATCGGTCACGATGCCGTCGACGCCCGCTTCGAGCAGGCGCCGCGCCACCCCGACGTCGTTGATGGTCCAGACGTGCACCTCGACGCCGCAGTCGTGCAGGCGCCGCACGACCCGCGGGGTGGTGGTTCGCAGTCCGAAGATCGTGAGCGGGATCTGCACGGCGTCCACCCGCCGCAGCAGGTGGCGCACGAGCGGGGTGAGGCCGAGCTTGGCCGCGAGGAGGGCGGGCACGAACTCGCCGGCCGACGCCGACGCCGCGACCCGCCGGCCACCGCTGCCATCGAGCCGGTCGACGGCGGCGCGCCGGCGCCGGGTCGAGAACGAGGTGAGCAGCACCCGGTCTTCGGCACCCGCCTCGGCGATGGCACGGGCAGCCGGGCCGGCGACGTCCTCGGATTTGATGTCGATGTTGAAACGGATGCCCGGATGCGCCGCCAGCACATCGGCGAGGGTCACGAATCGCACACCGCCGCCGAGATCGATCTCGAGCAGCTGCTCGAGGGTGAGGTCGGCGATCCGTTCGGCCCGGCCCACCAGGCGCTCGAGCGTTGGGTCGTGACTGGCCACGGCGATGCCGTCGGCCGATGCGTTCACATCCGTCTCGAGATACTGCGCACCGGCCGCCACCGCCTTCTCGAACGCGGCGAGCGTGTTCTCCGGAACACCGAGGGCCAGGCCGCGGTGCGCCAGGATGCGGGGGAGCGGCGGCTGGAACCAGCCGCCGGCCCGCTGCTCAGCCCTGCTGCGGGTCGGCACCGGGGGTGCCCGTCGCCGGCGCATCGGGTTGGGGCGGTGCGGGCAGCGTGGCGGCGGCGTCGGCCGCAGCGGAGGCCGCGGCGGCCGCCTGCACGGCAGCCCCGGCCGCCTGAGCGGTCTCTTCGGCCAGCCGACTGGGTTCCGGCGCCGCCGCATCCGCCCCGCCGTGGCGCTCGGCCAGACCGGGAGCCGCGGCGCCACGCTCGCCGAACGCCTGCCCGATTCCCTTCAAGGCTTCCGTGAGCTCGCTCGGGATGACCCAGAGCTTGTTCGCGTTGCCCTCCGCGATCTTCGGCAGCGTCTGCAGGTACTGATAGGCCAGCAGGAGGTTGTCGGGCTCGCCGCGGTGGATCGCGCCGAACACCGTGGTGATGGCCTCGGCCTCACCCTGGGCGCGGAGCACCTGGGCCTTGGCGTCACCCTCGGCCCGGAGGATCTCGGCCTGCCGGTGACCCTCCGCCTCGAGGATCTGCGACTGCTTGGTGCCCTCGGCGGTGAGGATGACGGCGCGGCGCTCCCGCTCGGCGCGCATCTGCTTCTCCATGGAGTCCTGGATGGAGGCGGGCGGATCGATCGCCTTCAGTTCCACCCGCGAGACACGGATGCCCCACTTGCCGGTCGCCTCGTCGAGCACGATGCGCAGCTGCCCGTTGATCTCGTCACGGCTGGTCAACGCCTCCTCGAGGTTCAGGCCACCGACCACGTTGCGGAGGGTGGTGGTCGCGAGTTGCTCGACGGCGCCGAGGTAGTTCGCGATCTCGTAGGTGGCGGCACGCGCATCCGTCACCTGGAAGAAGACGACGGTGTCGATGGAGACCACCAGGTTGTCTTCGGTGATCACGGGCTGGGGCGGGAAGGAAACCACCTGCTCGCGCAGATCGATGAGGGGGCGCAGCCGGTCGATGAAGGGCACCAGGATGTTGAGGCCCGGCATCAAGGTCTTGTGGTAGCGGCCGAGGCGCTCGACCACACCGGCGCGCGCCTGCGGGATGATGCGCACCGAGCGCGCCACCACCACCAGGACGAAGATGACGATGATCGCGATGACGACGATCAGGATGACCTGCCCGACGATGTCGTTCACAGGGTGCCCTCCTTGTGCTCGGTGTACTCGGTCGTTCGCTCCGCCGGCACGACGACCGCGGTGGCGCCGTCGATCGCGGTGACCAGCACGCGCTCACCGCGCCGCAGGTCGCGTGCTTCGGTGAGGGGGGAGATCCGCGCCGTCCAGGTGTCGCCGTTGGCGAGCTTGACCTGACCGCCGGTGGCGGTGACCTGATCGACGACCAGCCCCTCGAGGCCGAGCAGCGCATCCACGTTGCTGCGCGACGGATCGCCGCCGCGTTTGAGCAGCCGCAACAGCGGAGGCCGCAGCGTGAGCAGGAGGAGCAGTGACAGCACCGCCGCCACCACGATCTGGATGTACCAGGGCGCGCCGAAGACCCCGGCGATGAGCCCGCCGAGGCTGCCGATCGCGATCATGAGAAAGGTGAACTCGAGCGTGAACATCTCGATCACCACGAAGAGGAGGATCAACCCGAGCCAGATGATCCAGGCGTACGAATCGAGGAAGTCGGTCATCGACTGTCTCCTTTCGGCGTCGATCGGCTGTGCTTCGACGCTATCAGGCTTCCGCGGGGGCGCGGGTGGAGTATCGGCTACTTGGTAGTCTCGGAGGGTTGTTCTCGATCCCTGAGGAGTCGCCGTGCCCAATCCACTCGCCCCCGGTTCGCTCGCTGGCAAGCGCGCCCTCGTCACGGGATCCTCGCGCGGCATCGGAGCCGACACGGTGGGGTACTTCGCCGAAGCGGGCGCCTCGGTCGTCATCAACTACCGCAACAAGGAGGCGCGGGCGGCCAAGCTCGCGAACAGCATTCGGGAGGCCGGCGGCACCGCACTCGTCGTGGGCGCCGACCTCACCGACCCGGCATCGGTGGCGGCCATGTTCGACCAGGTGCAGGCCGATCTCGACGGCCTCGACATCCTCGTCCTGAACGCCTCCGGCGGCATGGAGAGCGGCATGGCCGAGGACTACGCGATGACGCTCAACCGGGATGCGCAGGTGAACCTGCTGACCGCGGCGTTGCCCCTGCTCGCGCCGGGGTCACGGGTGGTGTTCGTCACGAGTCACCAGGCGCACTTCATCCGCACCACCGAGACCATGCCCGAGTACCTGCCCGTGGCGCTGTCCAAGCGCGCTGGCGAGGATGCGCTGCGAGCCATGATCCCGCAGCTCGACGCCGCGGGCGTGGAGTTCGTTGTGGTGTCGGGCGACATGATCGAGGGCACCATCACGGCCACGCTGCTCGAACGCGCGAACCCGGGTGCGATCGGCGCCCGCAAGGAGGCCGCCGGGCGGCTGTACAACGTGAGCGAGTTCGCGGCCGAGGTGGCGTCCGCGGCCGTCGACCCGATCCCCGAGAACCACACCCGTTACGTGGGCGACGTCTCCGACTTCGGGCCGATCGAGGGCGAGTGAGCGGCGAGGCCGACGCCGCCACGGCGGCGGGGACGGTCATCCGCAAGTCGCGGGTGCTGGTGCTCGACCACGCGCGCCGCACGCTGCTGTTCTTCACACGAGCGGATGTCGCGACGAATCCGACCCGATGGCTGACGCCGGGCGGTCACCTCGAGGCGGGGGAGACCCATCTGCGGGCGGCCGTGCGGGAGCTGTTCGAGGAGACCGGGCTCGTGGTCACCGAGGAGGAGGTGGGTGACGTCTTCTGGTCGCACGACTTCACCGGGGAGCCGGCGGCCGGCGTGTTCCGGGAGTACCACGAGGAGTGGTACCTGCTGCGGGTGCCTGGCTTCGTGCCGGTCGACACCTACTGGACCGACGACGAGCGCGTCGACGTGGAGCAGTGGCGCTGGTGGTCCCTCGACGAACTGGCGAGGACGACCGACTCCGTGGAGCCGGTCGTCCTCGTGGAGCTGCTGCGGCGGGCGTTGGACACGCCTTTGCAGCGCTGAGTTCAGGCGCGCGTGGCGGCCTTGGGGGCGCGGCCGAGCATGAGGGCCGTGATGGCCGCCATGATGCCGGTGACGATGAGCAGGATGCCGGCGAACAGCACCAGGATGCCGATCGACTGCAGCGGCAGGAAGATCACGACGATGCCGGCGACCACCGAGATCACGCCGAGGATCGTGCCGAACCACTGCGAGGAGTCCTTCGCGGTCTCGATGACGGCGAGCACGCCCTCGATGATCCAGGAGAACCCGATCACGAGCGCCAGGGCGAGCAGCGACACGACCGGGTTCCGCACCGCGACGACGCCGGCGAGGATGAGCAGCACGCCGAGGATGATGTTGAGCGCTCGGATGCCGCCCGTGACCGTGTTGTTCACGATGCCGGAGACGACGCGCATGAGCCCGACGATCCAGAAGTAGATCGCGAACAGCCAGGCGATCGTGTACACGATGGCGTCGGGGTTGTTGAACGCGAGCACCAGGATGACGATGCCGAGCACGACCGAGAGGATGGCGCGCACCCACAGGCCGCCTTTGAGCCAGCGGGCCGCGGTGGCCGTGATGTCGGCGTCGTGGAGCCAGAACCCGAGCGGGTTCGAAGCGGTGGGTGTGGTCATGGTGTTCCCCCTTGGTGGGTGCCTTGCGGCGCTGTGTTCTGTCGAGCTTCAATCTAGCGCCTGCTATCAGTGCGGTGGGAGTTCGCCGTGAGCATTTCCGCCCATCGTGCGCGATGTCTGCGGTATCACCTAACCTCCTGACGAGCAATACTCACTTCACCTCGGGGGTGCGGGCGGAAAGGCAGTCATGACATCGGTTCGCAATGGTGCGTCAGTCGCATTGGGTGCGGTCCTCCTCATCGTCGGTGTCGCCGGATGCGCGGGGCCGGGGGAGGCGGTCGATCCCTCCGACGGGGCCGGAGGCCCGAACAGTCCGCTGGCGAAGTACTACTCGCTGGTGTACTCGCCGCTGGAGCAAGGCGATATCGATCGGCAGAACGCTGAGGTGCAGTCGCGGATCGCCTCGTGCATGAAGGAGCAGGGGTTCGAGTACCAGCCCGACTCGCAGAATGCCTCGTTCATGGTTGCCGATGACAGCGGACTCGACTGGTCCAGTGAAGAGTTCGCGACCACCTACGGCTACGGCATCACCACGGATCCGTTGGGCGTCAACGACCGGACGGATGATGGTGGGCAGCAGCACAGCGACCCGAACGCCGAGTACACCGGCTCGCTGAGCGAGTCCGAACTGGCCGCCTACAACGACGCGCTCTGGGGGCCGACGCCGGAGGAGACACCGGCTGGTGAAGCTGCCGAGTACGACTGGGCGAAGGGCGGCTGCAACGGCAAGGCGCAGCACGAGGTCGGCATGGGCAGTGGCGCCGAAAGCGATCCGGAGTTCGCCGACCTGATCGAGCAGATGAATTCGTTGTACGGCGAGGTGCGTTCGGCGCCGTCGGTCACCGCGAAGGAGCGCGCCTGGGCCGACTGCATGGCGGATGCCGGCTACGCCGGATTCGTGCACAAAGACGATGCACCGGCCGCCATCAGCGACGCGTACAGCGCGCTGATGTCCCCGCCGGACGAGAACGGCGCCACCAGTACGTCGGCACCCGACGCCGACCCGGATGAGGTGAAGAGCCTGCAGCAGCGCGAGATCGCGCAGGCGACGGCCGATTTCGGCTGTGCCCGGGACAGCGGGTACGCCCAGACCCTGGCCGCCGAGCAGCACCGCATCGAGCAGGCATTCGTCGATGAGCATCGGGAGCAGCTCGACGCGCTGGTCGCGCGGTACGGCGGCTCGCAACAGTGAGCGAGCAGGATGCCCCAGGCGGTCCGCCCGGGCGGCAGCCCACGGCGCGGTCAGGTCGTTCCGGTCACCTGTCAGTGCCGGACCGACTGCGGCGGTTCACGCGGGGTCCACGGCTGCTCGCCCTGCTCGCGGTCGTCGCCATCGCCTCGCTGGTGCTCGGCATCGTGCTGAGCCGGTTCGTCGAGTCGCCGGCGCAGCGAGCGGCGGATGCGCAGGCGCCGTCCGCCGGTCCGGTGACGGCGCCGATCGAGAAGCGCGTCATCCAGAACACCGTCACGACGCGAGCTGATGTGACCTACGCCGATGCCGTCGACGTCAAGGTCGACACCACTGGCCTGGCCGGTCCCGCTGTGGTCACGGGGCACGTGCCCGAGGTCGGCGCGGCACTCGACGCCGGCGCGGTGGCGCTGGAGATCGCCGGCCGGCCGCTCATCGTCCTCCCGGGAGAGCTTCCGGCCTATCGCACGCTGCATGTGGGTCTGTCGGGCCCTGACGTGGCACAGCTGAAGGCCGGACTGACGGCACTCGGCATCGACGTCGGGGACGGCGCGGCTGATCTCTTCGATGCGAGCACGGCGGCAGCGGTCGACGCGCTCTATCGCAAGGTCGGGTACAGCGCACCCGCGTCGAGCCCGGAGGCCGACCGACAACTCGCGAGTGCCAGAGAAGCCGCGCGGTCGGCGTCGGCAGCGGTCGATCAGGCGGTTGCGGCTCGTGATCGCGCCGCACACGGGCCGGCCGGCTCTGCGATCGTCGAGGCGGACAACGCGGTGCGTCAGGCTCAGCGCGAACTCGACGTCGCACTCTGGCAGGGCTCCGATGAGCTGGAGATCGGCCGGCTCCGAGATGCACTGAGCCTCGCTCAAGCGCGCCGGGCTGAGCTCGGCGAGCCCGTCGACGTCTCCGCCGAGCAGGCGGCCGTCGACGCGGCGCGCGGTCAGCTCGCCGAGGCCCAGAACACCGTGGCTGAAGCGGAGACCGCTGCGCTCACCGTATTGCCGGAGTCGGAGGTCGTGTTTCTCACCTCGCTGCCGCGGCGCGTCGACAAGGTGGAGGCGACGCGGGGCTCGGTGAGCACGGGAACCGCGCTCACGGTGTCGGGCGCTCAGCTGGTGCTCGCCGGTTCGGCCTCGGAAGACGACGCGAAGCTCCTGAGGAGTGGCATGTCCGCCTCCTTCACCTCGGTGGATGGCGCGGAGTTCACGGCCACCGTCGGCTCGGTGCAGCCGCATGAGGCCGCCACCGGGTCTGACGGACCGACCGCCGGCGGGAAGCGTTACGACGTGGCGCTGGCCCCTCAACCGCTCGACGACGCCACGGTGCAGCGCTTGCGCGGTACCAACGTGAAGGTGGGCATCCCGGTCGAATCGACGGCCGGTGAGGTGCTGGCTGTTCCTGTCGCGGCGCTGAGTGCCGGTTCGGGCGGCGAGAGTCGGATCGAGTTGGCGCCGGATGCGGGCCCAGAGTCCGGTCCTGCTTCGGGCCCGGTGGTCGGCACGGATGCGTCAGCAGGAGCCGGCGACCTCGTGGCGGTCACGACCGGGCTGTCTGCCGGAGGTTACGTCGAGATCCACTCCGATGACCCCCGGGTGCGGGCCGGCGCGCGGGTGGTGGTGGGCCGATGACGATCGAGCGGCCGCTTCTCGACCTGCGCCATGTGACACGCTCATTCGCATCCGGAGGAGGAGTGGTCACGGCCCTGTCCGACGTGGTGCTGAGCGTGGCGCCGGGCGATCACCTCGCCATAGTCGGCCCGTCGGGCGCCGGCAAGTCGACCATGCTCAACATCCTCGGCCTCCTCGACCGGCCGTCGACGGGGGAGTACCTGTTCGACGGCGAACCGACCTCGCGACTCAGTGAACGTCGGCGTGCGGCACTGCGCGCGACGCAGATCGGTTTCGTGTTCCAGGCCTTCCACCTGCTGCCGGCGCGAACGGCGCTCGAGAACGTGCAGCTCGCGTTCCTCTACGGGGCGGTGCCGCGCGGCGAGCGAGTGCGTCGTGCCCGGGCGGCGCTCGACCGGGTGGGCCTCGCTCATCGAATGAGCTTTCTCCCCGGCCTGCTCTCTGGCGGCGAGCGGCAGCGTGTCGCCATCGCCCGAGCGGTGTGCACGGGCCCGCGTCTCCTGCTCGCCGACGAACCCACGGGAAATCTCGACCGGGCGAACTCCGATGCCGTCCTCGGGCTGTTCGACGAGCTGAACGCCGATGGCCTCACCCTGGTGACGATCACCCATGACCAGCGCGTGGCCGATCGGGCGCGGCGCCGCGTGCGCATCGAACAGGGTCGTGCGACGGAACTGCCGCGCACCCCAGACGCCACAGCACCACCGTCGGTTGCGGTCGAGGGGGCGGCGTCGTGACGGGTTCGACAACACGCTTCGGAGCGGGTGATCTGCTGCGCGAGACGGTGATCGGCGTCTCGGCGAAACCCTCACGACTGGTGATCAGCGTGCTGGGTACCCTCGTGGGCATCGGTGCACTGGTCACCACGGTCGGGCTGGGGCAGACCGCGGCCGGGCAGGTGGCCACCCGCTTCGATTCGGTCGCGGCGACGCATCTCTCGGTGGCCCCCGCCACGGCGGCCGGTGCGGACGGCAAAGATCACGCCACGGCGAGCATGCCGGCCGACGCGCTCGATCGCCTGGACCGGCTGCCCGGCGTGGAATCGGTGGTGCTCCTGGCCGACGTGACGTTCGAGGGTGCCATCACCGCGGTGCCGGTGAACGATCCCTCGGCGTCGACCCCCGCGCTGCCGCCGGTCGTCGCGGCCTCGGGCGAGCTCCTGGATGCTCTCGGCGCGACACTGGCCTCCGGCAGGATGTTCGACCGCGGTCACGAAGGCCGCGGCGATCGCGTTGTGGTGTTGGGCGCACACGCGGCCGCGAGTCTGGGCGTCGGCTCCGTGGCGAGCAGCCCGTCGATCTTCATCGGGGATGACGCGTACACGGTGATCGGGGTGCTCGAGTCATCCGTCCTCGAACACGGGCTCGTGGATTCGGTCATCTTGCCGCTGACGACCGCGCGCCGCGACTTCCGGACTGCCGCGGCCGATCGTGCCGTCCTCAGGATGACGGTGGGTGCGGCCGGCGTGGTCGCCCACCAGGCGCCGATCGCCCTCTCCCCGAACTTGCCGGAGGATTTCACCGCCGCGGCGCCGCCGTCGGGCGCGTCGCTGGAGGGCGACGTGCAAGGCGACCTCGACATCGTGTTTCTCCTGATCGGCGTGATCACGCTGCTGGCGGGCGGTCTCGGCATCGCGAACGTCACCCTGCTGGGCATCGCCGAGCGTCGCGGCGAGATCGGCTTGCGTCGTGCGCTCGGGGCGTCCCGTGCCCAGATCGCCCTGCAGTTCCTGGGTGAATCGCTGGTCGTCGGAACTCTTGGCGGGCTCATCGGGGCGGCGGCTGGAGTGCTTGCAGTGGTGGTCGTGTCGCTGGCGCACGGGTGGACGCCGGTTCTCGACCTCGGAATCGTGCTCGCAAGCACCGTCTCAGGTGGTGGCGTGGGGCTGGCCGCCGGCGCGGGGCCCGCGCTCCGCGCTGCGCGGATCGAACCGGCCGACGCCCTACGGGACGTGTGATGGGCTGCCGGAACGGGCATCCGTGTTCGGCCGGCGTCTGCACAGTGCCGTCTGCACGGTGCTGTGCGGCAGGCGTTGCGGTCTGGCCGGGGCGGCGTAGCGTCGGCGGGAGAGCGGGTGACGGGCATCCGGCGAGAGGCGGACCATGCGCGTGGTCGTGGTGGGTGCCACGGGGAATCTCGGCACGGCGTTGCTCCGCCGACTTGCCGCGCAACCGGATGTGGAGGTCGTCGGCGTCGCGCGGCGGATGCCGGCACCCGAAGCCCCGTACGCCGCGGGGGAGTGGCGCGCGATCGACATCGCCGAGCCGACCGCCGACGGCCGCCTCGATGCCGCCTTGCAGGGTGCGGATGCCGTGGTGCATCTCGCGTGGCGCCTGCAGCCGAACCGGCATGAGCGCATCCTGCACGAGACGAACGTCGTCGGCACCGGACGGGTGCTCGACGCGGCGGGGCGTGCGGGGGTCGGACAGGTCGTGGTGGCGTCGTCGGTCGGCGCGTACAGTCCCGGGCCCAAGCGCGGGCGCGTGGGGGAGTCGTGGCCGACGGGTGGGATCCACACCTCGCATTACGCCCGGCACAAGGCCGTGAACGAGCGGCGACTGGACGAGTTCGAGCGTCGGCACCCGTCGACCGTCGTCACGCGGGTGCGACCGGGGCTGGTGTTCCAAGCCGACGCGGCCGCGGAGATCGCGCGGCTGTTCGTGGGGCCGCTGGTGCCGAACAGGGTGCTCGGGCGGCTGCGGATGCCGGTGGTGCCGCTGCCGAGCATCCTGATCTCCCAGGTGGTGCACGCCGACGACGTGGCCGACGCGATCTGGCGGGCCCTCGAACGCTCGGCGGGCGGCGCCTTCAACCTCGCGGCGGAACCGGTGGTGACGCCCCAGGTGCTAGCAGCGGCGCTGGGCGGCCGTGCGGTGCCGTTCCGTCGCTCGGTGCTGCGCGCGTTGGTGTGGGCATCGTGGCGGGCGCGGTTGCAGCCGTCCGATCCGGGCTGGGTCGACATCGCGACGAGCGTGCCGGTGATGTCGACCGAGCGGGCCCGGGCGGTGCTCGGCTGGGCCCCGACGGTGTCGTCGACGGATGCCCTGCACGAGCTGCTCGCCGCGCTGGCGTCGGGCCACGCCAACCCGCCGTCGGCGCCGCTTGCGTAATGCCGGCAATTGTTCACATAAACTGAGGAGAAATCAATGCCTGATGACCGGGACAAGTCGGCAATCGGTGAGCGTCTCACCGGCAAACACGATCCGAATGATCCGGACGGCCTGCTGACGCTCGACGACGTCGCGCCGCGCACCGCGCCGGTCGAGCGCGAGACGGCGAGCGACGAATATCCGCAAGCACCCGGCCGGCACAAAGCCACGCCTCACCAGCAACACAACACGCCGATCTGACGCTTCCGGCCCCGATCAGCAAGCGCTGATAATGCACATTATGTCAATACAGGCGAAGGCCGGCGCTCGAACGCGTCCCCGATTGCCGCGTAGATCAGATCGTGGGCAGGAGGCCCGCAACTCGGTCGAGGGAACCTGGGACGAGCCGGTAGTACGCCCACGTCGCTCGCTTCGAGCGGGTCAGGAATCCTGCGTCGACGAGGACCTTGAGATGATGCGACACCGTCGGCTGTGAAAGACCGAGCGGCTCGGTGAGATCACAGACACACGCTTCGCCGTCACCGTGCGCGGCGACCATCGAGAGCAACCGAAGCCGGGCCGGGTCGGCCAACGCCTTCAATGTTCGTGCGAGAACCTCCGCCTCCCCCGCGGGCATCGCCTCGCGGCCGGCCGGTGCGCAGCAGGCGGTGACCTCGGTCACAGGCAGCACTTCGGTGGCGGTCATGCGCCCAGCATCTCACAAACATTGACAATCGTCGATGTTTGTGGGCAGACTGCCTTCATCGATCCTCTTCGATGCATAACCCAGTCCCGACAAGGATGAGTCATGACCGCTGCCCCCACCGTTCTCTTCGTCTGTGTTCACAACGCGGGCCGCTCGCAGATGGCCGCCGGTTACCTGCAGGCCCTCGGCGGCGACCGGGTGCAGGTGCTGTCCGCCGGCAGCGAGCCGAAGAACGAGATCAACCCGGTCGCTGTCGCCGTCATGGCCGAGGAGGGCATCGACATCGCGTCGAACCAGCCGAAGATCCTCACCACCGAGGCGGTTCGCGATTCGGATGTGGTGATCACCATGGGCTGCGGAGACACCTGTCCGATCTTCCCCGGCAAGCGCTACGAAGACTGGGACCTCACCGACCCGGCCGGCCGGCCGATCGAGGAGGTGCGCCCGATCCGCGACGACATCAAGGCCCGGGTGGAGCAGCTCCTGGCCGAGATCCTCCCGGCCAGCGTCTGAACAACCGGTGACACCGTGACGATGACTTTGACCGTCCCGCCCCGCAGCGTCGGCTCACGTCTGGCGGGGCTCCCGGTTGCGGTGATCGGCGCCGGCCCCGTCGGGCTCGCGGCCGCCGCGCACCTCCTCGAGCGAGGCCTCGACGTCGTCATCTTCGAGGCCGGCCCCCAACCCGGCAGCGCGATCGCCGAATGGGCCCACACTCGCCTCTTCTCCCCCTGGACCTATCTTCTCGACCCGGCGTCCGTCCGACTCCTCGGGGCGGCCGGCTGGAGCGCCCCGAACGGCGATCGCTCCCCCACCGGCGCCGAACTCCTCAACCGCTACCTCACCCCACTCGCCCACACTCCAGCCCTCCAGCCGCGCATCCGCCTCGGCAGCCGCGTCACGGCCGTGTCCCGCCAGGGCATGGACCGCACCCGCTCGACCGGCCGGGCCGACACGCCGTTCCTGCTCCGGGTGGAGCACCACGGAACCACCAGCGACCGTCTTGCCCGCGCCGTGATCGATGCCTCAGGCACCTGGCGCTCCCCCAACCCGCTCACCGCGGCCGGCCTCGTCCCGACCAGCGGTGCCGATCGGATCGTCACAGGGCTGCCCAACGTGCTCGGCCATGACCGCGACAGGTTCGCCGGAAAGCGGGTGCTCGTCGTCGGCGCCGGACACTCCGCCGCGAACACGCTCCTCGCTCTCACCGCACTCCCCCACACCGAGGTCTCCTGGGCCATCCGCAACCGCACAGCTGCGCGTGTGTTCACCGCCGCCGACGACCAGCTTCCCGACCGCGCCTCCATCGGACAACGAGTCGACCAGCTCGTCGCCACCGGCCGCATAGCGCTCATCGACCAGTTCGAGATCGACGCCATCGACGAGGGCGGCGACCGCGTTCGAGCGGTCGGACGTCGCGCCGGCATTTCGTTCGCCGTCGATGCCGATGTGATCGTGAACGCAACCGGCTTCCGGCCCGATCTCGCGCTGCTCCGGGAAATCCGGTTGGGTCTGGACGACATCGTCGAAGCACCCCGCGCTCTCGCCCCACTGATCGACCCGAACCTGCACTCCTGCGGCACCGTCCCGCCTCACGGCGTCGCCGAACTCACCCATCCCGAGCCGAACTTCTTCATCGCCGGCATGAAGTCCTACGGCCGCGCCCCAACCTTCCTCCTCGCCACCGGCTACGAGCAGGTGCGATCCATCGCCGATGACCTCGCCGGCAACCACGCGGCGGCCCGCATCGTCACCCTCGTCCTCCCCGAGACCGGTGTCTGCTCCACCGCCCCGACCGACAACGGATGCTGCAGCACGCCCGCCGCTGAAACAGCCACGATCGACTCCTCCTGCTGCCGATGATCACTCGCCTTCGGGCTCCGGAACCCTCGGATGGGACGCGGTCGAGGCCGTTTATCGGGAGGGAATCGCGACCGGCGATGCGACGTTCGAAGCCGAGCCACCGCGCTGGGACACTTCACCCTCATCCGCCCGCGGCTGCCGCATCGGAGGCCGCACTTCTCGACGCGTTCATAACCCGGGCCGACCAGGCTGACTAATGCGTCAACTCGCGGCGAGGTCGGGGCCACGGAATTGCTGGAGCGAGCCGCCGGCGATGTACGACACAAATGGTTGCAGAATGCCCGAACCCGATGCGCCGCTACCGCGCGCGATCGTGAAGAGCTTGAGTCGGGGATCATCGCTGTAGTAATAGTTCACCGAGCCGAAGGATGCCGAAGAGAACGTCATAGTCGACATCACGTTCGAGTAGCTCCCCTGGAATGGTGCCTGGATGATGAACGACGCCGGGGACCCGAAGCGATACGGTCCGGGGTCGAAGGCCAGAGTAGCCTGCCCGCCTGGTGCCAGCGACGGGACGCTCCACGACCACTGCGCCTGCGAGGGGTCGTTCCCCGAGACGGGCCACTCCACGGTCAGGGGCGCGCCGACCGTCTGCCCTGACGCGGCGGCGATCACCGTCACCGAGCCTTCGGCGACCTCGGCCGTGGAGATGGTCACGAGTGCGCCGGGCGAAATGTCTCCAGGTGTCAGCGTGCCGGAGTAGACGAAGGTCACCACCGACTCGGAATCGACACCTTTCGCCCATCCTGCACCGAGCACCGCGACGTTCACCTGCACCCCGACGGGCTGAGTCACGGTGACGGTCACAGAGTTCAGGGTCTCGGCAGTCGAGTTCGTCACGGTGAGCGTCGCCGAAGTCATGCGCACACCCGTGGCGGGAACAGATGCGATGGAGGTCGACCAGGCGGCCGTGGGCGCGGCATCGGTACTGGCGGCCGCCGACGGTGCCGCGACGGCCATGACCACCACAGGTGCGGCCCAGGCCGCTCCGAGCACCGTTCGTCTATCGATGTGTCCTGTCACGTGCCCCGGTCCCCCGTCGAATCTGTGCGGCCCCGCATGAGGCGACCTTGGAGTCAAGCGTATCGGTTCCGTGAATACGGCTCACTGCGAGTACTCCCTCATGAGCCGGGTCGAGCGGCTCGGTCTCGCGCGGCACGCTTTACTTGCATGACTGCAAGTGTCGTAACGGTTCGCTAACGGTCCGTCCGCTAACGAATCGAGCTGCCTAGCCTGGAATCACGCCGACGCCGCCCGCATCGACGTGACCTCGTTCAGCGACCCGGACGCGCTCGACGCAGCGGTGCAGCCGCATCCGGAACCGGCGCGCCTGGGCGAACCGATCGCTGCGGTCACCGATGGCTCTGCTCCGGAAGCGGCCGCCATCGTCCAGGCGGCAGGCGCCACCCTCGTCGAGCAGTCGACCCCGGGCGACATCCTCGCCGCCCCGGACGTCATCAGTGCTCTCACCCGCCTGCAGCCCGTCAGCGCCGTGCTGATCGGCGGGTCCTACACCGACCAGCCGGCCCTCGACTGGTCGGTGAGGGCCGCGATGACCGGATTTCAGCTCACCGGCGGTGGTCAACGTCTGTTCGGCAGCCACCGCTTTGTCGCCCTCTACGGCGTGCCCGAGGTTCCCGTCCTCGGCATTCTCGGCGAACAGGGCGTCGCCGCCACGATCGCTCGCGCCCGTCAACTCGCCGGCGAGTACGCCTCGCTCTCGGACCTGCCCGTCGTGCCGACCCTCGAGATCATCGCCACCGTCGCCGCCGGCGACGCAGGCCCTGATGGGAACTACTCCAACGAACTCGACCCGGCCCGGATCATCGACTACATCGACGCTGCGTCCGACGCCGGCGCGTACGTCGTGATCGACCTCCAACCAGGCCGGTCCACGTTCCTCAGCCAAGCACAGGCGTACCAGGCGCTCCTCGAGCGTCCCAACGTCGGGCTCGCCCTCGACCCCGAATGGCGCCTCGGCTCCGACCAAGTCCCCCTGGAACAGATCGGCACCGTATCCGCCGACGAGATCAACGCCGTGTCCAACTGGTTGGCGAACCTGATCGACGCGAAGGGGCTCCCGCCCAAAATGTTCGTTCTGCACGAGTTCCGCGAATCCATGCTCACCGACCGTGAACGGATCGACACCAGCCATCCCGAGCTCGAGTTCCTCGCCCACGTCGACGGCCAAGGCGCCCAGCCGGAGAAACAAGCCACCTGGCACGCCGTGCTGGCCGCCCCGCCGGATGGGGTGGCGCGAGGACGGCCCCGCCTGCTCCCCACAGCCGGCCGTGGGGTGGCGCGATGCTCGAACGATGCCTAGTGTCCGCTGCCGAGCTTTCCGGCGAGGCGGCCGTGGAACTCGGTGCTTGCGTCGTTGAGTCCCTCGAACACGACGTGTTTGCCGTGCTGTTCGTACTTGGTCGTGATGGCGTCGAGGGTGGCGACGGTGGAGGCGTCCCAGATATGGCTGTTGGACATGTCGATCACGACATGGTCGGGGTCGCCGGCGTAGTCGAACTGGGTCGTGAGGTCGTTCGAGGAGGCGAAGAACAGCTCGCCGTCGACCGTGTAGTGAGCGGTCGGAACGGGATCGTCTGCTCGCACGTCACGCGTGACCGAGGCGAAGTGCGCGACGCGGCGGGCGAAGATCACCATTGCCACGACGACGCCGACGATCACGCCGATCGCGAGGTTGTGGGTCGCGACGACCACGGCGACGGTCGCGACCATCACCGCCGTCTCCCCCACGGGCATCGCCTTCAGGGTCGACGGCTTGATCGAGTGCCAGTCGAAGGTCGCGACGGACACCATGACCATCACGGCCACGAGCGCGGCCATCGGGATGATGGACACGACGTCGCCGAGCACCACGACCAGAATCAGGAGGAACACGCCGGCGAGGAACGTCGAGATGCGGGTGCGGGCACCGGATGCCTTCACGTTGATCATGGTCTGACCGATCATCGCGCATCCGCCCATGCCGCCGAAGAGGCCGGAGAGCACGTTCGCGGCACCCTGACCGAGTGCTTCGCGGGTCTTGCGGGAGTGGGTGTCGGTGATGTCATCGACGAGCTTCGCCGTCATCAACGATTCGAGCAGCCCCACGACCGCCACGGCCGCGGCGAATGGCGCGATGATCGCCAAGGTCTCCCAGGTGAAAGGCACGTTCGGGAGGAACAGCGACGGCAGGCTGCGGGGCAGGTCGCCCTGGTCGCCGACGGTCGGGACGTTGAAGGCGAACACCGAGGTCGCGGCGGTCAGGAGCACGATCGCCACGAGCGGTGCCGGAACGACCTTCGTGATCTTGGGCATGAACACCATGATGAGGATGCCCACCGCCACCAGCGGATAGACCAGCCAGGTCACTCCGAGCAGCTGCGGGAGCTGCGCGACGAAGATCAGGATGGCCAGAGAATTCACGAACCCGACCATGACGCTCCGCGGGATGAACCGCATCAGCTTCGCCACCCCGAGCACCCCGAAAAGGACTTGGAAGATGCCCGCGAGGATGACGGTGGCGATGAGGTAGTCCATGCCGTAGTCCCGCGCGACCGGCGCGATGACGAGGGCCACGGCGCCTGTGGCGGCGGTGATCATCGCGGGCCGGCCGCCCAAGAACGCGATCGAGACCGCCATGACGAACGAGGAGAACAGCCCCACCGCGGGGTCGACGCCGGCGATGATGGAGAATGAGATCGCCTCCGGAATGAGAGCGAGGGCCACGACCAGGCCGGCGAGCACTTCGCGAGTCAGGATGCGCGGCGACCGGAGCGCGGTGAGGACGGATGGGTCAGGTCGGTAGCGGTTCGGGGAGTCGCTGTTCTGGGAGAGAATCAAGGGAGCTTTCTGAGACGGGGCCATCCGTGGATGAACGGTGTTGTATCCAGAAACCTACCCTAACGTAAGAGTCGAGTTAACGAGAGAGCGCGCATGGAATCCGAGACGACCCGGCCGATGATGCACATCGGCGAGCTGGCCGAGCGGACCGAGTTGTCGCTGCGCACCATCCGTCATTACGACGAGATCGGTCTCTTGAAACCGTCCGGGCGTACGGAGGGCGGATTCCGCCTCTACACGGAAGGCGACTACGCCCGGCTCATGCTGATCCGGCGCATGAAACCGCTCGGTTTCCCGCTGGAAGACATGAGCGAACTGCTCCGCATCATCGACACCCTCCAGCACGAGGGCGGCTCGGAGCTGCGGGAACAGCTTGAGCAGTTCATCGACCGGGCGGTCGAGCAACGCGTGAAGCTGCAGCACCAGCTCGACATGGCGGACGAGTTCATCAGCCTGCTCCGCAGCCAGTAGCACGCCTCCGGGTGGTCGGCACACTCGCTCAGGACAGAAGGGTGTCGCCGATGAACCCGGTCTCGGCGCACCCGGGTGGTATCGCGAACACAGCGGACCCGATCGGGGTGATCCACTCGTTCAGCAGATCGAGGTCATCAAGCCGCTTCTGGATGGGCACGAACTGCTTGTCGACATCGGCTGGATAGGAGCCGAAGAGGAGACCCGAGTTGGAGACACTCCCCGTGGTGGGGGCTTCGTCGTAGTTGTAGCCGCGGCGGTGGATGCGCTCGCCCGGGTTCTCGGAGCGGGCCCGGCGGATGTGGGAGAACTCCGGGATGACAGGAAAGCCGATGGGCGTGACGGCGTGGAAGTCGGGTTCGTCAGTTTCGTTCCTGCCGGTCAGGGGTGCGCCGTCCGCGAGGCTGCGTCCGACAGCCTGTTCGCGGCCGGAGCGGTCCAGCAGGTCCCATTTGTCGAGATTCATGTGGATGCGGCGTAGCACGAACGACGTGCCCCCGGCCATCCATTCGGGGTCGCCGTGAGACCAGACGAGCTGATCGAAGTCGGCGTCCTGGGTCTGCGGGTTGACGGTGCCGTCGACCTGACCGAAGAGGTTCCGCATCGTCGTGCCTGGCTCCTCTGATCCGGCTGCGCGGCGGAATCCCGCTTGGGTCCAGCGGACGATGCCGAACGAGCGGCTGTCCTTCACGAGCATCCGGGTGGCGTGTGCGACGGTGACCGGGTCGTCGGCTGCGACGATCATCAGGAAGTCACCGCCGGTCCAGGCCTCCTCAAGCCGGTCGACGCCGAACGCGGGCAGCGGCCGTAACCACGACGGCGCAGCGCCTTCCGCCCGCGACACGAATTCGGGGCCGAACCCGAACGTCACCGTCAGGCGTGCCGGGATCGTCGCCAGTTCCGGCTCGGAGTCGGCGAGAGCGTGCCGGCCCTGGGAGAGGCGGGCTGCGTCGTCGGTGAGGATCTGCATCATCCGGGTCAGGGCTGCCCGATCGGTGGAGGCAGCGAGGTCGAGGGCGATGTGCGTGGCGTGCGATTGCGGGATGACCGCGACACCCGCTTGGTGCGTGCCGTAGAACGGCACCGTCCCCGCCCCGTTCACCACCGTTTCGACGGGTGGTGCCACCGCCACGGTGGGTTGCTGGGTGGCGAGCATGGCTGCGCCGGCCGCGGTGGCCGCGCCGAGCCCGGCGGCGGCACCCCCGAACAGGAGATGCCGCCGGCTCAGGCCGCGACCAGCCCGCTCAGCACCATGATCCGGTGCGGAGTTGTTCTGATCGCGGGTCATCAGTTCCCCATGTCCATGTCGCCGCCCTCGTAGGTCTCGTTCGCGCCGGTGTAGTCCTTCGCCGGGGCCGTGAACTCGTATCGGGAACCGTCTTCAAGGGTGAGGGTGAATGTCACGTCGGTGCCGGCCGCGATCGGCGCGGTGAGGCCCATCAGCATCAGGTGGTTCCCGCCGGGCGCGAGCTCGAGGCTACCGCCGGCCGGGACGGTGAAGCCGCCGTCCTTCTCGCGCATGACCATCGCGCCGGACTCGTTCTCGACCGTCTCGTGCAGCTGCATCGACGTGGCGGCTGCGGACTCGACGGCGGTGACGACCAGGTCGGAGTCGCTGTCGTTCTCGAGAGTGCCGAACGCAGCCGACATGCCGCTGTCGGCGGCCTTGACCCAGGCATCCTGGATGCTCAGGCTGTCCGCTTCCGGAGCCGCGGTGCTGGTCTCGGCGGCAGTGGTCGTGCCGGAGCATCCGGCGAGAGTGAGCATCGCTGCGGCGGCGAGTGCCGTGATCGTGGTCGCGGTGCGGAACTTCATGATGGTTCTCCTTGTCGTGCTTGCGGTGTCTTCTCGGGTGCCCGGCACGGGGTGCCGGGGGTTCATGGGGTGACCTTTCGGCGACGGATCAGGGTGACGACCAGGGCGTAGAACCCGATGCCTGCGGCGGCTCCGCCGATCGCCCACGCGACGACGCCGAGACCGCCGAGGCCGGGGGGCATGGACGCGGTCGCAGCGGCAGTCGGTGTCGACGTCACCTCGATGTCGTTGGTGGAGGGTTGCTTGTCGGGGGTGAGAGGGGGGCGGATGGTGTCGCCGATGGTGAAGTCGATGACATCCGAGATGGGATGCCCGTCAGCGGAGACGATTCGCCACCGGACCTGGTACGCCCCGTCCGGAGCGCCTGCGGTGACGGGTTGGGTGACAGTGCCGCCGTTCAGCGTGAGGGGGCCGTCGGCCCAGTTCTTCCCCGCCGCATCCGCGACCACGACGACGCCGCCGAGGTCGAGCACGTCGTCGGAGAACTGCATCGAGATCTCCGACGGCGCTTCGGCCATCAGCTGCCCTTCCGCCGGGGTGGAGGAGAGGAGCTGATCGTGGGCGGTCGCGGTGCCGACTCCGGCGGTGAGGGTCAGCAGCAGGGCCGTGGCCGCGCCGATCGCGGCGAGCATCCGGGTGCGTGGGCTGGTCACAGGTTGTCTCCGGTTCGGTCGTCGACGGCCGCAAGGTCGGCGTCAGGGGAAATCGGGCGATTCGGTGTGGTGCGGGTGTCTCGTTCGGCGAGGACGGCAAGGCGGGCGTTGTAGGCGGCGAGGTCGGCGTCGCCGTCACGGTCGGCTTTCCGGTCGAGGCGCTTGGCCGTGCGCTCGTCCGACCGCACCCACTGCCGCACCACGGCCAGGGCGACCAGCACCACGGGTATCTCCCCCGCACCCCAGGCGATGCCACCACCCACCCGCTGATCGGCGAGAAGTATCGGGGTGTCCGTCAGGCCGAGGGCGCGCCACCAGTCTTCCGCGAGCACGGTGGTCTGGCTCATGATCGCCAGCCCGAAGAAGGCGTGGAACGCGAGGGTCGCAAGGAGCAGGATCAGCCGCATCGGATACGAGGGCCGTTCCGGCCCGGGGTCGATACCGATGAGCACGAAGAAGAACAGATAGCCGGCGGCCAGGAAGTGCACGGTCATGATGAAGTGCCCCTGGTGGGTCTGCAGTGACCACTCGAACCAGCCGGTGTAGTAGAACGCCACCAGGCTGCCGGCGAACAGTACCGCAGCGACGATCGGATTGGCGAACAGCCTCAGCAGTGGTGAGTGCACCAGGAGCAACACCCACTCCCGGATGCCTCGACCGCCGTCCTGCCGGGTCGGAAGGGTGCGGAGGGCGAGGAGGACGGGCCCGCCGAGCACCAGCAAGGGCGACACGACCATCATCAGGGTCATGTGCTGGATCATGTGAGTCGAGAACGACACGGCCCCGTACACGCCCGGGCCGCCACTCGTCGCCCAGATCAGGGCGGCGCAGCCGGAGAGCCACGGGACGGTCCTCCCCCACGACCAGGTGTCGCCGCGCCGGCGCAGCCGCACCACCGCGGCGACGTAAAGCCCTGCCATGGTGCCGGCGGCAGCGACCCAGAACCAGTCGACATGCACCGCGGTCAGCATCCGCCAAGCCGTCACCGGCGCGGGCCAGTCAAAGCCGAGCAACGACTTGCGGATGTCGATCGCGGCCAAGGACTCCTGCGACACCGGCGGCGCGCTCCGCGACAGCCCGACCGAAACGCCGATGGCGATCGCCATGAACACGATCTCGGTGATCGCGAGTCGTACGAAGCCTCGGGTGCGTGTCGGTTCACGGACAAGGCTCGGGATGATGCGAACCCGCTGCCATACCCCCGCGACGCCGAGGCCGGTGAGGATGACGATCTTGACCGAGATGAGCGCCCCGTACGGCGTGGTCAGCAGCTCGACCGGGGCGTTGAGTCGGAGGGAGGCGTTGATGGTGCCGGAGAACGCGACGAGGAGGAACGCCCCGAGCGCCATCGTCGAATAGCGCGACACGACCCGGGCGGTGTCACCGGCAAGGCGCTTGCGGAGCAGCACGAGGGCGATGAGACCGCCGACCCAGGCGGTGACGCCGATCAGGTGCATCGCGAGGGAGTCGACGGCGTTGGCGTGTTCATCCGATCCTGCTGCGTGACCCGAGAGCGCGAGCGGTAGCAGGGCGAGAACGGAGACGACGGCAGCGAACCCGATCGCCGTCACCCGCTTCGAGAGCACCAGCGCGACGAGCGCCAGCATGATCAGGGCGATCGAGGCCAGCAGGGATTGGCCGAGCTCGATACCCGTGGCGAAGAACCAGAACTGCGGCCAGAACCGGGGCTCGGTCACCGGGATCGCGACGGTATTGGCCGCCGTCAGGATCAGCACTGCGATGCCGGCCAAGGCCCACAGCGACGCCGCTCTCGCCGCCCACCGGGCAGCCGTCCACTGCGTGAACGACGCGATCCCGGGCACCTGAGTCTGTCCGGGGAGGGCGAACGCTGCGATCAGGAGCAAGCCGACCGTGACGCAGGCAGCCGCGTCGTGCAGAACCCGGGCGATCGGGAGTCCGCGCGTGACCAGCACGCCGGGATCGATCAGCAGCAGGTCGTTGAACGCATTTGTGAAGACCATTCCCGCCAATGCCGCACCGACGGCCAGCGGGACACCCACCAGCAGCACCGCTTCGACGACCCCGACCCGGGGAAGATTCAGCGTGCGCGGCTCGCGTAGCTCCTGGTCTTCGATCGTCGATTGCTCGACCACGAAGAACACATCCTTTCGCCGCCCCCGTCACCGGGGTCGCGGCAGCACCCACCCCGACACGGGGGCGGCAGCACACCGGTCGAGCGCAGAGACGCCGCCGAAGCATGCCGAATACGAACCCGCACCACTCGCGCCCACAGCAACTGCTGACTGCGAACGTGCGCAGGCATCACCGGGGCGAGGTGCAGGAAGAATCAGAAGGAGAGAGCGTGTACGGGTGGGCCGCGGTGCCGCAACGACGACAGCACCACCCCGAGGTCGTCCCGGAAGGTCCTCCGCGACACCACCGGGACTCGTACGGCGACGCCATGGGACACGACCGGGATGAACACCAGCCGGCCCAGGAGCACGGCGGCGAGCTGCTGGGTCGCTGTCGACAACGCGCGCCACAGCTCGCGCTCACCACGCCACAAGAAGACGATCGTCACGACGGCAGCGACCGCGTGGCCTGCCCACATCGCGCCGCTGGAGTGATCCATCTGCGTGGCCGGACCCGCCGCGGCACCGATCACGATGGCGCCGTGGTGCCCGTTCTGGGTCATCGTCACGGTCGAATCCCCGCCGAGGGAGAAGACGAGATGGAAGAAGAACTGACTGACGGTGACCGCGATCGCGATCCGCGGCAGGCTCAGACGCTTTCCGACCACCGCGATGCTGGCCAGGAGTGCGAAGGCCAGGGCGATCGCAGTACCCGCCGATCCGGGGGCGGAACCGCCGGCTGCGATGTGCGAGAACGCGGCGACGAACACCGCGATCGACGCGACGAGGCCGCCGCGCGCGACCCGCGCCCACCTCGACGTCATCTCGAATCCCCTCGCTCGACGTCCAGCCTAGCTGAGGCAGGCATCGGCGCCTGCCGGCATGCCCTTGAAAGTGGGGCTGCCGGAGCGGGGCCGCGCCCGATAACTTGGGCAAGCTCTCTGCTGTTTCCCGGAAGGAACCCGTCTGTGTTCAGAACCACCGCATCCGTCGCCGCTTCGGCTCTCGCCGTCGTGGCCCTCGCGCTGATCGCGCCGACGTCGGCTTCGGCTTCCGCCTCGGCCGCCGGGGCCGTCGGGGACAGCGCCGCGACGGTCCCTGCGGCGCAGGTCGCGGACTCGAACGGGCCGCGGCCGATCCGGTACGCCCCGCCGCCGACGCTCGGGCCGAGCGGCTGGAACGGGCCCGAGATCACGAACCTCGGGATCACGGCGACGAGCGGGGGGTTCACGGTCGACTTCGACTACGCCTCCGTGCCCAGCCCCACCATCCCGAACACGTACTACGGCGGGCTGGTCACCCTGCTGGTCGACTACGGCGACGCCACGACACCGGTGCGGCCCGCTCCCGTCGTCGGCGGGCCGCCGCTCGTCTACGACGAGCCCGACCTGACTCTCGACGCCACCTCGTCGACCAAGCAGACCGGCCACTTCACGAAGAGCTATGCCATCAACCGCGCCGACCCGCTCGTGGTGGCCCTTTACACGGCCACCGGATGCGACCCGTCAGACGGGCCGGTCGGCTGCGGCGGCGGCGACCACCTGTTCGCCTCGGCCGTGCTGACCCCGCCCTCCGGGCCCGACCGGGTGGCCGGAGCCGACCGCTTCGAGGTGGCGGTGAACATCTCCCGGCGCGCCTACCCGAGCGGCGCCTACACGGTCTTCGTCGCCACCGGCGCGAACTACCCCGACGCCCTCTCGGCCGGGCCGGCCGCCGCGCGATTCAACGCTCCCCTGCTGCTCACTCCGGCGGATGCGCTCCCGAGCGGTGTGCGCGACGAGATCGAACGGCTGCAGCCGGGTCGCATCGTGGTGGTCGGCGGCCCGAATTCGGTGTCGAACGCTGTGCTGGCGCAGTTGAAAGGCATCCAGCCGAACACTCTGCGCATCGATGGCGCCGACCGATTCGAGGTCTCCCGCACGCTGAGCGAGTACGCGTTCGGCGGCAACACCCAGACCGCGTATGTGGCCACCGGCGCGAACTTCCCCGACGCCCTCAGCGCCGGCGCGGCCGCGGCGAACTCCTACGGCCCGGTGGTGCTCGTGAACGGCGGCGCGAGCAACCTCGACGCGGCGACGATCGCCACCCTCACGACCCTCGGCGTGAAGAACGTCGTGATCGCCGGTGGTCCGAACTCGGTCAGCCCGGGCATCGAGTCCGCTCTCGCCGCCGTGTCCGGCATCACCTCGGTGGTGCGCGACGGCGGCGCCGACCGTTTCGCCGCCTCGGCCAACATCAATCTCCGCGCCTTCCCGACGGCCGGCCGGGCATTCCTGGCGACCGGCCTGAAGTTCCCGGATGCACTGGCAGGCTCCGCCTGGGCGGGCGCCATCGGCGCGCCCCTCTACGTGGTGAACAGCAACTGCGTCCCTCAGGTGACTCTTGCGGCGATGAGCACCCAGGGTGTCACGCACGTCACGCTCCTCGGCGGAACCGCGACCCTCACCACCTCGGTGGAGTCGCTCACCGCCTGCGCGTCGTGACCCGGGCCACCGGGGTCGGGTCGGCCGGCTAGGCCGGTGGCAGCGGCACGACGTTGGAGAAGGTGCCGGTCACGCCGATGACGACGACGACGGCCGAGAAGGCGACGAAGGATTCGGGGATGTCGGCTCGCGGCATTCTGAACACCCAGCGGCCGTCGGCATCGGTGAATCCCTGCTGCACCAGGGTACTGGCTCCGGACCCGTCGCGCCCCGACAAGGTCACCCGCAATCCGGCCAGGCCACTGGACACCCCCTGCACCGCCACGGTGAAGACGACATCCGAGCCGTCCGAGTCGGCGGTGAGCACCGCTGTGGGGCGCGGCACCTGCGCGACATCGCTCGTGTACTCCACCGCGCCGACCGTCACCCGTGCGCGGATGCGCCGCAGCGAGCCGTTCACGGTGTCGCCCGCGAGACTGCCGACCGCCACACCGTCGCCGTCGGTCGTGGCCGTCGTGGCGAACTGCCACCCGCTGGTCTGCTCGACATCGACGGAGACCGATGTCCCCGCCACTCCGGACGCGCCCTCCTTCACGATCACGCTGAACCCGTAGGTCGTCGGACTGAGGATGAGCGCGGTGGTCGAGATCGACACCGCACCGGAGGCGGCGGCAGCGGGCGCGGCCACGGCGAGCAGCACGACCGGCGCGGCCCACGCGGCGCCGATCACGGCGCGGCGAGACGGGCCGACGGTTGGCGTCGAAACGGCCGACGATAGGGGCGCGGAGGTGTCGGCTCGATCGGTCACGCGCTCAGCATATGCGCGCGACGCAGGCAAAGCGACATTTGTAGTTGCCGGCTCGGCGGCGCAGGTGGCGGCGGTCACCACCTCGTTTGCGGCGGCGCGCTGGCATCTGGTGGAATGAGCGCGAGCACTCACCCACCCGGAAGGGATCCGCAATGTCCTATACCGTCGATTTCGTCACCGTTTCCACCGAGGGTCTCGAGTCGTCACCGGTGGCGGATGCGCTGGCCGGGCTCCGCGCGAACGAAGCCCGCTACTTCACGAACAAGTACGACCACGAGTTCGTCGTCCATCCCGCCGGCGAGGCCATGGAGACCGTCGAGTGGGTGCACCGCATCCTGAAAGACGAACGCGACCTCGTCATCTCCTCCCCTCCCCTGGAGGCGACCGAGTTCGTGGTCTCGGGCATCCGCTGGGCGTACGTGTTCTACCAGAGCGGTCTGTCGATCAACGTCCTGTACACCCTCGACGACGCGGGCAAACGGGCCGTCGGCTTCAAGCTCTCGGACGGCATGGATGTTCCGGCCGAGCTCGCTGACCGCTTCAAGTTCGCGCGCCAGAAGTCGAAACTCGCCGGCACCATCCGCGGTTCGTTCTTCGTGATCAAGAACCAGCACTGACCGCGGAGATCACGCCGCTTTCGCGGCCCGTGACGCCTGCACCAGCGTCCAGATCACGCCGCCCACGAACGCCGCCAGCGTGACGGCATACGCCCACGGTTGAACGAGTCCCACCAGACTGCCGAGCAGCGCGACGCCGAACGCGACGCCGGCCGGTAGCGCCGCGGCGGCGTGTCCCGCCCGCCACGCACTGTCGCTGCGCTCGGTCGAGGGCAGCCGGATTCCCACGAGGTGGTTGCGGCGGATGCTCCCCCGCGCCGCCGCCGCACTGATCACGATCAGCAGCAGGAGCAATCCGGTGAACACCCAGCTCACCGGCACGACCGCGCCGAATGCTCCCGTACCGTTCATCCCACCAGTCTCGGCGAGCAGCCCGTGGTCTGCAACGGGGCTGGGTCAGGTGGTGAGGCGGGGGCGCGCGGTCGTCACCATCCGCACCTCGTCTTCGGGCACGTCATCGGCTGCCGCGGCGGGCAGCGCGATCGCACCGCCGCCCAGGAGGTCGGCCGGGGTGAGGTCAGGGCGACCCGCCTGCTTCCACGCGAGGTACTCGGCGTAAGGATCGCCGAGGGCCGGCGCCACCGGAACCTCCGTACGCCGACGACGCCAGCGCCACCCCATGCATCAATTATCCACCCTTCGCGCACGACCTCGGCACGGCTTGACTCAGCGCCCCGAATGCAGCAGTCCGCGGACGCACCCGCGCTAGCATTCGTGCATGACGAGTCCTCAGCCCCTTCCGCCCGGCCGTTACCGCGCGAGCCTCATCCTCGGCCTGGTCCTCGCGATCGCCTGCCTGATCATCGGCGCGGTGGTCGTGATCCTCAACCTCAACCCGCTCTTCGGCTGGTTCCTCCTCGTCGTCGGCGCCGTGGTCACGGTGATCGCCGCGGTGCAGCTCCGACGATCCCGTCGGAGCTGACGAGGGGTCAGTCGTCGGTGAGACCCGCCGGCGGCGGCTCACCCGGCGCCAGCAGCAGCGCGAGCCGCTGGGTGGGACGAGTCATCGCCACATAGAGAGCGGATGCGCCCCGCGTGTTCTCGGCCACGATGCCGGCCGGCGACACCACCAGCACCGCGTCGAACTCGAGGCCCTTGGCCTCGGCGGGCGACAACAGCGCCACCGCGCGCGCCAGGCCGGCGACGCCGACCCCCATCCGGTCGTCGAAGGTGCCGGCCAGGGCCGGCTCGAGTGCGGGCAGCAGCGACGACGGAGCGATCACCGCGACCGTGCCGCCACTCGCGGAGAGGTCGACCGCCTGGGCCGCCGCGTCGGCCGGGAGCGACGCAGCCGTCGCGGCTTCCGACACGGTGACCGCCCACTCGGTGGTGCGCACCGAGCGCGAGCGGGTCACGGTGAGACCGCTGGCGTGCGCCACCCGTTCGGCGGCATCGACGATCTGCGAGGGCGTGCGGTAGTTGACCGTGAGCTCTTCGAGCCGCCAGTTGTCGCCGATCAACGGTTCGAGCGTGGCCGACCAGCTCGTCGACGACGCCGCCGAGCTCGCCTGCGCGACGTCGCCCACGATGGTGAAGGAGCGCAGCGGTGACTTGCGCAGCAGCAGCCGCCACTGCATCGGCGACAGCTCCTGAGCCTCGTCGACGACGATGTGCCCGTAGGTCCAGGAGCGGTCGGAGGCGGCGCGCTCGGCGGTGGTCAGCCGCACGGTCGACTCCTCGAATCCCGCGACGACCGCCTCGGCCGAAACCAGTCCGCCGACCTCCATGTTGCGGATCGCGTTCTTCGCGTTCTCCAGATCGCGTTTGCGCTGCGCCTTCTCGGCACGCTTCGCCGCGGCGTTGCCCGGGTCGTACTCCCCCAGCAGCTCGGCGGCCTCGTCGAGCAGCGGCACGTCGGAGACCGTGAACGCGCTCCCCCGCTCCCGGCGCAGCAGCTCGCGCTTCACCTTCGACCAGTGACTCGTGATCGAGGCGAGCCACTGCGGGCGGGCGAACAAGTCCTCCAGGAGCTTCTCGGGGGTGAGGGGCAGCCACGCGGTGTTGAGCGCGACCCGCACGTCGTAGGCGGTGCGGATGTCCTCGCGCAGGTAGGCGAGGTCGGCGTCGTCGACCGTGCTGCCACGGCGGCGCAGCTGCTCGGCGAGCTGGCGGGTGAGCTGGGCGAGCACGTTCTTGACGAACTGCACCCGGCCCTCGTTGTAGGGCTTGCCCGACTCGCGGGCCTTCGCCATCGCCTCGGCGATGACCGCCGGTTCGAGCACGAGTGTCTCGCCGTTGATCTCGAGGGTGATGGGCTCTTCGGGCACGCGCTGACGCGACCGCACCGCGCGCCGCACGAGCGCGGCCATCTCGGCCGAGCCCTTGAGGGCGGCCACCGCCGGTTCGTCCTCCGCCACCGCGTCGACCCCGGGGTACAACTGGCCGAGGCTCGAGAGCACCACTCCGGTCTCGCCGAGGCTCGGCAGCACCGCGTTGATGTACTGGAGGAACGCCCGGCTCGGGCCCACGACGAGCACACCGCTCGAGCCGAGCCGCTCCCGGTGGGTGTAGAGCAGGTAGGCGGCGCGGTGCAGAGCCACGGCGGTCTTGCCGGTGCCGGGGCCGCCCTGCACCACGAGCACCCCACCCAGCTCGGAGCGGATGATGCGGTCCTGCTCGGCCTGGATGGTCGAGACGATGTCGTGCATCTGGCCGGTGCGCTGCGCCGACAGGGCGGCGAGGAGCGCGCCCTCACCCTGCAGCTGGGTGCCCTCCTCGTCGAGGAGGGTCGAGTCGAAGACCTCGTCCTCGATCCGCACGACCTCGCGGCCACGAGTGGTCAGGTGTCGCCGGGCGCGTGTCCCGAGCGGGGTGGCGGCGGTCGCCTGGTAGAAGGCTCGGGCCTGGGGGGCGCGCCAGTCGAGCAGCAGGGGCTCGAGATTCTCGTCGCGCAGTCCGATGCGGCCGATGTAGTGGAGGTGCGAGCCCTCGGCATCCGGCTCGGCGAGCTCGAGCCGCCCGAACGCGAGCCGCTCCCCCACTTCGCGCAGCTGCTGGATGCGGTCTTCGTATGCCCGCGCGAAGGCGTCGCGTTCGGAGCGGCTCTGATGATTGCCGCCCACGTTCTCGCGTCGCACGGTGGCGAGCTCTGCCTCGGCGTCACTGCGCAGACGGTCGAGCCGCGCGTACAGTCCTGAGACGTAGTCGCGCTCTCGCGCCAGTTCGTCCTCCGCCACGGCACCTCCCAGAATCCGGCGATACATTCTACGCGCCGCAAACCGGGAGGATGCCGTGGCACAGGTGTCCGGCAGGTGAAGTGCAGTGCGTTAGGGCACGTTCACCAGGTCGATCACGAAGATCAGGGTCTTGCCGGCCAGGAAGTGGCCGGAGCCGGCCGGACCATAGGCGAGGTGCGGCGGGATCGTGAGCTTGCGGCGGCCGCCCGCCTTCATGCCGGGGATGCCCTCCTGCCAGCCGGCGATCAGGCCGTTCAGCGGGAAGGTGATCGTCTCGCCGCGGTTCCACGAGGAGTCGAACTCCTCGCCGGTCTCGTACTCGACGCCGAGGTAGTGCACCTCGACGGTCGCGCCCGGCGTCGCCTCGGCGCCGGTGCCCTCGACGATGTCGACGATCTCGAGGGTGGTGGGCGCCGGGCCCTCGGGGAATTCGATTTCGGGCTTGGTGCCGTTGGAATCAGTCATGCTTCCATCCAATCCCACGGGCGAGGCCAGGTCAAAGCCGCCCGCGCATCCGCCGTCACACCGGGCGGATGACGGATGCGGCGGCCAGCGCCACCCGGTCGCCCAGGATGGCGTCGAGCAACTCGGCCTCGTCCTGCTTCGGGGCGATGTTCGCACGATCGACGAGCATGCGCTGCCGCACGAAGGCCAACCGGGTGGCGTGCCGCACGAACGATCGGAGCGCCGATGCGCCGTTGCCGGGCAGCGTGCGCGCCCAGCGCACCGCCTGGCGGCGGCCTGCGCCGGAGGACAGCATGTCGACCTCGGCCGGGCTGAACCAGCCGGCGTCGGCGTACTCGGTGAGCCTCGCCCTGGTCAGTTTGGCCTCCGACTTGCGCAGCAGCACCACGAAGACGACCGCCAGTGCGAACAGCGGCACCTGCACCACGAAGTAGATGAGGAAGAAGCCGTCGAGGCCCGAGACGATGAACGAAGAACCGTTCCACAGCGCGTGCAGCGCCATGGCGAGCAGGAGCCCCACCAAGAAGATGCCGACCCCACGGAGCCAGCCCTTGCGTCGCGCCGCGAAGCCCAAGGCCACGCCCGTGCAGGAGGTGAACATGACGTGGGCGAACGGGGACATGATGCCCCGCAGCACGAAGGTGAAGCCGAGCCCCACTCCCCCGGACTCGATCAGCGACTGCCCGAAATAGAGGATGTTCTCGGTGAACGCGAACCCGGCGGCGACGGTCGCACCGTAGACGAGGCCGTCGATGGGGCCGTCGAACTGCTTGCGGAAGAACAGCAGCAGGATGAGCACCCCGGCGGCCTTCGCGCCCTCCTCGACGATCGGCGCCTGGATGACCGAGCCCCAGAGGTCGCTCGTGGTGTTCTGCCCGTCGCTCAGCACGGCGACGGTGAGCTGCACGCCGAAATCGACGATGAGCGCGATCGCGATGGACGCTGCGGCTCCCCAGAGGAACGCAAACCACAACGCCGGCCGCGGCTCGGGCTCCCACCGGTCGATGACGGTGATGACCGTGAGCACCACGGCGAGCGGCACGAGGGCGAGGATGCCGCAGATCACGAAGGCCGCCGGACCGAGCCCCAGCACCAGGTAGCCCGCGACCGCGAGAAAGACGAAGCCGAGCACGATGATGCCCACCACGGCCAGCGCGAAGCTGCCGGTGCGAGTTCGCCGCACCGGCCCCACGGGCGAGATCTCGGGCATCGGTGGCAGCGCAGCATCGGGTTGTGCCACCGCGGAGAGAGGCGCGGCCGAGGGAGGCCGGCCGGGATCGAACATCGTCAAGAGCAATCCTCACCTTCGCGACATCCGACAGCGTACCGGATCCAACGCTGTGCCGACACTCCAACCAGCCTGCCATGAGGCCCCGATAGCCTGAAGTGGTGAGATTCGCGCACCTGACCCCCCGTTCCGCCTCCGGGCCAGAGACTGCGGGGTTCTACCTCGTCGACGAGCACCGGGTGCTGCCCGTCTCGGCGGTGGTGGACGACGCGCCGCGCGACCTCCAGGAGCTCATCGAGCGCGGCGAAGCCGAGCTGGCACGCATCCGCGCCGCCGTCGCCGGGCACGGTTGGCAGGATGCGCGTGATCTGGCCGACTTCGAGCACGCACCCGCGGTCTCCCGCCCCCCGGCCATCATCGCGATCGGCCTGAACTACGGCGCGCACGCCTCGGAGCTCAACCTCGACATGGCGGCAGCCCCCACGGTCTTCGCGTTCTGGCCGAGCTCGCTGGCGCCGCATGAGGGCACCACCAGCTGGCCGCAGTCGCTCTCGACCGAGGTCGACTACGAGGCCGAGCTGGGTGTCATCATCGGCAAGCCCGCCAAGAACGTGAGCATCGCGGATGCGCTCGACCACGTCTTCGGCTACACCATCGTGAACGACATCACGGCCCGTAACGTGCAATTCAGCGAGGCGCAGTGGATCCGGTGCAAGAGCTTCGACGGCTTCACGCCGGTGGGGCCCGTGGTGGTGACCGCCGACGAGGTCCCCGATCCGCAGGACCTGCGCCTCGGCACCGTGCTCGACGGCCGCACGGTGCAGGATTCGTCGACGAGCGAGATGATCCACAGCGTCGCCAAGCTGATCAGCGTGCTCTCGCAGTCGACCACCCTGCTGCCCGGAACGCTCATCTCCACGGGCTCCCCTGCCGGCGCCGGCTACTCCCGCAAGCCCCAGATCTTCTTGAAGAACCACTCCACGGTCACCATCTGGATCGACGGCATCGGCCAGCTCACGACCCACTGCCGAGTGCTCGAGGACTGACCCCGCGGCCCGGCCGGGATGAACCGGTCACACCCGCGGCGGCTCCGTCACGGGGATGGCGGCGGTGATGGCCTCGATGCCTGAGAGGCGGGCCGGGGAGATGAGCTTCATGACGCGCTCGCGGCTCATCAGGTCGGCCTCGACCACCAGGTCGGCGATGTTGCGATGCGTCAGCAGGGCCGTCTTCGCCAGGGCGGAGGCGGCCGCGTAGCCGATGTACGGCGTCAGCGCCGTGACGACCCCGACCGAGGTGGACACCATCGTGTCGAGCCGGTCGAGGTTCGCGGTGATGCCCACCACGCAGTTCTCGCGCAGGGTGCGGCAGCCGCCCGTCATCCAGGCGAGACTCTGCAGCAGCGAGTGCGCGATCACCGGCTCGAAGGCGTTCAGCTGCAGTTGCCCGCCCTCGGCCGCCATCATCACCGTCACATCGGCACCGGCCACCGCGAAGGCGACCTGGTTCACCACCTCGGGGATGACCGGGTTGACCTTCCCCGGCATGATGCTCGACCCGGCCTGTCGCGGCGGCAGGTTGATCTCGCCGAGCCCCGCCTGCGGGCCGCTCGAGAGCAGCCGCAGGTCGTTGCAGATCTTCGACAGCTTGATGGCCGAGCGCTTGAGCACGCCCGAGAGCGTCATGAACACGCCGGCGTCGCTCGTGGCCTCCACCAGGTCGGCGGCGGTCACGTGCTGGAAGCCGGTCAGCTCGCGCAGGTGCCGGCACACGGTCGACGCGTACGCCGGGTCGGCGGTGATGCCGGTGCCGATCGCGGTCGCGCCGAGATTTATCTCCCAGAGCAGGGGCAGGGTGTGCCGCATCCGCTCCAGGTCCTCGGTGAGCGTCGTGGCGAAGCCGTGGAACTCCTGGCCGAGCGTCATCGGCACCGCGTCCTGCAGCTGGGTACGGCCCACCTTCAGCACGTGCGCGAACTCGAGCCCCTTCGCAGCGAAGGCGTCGCGCAGCAGCGCGTGCTCGGCCATCAGCCGATCGAGCGAGAAGCACATGGCGAGCTTCACCGCGGTGGGGTACACGTCGTTGGTCGACTGGCTGCGGTTCACGTCGTCGAGCGGGTGCAGCACGTCGTACGAGCCCTGCGGATGCCCGTGCGCCACCAGTGCCACGTTCGCGATGACCTCGTTGGCGTTCATGTTCGTCGAGGTTCCGGCGCCGCCCTGGATGACCCCCACCACGAACTGGTCGTGGAACTCCCCGGCCCGGATGCGCTCGCACGCCTCCTCGATCCAGTCGGCCTTCCAGCCCTCCAGGACCCCGATTTCGCGGTTCGCGCGGGCCGCCGCCTGCTTCACGATGGCGAGGGCGTTGATGAGGTCGGGGTAGACGGAGATGGGCCGCCGGCTGATCGGGAAGTTCTCCTGCGCCCGCGCGGTGTGGATGCCCCAGTAGGCGTCGGCGGGGATTTCGATCGAGCCGAGACTGTCGGTTTCGAGACGGGTGGTCACGGGGTGTGCTCCATTGCTGTGTCGTGTCGCTTGTGGCTGGACGACATCGACTCTACCCGCCGCCTCAGCTCAAGCGGCGGAGCAATCCACGAATGAATCCGTCTTTGCGCTCGGTGAACGGCGGGTAGACGAGTCGCAGCGTGTCCGGCGCCAGCCGCTTGTGCAGCACCGCCTTCTCATGGCTGAAGGTCTCCACGCTCCGCCGCCCGTGGTAGTGCCCCATGCCGCTCTCCCCCACTCCGCCGAACGGCAGCCCCGGCACCGACAGGTGCGCGGCCGGCACACCGAAGCCCACCGCACCCGATGAGGTCTCGGTGAGGATGCGGCGAGCCGCGGTCTTCGAGTTCGTGAACGCGTAGAGCGCGAGCGGCTTGTCGCCGGAGCGGATGAACGCGATCGCGTCGTCGAGACCGTCGACGTGCACGATCGGCAGGATCGGCCCGAAGATCTCCTGGCGCATCACCGGCGCGTCGCGGGCGACGTCGCCGAGCACGGTCGGCGCGAGATACCGCGTGCGCTCGTCGGAGCGGCCCCCGGCGAGCACCGTCTCGCCCGCCAGCAGACCGGTGAGCCGGCTGAACTGGCGATCGTTGACGATGCGGCCGTAGCTCGAACTCGACCGCGGGTCGCCCTCGTAGAGCTCGCCGATCGCCTCCAGGAGGTGCGGCACGAGACGCTCCGCCACCGCCGGGGTGGCGAGCAGGTAGTCGGGGGCGACGCAGGTCTGGCCGGCGTTCATGAACTTGCCCCAGGCGATGCGCCGAGCGGCCGCTGCCAGATCGACCGTGTCGTCGACGTACACCGGCGACTTGCCGCCGAGCTCGAGGGTCACGGGCGTCAGGTGCTTCGCCGCGGCCGTCATCACGATGCGGCCCACCGTGCCGTTACCGGTGTAGAAGATGTGGTCGAAGCGCTCGGCGAGGAGTTCGGTCGTCTCCTCCACCCCGCCCTCCACGACGGCGACGGCGCGCGGGTCGAGGTACTCGCGCACGAGCGCCGCCAGGAGGGCGGAGGTCGCCGGTGCGAGTTCGCTCGGCTTCAGCAGCACCGCGTTGCCGGCCGCCAGCGCGCCGATCAGGGGCGCGAGCAGCAATTGCACCGGGTAGTTCCACGGCGCGATCACGAGCACCACGCCGAGCGGCTCGAGCATCGTCGAGGCGGAGGCCGGTGCGATCGCGAGCGGAACCGCGACGCGGCGCGGCCGCAGCCAGCCGCGCAGGTGCGTCAGGGTGTGGGCGATCTCCGAGAGCACGATGCCCACCTCGGTGAGCTGCGCCTCGGCCGGGTTCTTGCCGAGGTCGTGGAAGAGGGCGTCCTCGATCTCCGAGGAGCGCTCCTCGAGCATCCGTTTGAGCGCGTTCAGCTGCTCGATGCGCCACCGCAACGGGCGGGTCACCCCGCGGTCGAAAGCCGTGCGCAGGGCGGGCACGATCGCGGCGACGGGGACGGTGTCGGTTGCGGCGGCGGACTCGACGGTCATGACTCCATGGTACGAGCGCGAGCCCGGGAACGCGCCCCACGCCTCACAAGAACGACCGAGCCCGAGAACTACGAGTGGAGGAACGGCACGATCAGGTAGATGCCGAAGAGCACCGCGCAGGCGCTGAGGCCGAAGCAGAGGTAGGAGAGCACCGTCGCGTACCCGGGGCGCACGGGTTCGCCGGTGCGGGCATCCGGATGCGTGAGCGCACGGAAGCGCAGCCCGAAGGAATACAGGCTGACCACCACCGCGGTGGAGAACAGCGACGCCAGTGCGACCGCCACGAACGAAGCCCAGTCGATCATCCGGCCGCCTTCCGCTTGCGCCGAGTGGCCTTCGGGCTGCGCACAGCGACGGCAGCGGCGTCGACCTCGCTGATGGCGTTGTTCGAGTCGACGCGGTTGCGCCGGGAGAGCAGGAAGATCGTGATGATGACGGCGAGGCCGAGCACCAGGTCGATCAGGATGCCCGTGGTGCCGAGGGTGGCGACGAGAGCCGCCAACGCCCCCACGATGGCCGAGGCGGGCAGCGTCATGGCCCAGCCGAGACCGATGCGCCCCACCGTGCGCCAGCGCACCGAGGCGCCCTTGCGGCCGAGGCCGGAGCCGATCACCGATCCCGAGGCGACCTGGGTGGTGGAGAGGGCGAAGCCGAGGTGGCTGGAGGCGAGGATGGTCGCGGCCGTGCTCGTCTCGGCGGCGAAGCCCTGGGCGGGCTTCACCTCGGTGAGTCCGGCGCCGAGGGTTCGGATGATGCGCCAGCCACCCATGTACGTGCCGAGCGCGATCGCGACAGCGCAGGTGATGATGACCCAGATCTGCGGCCCGCTCCCGGAGTCCTGCAACCCGGCGGAGATGAGCATGAGGGTGATCACGCCCATGGTCTTCTGCGCGTCGTTGGTGCCGTGCGCGAGCGCGACGAGCGACGAGGAGAAGATCTGGCCGTAGCGGAACCGCCCCCGCACGCCCGATTGCGCCGACGAGGCGGGCATCCGCGTGATGAGGTAGGCGAGCCTGGTCGCGGTGAACGCGACGACACCCGCCACCACCGGGGCGATGACCGCGGGCAGGATGACCTTGCTCACCAGCACGCTGTAGTCGACCGAACCGAACCCGGCCCCCACGATCGCGGCACCGATCAGGCCGCCGAACAGCGCGTGCGACGAACTCGACGGCAGGCCGAACAACCAGGTGACGAGGTTCCAGACGATGGCGCCGATGAGGCCGGCGAAGATCATCTCGGGCAGGATCTGCACCCCGCCGTCGCCCTCTTTGATCAACCCGTTCGAGATGGTCTTCGCCACCTCGGTGCTGAGGAAGGCCCCCACGAGGTTCAGCGCCGCGGCCAAGGCCACGGCCACCTTCGGCTTCAGCGCGCCGGTGGCGATCGGCGTCGCCATGGCGTTCGCCGTGTCGTGGAACCCGTTCGTGAAGTCGAAGAACAGCGCCAGGCTGATGACGAGCACGACGATGACGGTCAGATCCACCCGTGCCTCTCCAGCCTTGATCGCCTCCGTCGCGCGCCGATCCGGCGGGTGTGAATGTTCACCGGATGTTCGCGGTCGTCGGGTGGCCCGAACAGGAGCCGTGACGATACTCGCATCCGCCTCCGTCGAGGTCAACTCGATCGTCGCTCTACGCTGGAACCATGGATGCTCTCCCTCCCGTCGCCCGGCAGATCCCGTTCGAGCGAACCCAGCACGGCGACGTCGTGATCGACCCCTTCGAGTGGTTGCGAGACAAGGAGAACCCGGAGACGATCGCCTATCTCGAGGCCGAGAACGCCTACACCGACGCGCAGACAGCGCACCTCACCGAGCTGCGACAGCGCATCTTCGACGAGATCAAGGCGCGCACCCTCGAGACCGACCTCTCCGTCCCGGTGCGCGACGGCGGCTTCTGGTACTACACCCGCACGGTCGAGGGCGCGCAGTATGGCGTGCACTGCCGGGCGCCGATCGGGGGCGAGGAAGACTGGACGCCGCCGGCCATCGCGCCCGGCGCCGCCATCCCGGGCGAACAGGTGGTGCTCGACGACAACCTCGAGGCCGAGGGTCACGACTTCTACTCACTCGGCTCCTTCGACGTCAGCCCCGACGGCAACCTGCTGGCCTACGCGGTCGACACGGCGGGCGACGAGCGCTACACCCTCCGCATCCGCGACCTGCGCACCGGGGTCGATCTGCCCGACCTGATCGAGCAGACCTTTCCCGGGGCGGTCTTCTCCGGCGACGGGCAGGACGTCTACTACCTCACGGTCGACGAGGCCTGGCGCCCCGACACGGTGTGGCGCCACCGCGTCGGCACCGCCGCCGGCGACGACGCGCAGATCTTCACCGAACCCGACGAGCGCTACTGGGTGGGGGTCGGACTGACCCGCAGCAAGCGCTACCTCGAGATCGCCCTCGGGTCGAAGATCACCAGCGAGGTGCTGCTTCTGGACACCCTCGACCCGGCTGCGGGCTTCCGGGTCGTCTGGCCGCGGCGGGAGGGCGTCGAGTACTCGGTGGAGCACGCGGTCGTGGGCGGACAGGATCGCCTGCTCATCCTGCACAACGACGGCGCCGAGAACTTCGAACTGATCGACGTCGACCCGGCCCGGCCGGCCGATCGGGCATCCTGGCACACCGTGCTGGCGCACGACCCCGCCGTGCGCCTCGAGGAGGTGGATGCCTTCGCCACTCACCTCACGGTCGACTACCGGCGCGACGGGCTCACCCGCATCGCCGTGCTGCCGCTCGCGGCGGATGCGACGTCCATCGACGGCTCGGCGCTGGTGCCGGTCGAGTTCGACGAGCCGCTGTTCGCGGTGGGCACCGCAGGGAACCCGGAGTGGTCGCAGCCGACGGTGCGCTACGGGTACACCTCGTTCGTCACCCCGTCGTCGGTGTTCGACTACGACGTCGTCTCCGGCGAGTCGACCCTGCTGAAGCGGCATCCGGTGCAGGGCGGGTACGACCCGGCGCTCTACGAGCAGCGCCGCGAGTGGGCGGTCGCACCCGACGGGGTTCGGGTGCCGATCTCCCTCGTCGGGCGCCGCGAGGTGCTGGCCTCCGGCTCCCCCGCACCTCTGGTGCTCTACGGCTACGGCTCGTACGAGTCGTCGATCGATCCGAGCTTCTCGGTGGCCCGGCTGTCGCTCCTGGACCGCGGCGTCGTGTTCGCCATCGCGCACGTGCGCGGCGGCGGCGAACTCGGCCGGCACTGGTACGAGACCGGCAAGACCCTCACGAAGAAGAACACCTTCACCGATTTCATCGCGTGCGCCCAGCACGTCATCGGCGCCGGGCTCACCACCCCGCAGCTCCTCGCCGCGCAGGGCGGCAGTGCGGGCGGACTCCTGATGGGCGCGGTCGCGAACCTGGCACCACAGCTGTTCGCCGGCATCCTGGCGCAGGTGCCGTTCGTCGACCCGCTCACCTCGATCCTCGACCCGTCGCTCCCACTGACCGTGATCGAGTGGGACGAGTGGGGGGATCCGCTGCACGACCCCGAGGTCTACGCCTACATGAAGTCGTACTCGCCTTGTGAGAACGTCTCCGAGCAGGCCTACCCGCGCATCCTGGCGGTCACGAGCCTCAACGACACCCGCGTGCTCTACGTGGAGCCGGCGAAGTGGACGGCGCGCCTCCGCACCGTCGGCGCACCCGTGCTCCTGCGCACCGAGATGTCGGCGGGCCACGGTGGGGTCTCCGGCCGCTACGAACGGTGGAAGGAGATCGCCGAGGAGTACGCCTGGCTCCTCGACGTGCTCGGCCGCGCCGCCTAGCCGGGGAACGGCCGCAGTTCGAGGCGGCCGTTGCGGGCCATCGGATGCCCGGCCGCGATCTCGAGCGCCCGGTCGAAATCCGGCGCCTCGAGGATGTCGAACCCCCAGATCGAATCGGTCACACCCGGCACCGCTCCGTCGGTGACCAGGCGCTCGCCGTTCCGCACCCTGACGACCTTCGCCGAACTCGGATCGAGAATGTCGCCCAGCAGCCGCTCCCCCGCCGCATCGTGCTCCTCGACCCAGACATCGACATCGGAGTCGTCGGCGACGTCGTCCGGCTGTGCATCCGCCATCACGAACATCATGAACCTCATCGAACACCCCTCCCGGTCATGTGAACACTGTACACATAACAAGAGAAGGGGGCTGGCGGATTTTCGTCCCGGCCGCCTTTGAGCTCCGCTCAACCCTTAGGCCGGGACGAAAATCCGCCAGCCCCCTTCGTCCCCCCGCTATGTCACCCCTCCAGAGCCGAGCGCAACAGAGACACAAGAGCGTCGAGCTGCACCGAGTCGGTGGACCCGACCTCCTCATCGGACCCATCGAGCGCGCGCGCCGCGAGCCCCTGCTTTGAGTCGATGAGCTCGGCGATGCGGGTGTCGATGGTCTGGGCGGCGATGATGCGCCAGGCCGTCACCGGCTCCTCCTGACCGATGCGGTGCACGCGGTCGATGGCCTGGGTCTGCTCGGCCGCCGTCCAGGAGAGCTCGGCGAGCACCACGTTCGACGCGGCCTGGAGGTTGAGTCCGACGCCTGCCGCGGTGAGCGAACAGACCGCGACGGAGACCTCGGGGTCGTTGTTGAACGCATCGATCTCGCGCTGCCGGAGCGTGGCCGACTGGTCGCCGCGAATGGACACCGTCTTGAGCTCCCGCTTCGCGAACAGCTCCTCCGCGGCATCCATCACGGCGATGTGCTTGGCGAAGAAGACCACCTTGCCCACCGAGCGCGCCAGCTGGGCCGCGTAGTCGGCGGCGAGGCCGGCCTTCGCCGTACCGATCTGGCGCACCATCGTGAAGACGTTGAGGCCCTCCTCGGTCGCCTTGGTGTCTTCGAGCTCCTGGCGGGCCACGAGCCGCATGAGGTCGTCGTCGGGCAGCTCGTCGACCTCGTCGCCACGAGCGTTCGCGCGCGCCGCGACCAGGCGCCGGTAGCGGGTGACCAGCCGCGCAGCCAGCTCGCGCTCGGCGTCGCGGATCGACCGCCCCAGGTCGTCGTCGAGCTCGACCGGGAGGTCGACGATGCGCTTGGACGGCAGGTCGGCCGCCACGTCGATCTTGCGGCGGCGCACGATGCCCATGTCGATCACGGCCTCGCGCGCCTCGGCGAAGAACCCGGCGTCGGCGGGCGTCAGCCCCACCTCCTCGAGCCGTTCCATCAGCACCGGCGTCGGCTTGGTGCCGTCGATCCAGCCGAGGAATTGCCAGATCGCACGGAAGTCGTCGACGTCGTTGATGAGCGGGGTTCCGGTGAGGGCGATCATCAGCGGGTTGCCGCCGGGCGCGGTGCGACGGATGCGGTCGGCCAGCGCCAGCACGTTCCGCGACCGGAGCGAGGAGAGGTTCTTGATGAAGTGCGCCTCGTCGACCACCATGCCGCGGAAGCCCAGCGTGCCGAGCCAGGACAGGTGCCGGTCGAGCACCTCGTAGTTCACGATCACCACGTCAGCGAACGCATCCAGGTTGTCGCCGTCGCCGTGCACGACGGTGGCGCGGCGGTGCGGGGTCCAGATCTCGACCTCGCGGGCCCAGTTCATCTTCACGACGTTCGGCACCACTGCCAGGAGCGGGTAGGCGTCGGCGACGGATGCGGCCAGGAGCGACTGCGCCGTCTTGCCGAGACCGGGCTCGTCGGCCAGCAGGAAGGTGCGGTGGCCCGACTGCACGCTCTGCAGGAAGCGGGACTGGTGCACCATGAGCTCGTGCCCGGGGGGCGAGAGCCGGTCGATGGTGGGCGCCTCCGGCAGCTCCATGCTCGCGGCCGTGCCGCCCGCGCCGTACTCGAACGCGCGGTAGAGCGGCCCGAGCAACTCCCAGTTGGCCAGCCGACCCACCGTGCGCGGCTTCGCCGGCGAGAGGTCGGGGGCGAGGAACGGGTTGGCGAGCTGGCGCGACTTCACCGAGAGCGGCACCACCTGGCGCTCGGCGAGTTCCGGCGGCACGACGGTGGCGACCGGGCGCGGCGCTTCGGGCTCCTCGTCGGGGACGTCGTAACCGGCGTCTTCGAGGTATTCGCGCCGCAGCTTGCGGGCCGAGGGCGAGACCGCCGCGTCGTTCTCGAGCAGCGCGATCAGCGAGGTGTCGCGGGCGGCCGTGCGGGCGAGGATCGAGGCGATGCCGTCGAGCCGCTTCAGCTGCTCGGCGCGCTCGGCGTCGGTGAGTGTCGCATCCGTCTTGATCGAGGCACGCTCCTCGCGCATGAGCAGCGCGACGACGAGGAACTTGGTGCGGTTCGCCGGGGCGACCTTGCCCCGCTGGGCAGCCCCCTCGACCTCGCGCACCTTACGGGCGAGGATCGGGATGAGGCCGGTGTTGTCGGCGGTGCGTGTTCGGCGGTTGCCGGACCTTGACATCGTTCTCCTGGGGAGTCGGGGCGGGCCTCCTCTTCGCGGGAGACCACGCGGCCGGTCGATCGGCCGGCACCGGATCGGTGCCGCCGGGACCTGCGGGCAGTTCGAACGAGGGCCTGGGCCGAGCAACGTCAGATGAGTGGCGGTCGGCACGAAGAGCGGGATTCCCCGTCGCCCCACCAGTCTACGCGATTCAGCGCTTCTGATTCACCTTGATGAACAGCCCGCTCGCCACGAACACGGCGGCGCCCAGGACGTGCGCGATCTGCCAGGCGATGAGGGGGAGGTCGATGGGGAGCACCGGGTTCCAGAGCACCGCCATGGCGCCGAGCGGGGCGATCCACCACCACTGCTTGGCCTGCCAGGCGAACACACACATGATGAGGGCGAGGATGCTCACCACGTAGCGCGCGATGGTGAACCAGCCGTCGTCGCCGACCACGGCGATGAACGCCAGCAGGGCGATGGCACCGAGGATGCCCGGGGCGAGGGCGGGGCGGGTGAACGCCGGTGTGGCGTATCGATTGCTCATGTCTCGCCAATCCTACGCGTCGGTCGATATGGTGAAGACATGACACTTCCCCAGGCTGCACCAGGTCCTCAGTTCGCCGGCCCGGAGGGGCTGTGGACCGCGGACCCGGAGGAGTTGGCGGCCCGCCTGTTCGTCGCCGTCTTCGCCGGCCAGGGCGCCGTCCCGCTGCCGCAGAAGGAGGTGTCGGAGGTCTACTCGACGCTCGCCGCCCTCGGTGGCTACAGTCTGCCCGACGTCCGCTCCGGCAACACGCAGCCGCTCGGGCTCACCGTGCAGCTGGCGCAGGAGGCCATTCTCATCTGGGAGCGCGCCACCGTCGCCACGCGGTTGAGCGCGGGCGCAGGTCCCGTGTCGCACACCATCACGATGCTGCGCTTCGGCCCCGGGGTCTTGACCGCCGCCGACCCGGTGGCGGCCCTGAAAGCCCGGCTGCGCTGAGGCCGGGCAGTCGATGACGCGCCCCGCCGCGCTTCAGCTCTCGCCCGAGGTGGCCGACGCCCTCGACGCCGGCCGGCCGGTGGTGGCGCTGGAGTCGACCATCATCTCGCACGGGCTCCCCCGCCCCCGCAATCTGGCGGCGGCAATGGAGTTCGAAGAGATCCTGCGCTCGGCCGGAGTGACCCCCGCCACGATCGCGGTGCTCGACGGGGTGCCGCGCATCGGGCTCGACGACGACGGGGTGCATCGCATCGCGAACGACGACCTGGTGAAGGCCAGCGTGCGCGACCTGCCGATCCTCGCCGCCAAGGGCGCCAGCGGCGCCACCACCGTCGCAGCCACGGCGTACCTCGCGGGCCGAGCCGGTGTGCGGGTGTTCGCGACCGGCGGCCTCGGTGGGGTGCACCGCGGAGCGGCCGAATCGTTCGACGAATCGGCCGACCTCACCTCGCTCGCGAGCTCGGGCGTGACGGTCGTCTCCGCGGGGGTGAAGTCCGTGCTCGACATCCCGGCCACCCTCGAACGGCTCGAGACGCTGAGCGTGCCCGTGGTGGGTTACCGCACCGTGGACTTCCCGAGCTTCTGGCTCCGGGCATCCGGGTACACGATCGACTGGCAGGTCGACGACGCCGCGGAGATCGCTCGGGTGATGCGCGGGCAGGACGAACTGGGACACGGCCAGGGCATCGTGGTGGCGAACCCGATCGCCGAGGCGCTGCAGTGGGATCCGGCCGAGCACGACCGCGTGCTCGCCACCGCCTTCGCCGCCGCGGCGGAGGCGGGCGTGACGGGCAAGGCCGTGACGCCGTTCCTCCTCGGCTACATCGTCGACGCCTCGGGCGGCCGCAGCCTCGAGGTGAACCTCGACATCGCGCGCGGCAACGTGCGGCTGGCCGGTGAGATCGCGGTGGCCTGGAGCGCACTCAACGCCGCCGCGGATGACTGAACCGGTGATCCCGCACGTCGTGGTGTTCGGCGACGTGATCGACGACATCATCGTGACGCCGCTCGGCGACATCCGCCCCGATACCGACACGAGCGCCGAGATCGCCCGTCACGCCGGCGGCTCGGCGGCGAACGCGGCGACCTGGTTCGCCGAGCTCGGCTGCGCCGTCGACTTCTTCGGCCACGTGGGTTCGCCGGATGTCGCGGCGCACTCGGCCCTGCTCGCGCAGCACGGCGTCAGCCCACACCTCTCGGGCGCCGAGCTGCCCACCGGCACGATCGTGGTCGTGCTGCAGCCCGACCGCACGCGCACCATGCTCACCTCCCGGGGCGCGAACGCGCTCACGTCTCCACAGGACGTGCCGCGTGAGTTGCTGCGGCCGGGTGCGCACCTGCACTTCACGGGCTACTCGGTCTTCGGGGCCGGCGAAGCGGATGCAGGCAGCGCCTTCGCCGAACTGATCGGGAGCGCGCGTGCGGCCGGCGCATCCGTGTCGGTGAATCCGGGGTCGGCGGGGTTCATCGCCGAGCATGGTGCTGCTCCCCTGCTCGCGGCGATGGCCGGTGCGACGGTCATCCTCCCGAACCTCGACGAGGGGCGCGCGCTCACCGGCGCGTGGGAGCCCGACGATGTGGTCGGCGCGCTGCTCGAGCAGCACGACGTCGTGGTGCTGACCCTCGGTCGCGAGGGGGCGATCGCGGCGACCCGGCGCTCCGGATGCGTGCGTGCCGCGGCCGTGCCCGTCACGCCCCGCGACACCACGGGCGCGGGCGACGCCTTCGGGGCCGCTTTCACGACGTCGCTCCTCCGCACCGCCGACCCGGCGACAGCGGCGGCCGGCGGAGGGCTCGGTGACATCGGCCGCTCGCGCCTCGAGGCGGCGCTGCTGGCCGGCATCACCACCGCCGCGACGGCGATCACCCAGGTCGGTGCCCGCCCACCGCTCGGCTCGGCAACCCCGGGCTGGGCGTTGACCGTGCCTAGACTGATGCCGTGACGCGCCACGACCACCCCGCCGCTGTGCCCAACGAGCCGGGGCCCAACGAAGCGGGGCCCGACGAAGCGGCACTCGACGAAGCGGCGCTCGACCGCTTGCGCGAGTTGCTGCGCATCCCCACGGTCTCCCCGTTCGCCGACGCGACCGGCAGCGCCGACGTCGACTGGTCACCCTTCGAGCGGTACCGGGAGACGCTCGAGCGCCTCTACCCTGCGGTGCACCGGATGCTCGAGCGCGAGCTGGTCGCCGGGCACAGTCTTCTCTTCCGCTGGCCGGGTCTCACGCCGGGGCCCGCGGCCGTTCTGATGGCGCACTACGACGTGGTGCCCGCCACCGACGAGGGCTGGACGCATCCGCCGTTCGCCGCCGAGGTCACGGGCACGGGCGACGAGCGGCTGCTCTGGGGGCGCGGGACACTCGACAACAAGGGGTCGGGGGCCGCCATCCTGGAGGCCGCCGAACGGGCTGCAGCCTCGGGGTACCGGCCGCAACACGATCTCTACCTGTTCTTCGGCCACGACGAGGAGACGACCGGCAGCGGCGCCGTGGCAGCCGTCGCCCTGCTGCAGCAGCGCGGGGTGCAGGTCGGCTTCGTGCTCGACGAAGGGGGCGCCGTGGTCGAGAAGCTCTTCCCCACGGTCGACCGGCCCATCGCCGTCGTCGGGGTGAGCGAGAAGGGTACGACGAGCTTCACCCTCACCGTCGAGCAGCAGGGCGGTCACGCCTCCACCCCGCCCAAGCTCACGGCGACCGCGCGTCTGGCACGGGCGATCGTGCGCATCACCGAGCATCCGTTCCGGGCACGGTTGAACGCGGTGACGGAGCGCATGATCCGCACCGTGGGCGCGCATGGCCGTGGCCCCGTGAAGTTCGTCTTCACCCGGGCGGGACTGTTCAGGCCGCTGCTCGTGGCGATCTTCGCGCGGATGAGCGACGAGACCGCCGCGATCGTGCGCACCACCGTCGCGGTGACGCAGCTCGACGCGGGGCTCGCGGCGAACGCGCTGGCCGAGCGTGCGCGGGCGGTGCTGAACGTGCGGATCGCCATCGGCTCGACGGTCGACGAGACCCGCCGCCACCTCGAGCGCGCCGTCGCCGATCCCCTGGTCCGCGTCGATGTGCTGAGCGCGAACGATCCCGCGCCGGTGTCGCGCATGGACGGCGACACCTGGACGCTCCTCGCCCGGACCGTCGCCGCTGTCTACCCGACCGCCATCGTCACCCCGTACGTGCAGACCGGCGCCACCGACTCGCGTCAGTTCGCCCGGGTCAGCACTACGGTCTACCGCTTCAGCCCGTTCGAGATGTCGGCGGCCGAGCGCGCCACCCTGCACGCCAAGAACGAGCGGATGCACGTCGACACCTTCTTCGCGGGCATCCGCTTCTTCACCGCCCTGCTCCCCCGCCTCTGACGCGCCCTTACGAGCACACGGTCAGGTTTTCAACCCCTGGCCCCACCGTCAAGGGGCCACCGAGGAGGGTGACTCGTTCGATGACGACAGGCTCTTGCAGAAAGCTCATCACCCCCGCGGGCACGCAATCCCCGTGTGTCAGCAGGAGTGGGGCATCGAACTGACCCGCCATCGCCCCGCCGACGAGCGCATCGGGAAACGTGCTCCCGCTGCTGATGAAGGCGCGGCGGAAAGGATTGCTACTCGAGAATGCGTCGCGGGCGACCGCCGTCGACACGTCGTAGCGGTCGGCGCCGCCGAGCCTCTGTACCGTCGCCACGGCGCGCATCTGCCCCTCGAGGGCAGAACTGACCGACGCGGGGCCGCCGACGATCCTGATCGACCTCCCCGTTCCGGAGAACTGCTTGACTATGTCCAACTCGGCGCTCGTCAGAGTCGGCGCCGACCCATCGATCAGGAGCACACCCGTGCGAAGGTGTGCCGCAGCGGCCGTGCTGGAAAGCGCATCCGGGAAATTGCGTCCGTCTGCGACGAACAGCGTCGTCGGATTCGGCGGCGCGAGATCGCTGTTGAGGAGCGCCCGAGAGACTGCGAACCGGTCGGGTCCGTCGATTCGGCGCACAACAGCTCCCGGGTTCAGGAGGGCACGAATCGAATTCGCCACGTCATCGGAAACGGATGCCGGCCCTCCGACGATCACGACCTCTGCGAGCTTGGACCGGAGCCGGACGAGCTCGTCACGGGTCGGGCCCGGCAGGTCGGCCTGGCGGGTCAGCAGGAGTGGTGCGAACGCTGGCCGGGTCAGAGCACCCGCGCTCAGCGCGTCGGGGAACTTCTCCCCGCTGACGATGACCGCGACCGTGACCACGCTGCTGCCCTCGGTGAGACTCCGCGAGATGTTGGCAGCAACCGCGTAACGATCCGCGCCGCCGATGCGATCGACGACCGGCATCGCGTCGAAAGCGGCAGCCGGTCCTGAACTGTCACCCTCTGCTGCAGAGGCGGGGCTCATACCCATCAGCAGACTGCCGGCCGCCAGGGTCCAGACCACCGCCGCCACCACGATTGACGAAGACGACCGACGTCGACCCATCGCACACCTCGCTCACCGTCGGCATCGGGAACCGACACCCCAAGAGTGCGTGTTGCGGGCCCGGTGGCGTTATGAGTAGTTGGTGCTCAGTTCCCCTGCGAGGAGTTCTCGGCTGATTGAGCCGCGTTCATCGCGCCGAGTTCGGGCAGCCGGATGGGGCGGCTCGACGGCGGGAGGTCGTGCACCCGCTCGAGGGCCGGCACGAGCTCAGAGAGCCAGGCCTCGTAGCCCGCGTCGTTCAGGTGCAGCCGGTCGGTGGTGTAGGCGGGATTGAGCTCGCCGTCGGCCTCGGCCATCACCGGCCAGAGATCGAGGTAGTGCGCCTTCACCGTCGCGGCGAACTGCCAGACGTGGCGGTTGATCTCCTTGACGAACTCGGCGTACTCCCGCCCACGGGGCAGCACCGACTGCACCAGAATGCGCGCATCCGGCAGCGCCTGACGCAGCTCCACCAGGATGGTCTCGATGTTGCGCACGACCTGCTCGACCGCGCGCCGGTTCGCGACGTCGTTCGTGCCGATGAGCAGCACCACCGTGTCCGGGTCCTCAGCAGCGACCTCGTCGAGGCGATCGATCAGCCCCTCCGTGGTGTCTGCGGCCACGCCGAGGTTGACCGCCTCGACATCGGGGAACCACTCCTGCCAACGACCGCCCTCGGTCAGACTGTCGCCGACGAATACCGTCTTCGCTTTTCCGGTCACGTTCCGTACCTCCTGCTGAAGAGCATCCAGTTTAGCCGTTCGCCTTCGGCTCTCCCTGCGTGGCCAGCGCCGTGGCCGTGATGCGGTTGGCCATCCCGTTGAAGATCACCCCGTGGAAAGGCAGGATGGCGAACCAGTACAACCGGCCGCCGAGCCCGCGCGGAAAGAAGATGGCCCGCTGATCGTAGATCGAACCGCCGTCGTCGGTGGGGCGGGCTCGCATCTCGAGCCAGGCCTGCCCGGGCACCCGCATCTCGGCCCGCAGCCGCAGGAACGAACCGCGGTCGATCCGCTCCACCCGCCAGAAGTCGAGGGCATCGCCGATGTGCAGGGAGGTCGCGCTGCGTCGCCCGCGCCGAAGGCCCACTCCGCCGACCAGCTTGTCGAGCCAGCCGCGCACCGCCCAAGCGAGCGGGAACGAGTACCAGCCGTTCTGGCCGCCGATGCCCTCGATCACCCGCCAGAGGTCCTCCACCCGGGCGGCGGTGCGCCGCTCCTTCACGTCGAGGTAGACGGTGTGGCCGGCCCAGTCGGGGTCGCTCGGCAGCGGGTCGCTCGCGGCTCCCTCGACGAATCCGTCCTGCCAGCTGGTCTCGACCTCGCCTTCCTTCATCTTCTCGAGCGCGAGTCGCACCGCGCGCCGGTAGGGCGTCAGTCCGCCCTCCGGATCGGGGATGTATTGACGGATGTCGTGCTCGTGCGTCACGCAGTCGAATTGCAGCGAGGCGATGATCGGCATGGCCAGCGCTCGCGGGATGGGGGTGACGAGGTTGACCCACTGCGACGCGAGCCACGGCGTCAGCACCGGCAGGGCGGCGATGGGGCGCTGCTTGAGGCCCGCCTCGAGCGCGTAGCCGTTCATCATCTGACCGTACCGGAGCACATCCGGCCCGCCGATGTCGAAGGTGCGGTTCACGTCGGCCGGGAGGTCGGCGGAGTGAACGAGATAGTACAGCACGTCGCGCACGGCGATCGGCTGGATGTGGTTGCGCACCCACTTGGGCGCCGGCATGTAGGGCAGCACTTCGGTGAGGTGCCGGATCATCTCGAACGAGGTGGATCCGGAGCCGATCACCACCCCGGCCTGGAGCGCCGCGGTCGGCACGCCGGATTCGAGCAGGATGCGCCCCACCTGCACGCGCGACCGGAGGTGCGGCGACAACTGACCGTGCCGCGGGTGCAGCCCGCCGAGGTAGACGACGCGCTTCACCCCTGCCGCGGCCACGGCGGCGGCGACGTTCTCGGCCGATTCGCGTTCGGTCTCCTCGAAGTCCTTGCGCCCGCCCATCGAGTGCACGAGGTAGTAGAACACGTCGACATCCGCGCACGCGACGGCGAGCGACTCGGCGTCGCCGAGGTCGCCGTGCACCACCTCCACCCGGTCGGCCCAGGGCACGTCGCGCAGCTTGTCCGGGTTCCGCACGAGCACCCGTACGGTGAACCCGGCGTCGAGCAGCCGCGGCACCAGCCGTCCGCCGATGTATCCGGTCGCCCCGGTGACCAGGGCTCTGCGTTGGTTCTCCACCCCTTGAACGCTAGCCCTCCTCGCCCCCCGCCGCCCGCCCTCCTGCCGACCCGTCAGTTTTGGCCCTGAAAACCCCTGGGAAGGGCCACGACTGACGGGTCGCGAAGAGTTCGATGGGCGGGAGGGTCAGATGAGCGACTTCGTGTGCCAGACCGTCTTCGTCTCGGTGAACGCGAGCACGCGGGCGAGCGCGGGCGCCGCCGCGTCGGGGCCCGACTCGGGCGGGTAGACGCGCTTCAGCGTCTCGGCGGCCGCGATCTCGAGGTCGATCCAGTCGAGCGCCGAGGCGCCCACGAGGTCGAGCGCGTTCACGTCGGCGTGCGAGGCGAGCCACGGCGCGATCTCGGCGGGTGAGCCGGTGAGGATGTTCACCGCACCCTTCGGCACGTCGCTGGTCGCGAGCACCTCGGCCAGCGTGATCGCCGAGAGCGGGTAGGCCTCGCTGGCGACCACGACGACGGCGTTGCCCGGCACGAGCGCCGGCGCGATGGCGCTGACCAGACCGAGGAGCGACGAGTCCTGCGGGGCGATGACGGCCACCACCCCGGTCGGCTCGGGCACGGTGAGGTTGAAGTACGGCCCGGCCACCGGGTTCGCGTTGCCCGCCACCTGGCTGTACTTGTCCGTCCATCCGGCGTACCAGACCCAGCGGTCGATCGCCTCGTCGACCTGCGCCCGGGCGGCGGCGGCGGAGACGCCCTCCTGCCGCACGATCTCGTCCTCGAACTGAGCGCGGCGGCCCTCGAGCACCTCGGCCACGCGGTACAGCACCTGTCCGCGGTTGTAGGCGGTGGCCCCCGACCAGCCCGAGACGGCCGCGCGGGCCGCGACGACCGCGTCACGCGCATCCTTCCGCGACGCCTTCGCCGCGTTGGCGAGGAACACGCCCTTCGGCGTGGTCACCTCGTAGGTGCGCCCGGACTCGCTGCGCGGGAACGCGCCACCGATGAACAGCTTGTAGGTCTTGGGTACGGCGATGTGCGTCATTTCGCGCCTTTCAGGTAAGCGGCGAGCCCGTGGCGTCCGCCCTCGCGGCCGTAGCCCGACTCCTTGTAGCCGCCGAACGGCGAGGCCGGGTCGAAGCGGTTGAAGGTGTTGGCCCAGATGACGCCGGCGCGCAACTTGTCGGCGACGGCCAGGATGCGCGACCCCTTGTCGCTCCAGATGCCCGCCGACAGCCCGTACGGCGTGTTGTTGGCCTTGGCGATGGCCTCGGCGGGGGTACGGAAGGTGAGCACCGAGAGCACCGGGCCGAAGATCTCCTCCCGGGCGATGCGCGACGAGGTCGAGACGTTGTCGAAGATGGTGGGCGCGAACCAGAACCCGTTCTCGGGGATGGCGCACTCGGCCGTCCAGCGCTCGGCGCCCTCGGCCTCGCCGACGTCGGAGAGGGTGCGGATGCGCTCCAGCTGCTCGGCACTGTTGATCGCCCCGATGTCGGTGTTCTTGTCGAGCGGGTCGCCGAGGCGGAGGGTCGACAGCCGCGCCTTCAGCCGCTCGACGACGTCCTCGTGGATCGACTCCTGCACGAGCAGCCGCGACCCGGCACAGCAGACGTGCCCCTGGTTGAAGAAGATGCCGTTGACGATGCCTTCGACCGCCTGGTCGATCGGTGCGTCGTCGAACACGATGTTCGCCGCCTTGCCGCCGAGTTCGAGCGTGAGCTTCTTGCCCGAACCGGCGGTGGAGCGGGCGATCTGCCGGCCGACCTCGGTCGAGCCGGTGAACGCGACCTTGTCGACATCCGGGTGGTTGACGAGCGCCCGGCCGGTCTCCCCCGCACCGGTGACGATGTTCACGACACCCGGCGGCAGGTCGGCCTGCTGCACGATCTCGGCGAAGAGCAGCGCGGTGAGCGGCGTCGTCTCGGCGGGCTTCAGCACGACGGTGTTGCCGGCCGCCAGCGCGGGCGCGATCTTCCACGCCAGCATGAGCAGCGGGAAGTTCCACGGGATGACCTGTGCCGCCACTCCCAGGGCGCGCGGGTTGCCGCCGAGTCCGGCGTAGTCGAGCTTGTCGGCCCACCCGGCGTAGTAGAAGAACCACGCGGCCACGAGAGGCACGTCGACGTCGCGGCTCTCCTTGATCGGCTTTCCGTTGTCGAGCGACTCGGCGACCGCGAGTTCACGGGCGCGCTCCTGCACCAGCCGCGCGATGCGGAACAGGTACTTGCCGCGGTCCCGGCCCGAGAGCTTCGACCAGGTCTTGTCGTAGGCGCGCCGGGCGGCCGCGACGGCGCGGTCGACGTCGGCCTCGCTCGCGTTCGCGATGCGGGCGATCTCCCTCTCGGTGGCGGGCGAGATCGTGCTGAACGACTCGCCCTCCGCGGGAACGAACTCGTTGCCGATGAACAGCCCGTATTCGGGCTTGAGGTCGAGGATGGCCGTCGACTCCGGGGCCGGGGCGTATTCGAGGAATGACATCAGGACTCCTAGTCGATGGTCACGTAGTCGGCGCCGGAGTAGTGACCCGACGTGATCTTCTGACGCTGCAGCAGCACGTCGTTCAGGAGGCTCGACGCCCCGAAGCGGAACAGGTGCGGCTGCAGCCACTCCTCGCCCACCGTCTCGGCGACCGTCACGAGGTACTTGATCGCATCCTTCGACGAGCGGATGCCACCGGCCGGCTTCACGCCGATGCGCTCGCCCGTGAGGCGGTGCCAGTCGCGCACGACCTCGAGCATCGAGAGCGTGACCGGCAGGGTGGCCGCGGGTGCCACCTTGCCGGTGGAGGTCTTGATGAAATCGCCGCCGGCGAGGATCGCGAGCCAGGATGCCCGGCGCACGTTGTCGTAGGTGGTGAGTTCACCGGTCTCGAGGATCACCTTGAGGTGCGCGAACGACCCGTCCGCGCGCCGGCAGGCCTCCTTCACTGCCACGATCTCGTCGAAGACGGCACCGTAGCGACCGGACAGGAACGCCCCCCGGTCGATCACCATGTCGATCTCGTCGGCCCCGGCGGCCACCGCATCCGCGGTGTCGGCGAGCTTCACCGCGAGCGACGCCCGGCCGCTGGGGAACGCCGTCGCGACGGCGGCGACGGCGATGCCCTCGGTGCCGCCCGCCGCGTGCGCCGCGCCCAGGGCGTCGACGGCGTAGGGCACCATGTCGCCGTACACGCACACCGCTGCCACCCGCGGAGCACTCAGGTCGGACGGATCCGGCAGCAGCGCCTTGGCCACCAGCGACCGCACCTTGCCGGGCGTGTCCGCGCCTTCGAGGGTGGTGAGGTCGATCAGCTCGATGATCTTGTCGAGCGCCCAGGCCTTCGACGTGGTCTTGATCGACCGCGTGCCGAGGCCGGCCGCGCGTTGCTCGAGGCCCACGGCGTCGATGCCGGGGATGCCCTCGAGGTACCGCTTCAGGGTGGATTCGGTGAGGTCGTCGCCCAGCACCTGAATGGCGCGCTGCGCGGGACTGACCGCTCGTTCTATCGTCACGACGTCTCCGTACTTCTCTCGTCGTTGTCGCGCCGCACGGTCCGTGCCGGGCGCATCGGTCAATTCTGCCACTCGTCCTCGAGCATGCGGGGCTTCGAGACCACAATGCCGCAGATCGCCAAGGTGAGAGCCGTGGCGAGCAGGACGAGCAGAGGAATCGTCCAACCACCGGATGCCTGGTGCAGCACCCCCACCACGAGCGGGCCGAGTGCGCTCAGGCCGTACCCGAGGCTCTGCACGAAGGAGCTGAGGGCCACTGCGCCGAGATGGGTGCGCGTGCGGAGGTTGATCAACACGAGGCACAGCGGGAACAGCATCGGCCCGAGTCCGATGGCGCCGACCCAGAGCCACGGCGCGGCGGCCGGCGCGAGCAGCAGACCGCCGTAGCCGATGAGGTAGAACCCGACCGCCAGCGCCACGAGGGGGTAGACCGTGCGCATCCGCGTGGCCAGAACGGGCACGAGCAGCGCGGCCGGCAGGCCCATCAGGGCGAACAGCGACAGGAGCGCGCCGGATTGCGCCTGCGTGACTCCCGAGACGTCGACCAAGACCTCGGGGAGCCAGGCGAACAGGGCGTAGGAGTTGAGGCCGGTGACCGCGAAGACGAGCATCAGCGACCAGGCGATGGGCGAGCGCCAGAGCCGGCCGAAGCTCGCCGGCCGGGGCGCGGCCACCTCCGCGTCCTCGTCCTCGTCCTGCGCAGCCACCTCCGGGTGCGCCCGTTCCGGCGCCGGCGCGGTCGCGTCCCGCCTCGCGCGCAGCTCGCCGAGGTGCAGGAGCACGAGTGGCAGCAACGCGAGCACCGCGAGCACCGCCCACATGCCCACCGCGATGCGCCAGCCCGCGCTGTCGCTTACCTGCACGGCCACGAGTGCGGGAACGGATGCCCCGATCGCCATCACCGTGGCGTAGAGCGACGTGATGAGGCCGATCCGGTCCGGGAAGTAACGCTTCACGAGCGGCGGCAGCAGCACGTTCGCGACGCCCATCCCGGCGAAGGTGAGAGTGCTCGCCAGGGCGAGCATCAGGTAGTCGGCGGCCGCGCCGCGGGCGAGCTCACCGATCAGGATCGCCGCGAGGGCACCGATCATCACCGGCTCGAGCCCGAACCGTCGATGCAGCGTCGGCGCGAACAGGCCCACCACGGCGAAGCAGATCGGCGGCAGCATGCCGAGCAGACCGATGCCGACGCTGCCGAGGGCGATGTCGCCGCCGATCTCGTCGAAGATCGGTGAGAGCGCCGCCACCGCCGTGCGGAGGTTCAGCGCGACGAGCACGATGGCGACGAGCGCGAGCACGCGGCCACGCCAGAGCGGGCGCACGGCGGTGGCGCCCGCCGCCTCAGGAGGCGTCATTCAGCAGGGCACGCACGCCCTCGACATCCTGGTTCATCTGCGCGATCAGCGGCTCGATGCCGGTGAAGCGCACCTGGCCGCGGATGCGCGCGACGAAGGAGACGTCGACCACGTGGTCGTAGAGGTCGAGCTCCCGATCGAGCACATACGCCTCGACCTGCTTGGGCGGCACGCCCGCGAAGGTCGGGTTGCTGCCCACCGAGATGGCGGCCGGGTACCGCTGCCCGCCGTGGCTCAGGTCGGTGAGCCACCCCGCGTACACGCCGTCGGCCGGGATGAGCCCCTGCGACTCCGGGGAGAGGTTCGCCGTGGGGAAGCCGAGCTCGCGTCCGCGGGCCGCCCCGTGCACCACCATGCCGCGCACCGACGGGGTGCGGCCGAGCAGTTCGCCGGCGCGTTCGACCTCGCCGGCGGCCAGGAGCTCGCGGATCCAGGTCGACGAGACCTTCCGTGCCTCGCCGGGTTTCACCTCGGGGATGAGGTCGACGTCGAAGCCGAACTCGGTGCCGAGGGTGCGCAGGGTGTCGATGTTCCCCTCGCCGCGGGCACCGAATCGGAAGTCGGAGCCGACCATCACCACCCGGGTGCCGCAGATCTCGTGCAGCACGCGCGACACGAACTCGCGCGGAGGCATCGCCGCCAGCGCGGCGTCGAAGTTCAGCACCAGGGCCACGTCGACGCCGGTCGACTCGAGCAGTTCGAGCTTCTGCTCGATGCCGAGGAGCGCGTCGGGGCGCGCGAGCGGGTCGAGCTGAGCGAGCGGATGCCGGTCGAAGGTGATGGCGATCGAGGTCAGCTGACGCGCGGTGGCCACGCTGATCAACTCGGCGATCACCGCGCGATGCCCGGCGTGCACCCCGTCGAACTTGCCGATCGTGACAGCGGAAGGCCCGAGACCTGCGGGAGCTCCGTCGAGGCCGCGATAAATCTTCATCGCGTCCGCCGCAGCCACAGCATGCCGAGCACCGGCAGCACGAGCGGAATGAAGAGGTAGCCCATGCCGTACCACGACCACACCGACGCCTTGGCGAACAACTCGGGCAGGAACAGGCTGAGGGTGCCGACGGTGAGCACGCCGACGAGCTCGAAGGTGATGGTGACCCAGGCGACGCGGTACCAGACCGGCCCGGGCGCGATGAGCGCGATGGTGGCCACGATGTAGACCACGGCGGCCACGGCCGAGAGCGTGTAGGCGAACGGGGCCTGGTCGAACTTGGCGATGATCTCGTACACCGAGCGGCCGGTCGCGGCGAGGGCGAGGATGCCGTAGACGATGATGAGCACCCGCCCGATTCCACGGGCACGGGTTCGGGGGCGTTCAGCGAGTGTCTCTTGAGCCATGGCAGTACGAGTTTATGGCACCGCGCATCCGCCCCCGGTCGCCCGTCCGGCCGTCACGCCCCCTGCACGAACCAGATGGCGTTCATGCGGTACACCATCACCGCGACGGCGAGGCAGACTGCGCCGAGGATCACCGTGCTCCAGCGACTGCGCTCGATCAGCGCCCAGAAGCCGCCCGCCACCGGCAGCAGCACCGCAGAGACGAGGTAGATGTAGAACTCCAGCAGGCTGCCGCTCGGTTCGTTGCCGAACAGGGGCGAGACGATGGCGATGATCAGCTGCACGATGAGCAGCAGCTCCACGAGCGCCGCAGCGCCCATGGTGAGGTCGTTGGGTTTACGGCCGGCGAGCCCCAGGATGACGCAGAGCAGCCCGCCGGCGACGGCCACGGCCACCTGCACGATGGTGAACCACTCGATCATGCGTTCTCTCCTGCGTACTCGTCGGGCGGGAAGTTGACAATGCTCTTGCCCTGGCCCGCGACGATCTCGACGAGGCCCAGCAGTCGGCCCTCGGGCGTGATGGCGGCGAGCGGGCCGTGGCCCTGTGCATCCGGAAGCGGGATGCGCTTGCCGTGCCCGAGCGCCGTGGCCTCCGCACCCGTCACCTCGAGCACCGGGAAGAGCTGCCGTGCGATGTCGGCGGGGTCGATCAACGGCAGCGCCGATCCCTCGTCGGTAAGGGCGCGCAGCTCGTCGAGGGTGTGGGCCGCGGTCACCGGGAACGGTCCGATGCGGGTGCGCCGAAGGCTCGTGAGATGACCGCCCACGCCGAGCGCCGCTCCGACGTCGCGGGCGATGGCGCGGATGTACGTGCCCGAGGAGCAGACCACCCGCACGTCGATGTCGACGACCGGATGCCCGTCCGCGGTCTGCTCGCGGCGCGCATCGCCGAGCAACTCGATCTCGGCGATCTCGACCGGTCGCCCGGCGAGCACGACGTCCTCCCCCGCGCGCACCCGGGCGTACGCCCGCTGACCGTCGACCTTGATGGCGCTGACCGAGCTCGGCACCTGCACGATGCTGCCGACCTGCGTCGCGAACGCCCGGCGGAGCGCCGCGTCGTCGAGACCGGCCACCAGGGCCGCATCGGCGACGCCCAGGGGCTCGCCCTCGGAGTCGTCGGTGGCGGTGGCGGCCCCCAGGCGCACCGTGGCCAGGTACTCCTTGTCGAGCCCGACCACGTAGGTGAGCAGCCGTGTCGAGCTGTTGACGCCGAGCACGAGCAGGCCCGTGGCGAGCGGATCGAGCGTTCCCGCGTGCCCCACCTTGCGGGTGCCGGCGAGGCGCCGGGTGCGGGCGACGACGTCGTGGCTCGTCAGCCCGCCGCTCTTGTCGACGAGCAGGATGCCGCTCCGAGCCGACTCGGGTCGACGCGCGGCGGGGACGGGAGGCTGATGCGGCACGCCTGACACGCTAACAGGTGCATCGCGACCGGACGGTCGCGCGCGGGTCGCTCAGCAGGAGTCGGCGAAGCTGCGACGCGGATGCGCGGGGTCGGCCACGTCGATGATCGCTGCGGCCCCGAAACGCGGGCCGGCTTCGGCCTGGTAGAGCTCGTCGGCACCGATCACGACCGGGTCGAGGCCGAACTGCCGCCCCTCGAGGTAGGCCGTGAAATTGAACTGGCCGCGGAGCCCCGGCCGCTGGAGGAACGGACCATCCAGGATGAGGGTGGCGTCGGCCGGGCCGGTGAGCCACTTCGATTCGCGCTCGACGTCACGCGCGGCGTCGAATGCTGCCGTCTGGAACCCGGTGCTGCCGGCCAGGCGGAAGGGCTCGATCAGCACGCGTTGCAATGTGGCGAGGTCGTAGCGGTCGAAGTAGTAGCCCTCGGGTGAGTTCGCTCCGCGCAGTTCCCGGGCGGCACGCGGGCGCTGGAAGTCGTCGAGCGACGCGCGGAAGACGGGGTGGTCGGCGCGGCGATAGGCCTCGGCCAGTTCGTCGGCGAACGCCTGCGTGCCTTCAACGCCGTCGATGGCCACGAGCACACGGCCGAGCCGGTAGTTGTGCCGGATCTCGCCCATCAGGGCATCGGCGAAGTCGCTCGCCGGCGTCGCACTCTGCACCATGTCCCGATTCTACGTCGCCCAGGTTCTGTGGCGGCCCGGGCGCCGCCGAGCGGCGGCGTAGGGTGGTCAGGTGCCCCCGACCCGAGTGAATCGCGAGCAGTTCGCGGCTCTCGTGATCGGCTGGTTCGCACGGCACGCCCGCGACCTGCCGTGGCGTCGTCCGGGCTTCCCACCGTGGGGCACCCTGGTCAGCGAGTTCATGCTGCAGCAGACACCGGTCGTGCGGGTCGTCCCGCGCCTGGACGAATGGCTCACCCGGTGGCCGGCTCCGGCCGATCTCGCCGCCGCCGCGCCCGGTGATGCCGTCCGTGCCTGGGAATCGCTCGGCTATCCCCGCCGCGCCCTCAACCTGCATGCCTGCGCCGTCGCCATCACGGAGCGTTTCGACGGCGCGGTGCCGAGCGATGTGGATGCCCTGCTCACGCTCCCGGGCGTCGGCGACTACACCGCCCGGGCGGTCGCCGTGTTCGCCTTCGGGGTGCGCGCACCGGTGGTCGACACGAATGTGCGTCGCGTGATCGCGCGGGCCGTCGACGGGCATCCGGATGCCTCCACGCCGAACGCGAAACGCGACCTCCCGGCCATGACGGCCCTGCTCCCCGCGGACGACGACGCGGCGGCCCGCTTCAACGCGGGCATGATGGAGCTCGGCGCGCTCATCTGCACGGCCCGCTCCCCGAAATGCGATCTCTGCCCGCTCGCCGACGTCTGCGCCTGGCGGTCAGCCGGCTACCCGGAGATCGAGATCGTGCGCAAACCCCGGCAGAAGAAGTACGAGGGCTCCGACCGTCAGGCGCGCGGTGCCATCCTGAAGCGCCTGCGCACGGATGCGCATCCGGTGCCCCGCGCGGAGCTCGCAGCGCTCGTCGCCGACCCCGCCCAGTTCGACCGGGCACTGACGGGCCTGATCCAGGACGGCCTGGTCGTGACGACGGCACACGACCTCTTCGCCCTCCCCTGACCGAGGCAGCAGCGTTGCTCGCCGCTCAGTCCTCGTCGTTCAGTCCTCGTCGTCCTCCGGAACGACCCGGGGCTTGACGTAGGGATCTTCATCCCCCGCGTACTGGGCGGTCTTCGCCAGCCCCTCCACCTCGGCGTCGCGCGCGCGAGCCTCGGCGAGCAGACCTTCGAGCACCTGAGCGTTCTCGGGCAGCGCGTCGGCGATGAACTCGAGCGACGGCGTGAGCCGAGCGGTGATGTTCTTCCCCACCTCGCTCCGTAGCATGCCCGTGGCCGACTTCAGGGCGGCAGCCGAATCGGCGCGCTCCTGCTCGTCCCCGTAAACGGTGTAGAAGATCGACGCGTGCTGAAGATCCCCCGTGACCCGAACATCCGTGATCGTCACGAACCCCAGCCGCGGGTCCCGAATCCCCCGCTCCAGCCGTCGAGCCACGATCTCTTTGATCCGATCCGCCATCTTGGCGGCCCGCTGTGGATCAGCCATCTCATCCCTTCTCTTTCCGGCCGTTACCGGATGTGGAGCGAAGGAATCCGAGGGGGATACTCGCTCCCCGCCGCCTTTGAGCTCAGCTCAACCCTTAGGCGGGGAGTGAATATCCCCCTCGGATTCCGACCACGCGTCAGACGCGCGGCTTCTCCTTCATCTCGATCGTCTCGATCTCGTCCCCGACCTGGATGTCGTTGAACTTGCCGAGACCGATACCCGCTTCGAAGTCCGTGCGAACCTCGGTGACGTCGTCCTTGAACCGTCGCAGCGATTCGATCGCGAGGTTGTCCCCCACGACGACGCCCTCGCGGATGACGCGGGCTTTGGCGTTGCGTGTGATCGTTCCCGACCGCACGATGACACCGGCGATGTTGCCGAACTTCGAGGAGCGGAAGATCTCGCGGATCTCCGCCACGCCCGACTGCACCTCTTCGAACTCGGGCTTGAGCATGCCCTTGAGCGAGGACTCGATGTCGTCGAGCGCGTTGTAGATGACCGAGTAGAAGCGGATGTCCACACCCTCGCGAGCGGCGCGCTCGCGCGCCTTCGTGTCGGGGCGCACGTTGAACCCGATGATGATCGCGTTGTCGACGGTCGCCAGGTTGACGTCGGATTCGGTGACCGCACCCACACCGCGGTGGATGATGCGGAGCTGAACCGAGTCGTCGACCTCGATCTTGAGCAGCGACTCCTCGAGCGCCTCGACGGCACCGGAGACGTCACCCTTGATGATGAGGTTGAGGGCTTCGACCTTGCCTTCTTCGAGGGCACGGGTGAAGTCTTCGAGCGAGATGCGCTTGCGGGCCTTGGCCAGCGACGCGTTGCGCTCGGCGGCTTCACGCTTCTCGGCGATCTGACGCGCGGTGCGGTCTTCCTCGGTGACGAGGAAGGTGTCGCCGGCGCGGGGCACGGTCGACAGACCCTGCACCTGCACCGGGCGCGACGGGGTCGCCGCGGTCACGGTCTCGCCGTTCTCGTCGACCATCGCGCGAACGCGGCCGTATGCCGTACCCGCCACGATGGCGTCGCCGACGTGCAGCGTTCCCGACTGGATGAGCACGGTCGCGACCGCACCACGCCCCTTGTCGAGCTTCGCCTCGATGGCGACACCGCGCGCATCCTTGTTCGGGTTGGCGCGGAGGTCGAGACCGGCGTCGGCGGTGAGGAGCACCGCGTCGAGCAGGTCCTGGATGCCGATGTTGTTGCGCGCCGACACGTCGACGAACATGACGTCGCCGCCGTACTCCTCGGCCACGAGGTTGTACTCGGTGAGCTGCTGACGCACCTTCGCCGGGTTCGCATCCTCTTTGTCGATCTTGTTGACCGCGACCACGATCGGCACGTTGGCCGCCTGGGCGTGGTTCAAGGCCTCGATCGTCTGCGGCATGATGCCGTCGTCGGCGGCGACCACGAGGATGGCGATGTCGGTCACCTGCGCACCACGGGCACGCATGGCGGTGAACGCCTCGTGACCCGGGGTGTCGATGAAGGTGATCGGGCGCTCGATGCCCTCGTGCTCGGTGACGACCTGGTAGGCACCGATGTGCTGGGTGATGCCACCCGCCTCACCGGCGACGACGTTCGCGTTACGGATCGCGTCGAGCAGGCGCGTCTTACCGTGGTCGACGTGACCCATGACGGTGACGACCGGGGGACGGATCTCCAGGTCTTCGTCGGTCTCGTCTTCCAGCTCCTGGTCGAGGTCGATGTCGAAGCCTTCGAGCAGCTCGCGATCCTCGTCCTCCGGGGAGACCATCTGGATCTTGTAGCCGAGCTCCTCGCCGAGCACCTGGAAGGTGGCCTCGTCGAGCGACTCGGTCGCCGTCGCCATCTCACCGAGGTGGAACAGCACGGTCACCAGGTTGCCCGGGCTCGCGTCGATCTTGTCGGCGAAGTCGGTGATCGAGGCGCCGCGACGCAGGCGAATGACGGTGTTGCCGTCACCGCGGGGAACACTGACGCCGCCGAGCGACGGAGCTTCGCGCAGCTCGAATTCTGCCCTCTTCGTGCGCTTCGACTTGCGCGCCTTGCTCTTGCCGCCACCGCGACCGAACGCGCCGGCGGTACCACCACCGGGTCCGCGGCCACGACCGCCGGCACCCGGGCGGGCGAACCCACCACCGGCGCCGGGAGCGCCGCCGCCGGGGCGGAAGCCGGGCGAGCCGGGCGCCGGGCGAGCGCCGCCGCCCTGCGCGGCACCGGGGCGGAATCCGCCGCCCTGGCCGCCGGGTCGGAAGCTGCCGGGCCCACCGGGGCGCGGAGCACCCGGACGGGGAGCACCGGGCCGGGGAGCACCCGGACGAGGAGCGCCGGGCCGCGGGATGGCGCCGTTGGCGCCACCGCCGGTGCCGCCACGACCCATGCCCTGCTGGCTGGCGAAGGGGTTGTTGCCCGGGCGGGGTGCGCCGGGTCGAGGCATCCCCTGCTGGCTCGAGAACGGGTTGTTGCCGGGCCGGGGGATGCCGGGGCGCGGAGCACCCGGGCGAGGGGCGCCGGAATCGGACGCAGCTGCTGCGGGAGCAGGAGCGGACGGGGACGCGGGAGCGGGCGTCGACGGCGTCGCGGAGGCCGCGGGAGCGTCGGCGACGGAATCGGCCTTCGCGGCGGCGGGGGTCGACGGCGCTGGTGCCGACGGCGCGCTGGGAGCCTGCTCGGCGGGCGCAGCGGGAGCTGCGGGCGCGGCCGGAGCGGGCTTGCCGGCGCCGGGTGTCGGCGCGCCCGGGCGGGCGCCCGGACGCGGGCCGGTCGAACCCGACCGCGGTGCCGGGGCGGCCGCGCCGCCCGCGGGCGCACCCGAGGCCGCAGCGCCGTCGGCGATGAGTCGTTCCTTCAAGCGCCGGGCCACGGGGGGCTCGATGCTCGACGACGGGCCCTTGACGAACTGGCCCATCTCTTTGAGGGTTGCAAGGGCGACCTTGCTGTCGACGCCGAGTTCGGCGGCGACTTCATGTACACGTGGTTTTGCAGCCACAATTCTCCTGTCTGGGGTCTACCCAGACAGGGCAGACCGTTAGTAGCGGACGGGTCTCATTTCGAGCCGCTCATCAGTTGTCACTCATGGGTTCACGGTGCCGTTCAGCCTGTTCTCTAATGTTGTCGTGTCGAGTTCACCCGCAACGCGGAGCGCACGCCCGAAAGCGCGACGCGTGACCGCGGTGTGAAAGCACTCGCTTGAGGGATGCAACCATGCGCCTCGCCCAGGAAGAGTGGCCGACTCGTCGACGACCAATGCGTGCCGGTCAGAACCGGCTTCCCTGGCAACGACCCTCAGAAGAGAGGACCGCGTGGCGCGCGCACGACATCCGACGCACGTTCTAACAGATTCCATGGTACTCCATATTCCCGGGCGTCCGATCGAACCACGCCCGGGAGCGGACCCGATCAGTCGCCGTCGAGGATGCTGTCGGGCTGGATGTCGATCTTCGCACCGGTGAGCTTGGCGGCGAGCCGTGCGTTCTGGCCTTCTTTGCCGATGGCCAGCGAGAGCTGGTAATCGGGCACGAGTGCCCGCACGGCTTTGAGCGACTCGTCGATGACGAAGGCGCTGGACACCTTGGCGGGTGAGAGAGCGTTGGCGACGAAGGTCGGCAAGTCGTCGGAGTAGTCGACGATGTCGATCTTCTCGTTGCCGAGCTCTGCAGTCACCGCGCGCACCCGCTGCCCGAGCTCGCCGATGCAGGCGCCTTTGGCGTTGATGCCGGGCTCGGTGGCGCGCACGGCGATCTTGGTGCGGTGGCCGGCCTCGCGGGCGAGCGAGACGATCTCGACCACGCCCGACGCGATCTCGGGCACCTCGAGGGCGAAGAGCTTGCGCACGAGCGAGGGGTGCGTTCGCGAGACCGTGATGGAAGGGCCCTTCGGCCCCTTCGCGACGCTGGTCACGTAGACGCGGATGCGCGAACCGTGGGCGTAGTTCTCCCCCGGCACCTGCTCCTCGGGCGGCAGGATGGCTTCGATCGTGCCGAGGTCGACGTGCACCATCCGCGGGTTCGGCCCCTGCTGGATGACGCCGGCGATGATGTCGCCTTCGCGGCCCTTGAACTCCCCCAGCACGTGGTCGTCGGCGATGTCGCGCAGACGCTGGTTGATGACCTGCTTGGCGGCGAACGCCGCGATGCGGCCGAAGTCGCTCGGGTTCTCCTCGGCCTCGCCGATCACCACGCCGTCCTCGTCGTACTCGGGCACGTAGATGCTGATGTGGCCGGTCTTGCGGTCGAGATGCACTCGCGCGGCGGGCGTGCCCTCGACCGTGGCGGGGCGGTCGGTGTGCTTGAGGAATGCCGTCAGAATGGCCTGCTCGATGATTCCCACGAGTTCCTCGAAGGGAATCTCTCGCTCGCGTTCCAAGAGACGCAAGACGCTGAGGTCGATGTCCATCTCCGGCCTCCTCTGTTCAGATCTCAGTGCCGATGACTCCGGCAGTCAAACGGACAGACTACCCGAAGCTGGCCGCCACGGCATCCAGGGCGACCTGCGTTCGCTCTCCGCTTGCGCGATCCCAGAGCTCCACCTGGCCCTCGGCGACGCCGCGGCCGACGATCACGATCTTCGGCACGCCGATCAGCTCCGCGTCGCCGAACTTCACACCGGGCGAGACCTTCGGCCGGTCGTCGAAGAGCACGTCGAGCCCCGCCGCCTCCAGGTCGGCGACGACCTGCTCAGCCGCTTCGAAGATGCCGGGCTCGCGGCCGGTGGCGATGACGTGCACGTCGAAGGGCGCGACGGCGGGCGGCCAGATGAGGCCCTTGTCGTCGTTGTTCAGCTCGGCGATGATCGCGAGGATGCGCGTCACCCCGATGCCGTAGGACCCCATGGTGACCGTCACCAGCTTGCCGTTCTCGTCGAGCACCTTGAGCCCGAGCGCCTCGGCGTACTTGCGGCCGAGCTGGAAGACGTGACCGATCTCCATGCCGCGCGCCAGCTCCACCGGCCCCGAGCCGTCGGGCGCGGGGTCGCCTGCGAGCACCTCGGCCGCCTCCACCGTTCCGTCGGCCTGGAAGTCGCGGCCGGCGACCAGCCCGAACACGTGCTTGCCGTGCACGTTGGCTCCGGTGATCCACCCGCTGCCGTCGGAGACCCGCGGGTCGACGAGGTAGCGGATGCCCGTGCTCGACTCCTCGCCGAGCACAGCACCATCGGGCGACCAGGGGCCGATGTACCCCTTGACCAAGCCGGGGTGCGCGGCGAAGTCGGCCTCGGTGGCGGGCTCGACCTCAGCCGGTGCGAAGGCCACTTCGGCGCGCTTGAGGTCGACCTCGCGGTCGCCCGGCAGCCCCACGACGACGAGTTCACGCCGGCCATCGAGATGCGTGAGCGCGAGCACTACGTTCTTCAAGGTGTCGGCCGCCGTCCAGGCGCGTCCGTCGGGGCGCGGGTGGGCGGTGTTCGCCCGGTCGACGAGCGTCTGGATGGTGGGGGTCTCCGGGGTGTCGAGCACCTCCGCGGGGGTGAGCTTCTCGTAGCTGCGCGCGGGCGGCGCGAGGGTGGTGAACGCCTCGACGTTCGCCGCGTATCCGCCCGCCGACCGCACGAAGGTGTCCTCGCCCACCGGGGTCGGGTGCAGGAACTCCTCGCTCTTCGAGCCGCCCATGGCCCCCGCATCCGCCTTCACGATCACGTACTCGAGGCCGAGCCGCTGGAAGATGCGCTCGTAGGCGTCGCGCTGCGCCTGGTACGACGCCTCGAGACCGGCGTCGCTCGCGTCGAAGGAGTACGCGTCCTTCATGGTGAACTCGCGGCCGCGCAGGAGCCCGGCGCGGGGGCGTGCCTCGTCGCGGTACTTGTCCTGGATCTGGTAGATCGTGAGCGGCAGGTCTTTGTAGCTCGAGTAGAGGTCTTTGACGAGCAGGGTGAAGACCTCCTCGTGCGTGGGCGCGAGCACCATGCCGGCCTCGCGGCGGTCGGCCAGGCGGAACATGGCGGGCCCGTACTCGTCGTACCGCCCGGTCGCCTCGTAGGGCTCCTTGGGCAGCAGCGCCGGGAAATGCACCTCGAAGGCTCCCGCCGCCGCCATCTCCTCGCGGATGATCGACTCGATCTTCGCCTTGACCCGCAGGCCGAGCGGCAACCAGGCGAAGATGCCCGGCGCCTGGCGGCGGATGTACCCCGCCCGCACCAGAAGGATGTGACTCGTCACCTCCGCGTCGGAGGGCACGTCACGGAGGGTCCGGAGGAAGTAGTTCGTCAAGCGAGTAGGCACAGATCGAGTTTAGCCAGCCTGCCCCGGCTGTCTTCTCCACCCGGATCCCGGGAGTGGTCACCGGTCTCCACAGATGCGCGCTCGGCTCCCCGAGGCAGTGCCGCACTGCCTAGCGTCCTGGGCATGGACACTTTGATTCAACTGCGGTCGGCGTCGCCGTACCTGCAACGCTGCGACACCCCCATCGGCCGCATCGAGGTGGCGAGCGACGGGCTGGCCGTGACGGCGGTCGCCATCGAACACCAGGGCGTGCTGCCCCACGACGGTCTCGCCTACGACTCGAACACCATCGCCGATGAGGGCGCCGCGCAATTGCTCGAGTACTTCGACGGCTATCGCCGCACCTTCACCGTGCCGATCGCCCAGCGCGGCACGCCCTTCCAGCGGTCGGTGTGGCACCAGCTCGCACGCCTGGGCTGGGGCGAGGTCACGACCTATGGTGCGATCGCCGCAGCCGTGGGCAAGGCGGGCTCAGGGCGTGCGGTCGGCAACGCCATCGCGTCGAATCCGACACCGCTGTTCGTGGGCTGCCATCGTGTGCTGTCCGCCTCGGGGCGCATCACGGGCTACAGCTGGGGCGAGGGGGTGCGCACGAAGGCGTGGCTGCTCGACCACGAGAGCATCGGGCATGCCTGAGCGCCGGCGCGTGCGGCGCACCGCGTTCACACCTCGAGCAGCAACTCACCGTTCGGCGCGATCGAGAGCCGGTGTGCGGATGCGCGGCCCCACGCCAGCAGTGCGTCGACGTCGGCGAAGTCCTCCCCGTGCTGTGCGAGCGCCCGCACGAGCTCGCCCTTGCCCTTCTTGTTGAAGTGATTGAGCGCGCGCTTCGTGCCATCGGCACCCGCGGTCACCACGCGCACGAAGTAGCTCTGCGCCACCGCTGCCGGCACCGGCCCGAGATGCACGTAGGCCTCCGAGCGGAGGTCGAGCACCAGTTCGTCGCGGTGGGCCAGCAACTCCTTCGACACGGCGGCGGCCCAGGTCGCGGTCAGCGTCGGCGGTTCGAGTCGGGAGTCGTGGGACAGCCGGTAAGCGGGGATGGGATCGGCGGCGCCGAGCAGGCCGAAGAGCGCGGAGTGGATGCGCACGTGGCCGGCGAGGAACGCCCGGGCGGCGGCGTCCAGCGCGGGGGCGTCGAGCGCTTCGTAGAGCACCCCGGTGTACCGGTCCATCGCCGCCATCGTGGGCGACTTCGCCAGCGTGCGATTGCGTTCCACCTCGAAGGCGAGCTTCGGCCCGAGCTTCAGGCGCGACATCATCTCCTCCGGCGTGCGGGCGAGGGCGCTCACCCGGCGCACGAGCTGGCGACGCACGCGCGAGAGACCGGGGTGCGAGAGCGCCGCGTAGTCGAGCGCAGCGCCCGCTCCCCCGTCACGCTTCGTCTCGGAGGGTGGCAGCAGAATGAGCACGATGTTCGCCTTTCACGACGAAAAGACCGCCGCACCCGGCTCCGGAGAGCGGGTGCGGCGGTTCAGAGAATGTCGCTACTTCACCAGTTCGGCGGCGCGCGCGACCACCGTCACGGTGTCGTTCTCCACCGAGAGGAAGCCGTCGTCGGCGCGCGCAACGAGACGCTCACCGCTCGTGGTGTTCACGCGCACCTCACCGGCCGCGAGAATCGCAAGCATCGGCTCGTGGCCGGCGAGGATACCGATCTCGCCCTCCACGGTCTTCGCCACGACCATCGAGGCCTCGCCCGACCAGATCTCCTGGTCGGCGGAGACCACGCTCACGTTCAGCGGAGCCGCCATGACTAGCCGTTCTCCTTCTGGATCTGCGCCCACTTCTCCTCGACGTCGGAGATCGAACCGACGTTGAAGAAGGCCTGCTCGGCCACGTGGTCGAAGTCACCGCGGGTGATCGCGTCGAACGACTCGATCGTGTCCTTCAGCGGCACCGTCGAACCCTCCACACCGGTGAACTTCTTCGCCATGTAGGTGTTCTGCGAGAGGAACTGCTGGATGCGGCGCGCCCGCGACACGGTGATCTTGTCTTCCTCGGAGAGCTCGTCGACACCGAGGATCGCGATGATCTCCTGCAGTTCCTTGTTCTTCTGCAGGATCTGCTTCACGTTCGTCGCCACGCGGTAGTGGTCGGCGCCCAAGTAGCGGGGGTCGAGGATGCGCGACGTCGAGGTCAGCGGGTCGACCGCCGGGTACAGACCCTTCGACGCGATCTCACGCGAGAGCTCCGTGGTGGCGTCGAGGTGCGCGAAGGTGGTCGCCGGCGCCGGGTCGGTGTAGTCGTCGGCGGGCACGTAGATGGCCTGGAGCGACGTGATGGAGTGACCGCGGGTCGAGGTGATGCGCTCCTGCAGCACACCCATCTCATCCGCCAGGTTGGGCTGGTAACCCACCGCGGAGGGCATGCGGCCGAGCAGCGTCGACACCTCGGAACCGGCCTGCGTGAACCGGAAGATGTTGTCGATGAACAGCAGCACGTCCTGGTTCTGCACGTCACGGAAGTACTCCGCCATCGTCAGAGCCGAGAGGGCGACGCGCAGACGGGTTCCCGGCGGCTCGTCCATCTGGCCGAAGACGAGAGCGGTCTTGTCGAACACGCCCGCCTCCTCCATCTCGTGGATGAGGTCGTTGCCCTCACGGGTGCGCTCACCGACACCGGCGAACACCGACACACCACCGTGGTCCTGCGCCACGCGCTGGATCATCTCCTGGATGAGGACCGTCTTGCCGACACCCGCGCCACCGAAGAGGCCGATCTTGCCACCCAGCACGTACGGGGTGAGCAGGTCGATGACCTTGATGCCGGTCTCGAACAGCTGAGTCTTCGACTCGAGCTGGTCGAACGCCGGGGGCTTCCGGTGGATCGGCCAGCGCTCGGTGATCTCGATGGTCTCGCCAGGCTCGGCGTTCAGCACCTCACCGATGACGTTGAACACCTTGCCCTTGGTGACGTCGCCCACCGGCACCGAGATGGCGGCGCCCGTGTCGCGCACCTCCTGGCCGCGGACGAGACCGTCGGTCGGCTTCAGCGCGATAGCGCGAACCAGGTCGTCGCCGAGGTGCTGAGCGACCTCGAGCGTGATCTCGTGCGACTCGTCGCCGATCGAGATCGTGGTCTTCAAGGCGTTGTACACCTCGGGGATCGAGTCGTGCGGGAACTCGATGTCGACGACCGGGCCCGTGACTCGGGCGATGCGTCCGACGCCGCCCGGCGTCTCCTCAGCCTGGACTGGCGCAACAGCGGTGTCAGTCATAGTGCTTTCTCTTTTCTTCGCGTGCCGGTTAGGCGCTGTCTACTTGGCGGAGGCCAGTGCGTCGGCCCCACCCACGATCTCGGAAATCTGCTGCGTGATCTCGCTCTGACGGGCGTTGTTCGCCAGTCGCGTGTAGTCACGGATCAGGTTGTCGGCGTTGTCGCTGGCCGACTTCATGGCCTTCTGGCGAGCGGCGTGCTCAGCCGCGGCCGACTGCAGCATCGCGTTGAAGATGCGGCTCTCGACGTAGATCGGCAGCAGTGCGTCGAGCACCGTCTCCGCATCGGGCTCGAACTCGTACAAGGGGTACACCTCGTTGCTCGGCTCGGCCGGCAGGTCGCTCTCCACGATCTCGAGCGGCAGCAGGCGCACCACCTCGGGAACCTGGCTGACCATGCTGACGAAGCGGTTGTACACGAGGTGGATCTCGTCGACGCCACCCTCCTCGTCATCGAGGTTGTAGGCCGTGACGACCGCGTCCGCGATCTCCTTGGCCGTCTCGAAGACGGGCTGGTCGGTGCTGCCGGTCCACGACTGCACGCTCTCGCGCCGACGGAAGCTGAAATACCCCACGGCCTTGCGGCCGACGAGGTAGAACACGACCTTCTTGCCTTCGCTCCGGAGCAGTTCGGCGAGGCTCTCCGCCTCCTTGAGGATCGACGACGAGAACGCGCCGGCAAGCCCACGGTCGGAGGTGAAGATCACGACGGCCGCGGTGTCGAGCTTCTCGCGCTCGGTGGTGAGCGGGTGATCGACGTTGGAATAGGTCGCCACCGCCGACACCGCGCGCGTGATCGCCCGCGAGTACGGCGTCGACGCCAGAACGCGCTGCTGCGCCTTCTGGATGCGCGAAGCCGAGATCAGCTCCATCGCCCTCGTGATCTTCTTGGTCGTCTGGGCAGAACGAATCTTCTGCCGGTAGACCCGAAGCTGAGCACCCATTCTTAGCGGCGACCCTTCACGATCTTCTCCTGGTTGACGTCCTCCGGAGCGGTCGCCTCGAACTCCTCACGGCCCACCGACGCGAGCGGCTTGCCCTCGCCGGTCTGGAACTCGAGCTTGAAGTCGTCGACCGCCTTCTCGAGGGCCGCGACGGTGTCGTCGTCGAGCACGTTCGTGTCTCGAAGCGTCGTCAGGACCTCGGTGTTGCGGCCCAGGAAGTCGAGGAACTCGGCCTCGAAACGCAGGATGTCCTCCACCGGCACCTCGTCGAGCTTGCCGTTCGTGCCGGCCCAGATCGAGACGACCTGCTGCTCGACGGGGAACGGCGAGTACTGCGGCTGCTTGAGCAGCTCGGTGAGCCGGGCACCACGGGCCAGCTGACGACGGGATGCCGCATCCAGGTCGGATGCGAACATCGCGAACGCCTCGAGCGAGCGGTACTGCGCGAGCTCGAGCTTCAGCGTGCCGGAGACCTTCTTGATCGACTTCACCTGCGCGTCGCCACCGACGCGGGAGACCGAGATGCCGACGTCGACCGCGGGACGCTGGTTGGCGTTGAACAGGTCGGACTGCAGGAAGATCTGGCCGTCGGTGATGGAGATCACGTTGGTGGGGATGTACGCCGAGACGTCGTTGGCCTTGGTCTCGATGATCGGCAGGCCGGTCATCGAACCGGCACCGAGCTCGTCGGAGAGCTTGGCGCAACGCTCGAGCAGACGCGAGTGCAGGTAGAACACGTCGCCGGGGTACGCCTCGCGTCCCGGCGGGCGGCGGAGGAGCAGCGACACGGCGCGGTAGGCCTCGGCCTGCTTGGACAGGTCGTCGAAGATGATGAGCACGTGCTTGCCGCCGTACATCCAGTGCTGGCCGATGGCCGAACCGGTGTAGGGGGCGAGGTACTTGAAGCCGGCGGGGTCGGAGGCCGGGGAGGCGACGATGGTGGTGTACTCCATCGCGCCGGCGTCTTCGAGCGCACCCTTCACCGAGGCGATGGTGGAGCCCTTCTGGCCGATCGCGACGTAGATGCAGCGCACCTGCTTGTTGACGTCGCCCGACTCCCAGTTCGCCTTCTGGTTGATGATGGTGTCGATGGCGATGGCGGTCTTGCCGGTCTGGCGGTCGCCGATGATCAGCTGTCGCTGGCCGCGGCCCACCGGGATCATGGCGTCGATGGCCTTGATGCCGGTCTGCAGCGGCTCGTGCACCGACTTGCGCTGCATGACGCCCGGGGCCTGGAGCTCGAGCTCGCGGCGGCCCTCGGTGGCGATGTCGCCCAGGCCGTCGATCGGGTTGCCGAGCGGGTCGACCACGCGGCCGAGGTAGCCGTCGCCGACGGGCACTGAGAGCACCTCGCCGGTGCGGGTGACTTCCTGGCCCTCTTCGATGCCGGTGAACTCGCCGAGCACGACGACGCCGATCTCGTCTTCGTCGAGGTTCTGGGCGAGGCCGAGCGTGCCGTCCGCGAAGCGGATCAGCTCGTTGGCCATGACACCCGGGAGCCCTTCGACGTGGGCGATGCCGTCGGCGGCGTCGATGACGTAGCCCACCTCGGTGGTTGCGGCCTTGCCGGGCTCGTAGGCCGCGACGAAGTCCTTGAGAGCGTCGCGGATCTCATCGGGGCGGATTGTGAGTTCAGCCATCGTTTTCCCTTTTCTGATGGGGTATGCCCCCAGTGTGTTCCGGTGCCCGCCGATTAGCCAGCGAGCTGAAGTCTCAAATCGTTGATGCGGGTGGCGACGCTGCCGTCGATGACGTCGTCGCCGATCTGGATGCGGATGCCACCGATCACCGACGCGTCGATCACCTGGTTCAGCTGCACCCGGCGGCCGTACTGCGCGGCCAGCGTGGTCTCGAGCCGCTGCACCTGAGCGGCGCCGAGCGGAGCGGCCGTGGTCACCGTGGCGACCACCGAACCCGACTGGTCGGCGACGATGGCCGAGGCGTACCTGATCAACTCGCCGATGCGCCGGCCGCGCGGCTGGGTGACCAGCTGACGGGCGATGGCCAGGGTCTGCGCCGAGGCGCGACCACCCAGCAGGCGCTCCACGAGGGCGCGCTTCTGATCGGTCGAGCCGAGCTTCGAACCCAGCGCGAGCTCGAGCTTCGCGTCGCTCGTGACGGCGCGGCCGAACTCGAACAACTCGGAGTCAATCGCGGCCGACGCGGGCGCGGAGCCGGCCACCGCGCGGATGCCGACCTCCTCGATGCCGGCCAGCAGGTCGGTGTGACTCGACCACCGGCTCGAGGCGATGCCCGCGAGCAGTTCCACCGTGGTGCGGCCGTAGCCCGGTGCGAACAACTGCTTGACGAGCGCCACCTTGGCGGGGGCCTCGACCCCCGGGTCGGAGAGAGCCCCGAGCAGGTGTGACGAATCTCCGATGATCCGGCCGGCGGCGAAGAGCTCTTCTCCCGTGGCCAGATCGACCTGGGAGCCCAGGCTCGACAGGCGAGCCTTGGCCTCCTCGAGGGCTACTCTGGTCGCGCTACCCATTCGTGATTACTTCTTCCCTACGGTGTCGGATGCTTCGAGGTCGGCCAGGAACCGGTCGACCAGGGCGGTTGCCTTCTTGTCGTCGGAGAGCGACTCCCCGATGACACCCGACGCCAGGTCGATGGCGAGGCTGCCGACCTCCGAGCGGAGGGACACGAGGGCAGCCTGACGGTCGGCCTCGATGGCGACCTGGGCGTTGGCCTTCACGCGCTCGGCGTCGCTCTGCGCCTGGGCCTGGATCTCGGCACCGATGCGCTGGGCGTCGACACGGGCCTGCTCACGGATCTTGCCCGCCTCGGCACGGGCCTCGGCGAGCTGAGCGGTGTACTGCTCGAGCGCTGCCTCGGCTTCGCGCTGCGCGACGTCGGCCTTCTCGATGTTGCCCTCGATCGCGGCGGAACGCTCGTCGAGCAGCTTCTTCATACGAGGCAGCACGAGCCGCCAGAAGAAGATGAGGATGACGACGAAGCAGACCAGCGACCAGATGATGTCGTACGGCTGGGGAAGCAACGGGTTCGGCGGTGCTTCTTCGGCGGCTGCTACGAGAATGGTCTGAAGCATGGCGCCTCCTTCCTAAGGTGAAAGAGGGTTTAGAAGCCGAAGATGAAGCCGGTCGCGATACCGATGAAGGCGAGCGCCTCGGTGAACGCGATACCGATGTACATCAGCACCTGGAGGCGGCCGGCCAGCTCGGGCTGACGGGCGACGCCCTCGATCGTCTTGCCGACGACGATGCCCACGCCGATGGCCGGGCCGATGGCGGCGAGGCCGTAGCCGACCGTGGCGATGCTGCCGGAGACCTCGGCGAGGATGGCGGTGTCTGCCATTGTTGTTCCCTTTCGTGATGGTGGAGCAGGCGGGTGCCTGGCGCCGTTTTAGTGTTCGTCAGCCAGCGCGAGCTGGATGTAGACCGTGGTGAGGAGTGCGAAGACGTAGGCCTGCAGCACGGCCACCAAGACCTCGAAGAGCGTGAAGACGAAGCCGAAGGCCAGCGTTCCCACGCCGAACAGACCGTAGAAGATGCTGGTCTGGGTGGCGGTGAAGAGGAAGAACTGCGTGGCCGAGAAGAACAGCACGAGCAGCAGGTGGCCGACGAGCATGTTCATCAGGAGTCGGAGCGTCAGCGTGATCGGCCGGAGGATGAAGGTCGAGACGAACTCGATCGGCGTCACGATGATGTAGAGGAACCAGGGCACGCCGGGCGGGAAGAGCGCGTTCTTGAAGAATGCGCCCGGGTGCTTCTTCAGCCCGGCGTACATGAACGCGAGCCAGGCCACGACGGCGAGCACCAGCGGCATGCCGATGATGGCGTTCGACGAGATGTTGAGGAACGGGATGATGCCGGTGAGGTTCGCGAACAGCACCACGAAGAAGATGGTGGTGATGAGCGGGAGGAAGCGCCGGCCGTCCTTCTTGCCAAGAAGGTCTTCGGCGATGTTCACGCGAGCGAAGTCGAGGCCCATCTCGACGACGCTCTGGAAGCGGCCGGGAACGACCTTCATGCGCCTGGTCCCGATCCAGAAGATCAGGATGATGGCCAGCATCGCCAGGAAGCGGATGAGGATGATCCGGTTGATTTCGAACGGCGTGCCAGCGAAGAAAATGGCCTCGGGGAAGAACTCCTCGATCGACGGACCGTGGAAACCACCATCGTCGGAGGTTGCCATGGGGGCTAGCAGGTTCACAGCGTTAGCTATCAGCGCTATCTCCTGTTTCGGGGCGTGGAACTTTTCACAGTTCTCGCGACGACGAACGGGTGGGGGTGGTGCTGTATACAAGCCACGACGGCATTGCGCGACAGCGGAACGAACTCACTAACCCTATCAAGACTCAGGGCGTCCTGACTAATCCTGGAGCGCTCATTCCCCGCTCGGGAGCTTGACGTCGGAGGCGTACGCCATGCGGGTGCGCGCCACGACGACCACGTCGACCACGAGGCTCCCGATCACCGCCGCGACGATGCTGAGGAAGAGCACGGTGCCGTTGGTCCAGGGCTGGCCCCGCAGGAGCAGCACGATCACTATGAAGAGCACGAACTTGAGCATCCAGGCGCCCAGCACGATCGCGAAGAACAGGGTCGGGTAGATGGGTGACGCCGTGAAGCGGTTGGCCACGATGATGCTCACCACGGTGATACCGGCGAACACGAGCACCAAGGCCGTGCCGATGAGGGCGCTCACGGCACCGGCCCAACCGTCGACGAGGTAGCCAATCACTCCCCCGATGACAGCGATGACGACGGCGAGGATGATGTCCCAGCGCAGGATGGCCGCGAAGACCTTGCTGGAGGATGGCGTCGGGTAGTTCCCTCGGATCACAGGCTCGGTCACGGTTCTAGGACTCCTTGATCTCGTCGGCGGCCGCGTCGAGCGGATCGTCGCCGGCTTTCATGTCGGCTTCGAGGGTACCCGCATCGGCTGATTGCGCCTCGATCTCGCGTCGCTTCAGCCTGCTCAACGGGCTGAGCGTCACCGCCGTGCAGACGACGAGACCGACCCCGAGGAAGACGAAGGCGAGCCAATAGGGCTGCAGCACGAAGAACAGCAGGCAGCCGATCGAGATGACCGCCGTCCAGGCGTAGAAGATCAGCACGGCCTGCAGATGCGAGTGACCCATGTCGAGCAGCCGGTGGTGCAGGTGCTGGCGGTCGGCGCTGAACGGGCTCTTGCCCGCCCGCAGCCGGCGGAACACCGCGAGCCCGAAGTCGAGCAGCGGGATGACGAGGATGGCGAACGGCAGCAGGATCGGGATGAACGCGGGGAACAACTGCGACCGCCCGAGCTGTGCAGGGTCGACCTGACCGGTGACGGCGACGGCGCTCGTGGCCATCAGGAGCCCCACGAGCAGTGCCCCGGCGTCACCCATGAAGAGCTTCGCGGGGTGGAAGTTCAGCGGCAGGAAGCCGGCGCAGGCACCGATCAGCACCGCGGTGATGAGCGAGGCGAGGTTGAAGTAGTCGGTGGGCGAGGTGTCCTGCGCCAGCAGGTAGCTGTAGATGAAGAACACGCCGTTCGCGATGAGCGCCACCCCGGCGACCAGACCATCGAGCCCGTCGATGAAGTTGATGGCGTTCATCACCAGCACCACTGCGAGGATCGTGATGACCAGCGACATCCCGCTCGACCCGATGGTGAGCCCGCCGATCGGCAGCGACACGATCTGCACGCCCTGCCAGGCGAGGAGGCCGGCCGCGATGATCTGGCCGGCGAGCTTCGTGAGCCAGTCGAGGTCCCAGATGTCGTCGGCCACCCCGATCAGCACGATGATGAGTGCGGCGCCGAGGATGGCCCAGACCTTGCCGGGCTCGGCGAAGACGAGCCGGAACCAGCTGATCTGCGACGCCACCACGAACGCCACGACGACGCCGATGAACATCGCGATGCCGCCGAGCCGCGGGGTGGGCCGGGTGTGCACGTCGCGCTCGCGGATCTTGGGGTACAGCCGGTAGCGATGGCTGAGCTTGTAGATCACCCAGGTCAGGCCGAAGGTGACGACGGCCGAGACGAGTGCGACGAGGAGGTAGAACCGCATGCGTCAGGTGCCGGCCTGCGGCACGAGCAGGTCGCCCACGACGTCGCGGATGCGCTCGGCCGAGACCGCGCCGAGTCGCACGATGCTGATGCGGCCGGCCGGGTCGGTGGCGTCGACGATCGTCGAGGCGACGGCATCGTGCCGCTCTCCCCCGTCGAGGTACACGGCCACGCTGTCGCCGAGCATCTCCTGGGCGCCGGCGGCGGTGATCGCGGCGGGCTGCCCGGTGAGGTTGGCGCTGGAGACGGCGAGGGGGCCGGTCTCGGCCAGGAGTTCGAGGGCGAGCGGGTCGTTCGGCATACGGAGCGCCACCGTGCCACCCGTCTCGCCGAGGTCCCAGACGAGCGACGGAGTCGCCCGCAGGATCACGGTGAGCCCGCCCGGCCAGAACTCGGCCACGAGCGCGCGGGCGGAGTCGGGGATGTCGGTGGCCAGCGCATCCAGCGTCGGCAGGCCGGGGATCAGCACGGGCGGCGGCGACTGGCGGGTGCGGCCCTTCGCGTCGAGCAGGCGCTGCACGGCCGCGGCATCGAACGCGTCGGCGGCGACGCCGTACACGGTGTCGGTGGGCAGCACCACGAGTTCGCCCTTGCCGAGCGCGGCTCGTGCGAGGCGCATCCCGGTGAGAAGCTCGGCCGGTGCGGAGCAGTCGTAAATGGCAGCCATCTCGGAACCCATGTTAGCCGGGGCCGGATCAGCGGTTCACGCGGCCGCGGCCGAAGACGAACCAGAGGATGGAGCCGAGGATCGACAGGAAGAACGCGACGAGGAGCCAGACCAGCTTGCCGAAGAAGCCGTGGTTGGGGTTCCGCACGATCGACACCACGGTGATGATGAAGATGATCAGCGCGATCACGCCGATGCCGAAACTGACCGGTTCCATGGTCTCCTCCTGGGTGTCGTCGCCGAGCCTAGCGGGCAGGCCCGGGCGTTGGCCTAACGGATCGCGGTGGTCGCGCGGTCGCGCCCGGTGAGGTCGCGGTGGGTGGCCGGGCCGCGCCAGCCGTCGGCGGCGAGCAGGGCCCGCAGCTCGTCGCCCTGGAGGTCGCCGTGCTCGATCACGAGCGTGCCGCCCGCCCGGAGCAACCGGCGCGCGGTGGCCGACACCTGGCGCACCACGTCGAACCCGTCGGCTCCGCCGTAGAGCGCGTGCTCGGGGTCGTGCAGCCGCACCTCCGGGTCGCGGGGCACCGCTCCGGTGGGGATGTACGGCGGATTCGACACCACGACATCGACCGTGCCGTCGAGCTCCGGCAGCGCGGCGGCGAGGTCGATGAAGACCAGCCGCGCGTTCTCGGCACCCACGCTGCGGAAGTTCTGCTTGGCCCAGATGAACGCGGCGGTCGAGTTCTCCACCGCCACCACGTCCGCGTGCGGAACCTCGGTGGCCAGCGCGAGCGCGATGGCACCGCTGCCCGTGCCGAGATCGACGGCGAGCGGACGGGCATCCGGCGCCACCACCACGGCCTGCAGGGAGTCGATGGCGAGGCCGGCGACGAACTCGGTCTCGGGCCGCGGCACGAACACGCCGGGGCCGACCGCGAGTTCGAGCGCGCGGAACCAGGCGACGCCCGTGATGTGCTGCAGCGGCTCCCGCGCCGCACGCCGCTCGACCGCCTCGACGATCGCGAGTGTCTCCTCGGGGCCGAGCGGGGCATCCGTCACCGTCAGCGACTGCACCCGGCCGCGCGACGCACCGAGCACGTGCCCGATGAGCAGTTCGGCGTCGACCTGCGGGTCGACGATTCCGCTCGCCGCGAGGATGGCGACCGAGCGCTCGTAGAGCGAACGGACGGTGACGGGACGCTCAGCCGTGTCGATGCCCGGCATGGCTCAGGAGTCCGTGCCCACCGCGGCGAGCCGGCTCTCCTCGTCGGCGGTGATGGCCGACTGGATGATCGGTTCGAGCGCGCCGTCCATCACCTGGTCGAGGTTGTAGGCCTTGTACCCGGTGCGGTGATCGGCAATGCGGTTCTCGGGGAAGTTGTAGGTGCGGATGCGCTCCGAGCGGTCGACCGTGCGGATCTGGCTCTTGCGCGCGGCGCTGGCCTCGGCGTCGAGCTCCTCCTGCTGCTTGGCCAGGATGCGCGCGCGCAGCACCCGCATGCCCGCCTCGCGGTTCTGCAGCTGGCTCTTCTCGTTCTGCATCGACACCACGATGCCCGTGGGCAGGTGGGTGATGCGCACCGCGGAGTCGGTGGTGTTGACCGACTGGCCGCCGGGGCCGGAGGAGCGGAAGACGTCGATCTTGAGGTCGTTCGGGTTGATCTCGACCTCTTCGGGCTCGTCGACCTCGGGGAAGACGAGCACGCCCGCGGCGGAGGTGTGGATGCGCCCCTGCGACTCGGTGGCCGGCACCCGCTGCACCCGGTGTACCCCGCCCTCGTACTTCAGGTGCGCCCAGACGCCTTGCGCCGGGTCGGAGGAGTTGCCCTTCACCGCGATCTGCACGTCTTTGTAGCCGCCCAGGTCGCTCTCGGTGCGTTCGAGCAGCTCCGTCTTCCAGCCCTTGGACTCGGCGTAGTGCAGGTACATGCGCAGCAAGTCGGCGGCGAAGAGCATGCTCTCCGCGCCGCCCTCGCCGGCCTTGATCTCCATGATCACGTCGCGCGCGTCATCCGGATCCCGCGGGATGAGGAGCCGCCGCAGCTTCTCCTCGGACTCCGCGAGGCCCGCCTCGAGGGCCGGGATCTCCTCGGCGAACGACTCGTCGTCCTTCGCCAGCTCCCGCGCGGCCTCGAGGTCGTCGACCGCCTGCTTCCAGGTGGCGTGCGCGGCGACGATGCGGCTCAACTCGGCGTACCGCCGGTTGACCCGCTTCGAGCGCGCCGGATCGCTGTGGAGCTCGGGATCGGAGAGTTGCTGCTGCAGGTCGTCGTGTTCGGCCAGCAGCGCGCTGACGGACTCGAACATCAGTTGTGTGCAGCCCCGTTGTGGCCCGAACCGTTGTGGCCGTTGCCGTTCTGCGCCGGGGTCGGCATCGACTTCTGCACCTGCATGAGGAACTCGACGTTCGACTGGGTCTCCTTGAGGCGCCCCAGCACGATCTCGAGCGCCTGCTGCGTGTCGACACCCGCGAGGGCGCGGCGCAGCTTCCAGGTGATCTTGGTCTCGTCGGCGCCCATCAAGAGCTCTTCGCGGCGGGTGGAGGACGCGTTCACGTCGACCGCCGGGAAGATGCGCTTGTCGGCGAGCTGACGCGAGAGGCGGAGCTCCGAGTTGCCGGTGCCCTTGAACTCCTCGAAGATCACCTCGTCCATCTTCGAGCCGGTCTCCACCAGCGCGGTGGCGAGAATGGTGAGCGAGCCGCCGTTCTCGATGTTGCGCGCCGCACCGAAGAACCGCTTCGGCGGGTAGAGAGCGGATGCGTCGACACCGCCGGAGAGGATGCGCCCGGAGGCCGGCGACGCCAGGTTGTAGGCGCGGCCGAGGCGGGTGATGGAGTCGAGCAGCACGACCACGTCGTGACCGAGCTCGACCAGGCGCTTGGCGCGCTCGATGGCGAGCTCGGCGACGGTGGTGTGGTCTTCGGCCGGGCGGTCGAAGGTCGAGGCGATGACCTCGCCCTTCACCGTGCGCTGCATGTCGGTGACCTCTTCGGGCCGCTCGTCGACCAGCACGACCATGAGGTGGACCTCGGGGTTGTTGGTCGAGATCGCGTTGGCGATCTGCTGCAGCACGATGGTCTTGCCCGCCTTCGGGGGCGCGACGATGAGGCCGCGCTGGCCCTTGCCGATGGGCGCCACCAGGTCGATGATGCGCTGCGTGAGCTTGCCCGGCTCGGTCTCCAGGCGCAGGCGCTCCTGCGGGTAGAGCGGCGTGAGCTTGCCGAACTCGACGCGGTTCAGCGCCTCCTCGACCGGCAGGCCGTTGATCGACTCGATGCGCACGATCGCGTTGTACTTCTGGCGGCCGTTCTGGTCGCCCTCGCGCGGCTGGCGAATGGAACCGACGACGGCGTCGCCTTTGCGCAGGTTGTACTTCTTCACCTGGCCGAGCGAGACGTAGACGTCGCTGTTGCCCGGCAGGTAGCCGCTCGTGCGCACGAAGGCGTAGTTGTCGAGGATGTCGAGGATGCCGGCGACGGGGATGAGCACGTCGTCGTCGCTGATCTCGGGCTCGATCTCGTCGGTGCCGCCCTGGCCGCGACGCTTGCGGTCGCGGTACCGGTTGCGGGCACCGCGCTCGTTGCGGTCGTCGCCCTGTTCGCCGCGGTCGACACCGCCGCGCTGGTTCTGGCCCTGCTGGTTCTGGCCCTGCGCGCGGTCGTTCTGCTGCGCATCCGCCTTCGCCTGGTCGCGGTCGTTCTGCCCGCGGTCGTTCTGGTTGCCGCGCTGGTTCTGGCTGCCGTTGTTCTGGCCGCCGTTGTTCTGCGCGCCGTTGCTCTGGCCGCCGTTGGCGTTCTGAGCGCCGTTCTCGGCACCCTGGGCAGGCTCGGCGTTCTGGTTGCGGTTGCGGCGGTTGCGGTTGCGGCCGCCCTGGCGGCCCTCGGGGCGCTCGCCCTGCTCGCCCTGGGTCTCGGTGGACTCGCGCGGAGTCTCGGCGCCCGCCTCGGTCGTGACGCTCTGCTCGCCGGCCGAACCCCGGTCGGCCGAACCGGTGACGTCACCGGCAGGCAGGAGGGGGGCCTCGACGGCACCGTCGGTGTTCACGTGCGAGGCGGCCGACACGCGGCTGCCGGTGGAGCGGCCGGTGCTGCGCTCGATGGCGATCCCGCCGTCGACCGAGGTGACACGGCGCGAGCCGCGACGCTTGGGCGCGATGGGGCCCTCGGGCAGATCGATGACGATCGGCTCCTTGCGCTGGTTGGTGGTGACCGGGGCGGCGAGCAGCAGCTCGTCGGGCACGATCGGGCCGACCGCGGCCGGAGCCACGGGCTCGGCCGGTGCGGTCGCCTCAGCGGCGACCGGCGCCTCGACGGCGGCCGGCGCCTCCGCGGGAGCGGCAGCCGGGGCGTCGTCGATGTCGAGGGTGGGCGCGGCGCTCGGGTCGCCTGCGGCGGCCTGGGCGGCGCGGATGGCTTCGACCAGTTCGCCCTTGCGGAGCTTGGATGCTCCGGCGAGGCCCAGCTGGGCGGCGACCGCCTGCAGCTCGGAGACCTTCAGGGTCGAGAGATCGGTTGGGGTGTTGACGTCAGTCACGGAGATGGGGTCCTTCCCCTGTCGGCTACGAAAAGCCAGGCAGAGAACTGTCCACGACGGGTACGCACCAGGGTAGGCCTCTCACGAGGGAGGACCGGAGCCGGATACGTCTCTGCACGCGGCAGGAAATGAGTTGAGGAATACGACCGGGACGGGATTCAGAGCTGAGGGCTACTTGACTTCGTCCGGGTGCAGCACCACTGTAGCACCTTTGAAGTCCACCGCCAGAACCAGCGCCTGCCAGGGTGTCGCGGCCTGCGCCGCCACCAGCTCGGCCGCCGCGAGCCGCTGCCCGGGGTCGCTGCAGAGCACGAGGATGCTCGGGCCCGCGCCCGAGACGACCGCGGGGAACCCGGCGGCGCGCAGCTCCTGGATGAGCCGATCGGTCTCGGGCATGGCACTCGCCCGATAGCTCTGGTGCAGTTTGTCCTCGGTGGCGGCCAGGAGCAGTTCCGGGCTCTGGATGAGGGCGGCGATCAGGAGCGTCGAGCGCGACACGTTGAAGATGGCGTCGGCGTGCGGCACCGATTCGGGCTGGAGGCTCCGGGCGAGCGCCGTCGACATCGTCTCCTGCGGCACGAGCACGAGCGGTGACACGCCGCGGTGCACGATCAGCTTCTTGAACTGGGGGCCTTCGGGCGTGGTCCAGGCGATGGTGAGTCCGCCGAACAGCGCCGGGGCCACGTTGTCGGGGTGACCCTCGAGCTCGGTGGCTCGGGCGAGGAGCCCGAGCGAGTCGATCTCGACCACGCCCTCGAGCAGTCCCTTGGCCGCCATGATGCCGGAGACGATCGCTGCGCCCGACGAGCCGAGCCCGCGACCGTGCGGGATGACGTTGCGGGCCACGAGATGCAGGCCCGGCAGCGGCTGGCCGTAGGCGGCGAAGGTGTGCGCGATCGAGCGAACCACGAGGTTCGTCTCATCGGTCGGCACCTCGCCCTCGCCCACACCGTGCACGTCGACGAAGGCGCCCGGTTCGTCGCGCACGCTCACCGTGAGCTCGTCGTACAGCGCGAGCGCGAGCCCGAGCGTGTCGAAACCGGGCCCGAGGTTCGCCGTGGTCGCGGGCACGCGCACGGTGACCGTGCGGCCGGCGAGCGAGACCGGCGCGGCGCCGGCCAGCGTCACGAGACGCCCTCGCCTGCAGCCGCGGCCGGGGCGGCGGCGGTCGAGAGGCCGAGCACGCCGGCGATCTCCGCGGCGTCGACGGGCACGATGGTCGGGGTGACCTCGGAGCCGTCCGCCGAGCGCAGGGCCCACTGCGGGTCTTTCAGCCCGTGCCCGGTGACCGTGAGCACCACGGTCGCGCCGGCCGGGATGACTCCGGCGTCGGCGCGCTCGAGCAGGCCCGCAACGCTGATGGCCGACGCGGGCTCGACGAAGATGCCGACCTCGGCCGAGAGGATGCGGTGGGCGGCGAGGATCTGCGCGTCGCTCAGCGCCCCGAAGTAGCCGTCGGTCGCCTCGCGTGCCGCGAGGGCGAGCTCCCACGAGGCGGGGTTGCCGATGCGGATGGCGCTCGCGACGGTCTCGGGGTTCGCCACCGGGTGCCCGAGCACGATCGGTGCGGAGCCCTCGGCCTGGAAGCCGAACATCCGCGGCAGCTTCGTGGTGACCCCGCGCTCGAGCTCCTCGGTGTAGCCGCGGGTGTACGCGGTGTAATTGCCCGCGTTGCCGACAGGCAGCAGGTGGAAGTCGGGCGCATCCTGAAGCACCTCGACCACCTCGTAGGCGGCCGTCTTCTGTCCGGCGATGCGGTCGGGGTTGACCGAGTTCACGAGGTGCACCGGGTAGTTCGCGGCGAGCTCACGCGCGAGGTCGAGGCAGTCGTCGAAGTTGCCCTGCACCTGGATGAGCTGCGCATTGTGCGCGATGGCCTGGCTGAGCTTGCCCAGCGCGATCTTGCCCTCCGGCACCAGCACGGCGGCGGTGATGCCGGCGTGGGTGGCGTAGGCGGCGGCGGACGCCGAGGTGTTGCCCGTCGAGGCGCAGATGACGGCCTTCGCGCCGTGCTCGACCGCCTTGGAGATGGCCATCGTCATGCCGCGGTCTTTGAAGGAGCCCGTGGGGTTCATGCCCTCGAACTTCACGTAGACCTTCGCGCCGGTGCGGGCCGACAGAGCCGGCGCCGGGATGAGCGGCGTGCCCCCCTCGCCGAGCGTCACCACGGGGGTCGCGTCGGTGATGTCGAGACGGTCGGCGTATTCGCGCAGCACTCCGCGCCATTGGCGGGAAGGGATGCGGGGTGTTTCGTCGGCCACTAGGGGGTGTCTCCTTCAACTCGTAGCACTGATTCCACCCGCACGACGGCGTCGTTCGCGGAAACAGCGGCCACCGTGGCCGCCAGGGCGGCTTCGGGGGCTTCGTGCGTGACAATGACAAGGGTAGCGGTGACCGGCTCGTCCGCCGACCGCGCGGTGTCGGCGCTCGGCACGGTCTGCTGCACCGCTTCGACCGAGACCCCGTGGTCGCTGAACAGGCTCGCGACCTGGGCGAGCACGCCGGGCTTGTCGGTGACCTGCAGGGTGATCTGGTAGCGCGTCAGGACCGCGCCGATGTCGAGGATCGGCAGGTTGGCGTGGGTCGACTCCCCCACCCCCGGGCCGCCCGCGACGTGCCGCCGTGCGGCCGAGACGAGGTCGCCGAGCACCGCGGAGGCGGTCTCCACGCCGCCCGCGCCGGCGCCGTAGAACATCAGGTCGCCGGCGGCTTCCGCCTGCACGAAGACCGCGTTCTTCGCGCCGTGCACGGCGGCGAGCGGATGCAGGCGGCTGATCAGCGCCGGATGCACCCGCACCGAGACGCCCTCGACGCCGGTTCGGGCATCCGTCAGTCGTTCGCAGATCGCCAGCAGTTTGACGACGTACCCGGCGCGCTTGGCCGCCTCGACCTCGGCCGCCGTGACGGCGGTGATGCCCTCCCGGTGCACGGCCTCCACCGGAACCGCCGTGTGGAAGGCGAGGCTGGCCAGGATGGCGGCCTTCTGCGCGGCGTCGAAGCCCTCGACGTCGGCGGTGGGGTCGGCCTCGGCGTAGCCGAGCGCCGTGGCGGTGGCGAGGGCGCCCTCGAAGCTGTCGCCCTCGGTGTCCATGCGGTCGAGGATGAAGTTCGTGGTGCCGTTCACGATGCCCATCACGCGGCGCACCCGGTCGCCGGCGAGGCTGTCGCGGAGCGGCCGGATGATGGGGATCGCTCCCCCGGCGGCGGCCTCGTAGTAGAGCTGCGCGCCGACCTGCTCGGCGGCGTCGAAGAGCTCCGGGCCGTGGGTGGCGAGCAACGCCTTGTTGCCGGTGACGACGTCGGCACCCGAGTTGATGGCGAGCAGGATGTACTCGCGGGCCGGCTCGATGCCGCCCATCAGCTCGATCACGACGTCGGCCGACTGGATCAGGGTGTGGGCGTCGGTGGTGAAGAGCTCCCGCGGCAGATCGGCGTCGCGTGGAGCGTCGACATCGCGCACGGCGATGCCGACGAGCTCGAGGCCGGCACCCACGCGCAGGGCGAGCTCGTCGCCCTGCTCGAGCAGCAGGCGCGCGACCTGCGAGCCGACGGAGCCCGCGCCGAGCAGGGCGATGCGCAGGTTGCGGTATTCGATCATCGTGCGGCTCCGAGTGGTTCTCCCGCTGCGGCGCGGGCTGGGTCGGCGGAATAGGCGGCGTCGCGCGCCAGCAGGTCGTGCTCGGTCTCGCGGCGCACGATCAGGCGCGCCCGTCCGTCGCTCACGGCGACGACCGCGGGGCGGCCGAGATAGTTGTAGTTGCTGGCCAGCGACCAGCAGTACGCGCCCGTGGCGGGCACGAACAGCAGATCGCCGGGTTCGACGTCGCCCGGCAGGTAGTCGGCCTGCACCACGATGTCGCCGCTCTCGCAGTGCTTGCCGGCCACCCGCACCAGGGCGGGGTCGGCGGCGCTGACCCGGTTGGCGATGCGCACCGAGTAATCGGCACCGTAGAGCGCGGGGCGGGCGTTGTCGCTCATCCCGCCGTCGACGCTGACGTACTTGCGCACCAGTTCGAGTGGCTCGCCGGTCTCGCCGGGCACGCTCACCAGCACGTCCTTGATGGTGCCCACCTCGTAGAGGGTGGCACCGGCGGTGCCGATGATGGAGCGGCCGGGCTCGAAGGCGAGGGCGGGCACGGCGATGCCGAGGCGCGCGCACTCGGCGGCGACCGCGTCGACGATGGCGGCGGCGAGCTCGGCGATGGGCGTGGGGTCGTCGGCGGTCGTGTAGGCGATGCCGAAGCCGCCGCCGAGGTTGAGCTCGGGCACCTCGCCGCCCGCCAGCAGCAGCGCCTGAGCCTCGAGCAGGCGCGCGGCCGACTCGGCGAAACCGTCGGCGCCGAAGATCTGCGAGCCGATGTGGCAGTGCAGGCCGAGGAAGCGGAGCTCCGGATGCGAGCGCACGGCGGCCGCGAACGCCTCCGCCTGGTCGAGCCGCACCCCGAACTTCTGGTCTTCGTGCGCGGTGGCCAGGAAGTCGTGGGTGTGGGCGTGCACGCCGCTGTTCACTCGCACCCGAACCGCCTGCACCCTGCCGTGCCGGGCGGCCGCCTCGGCGACGCGCTCCACCTCGATGGCGCTGTCGATCACGATCACGCCGACGCCGACGGCGACCGCCCGGTCGATCTCGGCGAGGGACTTGTTGTTGCCGTGGAGGCCGATGCGCGCCGGATCGACCCCGGCGGCAAGAGCGACGGCGAGTTCGCCCCCGCTGCAGACGTCGATCGAGAGGCCCTCCTCCGCCATCCAGCGCGCCACCTCGATGCTGAGGAAGGCCTTGCCGGCGTAGTAGATCTTCGCGGTCGTGCCCACGCGGGCAGCTTCGGTGGCGAAGGCGTCGCGGATCTCGCGGGCGCGGGAACGGGCATCCGTCTCGTCGACGACGTAGAGCGGGGTGCCGAACTCCGCGGCGAGAGTGGAGGCGGGCACGCCGCCGATCGCGATCTGCCCCTCGGGCGTGCGCGCTGCGGTGCGTGACCACACCGGCTCCGGCAGGTCGTTCGCGTCGGCAGGGTGCTGGAGCCACGCGGGAGCGAGCGGGCTGGAGGTCATGGGAATCAAATCTACCGGGTGCCCGGCCGGTGTTACGGCAGGGGGTGCTGGTCTAACCGCAGCTGCCGAGGTTCCTCAGGCTGTCGTCGCTCAGCACGAAGTCTCGTGCGGTGAGGTGGGCCGTTGCTCGGCCGTCGGTGATCTCGAGCGAGTCGACCTCGGCGCCCTGCGGCAGGTACGAGGCCACGCACACGGTGATCGGGTCTTCGGTGAGCCCGCCGAGGAGCGGGCCGAGGTCGAGGTCGACGAGATTCGACCCCTGGGTGAGACTCGCCTTCTGCGGCTGGATGACGACGTCGGTGCCTGAGGCCGTGACCTGACCGGTGACGCGGTAGCCGAGCTCGACGCCCAGGATGCTGAGCGTGCCCTCGTAGGAGACCGAGCCGTCGCCGTCGAGCGCGAGCTCGGCGTCGCCGGGCAGTTCCACGATGTCGTTGACGGCCGCCTGATCCATCGACAGCGAGGCTTCGATGTCACCGACGGGCCGGCTGAGGTCGGTGGGCACGTCGCGGGCGAGCACGTGCGCCGACACCGGCACGCCGTTCACGGTGAGCTGGGGGGCATCGAGCTGCACCTCGTCGAAGTGCCCCGCGATCAGCTGGGTGAGAAAGGAGAAGCCGCCGATCTGCACCGTGACGTCGCCCTCGACCGCATCGGGCAGCTGCGACTCGATCTGCGTCTCGGCCTGGCCTTCGGCGTAGGCGCGGATGCCGACGTCGGCCACCACGACGAGCACCGCCAGCACGACGAGCACACCGATCAGCCACCAGAGCCAGCGCAGGGAGTGCCGACGCGGCGCGGGCGGCGCCGGCGGCGCGACGTGGTGCTCGGAGCTCATGCTCCTATCCTGCCGCGTGCGACCGGCCGGCGTCGCGCATCCGTCACATCCGGTCGGGGGCTTCGACGCCGATCAGGTCGAGCCCGTTGCGGATGACCTGCCCGGTTGCGTCGTTCAGCCAGAGCCGCGTGCCGTGGATGGGCGTGATCGGCTCGTCGCCGAGCGGCAGCACGCGGGTGGCGTCGTACCAGCGGTGGTAGTGCCCGGCGAGGTCCTCCAGGTAACGGGCGACGCGGTGCGGCTCGCGCAACTCGGCGGCGTGCGCGACCACGCGCGGGAACTCCTGCAGCACCCCGATCAGCGCCGTCTCGGTCGGGTGCTCGAGGAGGGCCGGCTCGAAGTCGGCGCGCGTCACCCCGGCCTCGGCGGCGTTGCGGGCCACCGAGCGGGTGCGGGCGTGCGCGTACTGCACGTAGAAGATCGGGTTGTCGTTGGTGCGCGAGCGGAGCTTCTCGCCGTCGAGGGCGAGCGGCGAGTCGGCGGGATAGCGGGCCAGCCAGTAGCGCAGCGCGTCGGCGCCGAGCCAGTCGAGCAGGTCGTCGAGCTCGATGATGTTGCCGGCGCGCTTGGACAGCTTCGCGCCGTTGAGGTTCACGAGCTGGCCGATCAGCACGGAGAGACCCGTGTCGGGGTCGTCGCCCGCCGCGGCGGCCAGCGCCTTGAGGCGGCCGACGTAGCCGTGGTGGTCGGCACCCAGCAGGTAGATCTTCTCGGGGAAGCCGCGATCCTTCTTGCTGAGGTAGTAGGCGGCGTCGGCCGCGAAGTAGGTGACGACACCGTTGCCGCGGGTGAGCACGCGGTCTTTGTCGTCGCCGAAATCGGTGGTGCGCACCCAGACGGCGTCATCGGCCTCGTAGACGTGACCCTGGGCGCGCAGGCGCTCCTCGGCGTCGTCGATCGCCGTCTTGCCGGTCACCGCATCCGGAGCGTGCAGGGTGCGCTCGGAGAAGAACACGTCGAAGTGCACGCGGAAGTTCGTGAGCGATTGCTGGATCTCGGCGAGCTGGTACTCGTACGCCAGATCCCGGGCGATGGCGACGGCCTCGTCGTCGGGGCGGTCGAGGAGGTCGGGCACCGCGGCGAGCACGCGTTCGGCGAGGGTCTGGATGTACGGGCCCGGGTAGCCCTTCTCGGGTGTGGGCAGCCCCTTGGCGGCGTGCAGCACCGAGAGGCCGAAGACATCCATCTGGCTGCCGGCGTCGTTGATGTAGTACTCGGTGGTGACGGCCGCGCCGGATGCCTTGAGCACCCGCGCGATCGAGTCGCCGAGCGCAGCCCACCGGGTGTGGCCGATGTGCAGCGGACCGGTCGGGTTCGCCGAGACGAACTCCATGTTGATGGTGTGCCCGGCGAGCACCTGGTTGTGGCCGAAGCCGTCGCCGGCCTCGACGATTGTGCGTGCGATCTCGCCGGCGGCAGCGGCGTCGAGGGTGATGTTGATGAATCCGGGGCCGGCCACGTCGACCGTCGCGACGCCGTCGATCTGCTGGATGAGCGGCACCAGCTCCTCGGCGAAGGCGCGCGGGTTGGTGCCGAGCTGCTTGGCGAGCTTCATGGCGATGTTCGACGCCCAGTCGCCGTGCTCGCGGTTGCGGGGACGCTCGAGAGCGACGTCGGCCTCGGTGATCGAGACGCCCTCGACCGAGTCGAGACGGGCGGACACGATGGTGTACAGAGCGGCGGCGAGGGCTTCGGGAGTCACGGCGAACGATCCTATCGCGCGCGGCTGGGCGGCAGGATCGGTGCGGCGGCTCAGCCCAGCTGTACCAGCTGCGTGAGGTCGTCGGTGGGGAGGGTGTCGACGACCGCGGAGACCTCGAGGCGGTCGAGCACCAGGTTGCCGCCGTGGTTGGTGAGGAACGCGGTGTCGGCCGCGTCGCGCCCGGTCGCGATGCGCAGGAGCGACTGCCGTGGCGCGAGCGTGGTGGCGTCGACCACGTGCCAGGCGCCCTCGACGAAGGCCTCCGCGACCGCATGGAAATCCATCGGGTACAGGCCCGGCGCGTAGACCGAGACCAGGCGGGCAGGCACGTCCAGTGCGCGGAGCAGCGCGATGACGAGATGCGCGTAATCGCGGCACACGCCCTTGCGCAGCAGCAGGGTCTGCACCGCACCATCGGTCGGCTGGCTCGACCCCGGCACGTAGCTGAGCTCGGCACCCACCCACGAACTCACCGCCTCGAGCAGGTCACGCCCGAACAGCCCGCGGAACTCCCCCAGCGCCGTGGGCATCAGGGTGTCGGATTCGCAGTACCGGCTCGGGCGCAGGTACCGGATGAGATCGACCGGCTCCACCGGTGCCGCCGGCGCCCGGCCGTCGACCACGGCCTCGTAGACCGCGGTGAAGCGGCCCGCGGGAACGTCGAACTGGTGGAGGCGCGTGCCGTGCGCATCCGTGATCTCCTGCGGCTCGACGGGTTCCCCGTTGACGCGGAAATCGATCACCTCGCTCGCGATCGCAGGGCCGGGAGCGGCGGCGATCGAGAACACGACGGTGGTGCCGAGATCGACGGTGGCGTCGATGTGCGCTGAGACGGATCGCTGCATGCTCCCGATCCTCGCACGACGCGGGCGTGATCGGCCGAGCCGTAACATCCTGCTAACCTAGACAGGCACCCCGGGCCCCCATAGCTCAGGGGATAGAGCGTCTGCCTCCGGAGCAGAAGGCCGTAGGTTCAAATCCTACTGGGGGCACCCGCGCCTATTCCGCGCCGCCGCTACTGCGGCGCGGGGCGGGTCGTGAGGTAGGTCTCGAAGGTCTCGGGCGGGATGCCCGTGATGGATTCGACTGCCGGGCTCAGGGGGGCCATCACGTTGCTCTTGATGGCGGTGTAGGTGCTGACCCAGGCGTCCAGCTGCCAAGGCGGTGCACCGTACCCGGCGCGGGAGGCGTAGGCCTCCTCGACGGTCTCGTCGTGGAAGGTCACGTCGCGGCCCGTCACGCGGGTGAGGATGGCGGCCACCTCGGCGAGGCTCAGCGCCTCGGGGCCGGTGAGGTCGTAGGTGGCGCCCGCATGCGGGGCGGGGTCGAGCAGGATCGCGGCGGCCGTGCGCGCCACGTCGGCGCGGGCCACGAAGGCGGCACGCCCGTCGCCCGCCGGCCCCCGGATGACGCCGTCCTCGCCCGTCATCAGCTCGAGGAAGTCGAGGTACAGGGTGTCGCGTAAGAACGTGTAGCGCAGCCCCGATGCCTTGATGTGCTCCTCGGTGGCGTAGTGGTCGCGTGCCAGCGTGAACACCGCATCCGGAGCCGCGGCGGCGAAGGAGGTGTACACGATGTGCCCGACACCGGCCGCGGCCGCCGCATCGATGAAAGCGCGATGCTCGGCGAGACGATCGGCGTTCTCGGCCGCCGACACCATGAAGAGGGTCTCGACCCCCGCCAGCGCAGCAGTGGCTGCGGCACCGTCGGAGTAGGCGACCGCGTGCACCGTGCTGCCGGCGAGTTCGGGTGCTCGGGCGGGCGTGCGCACCAGGAGGCGCTGGGCCACGCCGCGGCCGGCGAGGTCGCGCGCCACGAGACCCCCGACCGCGCCGGTCGAGCCGGTCACCGCGAGCGGGATGCTGCTCACGCTGGTGCTCCCGGTCAGTCGGCCGGTCCGCCCGAAGCGGTGTCTTCGTCGGTCTCGGCGTCGTGGTGCTTCTGCTGCGAGGGCTCTGCCGTGGTGCCGGAGCCGTCGGCGAGCTCGTCGGTGTCGGGCGTGGAGTCGGACTCGTTGGAGGTCGTGTCGTCGGTCATGCCCTGAACGCTACGCCGATTCGCCGCGTGCGCCCACCGTTTCACGGGGTCAGAGGATGCGCACGAAGTAGTAGCTGCCCCACAGGCCGGGGTTGTGCGTGACGTAGCGACCCCAGTCGGGCGAGTGGATGACGCCGCCCTGACCGTCGTAGATGCCGATGTGCGCGCCGGGCCAGACCACCAGGTCGCCCGCCTGCGCATCCTGCGGCGAGACCGGGACGCCCATCGCTGCCTGACGGCTCACGAGGCGCGGCAGGCGGATGCCGAACTGCCCGTACACGTACTGCGTCAGGCCGTCGCAGCCGAAGCTGTCGTTGGGGTCGGCGCCGTAGCCGTAGGGCACGACACCCACGAACTGCTCGGCGAACGCCACCACCGCGTCACCGCTGATCGACTGCGCGGGTGGGGTGATGGCGATGTCGCCGCCCCCGCCCCCACCGGCGCCGCCCGAACCGGAGTCGCCGCCGCCCGATCCGCCGCCGGTCGACGCGTCGCCGTCGTCATTCGCCGCCGCCTCCGCCGCCGCGCGGGCCCGGGCATCCTGCTCGTCCTGCTGCCGCTTCTTCTCGGCCTCGACACCGGCGGTGTAATCGGCGAGGGTCGACGCCGTGTTCTGCTGCAAGGCCGCCAGCTGCACCGTGAGCTCGGCCTGGTGCGCCTCCTGGTCGAGCAGGGCGTTCTGCACCGTCTTCTGGGCGTCGCGCGCCTGCTGCAGCGCGGCGTCGGCTGCGGCGGCCAGGCCGGCCAGCTCGCTCTTGGCGATCTCGGCCTGGCGGCTCAGCGAGTCTGCGGTGTTCGCATCCTGCTCCGCCTTCTCGAACACGCCCTGACTGGTCTCGCTGAGCTTCGACATGGCGCCGAGCTGGTAGAGGAGGTCTTCGCTGTCACCGCCCGAGACGATGAGGTGCGACGTGAGGTCGTTGCCGGCGCTGCGGGCGAACTGGGCTGCCAGGGCTGCTGCGCGCTTGCTCGACTGTTCGGACGCGGCCTTCGCGGCTGCGGCCTGCGACTGCAGCGTGTCGGCCTTGGCGGTGCCGTCGGTGAGCGCCTGCTGGGCGACCTGATCGGCCTCCCATGCCTTCTGCGCGACCGCCTGCGCCTCCTCGACCTGCGACTGCAGGCCGCTGATCAGCCCCTGGATCTCGGCGATCTGGCTCTGCTTGGTGGTCTCGTTCGCTTGCGCGGCGACCACGTCGTCCCACGACGGGTAGTCGGTGGCGGCGGCGGGCGAGGTGACGAGGAGGGTCGCGCCGAGGGCGATGGCCGACGCGAGGGCGATCGCCCCGGCGGCCCGCTTGCCCCGGAACGTGCTCGAAGCGCTGACCCGCATGATTCCCCTGACCGTTCGGTTCGCGGTACCGAATCACTCCAGTCACACGCGCAACAGCAACAACGTGCATCACAATAGCAACTCACCGGCGTTTCCAACAGCCGGATGCGCGGACGCGGGGTTATAGTTCGCCCTCCGGTGGGGCGGGAGCGGGTGCCGGCGCGGGTGCCAGCGCGGGCGTCGGGGCGCGGTTCGCGGCTCAGGCCGCGAGAGCGAGCGGGGCGCGCAGCAGACCGAGCAGCGCAGCGAGCTGACCACGGGGCGCACCCGGGTCCTCGGGGTGCCACTGCACGCCGAGCACCCGCGCGGTGGCATGCTCCACGGCCTCGATCAGGCCGTCGGATGCGCGTGCCGCCACCACGAGCCCGTCACCCAGCCGATCGACGGCCTGGTGGTGCGCACTGCGGGTCGAGGCGACCTCGCCGAGGCTCGCCGCGAGCCGGCTCCCGGGGACGGTCCGCACGTCGTGCGTCGCCATCACGAGGTCGATCGGCACGTCGTCGAACCGGTGTGCCGAACCCTCGCCCAGGTCTTGCAGCAGGGTGCCGCCGAGGGCGACGTCGATGATCTGGTGGCCGCGGCAGATGCCGAGCAGCGGCGTGCCCTCGGCAACCGCCCGGTGCACGAGCGCCAGCTGCGCCTCGTCGGCGCGCTCGGCGTGCTGCCCTTCGCCGCGGTACCCGCGGGTGCCGCCGTAGAACTCCGGCGCGATGTCCTCTCCGCCCAGGATGACCTGCGCGGCGGCGCCGGCGGTGCGCCGCAATGTCGCTGCCCGCCCCTCTTCCTGAGCCGCCACCACGTCAACCGTCCACCCGGCGCGCTCCCCCGCCGCCACGGTACGTGCAAGCAGCGTGCTCGCGTACGCGTGGTACTCCGGCGCGTGCGGCCGCTCACGCGTCACGACGACGACGCTGAGGCGGGGTGCGGAACTCACCCCTTCATCCTGCCGGGGCCACCCACGCCGTGCATCCGAGCGTGTAACGCAGCGACACATGCCGCCGGCGGCATCCGCTGCCCCGCTTCCTCCACGACTCCCGGGAATCGTCGGGTGAACATCCAGTATTCATAGACGCCCGACAGCTCGGCCTCCTAGAATCTGGGTCAATGAGACACCCGCACCGGAATCGCCGAGCGGCGAGGTTCCGCTCCCTGCTCGCCGTCGTCACCGCCGCGATCGGCCTGGTCGTCCTGGGGCCCGCGCTCGCCGCCAACGCCGGCGATCCGGTGGATCTGAACGGCGCGTACATCGTCGACGAGTCGGGTGTGCTCGGCTCGGACCAGACGGTGCTGCAGAACGCCCTCGACACCCTCGCGACCGAGCACGGCGTCAACCTCTTCGTGGTGTACACCGACAGCTTCACGAACCCCGCCGACCGGCAGCAATGGGCGAACGACGTCGCCAGCATCAACCAGTTCGGCACCAATGACGTGCTGCTGGCGGTGGCCACGGACGACCGTGTCTACCAGTTCTCGGTCGACCAGGACTTCGCCCTGAGCGACCAGCAGCTGGCCACCATCGAGAACGAGGACATCGTCCCGGCGCTCCGCGACAACGACTGGGCGGGTGCCGGTATCGGCGCGGCGAAGGGCATCGCCGACCAGCTCGACGGCGGCGGGGGTGGCGGAAGCGCCGTGCTGGCCTGGGTGATCGCCATCGCCGTGATCGTCGTGATCGCGGTCGTCCTCGTCGTCGTGCTCGTGCGCCGCCGCCGGAAGATCGACGCGCAGGTGACCGCCACCGCCGAGGCAGCAGGCCCCTCCCAGAAGGAACTCGATCGTCAGGTCGGCGCGGTGCTCATCGACCTCGACAACGCCGTGACCTCGAGCGAGCAGGAACTCGGCTTCGCGGTGGCGCAGTTCGGTGCCGACGCCACGAAGACCTTCACCGAGGTGCTCGCGGCGGTGAAGGCGAAACTCTCCGAGGCGTTCGCCCTGAAGCAGAAGCTCGACGACGCCGTGCCCGACACCGACGAGGAGCGGCGGGCCTGGTCGCAGCAGATCATCGCCATCTGCGACGAGGCCTCCGACCAGCTCGACGCGCAGACCGACGCCTTCACCGCCCTGCGCGATCTCGAGCGCGACCCCGCCGCCGCCCTCAGCACGGCGACGAGCGAGCTCGCAGCGCTGGCCGGCATCGGCACGGATGCGCGGGAGCGCCTGGCCCGCCTCGCCGAGCGCTACGACCCGCCCGCTCTCGCCACTGCGAACGGCAGCGTCGAACAGATCGACCAGCTGAAGAGCTTCGCCGACGCTCAGCTCGCGCAGGCGCAGACGGCCATCACCGCCGGCGACACGGCACAGGCCGCCCTCCGCATCAGCGCGGCCCGGCAGGCGGTCGCCCAGGCCGGCACGCTCGTCACGGGCATCGCGACCCTCGAGACCGACCTGCAGAACGCCGAGGCTGGCCTCGCGGCCGCGATCGCCGATGCCCAGCAGGACATCACGGAGGCCGCACGCATCCAGGCCACGGGCACCTCGCCCGATCCGAACCTGCCCGGCCTCGCGGCCGCGCTCGGCGTCGAGGTGCACCGGGCGCAGACCCAGGGCGCCCGCGATCCGCTGAACGCCCGCACCGCGCTGCAGGCGGCGAACACGCCACTGGATCAGGCGCTCGCCACCGCGCGTGGCGAGCAGGAGCGGGTCGCACGCCTGCTCGCGCAGCGCGACCGGGCGATCGCCACCGCGCAGAGCGAGGTCGCCGCCGCCCAGAACTTCTTGCAGACCCGCCGCGGCGCGGTGGGGGCGGATGCCCGCACGCGCCTCTCCGAGGCCCAGCGGCACCTCGACCAGGCGCTCGCCCTGGCCGGCACCGACCCCGAGGCGTCCCTCCGGGAGGCCTCGGCCGCCGCCGACCTCGCGTCGCGCGCCACCGCGTCGGCTCAGCAGGACGTGACCTGGGCGCAGAGCTCGGGCGGCGGCTACTCGGGCGGGAACGACGACGGGTTCTCCGGCGGCCTCCTCGGTGGCATCCTGGGCGGCTTCCTCGGCGACGGCGGTGGGAGCCGCTCCGGGAGCTCCTGGGGCGGCTCGTGGGGCGGTGGTTCCGGCGGCTGGGGCGGCGGCTACCGGGGCGGGAGCAGCCGAAGCAGCAGCAGGAGCAGCAGTAGCAGCCGCCGGAGCTCCTCCGGCGGCGGTCGACGTTCGAGCAGCAGTTCCGGCGGACGTCGCGGTGGCGGAGGTCGCTTCTGACCCCGAACCGCCGTCCCTCGTCCGCCGATCCGACCAGACCATCAGTCAGTACAGAAGGAGATCACGATGTCCAGTAAGCAGTCCATCTTCGGCCGCATCGCCCAGCTCGCGAAGGCCAACATCAACGCCCTGATCGATCAGGCCGAAGACCCGCAGCTCATGCTCGACCAGCTGGTGCGCGACTACACCGACAACATCGCCGACGCCGAGAGCGCCATCGCGCAGACCATCGGCAACCTGCGTCTGCTCGAGGACGACCACCGCGAAGACGTGGCGGCCGCCGAGGACTGGGGCCGCAAGGCGCTGGCCGCGAGCACCAAGGCGGACGAGTTCCGCGCGGCCGGCAACGTGGCCGACGCCGACAAGTTCGACGCGCTCGCGAAGGTGGCGCTGACCCGGCAATTGCAGTCGGAGAACGAGGCGAAGCAGGCCGAGCCCTCGATCGCGTCGCAGACCGAGTCGGTCGAGAAGCTGAAGTCGGGGCTGGCCGCGATGAAGGAGAAGCTCAACCAGCTGAAGGCCAAGCGCGACAACCTGGTGGCCCGCGCGAAGACCGCCCAGGCGCAGAGCCAGGTGCAGGATGCGCTGAAGAACATCAACGTGCTCGACCCCACGAGCGACCTCGGGCGGTTCGAGGACAAGATCCGTCGTGAGGAGGCCCGGGTGCGCGGCCAGGAGGAGCTGAACGCCTCGAGCCTCGACTCCCAGTTCGAGAGCCTCGAAGACCTCGGTGAGCTCACCGAGGTGGATGCCCGTCTCGCCGCCCTCAAGGCCGGCTCGGCCAAGCCGCTCACGAGCGGCGAGTAGGCACGGCGTCCGGTGACCGCGACCTTCGTCGTCATCCCGCAATGGCAGGGCTCCGGCTCGAGCCGGGCCATGCGGCTGATCGACGGCGCCGAGGCGATCCGCGGCGACCTGCCCGCGAGCGTGACCCGGGTGGTCGAGGTGCCGACGGGGGCGGGTGAATCCCTGGAGACGGGGGTGCACCGGTTTTCGTCGGTGAGCGCGATCGCCGAGGCCGCTGAGCTCGCGCTCGACGACGTGAGCGACGTGCCGGTCGTGATCGGCGGCGATTGCGGGGTGGAGTTCGCGGGCATCCGCCGTGCCGTGCGGCGCTCGACCGGCCCCGTGGCCGTGGTGTGGTTCGACGCGCACGCCGACCTCAACACTCCGGCCTCCTCGCCCTCCGGGGCGTTCCACGGCATGGTGCTGCGGACGCTCCTCGGCGGGGGCCCGGCCGAACTCGCGCCGGCGGCACTGATCGATCCGGGTCACGTGGTGCTGGCCGGCACCCGCGCGCTCGACGACGCCGAGGCCGACTACGCGGAGGCGGCCGGCATCGCCATGCTCTCCCCCGACCGCTTCGAGACGCCGGATGCGCTCATCGCGGCCCTGCGCGACACCGGCGCCACGGAGGTCTACCTGCACGTCGACCTCGACGTGCTCGACCCGAGCGAGATCGCCGGCGTGCAGTTCCCGGAGCCGTTCGGCGTGACGACCGCCCAGTTGACCGCAGCAATCCGCGCGGTGCGCGAGGAGTTCACGGTGGTCGGCGCGGGCATCACCGAGTTCGCGCCGGCGACCCCGGAGGCGGCGGTCGACGACCTGCCGGCCATCCTGCGGATCGTCTCCGCCCTCGTACGATGAACACAGCTGATGACCACAGCGCCGCCCACCGTTGGGCGCGCAGAGGAGTGAGACCATGACCACGGAATACGACCTCATCGTGATCGGTGCCGGGGCGATCGGCGAGAACGTCGCCGACCGCGCCGTGCAGGGCGGGCTCTCGGCGGTGCTCGTCGAGGCCGAGCTCGTCGGGGGCGAGTGCTCCTACTGGGCGTGCATGCCCTCCAAGGCCCTGTTGCGGCCGGGCGAGGCGCTGCGCTCGGCACAGCACATCGAGGGGTCGAAAGAGGCCGTGACGGGCGAACTCGACGCGCAGGCCGTGCTGAAGCGACGCGACTCGTTCGCCAGCGACTGGGACGACTCGGGCCAGGTCGAATGGGTGAAGGGCGCCGGCATCGACCTGGTGCGCGGGCACGCCACCTTCACGGGCGTGAAGGAGATCGAGGTGAAGGCGGCCGACGGGAGCGTCACCCGGCTGCACGCCCGCCACGCCGTGACCGTCTCCACCGGTTCGGTCTCCTTGCTGCCCGACATCCCGGGCCTCGCCGACGCACAGCCGTGGACCAGCCGCGAGGCCACCAGCGCGAAATCGGTTCCGGCGCGGCTCGTCATCATCGGCGGCGGCGTCGTGGCGGCGGAGATGGCGACCGCCTACGCCTCACTCGGCTCGGCCGTGACCATGCTCTCCCGCGGCAAACTGCTGGCCAAGGAGGAGGAGTTCGCGGGACTCGTGGTGACCGAATCGCTCCGCGCGCTCGGGGTCGACGTGCGCGTCGGCGAGTCGGCCACCGAGGTGCGCCGCGACGACGACGGCATCGTGCACACCACCCTGCCCGACGGCACGGTGCTCGAGTCGGAGGAACTGCTGGTGGCGGCCGGGCGACTGCCGCGCACGGGTGACCTGGGCTTGGAGGCGATCGGACTCACCCCGAACCAGTGGCTGGACACCGATGACACCCTGCTCGTGCTCGGCGACGACGGAAAGCCGCTCGACGGCGAGTGGCTGTACGCCACCGGTGACGTGAACCATCGCGTACTGCTGACTCACCAGGGCAAGTACCAGGCGCGGGCCTGCGGCGACGTCATCGCGGCCCGCGCGACCGGGCAGCCGGTATCGGATGCGCCCTGGGGCCGGCACGTCGCGACGGCCGACCACGAGGCGGTGCCGCAGGTGACCTTCACCGACCCGCCCGTCGCATCCGTCGGTCTCACCGCCGCGGCCGCCGAGAAGGCCGGCTATCGCACGAAGGTCGTCGACTACGAGATCGGCAACGTCGCGGGGGCGAGCGTGCACACCGACGGCTACACCGGGAAGGCCCGCATGGTGGTCGACGAAGACCGCAAGGTGGTGCTCGGCGTCACCTTCGTCGGCCCCGACGTGCAGGAGCTGCTGACCAGCGCCACCATGGCGGTGGTCGGCGAGATCCCGCTCGACCGGCTCTGGCACGTGGTGCCGGCCTACCCCACCATCAGCGAGGTGTGGCTGCGGCTGCTCGAGACCTACGGGCGGGACGACAGCGCCTGATGGAGCGGCTGCGGCGCATCCTCTACGCTCCCCCGGTCGCGCGGGCCGGCTACCTCTACGCGACCGCGGTCGGGCTGACGCTCGGTGCGCTGTTCAGCACCGGCCGCATCCGCCGGGTCGACGGCTTGTTCGTCTGTGCCGGGATGCCCCGCTGGGCGTTCCGGCGCGGCGGCACCTGCGTGGGCGGGGTCTACCTCACCGACACGAACGACGCCCCCGCCGTGCTGCGGCACGAAGCGGTGCACCGGCAGCAGTGGCAGGAATTCGGGATGATGTTCCCGCTGCTCTACTGGCTGGCCGGATCGGACCCGCTGGAGAACCACTTCGAGATCGAGGCCGGCCTCGAGGACGGCAACTACCTGCCGCGTCGTCGCACCCGCTGAGCGGAGTCCAGCCGAACCCGGCCGGTCGGGCGCCTCAGACGGCGGCGAAGTCGGTGGGCACGTCGCCGCCGACCCACACGCACACCGCGTCGCCGTCGATCTCCGCGTCACCGGTCGACATCTCGCCGAGCCAGGCGCGCACCGCACGACCGACCGCCTGACCCGTGGCGCAGGCGAACCCCGAGCCCATCTCGCCGGAGCGCACGTCGCGAGCCAGCCAGGTGACCGTCACGCACTCGGGAGTGGCGATGGGGTCGATGGCCGCCGCCGAGGGCACCTCGATGAACACCTGGCCGCGAGCCTTCTCGGTGAGCGTCGCGACGATGGCGCGGATCTCGTCGAGGTTCGCTTCGGTACCGGCGATGAGCACGCGGCCGGCGGCACGGGCGACGGCGGTGGCGTCGGGAGCGAGGATGTACATGGTGAGATAAGTATAGGCATGCCTTAGTTAGGCTCGCCTCTCTTTTTTCTGTGAGCCGGACTGGTCTGTCAAGCCCCTCGGCGAAGACACCCGGCACGTTTAGCGTCAGGGCATGCCGAGCTCCCGCTCCCCTGCCGCCGACCGGCGCCTGCCCTCGATCTCCGTCGTCATCCCGGTCAAGGACGATGCCGAGCGACTCGCGCGGTGCCTCGACGCCCTGCGGGGCCAGAGCATGCCTCCGCTCGAACTGATCGTCGTGGACAACGGCTCCACCGACGCCTCTGCCGCACTCGCGCGGGCGGCGGGCGCGCGCGTGGTGACGGAGCGCCGCCCCGGCATCCCCGCCGCGGCCGCAGCCGGCTACGACGCCGCCACCGGGCAGATCATCGCCCGCCTCGACGCCGACAGCATCCCGCCGGAGCACTGGGTCGAGCGCGTGTCGCTGGCATTCGCGCGCCGGCCGGACGTGAGTGCGATCACCGGTGGCGCCCGGTTCTCGGGTGGGCCACGCGGCCTGCGCCGCGCGGGTGCCGCCGTCTATCTGGGTGCGTACTACGTCAGCCTGGCCCCCGCTCTCGGCCACGTCCCCCTGTTCGGATCGAACCTCGCCCTCCGTCGCGACGCCTGGGCGGCGGTGCGCTGGCGAGTGCATCGGGCCGATCCTGACATCCACGACGACCTCGATCTCGCCTTCCATCTCGGTGGGCCGCTCCGCGTGCGCTACACCCGCGACATCGCGGTGCAGATCTCGCATCGCCCACTCACCGATGCCCGCTCGTTCGTGCGCCGGTTCCGGCGCGGCCTCCACACCGTGGCGGTGCACTGGCCGGCCGAGCTGCCCTGGCGGCGCTGGTCGCGGGCGCTCACCACTGCGGTGGGTGCACGCGCTCCCAGTGCAGGCGGCGCTCGAGCTGGCGCCCCAGCGCGAGGAGGGTCGCCTCTCCGCCGGGTCGGCCGATGAGCTGCGCGCCCATCGGCAGGCCCTCAACCGTGCGGTGCACCGGGAGTGTGATGGCCGGCAATCCGGCCACGTTCACGAACGACGTGAACGGCGTGTAGAGCACCTGCTGCTCGAAGTTGCGCTCTCCGTCCTCCCGGTCGTACCAACCGACCGGCCGCGGCGTGAGTGCCAGGGTCGGCATGAGCACCGCGTCGTAGCCGTCGAACTGGCGGATGATCGACTTCTCGTAGGCCGACAACGTCGTCAGCGCTCGTGCCAGCTCCGACGCCGGAATCGACCGGCCGCGCTGCACGAGCCAGCGCGTCAGGGGCTCGACGAGTTCGAGGCCGCCGTCGTCGACCGGGATCTGCGACGCGCCGACCTGCCAGATCACCCGGAAGGCCTCGGCGTACTCCGGCGCGGGCTCCAGGGTGAACTCCTCCATCCCGTGCCCCAGCGCGACGAGCGTGTCCCGGGCGATGCCGAGCGCATCCGTCGCCTCCGGAGCGAGCCGGATGTCGTAGGCCGTCTCCCACGGCGAACCGGTGGTCAGCCCGATCTGGAAGCGGCCTTCGCCCCGCACCGCCGCGCCGAGGAACGGCTCGCCGTCGTCGGGTGCCCGCAGGGTGTGTTCGTGCCGGATGCGGCCGCCGCGGCGCGCGATCATGCCGTCCAGGAGCAGCGCGGCGTCGGTCACGGTGCGCGCGAGCGGACCGGCGACGGGCAGCCCGGCGAGCGAGTCCTGTCCCGAGCCGGCGGGCACCAACCCGCGCGAGGGCTTCAGCCCCACCAGGCCGCAGGCGGCCGCCGGGATGCGCACCGACCCGCCGCCGTCGGAGCCGGGCGCGAACGGCACCAGCCCGGCCGCCACGGCGACCGCCGCTCCCCCGCTCGACCCGCCCGGGCCGAGCTCCAGGTCGTACGGGTCGCGCGCCGGCGGCGCGACGAGGTTCTCGGTGTAGCTCGGCATGCCGAACTCCGGTGTCGCCGTCTTGCCGAGGCTCACGGCCCCGGCCTCATCGAGCTGCCGGGCGAGCGCATCCGACTCCTCGGGCACGAAATCGGCGAACAGCCGCGAACCGAAGGTGGTGCGCACGCCTGCCCGTCGCACGAGGTCTTTGTCGGCGAAGGCCAGCCCCCAGAGCGGCGCGGAACGGGGAACGGATGCCTCGATCTCCCTCGCCCGCTCGCGCGCCCGCTCGGCGGTCACCGTGTGGAAGGCGCCGAGCGACGGGTTCAGGCGCTCGATGCGCTCGAGGTAGTGATCGACCACCTCGAGCACCCCGAGCTCGCCCCGCTGCAGGAAGCGGTACTGCTCGAGCGCGGTGAGGTCGTGGATCTCGGTCATGGCCCGACGATACCGGTAACGTCTCCACGGGGGCGTCGCGCGCACGCGTTCCCGGAGGGAGCATCGTGGGTTATCTCTACCTGTCCGTGGCGATCGTCGCCGAAGTCGTGGCCACCACCTTCTTGAAGCTCGCCTCCGGTGAGGGCTCGAAGTGGTGGGCGTACCTCATCGTGGCCGCCGGCTACCTGCTGGCCTTCACGATGCTGAGCCTCACCCTCGGGGCGGGGGTGCCGCTCGGCATCGCCTACGCGGTCTGGGCGGGCGCCGGCGTCGTGCTCGTGGCGGTGGTGAGCTGGCTGGTGTTCGGTGAGCTGCTTACCTGGCAGCAGCTGCTCGGCATCGCCCTGGTGGTGGGCGGCGTGCTGCTGCTCGAACTGGGCGCCGACCACGGGCAGCCCGTCATCGGCAAGGCCGGCTGAGTGCGCCCTGGCGCCGCCCCTACTTGAGCGACTTCTGCAGCAGCACGGTGCCGAGCCAGTGCCCGAACTTGAAGCCGACCCGGCCGAGGCGCCCCACCTCTTTGAAGCCGAAGCCCTCGTGCAACTTGATCGACGCTTCCGCGCCCTGATCGGCGATCACCGCGAGGATCTCCTTGATGCCCGCGGCCCGCGACCGCTCGATCAGCTCGCCGAGCAGCACCTTTCCGAGCCCCTTGCCGGTCGCGGCCGGCCCGAGGTAGATGGAGTTCTCGACCGTGCGGCGGTAGGCCGCCTTCTGCTTCCAGGCCGAGACGTAGGCGAAGCCGAGCAGGGTGCCACTCGGCGAGAGCGCCACGAGGAAGGGGTAGTTCTGCTTCTGCGTCCAGGCGAACTTGTGCCGCCACTCCTTGAGGCTCATCGCGTCTTCGTCGAACGTCACCACCGTGTTCGCGACGTAGTGGTTGTAGATCTCACGGATGTAGGGCAGGTCGGCCGCCGTCGCATCCCGGATCTCGTACTCGAACGGCACCTCCAGCGGCGGCTGCTCGGTGCTGGCCGGCCGCAGCTCGCGCGGCAGCACCCGGCGGGGCTGGTACTCCTCTTCCAACATGACTTCAGCCTACGGTCCAGTCGACCGGTGGCGCGCCCTGCTGCTCGAGCAAGGCGTTGGCGCGGCTGAACGGTTTCGACCCGAAGAAGCCGCGGCTGGCCGAGAGCGGGCTCGGGTGCGGCGAGGTGATCGAGGGCACGGCTCCGAGCATGGGCACGAGACCGGCCGCATCCCGGCCCCAGAGGATGGCGACGAGCGGCGCGTCACGCTCCACCAGCACGCGGATGGCGTGCTCCGTCACCTGCTCCCAGCCCTTGCCGCGGTGCGAGCCGGGCGCACCCGGCCGAACCGTGAGCACCCGGTTGAGCAGCATCACGCCGTGGTCGCCCCACGACGAGAGGTCGCCGTGGGGAGCGGGCGGGATGCCGAGATCGTCGCTCAGTTCGCGGTAGATGTTCGAGAGGCTCCGCGGCAACGGCCGCACGTCGCGCTCCACCGCGAAGGAGAGGCCGATCGGATGCCCGGGAGTGGGGTACGGGTCTTGACCGACGATCAGCACCCGCACCTGGGCGAGCGGTGCCCGGAAGGCCCGCAGGACGTTCTGGCCGGCCGGCAGGTAGCCACGACCGGCGGCGTTCTCGGCACGCAGGAAGTCGCCGAGCCCCGCGATGGTGCCGGCCACCGGAGCGAGCGCGGCGGCCCAGCCGGCATCCATGAGGCCCGTTTCGGCCAGTTCGGGCAGCGAGAGCGCGGTCATCTCAGCTCGCGTCGGCGCCGACGGTCGACACCCGCACGCTGCCCGTGTCGGGGGTGACCTTCCACACGCTGCCGCGGCCGGCCACCCGGAGGGGGCCCTCGCCGACGATGAGGGCGGTGTGCTCGTCGATGGCGACGCCACCGTCGACCGCGCCGGACTCCACCGCGGCGATCAGGCGCGACACGGAGCCCCACTGCACGGCGTGCACGTCGACCGCGAGGTCGATCAGCCCGATGCCCGGTTCGACGGTGAGCTGCTCGAGGTCTTCGGCAGCCTCCTCGGTGCCGATCTCGACGGTGTCGATCTTCCAGCCGCCGACGATCGCGGTCTCAGCGGCGATCGCGGCACCCGCCGAGAACCCGAGGTAGGGCACGCCGGAGGCCACCAGCCGCCGCACCTCGCCGAAGGACGGCTCGAGCGACCGCCGGTAGGCCGGCGTCAGGCCGCCCCACACCACGATGCCGTCGGCATCGGCGAACGCCGCGGGCTCGATCGGCACGCCCTCGACGGCGAGCACGGGCACCGGAGCGATCTTGGCGAGTTGCTCGAACGCGGCGACGAGTTCGGCGTACTTCTCGGCGCCGTCGCCGTCCCGCACCAGCACGATCACGAGCCGTGCACCCTCGAGCGCGCCCGCGGCCTCCGCGTGCGCCTCGACCTCGCGGAAGAACGGGCGGTACACGGCGCCGTCGTCGGCCAGCGGCCAGCCGCCGCCGACCAGGTGGATGCTCACGCCTCGCTCTGCCCCTCGGCACTGACCGGCGGATGCGCCGACCACGGGAACACGATCCACCGGTCGGTCTGCTTCCAGTGGAAGTCGGGGGCGATGACCGAGCGTGGCTTGAGGTAGAGCGTCGCGGACTTGACCGTGATGTCGAGCTTCTCGAGCAGTTCTACCACCAGCGCGAGCGTTCGCCCGGAGTCGGCGACGTCGTCGACGAGCAGCACGTTCTTGCCGATCAGCGGCTCGTTGTCGAGCAATGGGGGGAGGATGATCGGTTCGGGCAGCGTCTCCTCGATGTCGGAGTAGAACTCGACGTTGAGGCTGCCGCAGCTCTTCACCCCGAGCGCATAGGCGAGAGCGCCGCCGGGGATGAGACCGCCGCGGGCGATGGCGATCACGAAGTCGGGCTCGAAGCCCGACTCCACGATGTCGCGGGCGAGTGAGCGCGACGCGTCGCCGAACTCGAGCCACCCGAGCACTTCCCGCTCCGGCGCCGCCGGCGCCTTTTCCACAGTGTCAACGTCGTTCGCGCCGGAATTCATGCAGCCACGCTACCGGATCCGGCGCTCACGGCTGGTCGAAAGCGGTGTTCTTGCGGGCGGCCTTGTGGGCGTAGAGGCGCTGGTCGGCCCGTTCCCGGATCGAGTGGCCGGTGTCGTCCGGCCCGGCGACGGCGAGCCCGAACGACCAGCGCTCCCGGGTCGAGCCACGCAGCCGCTCGATCCGTTCGAGCGCCTCCGGTTCGCTGGTGGCGGGGAGCACCAACAGAAACTCATCGCCCCCGATCCGCACGACCGCGTCATACGGTCGCGTCTGTGCGCGCAGTGCGGACGCGAACTCCACGAGCAGCCGGTCGCCGGCGGCGTGGCCGCGTTCGTCGTTGATGCGCTTGAAGTCGTCCAGGTCGACGATGACCACCGTCACCGGCTGCCCCGTGCGGGCGGCCCGGCTGAGCTCCTGGTCGATGCGCTCGTCCAAGCCCGACCGGTTGAGCAGCCCGGTCAGCGGATCGGTGGTGATCTCCCGGTCGAGCCGTTTGCGCAGGTACCCGGCGGCCTCGAGGCAGAAGATCGAGGCCAGCACGATGTTCACCCAGGTGAGCAGCACCGTGTCGATCGGATTCACGGTGAGGCCGATGATCGAGAGCGCGAAGCCGCAGCCCGCGACGAGCCGCGCCACCCAGCGCCGGTAGAACCAGCCCAGGTAGCAGGAGAGCATCGGGTACAGCACGAAGTTGTTGATCGAGGCGACCGGCGCGGTCGAGACCGCCATCTGCAGCGAGGTGACGACGAAGAACACACTGACGCCGGCGAGCCCCAACCAGTGCACGAACCGCAGGCCGAGCGCGATCGGGGTGCCGGCGAGCACGATGGTCACGCCCACCCAGATCCAGGTCCACTGGCTCCCGAGCGGGTTGGGGGTGGAGGTCACGGCATCCAGCAGCCCGCTGGCCGCGATCACGGCACCCGCTGCCGCCGTGACCCAGGCGAACGGCGGGATGGCACGGCCGGCGAGCCAGCCCACGATCCGCCTCATCCCACCCCCTGGCCCAGCTCCCGTCGGCGACCCGCGGCCGTGTGTGGAATTCTAACCAGGGCTACCACTAGCATCCGTTCATGACTTCGTCGACGCGCCTGCCCGGGTTCCGCTCGGGGGCGATCGGGGTGACCGCCTCACTCATCGGGTTCCTCTTCCTGGTCGAGATCACGAGCGGCATCCTGCAGGGCTACTACGTGCCGCTCATCCCCGACCTGGTGCAGCACCTCGGCATCCACGACGCCGACTTCAACTGGTTCGAGGCCGCACAGCTGCTGCTCTCGGCCATCGTGGTGCCGGTGCTGGCGAAGCTCGGCGACATGGTGGGCCACAAACGGATGCTCCTCATCTCGACCGTTCTGACCGCCGCGGCGAGCTGGTGGCTGGTCGCCGCGGGCGACTTCACGAGCTTCCTGATCGCCTGGGCGCTGCAGGGCTTCTACGTGGTGTGGCTGCCGCTCGAGGTCGCGCTCATCTTCGATCGGGGTCGGCGCACCGGCCGGGCGGCGTCGCAGACGCGCCGCGCCGCCGGCCTCCTCGTGGTCGCCCTCGAGGCGGGCGCCATCATCGGAGCGCTCTCGAGCGGCATCCTCTTCGGCGCCTTCGGCGAGAACGTCCCGCTCACGCTGGCGGTGCCGGCCGTGGCGGTGACGCTCGTGTTCTTCGCCATCCTGTTCGGCGTGCCCGAGTCGACCCCGATCCCCGGCCGCACGCTCGATGTCGTCGGTTTCAGCATCCTCACCCTCGGGCTCCTGCTGATCACGAGCGGTCTCACCTTCCTGCGCATCAACGGGCCGGAGACCTGGTGGGTCTGGCTGCTCGTCGTCGTCGGCGCGCTGGTGTTCGTGCCGTTCGGGTTCTACGAGGTGCGCCAGCCCGACCCCGCCATCGACCTGCGGGTGCTCCGGCAGCCGGCGATGTGGCCGGTGCAGCTGACCGCCGCGCTCATCGGCATCAGCCTGCTCGGCGCGCAGGCCCCGCTCAGCACCTTCGCCGGAACCGACCCGGTGAACGGGTACGGTCTCGGCCTCAGCTCGTCGAGCCGGTCCATCCTGATCGGCGTGTACCTGCTCTCGATGATCGCGGGTGCGCTGCTCTTCCCGTTCTTCTCACGCCGCTTCAGCCCGCGCGTCGCCCTCATCGGCGCCACCTTCCTGGTGGCGCTCGGCTACGCCCTGTTCCTGCCGTTCCACGCCGAGACCTGGCAGGTGTTCGTCAACATGTTCATCGCCGGGGTCGGGTCGGGCGCCCTCGTCGGCGCCCTCCCGGCGGCCGCTGCTGCCGCGGCGCCGCTCGGCCAGACCGGGATCGCGGCCGGCCTCACCAACACCACGAAGACCATCGGCGGGTCGTTCGCCTCGGCCGTGTTCGGGGTCGTGCTGTTCCAGGGCGCGTCGACCGCGGTCACCGCCACGGCGTCCAGCCTCTCCGGCTACCTCACGGTCTGGTCGATCTGCGCGGGCGGTGCACTCGTGGCGGGCGTGCTGCTGTTCTTCGTGCCGAAGCTGGCGTTCGCCGACGCCGCGGTGCCCCTGACCCCGGAGGAGCTGCCGACCACGGCCTCGTGAGTACTACTCCGAGACGGGCGGCTTCACCCGCAGCGGGCCGCGCGCGACCTTGTAGGCCGCCGACTGGGCCACCGGTTTGATGACCACGAGGTCGAGACTCACGTGCGGCGGCAGCTCGAGGGTCGACACGATCGTGCGCGCCACGTCGTCGGCGCTGAGCGGCTCCGGCACGTTCTCGTAGACCTTGTCGGCCTTGGCCTGGTCTCCTTTGAACCGGTTGAGCGAGAACTCCTCGGTCTTCACCATGCCGGGGGCGATCTCGAGCACCCGGATCGGCTCACCGGAGAGCTCGAGGCGCAGCACCTCCACCATCGCGTGCACCGCGAACTTCGCGGCGTTGTACCCGCCGCCGCCCTCGTAGGCCACGTGACCCGCGATCGACGAAACGGTCATGATGTCGGCCGAGCCGCCGGGTTCGACGGATGCCCGCAGCAACGGCAGCAGCGCCGCCGTCACGCGTTGCACGGCCAGCACGTTCACGTCGAACATGCCCTGCCAGTCGGCGGGATCGCCGCCTTCGACGCTGTCGAGCCCCATCGCCCCGCCGGCGTTGTTCACCAGCGTGCTCACACCACCGGTGGCCTGCAGGTGGTCGCGCAGCGCGTCGACGTCGGACTGCTTCGTGAGGTCGGCGACGAACACCTCGGCACCGGTCTCCGACGCGAGCCGCTCGAGCCGGTCGACGCGCCGGGCCACGCCGACGACCTCCCAGCCGTGGCTGCGCAGAAGGCGCACCGTCGCCTCGCCGATCCCCGAACTCGCCCCGGTCACCACTGCACGCTTCATCCGCATCCTCTCGCCCGCCGGCTCAGCCGGTGCCGTCAACCCTTACAAAGGTAGTGTGGAATCATGTCCCGCCCGGCCGACGCCCCCGCCCCGCGGGCACCGTCGACCAAGCGTGTGCCGATCTGGGACAACGCCCGGTTCATCGCCATCACCCTGGTGGTGATCGGTCACGCCATCCTCAAGCTCATCGCCGAGTCCGACACGGCGTACGGCGTCTACCTGTTCATCTACGCCTTCCACGTCCCCGTGTTCGTGGCAGTGGCCGGCTACTTCGCCAAGGCCGATCCGCCCGGCGTCAAGCAGCTCCGGCGCATCGTCACCGACCTCGTGCTGCCCTACCTCATCTTCGAGGCGATCTGGTCGGCAATCCACAGCAGCCGGGCGGGCTGGCTGTCGGTCGATTTCGTGCGGCCGTCGTGGACGCTCTGGTTCCTGCTCGCGCTGATCGTGTGGCGCGTCGCGCTGCCGTATCTCGCGCTGCTGCGGTACCCGTTCCTCATCTCGGTCATCATCTCGGTCGCGTGCGGGTACCTGCCGGGGGTGGGCGACGATTTCGCCCTCAACCGCACCCTGGCGCTGCTGCCTTTCTTCGTGCTGGGCTGGAAACTGCGGCAACTGCCGTTCACGACGATCTGGTTGCGCGCATCCGTTCGAACCGTGTGGCTCGCCCGCGCCGGCGCGATCGCGGTGTTCGGCGCGCTCGCCCTGGTCATCGCCCTGAACGTGCCGCTCTGGCGGGACCTCAAGGTGCGCCGGTTCTTCCTCTACGAACAGGCCTACCCCGAGTTCGGTTACGACCAGTGGTGGGCGGGGGCGCTTCGCCTCGGTGCCATCGCGCTCGCGGTGCTGCTGATCCTCGCCTTCCTCGTGCTGGTGCCTCGCAGCACGACCTGGTTCTCCGGTCTCGGCCAGGCCACCATGTACGTCTACCTGCTGCACTCCTTCGTGCTCTACCCGATCCGCGAGTCGGGCATGCTCGACGGGCCGCAGTCCGATCTACTGCTGGTGGGGATGATCGTGTTCAGCATCGTCGTGGCCGTGGCGCTGGCGCAGCCGCTCGTGCGGCGGATCTTCCGGCCCCTCGTCGAACCCAGGGCGCGCTGGCTGTTCGCGGAACGGCGCATCGACCGGGCTTGAGTTACGCCGCGTGTCGGCGGCGTTGACCGGGCGTGTGCCCGCTCCCTAGGCTGCCAGCAGCTACCCACCGACTCCGAGGATGTAGGTCATGACCGACAACACCGCGAACTGGCAGTTCGAAACCAAGCAGATCCACACCGGCGCCCAGCCCGACCCCGTCACCAACGCGCGGGCGACGCCGATCTACCAGACCACGTCGTACGTGTTCAACGACTCGCAGCACGCGCAGAACCTGTTCGCGCTGGCCGAGTTCGGCAACATCTACACCCGCATCCACAACCCCACGCAGGACGTCGTCGAGCAGCGCGTGGCAGCCCTCGAAGGCGGAACGGCAGCGCTGCTGGTCGCCTCGGGCCAGGCCGCCGAGACCTTCGCCGTGCTGAACATCGCCGAGGCCGGCGACCACATCGTGTCGTCGTCGTCGATCTACGGCGGCACGTACAACCTCTTCAAGTACACCCTCGCGAAGCTCGGCATCGAGACCACCTTCGTCGAGAACCAGGACGACCCGGACGAGTGGCGCCGGGCGGTGCGGCCCAACACGAAGCTCTTCTTCGCCGAGACCATCGGCAACCCGAAGATCAACATCCTCGACATCTCGTTGGTGGCGGATGTCGCGCACGAGAACGGCGTGCCGCTCATCGTCGACAACACCATCGCCACGCCCTACCTCATCCGCCCGATCGAGCACGGCGCCGACATCGTGGTGCACTCGGCCACCAAGTTCCTGGGCGGCCACGGCACCGTCATCGGCGGCATCATCGTCGACGGCGGGAAGTTCGAGTGGTCGAAGAACGTCGAGAAGTTCCCCGGCCTCACCGAGCCCGACCCCTCGTACCACGGCGTGAGCTACACCGGTGCGCTCGGCGACCCGATCGCCTACATCATCAAGGCGCGGGTGCAGCTGCTCCGCGACCTGGGCTCGGCGATCGCTCCCGCCAGCGCCTGGCAGCTCATCCAGGGCATAGAGACGCTCTCGCTGCGGGTCGAGCGTCACGTGCAGAACGCCCAGGAGATCGCCGAGTGGCTCGACGCGCACGACGACATCGCCACCGTGTACTACGCGGGCCTGCCGTCGAGCCCGTGGTACGCCGCCGCCAACAAGTACGCACCGAAGGGCGTGGGCGCCGTGCTCTCGTTCGAGCTGAAGGGCGGTGTGGATGCGGGGCGCACCTTCGTCGACAGCCTGCAGCTGTTCAGCCACCTGGCCAACATCGGCGACGTGCGCTCGCTCGTCATCCACCCGGCGTCGACCACGCACTCGCAGCTCACCCCCGAGCAGCAGCTGACCGCCGGCGTCACCCCCGGTCTGGTTCGGCTGTCGGTCGGTCTCGAGAACATCGCCGACCTCAAGGCCGACCTCGAGGCCGGTCTCGCCGCCGCGCGCGAGACCGTTCGGGCCAACGCGGTCTAGCCGCGACGGATCCGCCCGAGGGGCCCGAGACGTAACAATTGCGCCTCGGGCCCCTCGTTCGTCCAGAATCGAAGCACGATGGATTGGCAGACGAACGAAGACACGGTCCCGAGTGGATTCATCACCGAGGCGCAGATCCGGTCGGTGATGGGCAAGCCCCCCGCCTCCGGGGCGTGGCGCGAAGGCGACCCGGTGGCCCGTCGGCGGTTCGCCGGGATCGGCGAGTTCGCGTTCGAGAACGGCGGCACCCTGCCCACCGTGCACATCGCCTACGAGACCTACGGCACCCTGTCGCCGGCCCGTGACAACGCCATCCTGGTGCTGCACGCGCTGACCGGCGACAGCAACCTCAACCACAAGGCCGAACCGGGGCAGCCCACCGACGGCTGGTGGCCGGGCCTCGTGGGCCCGGGCCTGCCGATCGACACCGATCGGTGGTTCGTGGTCGCGCCCAACATGCTCGGCAGCTGCCAGGGATCGACCGGCCCCTCCTCCATCGCGCCCGACGGCGCGGAATGGGGTGCCAGATTCCCCTACACCACCATCGCCGACCAGGTGCGGGCGCAGCACGCCCTCGCCGAGGAGCTGGGCATCGACCGCTGGTTCGCCGTGGTCGGCGGGTCGATGGGCGGCATGCAGGTGCTCGAATGGGGTGTCCGCTACCCCGACGAGGTGGCGCGGATGGCCGTGATCGCCGCCCCCGCCACCAGCTCCGCCGACCAGATCGCCCTCAACTCCGTGCAGATCCAAGCCATCCGCGCCGACCCGCAGTTCCGCGGCGGCGACTACTACGACGCGCCCGACGGCGAGGGGCCGCACCAGGGGCTGGCCCTGGCGCGCCGGATGGCGCTCCTGAACTACCGAAGCCCGACGGAGTTGAACGACCGCTTCCAGCGCAGCTGGCAGAGCGGCCTGTCCCCGCTCGGCGGCGGCGGGCGCTTCGCCGTGGAGTCGTACCTCGATTTCCACGGCAACAAGTTCACCCGCCGTTTCGACGCGAACAGTTACATCACCCTGGTCGAGGCGATGAACTCGCACGACATCGGGCGCGGTCGCGCCGGTGTCGTGCCGGCGCTGGAATCGGTGACCGCGCGCACCCTCGTCATCGGGATCGACAGCGACCGACTCTTCCCGGTGCCCGATCAGGAACTGATCGCCCGGCACGTCCCGGGGAACATCGACGGCGATGTTCCGGTCGTGATCGAGTCGAAATTCGGTCACGACGGCTTCCTGATCGAGTTCGATCTCGTGGGTCGCGAGATCACCCGTCTCCTGGCCGACTGAGGCGCATAAAAAAATGCGGCCGGGAGATCGCCTTGCCAACGATCTCCCGGCCAATTCCCCCCAGGACTGCATCCGACCTTACCGACAGCTGTCGACGTCCACGCTCCCCAATTCAGGGGACAGGACGTGCGCCCGGTGAAACAAGCCCGCGGTATCATGCAGTCTGTGCCCAGAACCGACCGCGAGCGGCGGAAGCTGCTCACCCGCTCCGCGCGCAATCTCGGCATCCTCTTCACCGCCGCGGCCGTGCTCTCCGTGGCCGTGCCGAACCTCGGGCAGCTCGCCGGGTTCGCGCCGAGCCTCGTGCTGATGGCGCTCACCGGCGCCGGCTTCTACCTGGTCGGCGATTCGCGTTCCCTGCTCTGGCCGCTGTTCACGTACCTGCTCGCGCTCGCCGCACTCGCCGCGTTCCTCATCCCCGGCACCCCACCGGTCGACGCCCCCACCGCCAGCGGCCTCACGTTCTTCGCCGCAACGGCCGTGCCCTCGCTGATCGCCACCATCGCCGCATCCGCCCGCCTGTTCCCGCTCGTGCTGGCCGCGTACCTGCCGGTGCTCGTGCTCGTGACGCTCGCCACCTGGCCGTCCGGGCGGGTGGTCGGGGTGATCGTCGCGCTCGCGGTCGGCTGGATCTCGCTCTTCATCGCCGCCGCCTGGATCTCGGCCAGTCTTCGTCGCGCCTTCGGCGGCATGGCCCGCCTCGGCCGGGCGCACGCGGTGGAACGGCAGGCCAGCGAACTCGAGGCGCAGCGCCGGCAGGGCGCGCGCCTGCTGCACGACACGGTGCTGGCCACGCTGACGCTCCTCGCGCACTCCGGCATCGGGGTGAATCCGGATGCCCTGCGCAACCAGGCCGGCGAGGATGCGCGGCTGCTGCGCCAGTTGCGCCTCGGCGGCACGCCGATGCCGCGCTCCTCGGGCGGCTACACGCTGGAGCCGGTCGAGACCGGCGATCTCGGCCACACCCTCGAGTCGGTGAAGCAGCGCTTCGGCCGGATGGGGTTGCAGGTGGCATGGCACGGCGCCGGTCAGATCCTGCTGCCGAGCCACGTGCTCGACGCCTTCCTGCTCTCGCTCTCCGAGTGCCTCGAGAACGTGCGCCGGCACGCGGAGGTGGGGTCGGCCGACGTCACCATCACCCAGGACGACACCACGGTGCGGGCGATGGTGACCGACTCGGGCGTCGGCTTCGACCTCGAGAACGTCGACGTGTGCCGGCTCGGGCTCGCCGAATCGGTGATCGCGCGCATCCGCGACGTCGGCGGCAAGGTGCGGCTGTTCTCGGCGCCGGGTTCGGGCACGACCGTCGTGCTGGAGGTGCCGAAGTGAGCGGCGCGGCCGCCGGCCGCAACCGCGCACGCAACGCCGACAGCGGATCGCTGACCCGGCTCGTGCGCGCCCGCCGCATCGGCCCCGGGGCCGTCGACGCGGTGCGCCAGGACATCGAGCGCGACTCGCGCCTCGGCATCGGCTACCTCGGCATCGGAGCGGTCATCGTGGGCGCCATGATGATCGTGCGCGGCCTCGTCTCGTTCTCCTGGACCTGGGCCGCGAACGACTGGCGGGTGCTGCCCGGGCTCGGCTGGCTGCTCGTCATCGCCGCCTTCGTCACCGTCGTCCTCCTGGCCCGGCGCGGGCGGGGCGTCCTGCCGGCCTGGGCCTTCGGCGGCCTGCTCGCGGCCGACGCGGTGGCCCTGGCTCTCGACTACACCGCCGTCGCACTCGCCGCCGAGCCCGGCGTCGTCATGACCACGGGCATCGGCGTGGGCGCCACCGTGCTCGCCTGCGTGACCTTCCGGCCGCTCACCGCCATCGTCGTCGCCACCGTCGCCCTCACCGTGGTGTCGCTCGGGGCGCTCGTCTGGCAGTCCCTCGTCTCGCCGGCCGGCGCCGGGTCGGGCTTCGGCCAGGTCGTGCTCACGGTCATGCCCGCCTTCGCCGGCATCGTGGTCGTGCGCGCCTTCGGCCAACTGGTCGAGCGCGAACTCGACCGCACCGTGGTCGAGAGCACCATCGACGCGCCGCGGTTCGGCCTCGGTCTGCTCGCCTCCGCCGAACTCGCGCGGCTCGACCTCGCCGCCGAGGAGCTGCTGCAGGATGTCGCGACCGGCCGCGTCGATCTGCCGCTCGACCGTGACCTGGCGGCCACCGCATCCGCTCTCGCCACCGACCTGCGGCGCACCCTGGTGGCCGGCCGGCGCGAGACCTGGCTGCACCACGCGATCACCGAATCGGAGTACCTCTCCCCCGCGGTGAAGGTGAGCGACCCGGGAGGCCTGGCCGGCTACCTCGAGCCGGCGCAGCGTGACGGACTGCTCTCGGCCATCTGGCTGATCGTCGACGAATCGGGTCGCTCGAACCCCACGATCGATCTCACGGTCGACGGGCACGGCGTCCGGGGCCGAACGACCGCTGACGATAGGATGGTGCTTCCGATAGTCATGTCGCTCGACGGAATACCCCGCCGCCGCATCGACCCGGCTGTCTGGTCGGCTCTGTCCCGAGTCGGCCAGTACTCCGTAGACGCCCGTGCCGGCCGTCTGCGAGTCAGTGTCGACGCCCACGTTGTCGTTCCGGATGCCTCGAGGGCGCCCGGACGGAAGGAGAATTGGTGACCATCTCGCGAGACCCGATCCGTCTGGCCATCGTGGACGACCACCGGATGCTCCTCGGTGCCCTGACCGAATGGATCCGTGGCGCCGCCGACGACATCAGCATGGTCGCCGCGGTCACCACCTGGCCGGACCTCCTGACGCATCCGGAGTTCCCGGTCGACGTGGTGCTGCTCGACCTCGACCTGAAAGACAACCTGCCGGTCTCGGTGAAGCTGCGCGCGTTGAAGTCGGCCGGAGTGAAGACGGTGCTGATGAGCACCTACTCCGAGCCCGTCGTCGTGCGCGAAGCGATCGCCGCGGGTGCCCTCGGCTACCTGGTGAAGAGCGAAGAGGCCGACATGATCGTCGAGGCCATCCGCGCCGCGTCGGCGGGCGACAGCTTCATCTCGACCGAGCTCGACCTGGCACTCGCCGCCGACGACCTCGAGTCGGCACCGCGACTCTCGGCCCAGGAGCGCCGCGTGATGGCGCTGTACGGCGGTGGCGAGCCGGTGAAGCAGGTGGCGAAGGCGCTCGACATCTCGGAGGAGACCGCGAAGTCGTACCTCAAGCGCATCCGCGAGAAGTACCGCCTGGTGGGCATCGACGTCGGAACGAAGGTGGCGCTCCGGAAGCGCGCCATCCAGGACGGCCTGCTCCCCCGCGACGAGTACTACGGCAACCACTCCGCCGACGACTTCGAAGACGACGTGCTGCCCAGCTAGTCCCTCTGCGCGTGCTCGGCCAGCGCCTGCTCGAGGCGGGTGACCTTGCCGGTGAGCTCGCCGGTGTGGCCGGGCCGGATGTCGGCCTTCAGCACCAGGGAGACGCGGGGACCGAACGCCTGAACGGCTTCGGTGGCGCGCTTGATCACGTCGAACACCTCGTCCCACTCCCCCTCGATGGTGGTGAACATCGAGTCGGTCGAGTTCGGCAGGCCGGATGCGCGCACCACCGCCACGGCCGCCGCGACGGCGTCGTGCACGCTGTCGCTCTCAGCCTGCGACTGTCCCCCGGAAGGCGCCACGGAGAAGGCCACCAGCATGCTCGTCCACCTTTCTGGTCGTCGTCCTACTCTGCCACAGCATGATCACCGAGAACACGAACAGCGAGACCGTCAGCAGGTTGCGCACGGTCAGCACGGTCAGCATCAGCGGGTCGAGCCCGATCACCCAGTCGTAGGCGATGGGGTAGATGATCTGCGTCAGCGCACCCATCACGAACACGGTGAGGGCGGGCACGAAGAACCGTCGCCCCTGGGTGACGATGCCGAGGATGATCGGCGCCGACAGCCACACCATGAACTGCGGCGAGCCGACTTTGTTGAACACGATCAGCGCGGTCACCAGCGCCAGGGCCAGTGGCGCGAGCACCACGGTCTCCGACGTGCCCGAGCGCACCACGAAGTAGGCCAGCACCAGGATGCCTGCAACGGCCACCACGAGCAGCGGCGTCATGAGCTTCGCGGCCAGAACACTGCCGGGGCCGGTGACCTCGAACGTGATGATCTCGTGGTCGAAGAACACCTGCGAACGGTCACCGGCGAACGCCAGCCACATCCAGAGCGTGGATGCGGGTGACTCCACCTGCATGCCCCGGCCGTTCTGCTCGCTGATGAAGCTGAAGACGTTGAGGCCCGAGCCGAAGGCCATGGCACCGGCGGCGACGCCCACCAGGGTGATCACTGCGGCGACCGCGACGCGCACGCGCCGGCGCAGCGCCACCACGGCGGCGGCGATGAGCGCGGCGGGCCAGACCTTCACCCAGGTGGCGAGGGCGAGCAGCACGCCCGCCACCGCCGGCCGGGTGCTGAGCAGGAGGAGGCCTGCGATCACGAGGTCGACGGTGAAGATGTCGATCCGCCCGAGCGAGACCGGGCCGAGCAGAACGAGGAAGGCCAGCCACCACCAGGCCGCGACGATGCGCCGGCCGCCCTCGGGGGTGGCGCGCGCCCCGGTGAGCAGGAACGCGAACACGGCTGCGTTCGCGATGGTGACCATGACCATCCAGCCGATGCCGTAGAGGCCCGGGCCGAGGATCATCGCCGCCAGCATCGGCAGGAAGGCGAGGATCGGGTACACCCACGGCCCGTCGATGCCGAGCCGGAACCCGTCGAGGGACTGCTGCACCCACGGCAGGTACACATTCGTGACGTCGCCGAAGGGCGAACCCGGATGGGTGAGGCCGAGATAGCCGAGCCACAGCTGAGTCGCGAAGAACGCCACCCACAACACCACGGGGCGGCCCGCGAACCCTCGAACGCTAGTCAGCACGTTCAGATCATATTGCGCAGTGTCTGGGAGGACGGTGACCGATGATTCAGGAGTCGTTCCGCCCGTTCCCAGCCGCCGACCACCTTCGCTTGCTTGACTGGAGCGTCGACATCGAGCGTCATCGAGCCGGAAGCCCCCCGTGAACAGCACAGCCAAGTACGCCCTCGCCCTCGTGGCGGGTGCCGCCGCCGTCGGTGCGGTGGCGGTGGTGGCCGTGCCCATCGTGAGCCGCGGCGTCTCACTCGACCCCAGCGCCTCGGTGCAGCAGGTCGTCCCGACGGTGTTCGACGCGCCGCAGGGCGACGGAGCCGTGGCCGCCGACGCGACGGTCTCCTGGCACCTCGACCCGGCTTCGACGGTCGGCTACCGGGTGTCCGCGGGCGGAGACGAAGTGGTGAGCGGGGAGACCACCGATCTCTCCGGCGTGATCATGCTGAGCGGAGACCGGCTGACCGACGCCGAGTTCATGGTCGACCTCGCCACGCTCGAGAGCGACGACACGGCCCTCGACACCCTGTTGCGCTCGTTCGTGCTCACCGGCGGCGGCTCCACGGCGTCGTTCGTGCTCACCGAGCCCGTCGACCTGAGCGACGCCCTCGACGCGGCCGACGAGGGCGACGAGACGGCTGCCCGACCGGTCACCATCGTGGGCGCCCTGACGGTGCGCGGCATCACCAACCCGGTCCGCGCCGAGGTGGCGCTGCGCTTCGACGGCGAGACCGGGAGGATGACGGGGAGCATCCCGGTCGACCTCGAGGCCTACGGCATCGCGGTGCCCGACCTCGGCGTGCTCGATCTCGACGACACGGCCTACATCGACGTCGACCTGGTCGCGACGCCCGCGGGCTGACGGCGGGCCGGGCTCAGGCGCGTGTGCCGCTGGCCAGCCGGGCGACCACCCGCGGCACGGCGTGCGCGATGTCGAGCGCGGCGATCGGCCCGGAGTCGGCCGCCCGCTCGGCTGCCCACGCGTGCACATAGGCTCCGGTCGCGGCAAGGGCCACCAGGCGCGCAGCCGCGGCTCCGGCATCCAGACCGGCGAGAGCGGATGCGTTCGTCGCCACCAGCGCACCGACCACTCCCCCCAGCACGTCACCCGAGCCCGCGGTGGCAGCCCAGCTCGAGGGCGCCTCCACCCGGGCACGCACCCGCCTTGCACCGTCGGCCGCGGGCGCGCAGACGTGGGTGTGGCGCCCTTTCAGCAGCACGACGTGCCCCGTGCGGTCGGCCGCCACGGCGGCCCAGTGTTCCGGCCGAGCCGCGACATCCGGCCGATCGGCCTCGACGCCGTACGCGGCGAGCAGCGTCACCAGCTCGCCGGCGTGCGGCGTGAGCACGGCGGGACCGCTGATGCGCTCGCTGAGGTCGAGCGCGCCGGCATCCACCACGAGCGGTACGCCGTCGGCGACGGCATGATCGAGCCGCCGCCGGGTCTCGTCGTCACGATGTGCGGCGTCCATACCGCTCCCCACGAGCCACGCCTGGACGCGCCCCTCGGCCGTCACGGCTTCGGGCCGGGCATGCAGCACGAAGCCGCTCGCCCGGTCAGGGCCGAGGTATCTCACCATCCCGAGCCCGGTGCGCACGGCGGCCTCCACCCCGAGCACTGCGGCACCCGGGAACAGATCCGACCCCGTGACCACGCCGAGCACGCCGCGGGAGTACTTGTCGTCATCCGGCCCGGGAACCGCGATGCACTCGGCCGCATCGAGTTCGGTCCAGTCGTGCCACTCCGCCTCATCGGTCATGGTGTCCACGATAGGCCGCCGAGCCCCGACCCGGCCCGTCTCACGCACGCCGGGTGGCGTCCTGCACCTCGCCGACCAGTTCCTCGATGATGTCCTCCAGGAACAGCACGCCGGTGGTGACCCCCGTGCCCGTGAAGGTGCGGGCCAGGTGGGCGCCGGTGCGCCGCATCGACGCCAAGGCGTCCTCGAGGTCGGTGCCTTCGAACATCGACGGCAACTGACGGATGCGCTTGGCCGGGATCGGCTCGTCGAACTCGTCGTCGTCGAGATCGATCACGTCCTTCAGGTGCACGTAGCCCGCGGGCAAACCCGCGCCGTCGAGCACGACGTAGCGCGAGAATCCGTACTTGGCAACCGCGCGTTCCACGTCGGCCGGCGTGGCCGAGGGCGGCAGGCTGATCAGCGACTCCAACGGCACCGTGACCTCCGCCACGGTCTTCGCGGTGAACTCGAACGCGGCCGACAGCGTGCCGGTGCGATCGGAGAGCACGCCCTCCTTTGTCGACTGGGCGACGATGGTCGACACCTCGTCGAGCGTGAAGGCGCTCGCCGCCTCGCTCTTCGGTTCCACCCGGAACAGCCGCAGCACCCCGTTGGCGGTGGAGTTGAGCGCCACGATGATGAACTTGAAGATGCGCGCGATGCCCACGAGGGGCGGCGCGAGCAGCAGCACCGCGCGATCCGGCATCGAGAACGAGAGGTTCTTCGGCACCATCTCGCCGAGCACCACGTGCAGGTACGACACCAGCACCAGCGTGATGATGAACGCGATCGTGCCGATCACCTCCTCGGGGAGCCCCGTGAGATGCAGGGGCACCTCGAGCAGATGGTGGATCGCCGGCTCCGACACGTTCAGGATGAGCAGTGAGCACACGGTGATGCCGAGCTGGCTGGTCGCCAGCATGAGCGTGGCGTGCTCCATCGCCCAGAGCGCGGTCTTGGCGCTCGACCGGCCCTGCTCGGCGAGCGGCTCGATCTGCGAACGGCGCGCGGAGATGACGGCGAACTCGGCCGCGACGAAGAAGGCGTTGCCGGCCAGCAGCACGACGAGCCAGACGATTCCGAGCCAGTCAGCCACGGGTCACCCCCTTCCGCTCGCCGGCGTCGGCCCGCGTCGCCAAACGTCCCGGCGCCGCATCCTCGGCCTCCTCGGCCGCCTCCTCGGGCGACGGGATGAAGCGCAGCCGGTCGATCCGCCGCCCGTCCAGCCGCTCCACGCGGAGCGCGCCCTCGGGCAGGGTCACGGTGTCGCCCACCACCGGCAACCGGCCGAGTTCGCTCATCACGAACCCGGCCACCGTCTCGTAGGGCCCGTCGTCGGGCACCCGGATGCCCGCCTGGTCGGCCAGCTCGTCGGGCCGGAGGATGCCCGGGAACGTCGTCGCCCCGCGGGTGCGCACCACTCCGGCGCGGGTGCGATCGTGCTCGTCGGCGAGGTCGCCCACCAGTTCTTCGACGAGGTCTTCGAGTGTGACGACGCCGGCTGTTCCGCCGTACTCGTCCACCACGACGGCCATCTGGTAGCCACGGCCGCGCAGCTCGCCGAGCAGCACGTCGAGCATCATGGTCTCCGGCACCCGCACGGTGTCGGTCACGATGGCGGCGACCGGCACCTCGCCGCGACGGTCGCGGGGGATCGCGACCGCCTGCTTGACGTGCACGAGGCCCACCACGTCGTCGATGTCGTCGTCGATCACCGGGAAGCGGGAGTGCCCGGTGGAGCGGGCGAGGTCGAGCACGGCCTGCGCCGGGTCGGTGCGCTTCACGCTCGCGATCCGCGGGCGCGGGGTCATCGCATCCGACGCCGTGTGCGACGAGAACAGCAGGGTGCGGTTCAGCAGTGTCGCGGTGTCTTCGTCGAGACTGCCCTGGAGGGCCGAGCGGCGCACCAGCGACGACAGCTCCTCAGCCGTGCGAGCGCCCGAGAGCTCCTCCTTGGGCTCGATGCCCACGAGGCGCAGCAGCGCGTTGGCCGTGTTGTTGAGCAACGCCACCGCGGGGCGGAAGACCATGGTGAAGGCCAGCTGGAACGGCACCACGATGCGCGCCGTCTTGAGCGGCAGGGCGAGCGCGAAGTTCTTCGGCACGAGCTCGCCGATGATCATCGACAGCAGCGTGGCGATGACGATGCCGATGGTGGCACTGATGGGGGGCACCACCGACTCGGGGATGCCGAGCCCCGTCAGCGGTGCGCGCAGCAGGCTGGAGATCGCCGGTTCCATGGTGTACCCGGTGAGCAGCGTGGTGAGTGTGATGCCGAGCTGTGCGCTCGAGAGATGCGTGGAGGTGTGCTTCAGCGCGGCGATGGCCGGCTGCAACCCCTTCTCGCCGCGGGCGGAGCGCGCTTCGAGATCGGAGCGATCGAGGTTGACCAGCGAGAACTCGGAGGCGACGAAGAAACCGGTGCCGATGGTGAGCAGCACGCCGACCCCCAGCATGATCAACTCAAAGGCCACCGGGGCCTCCCCCGAACCGGCCACGCGCGAGGCGCAGGCCGTGCAGGTCGAGTCGATCGCATTCGATCATGTTCGGCGACGGATGATGATGGGCAGAGGGAGGGTCGTCCATTGTCGTCCCGAGTATACCGTGCCGAGCCTTCAGAACGGCCGGGTCACCAGCTGACCGGCAGCGCCTTCCCTTCTTCATATCCCGCCGCCGACTGGATGCCCACGACGGCCCGCTCGTGGAACTCGGGCAGGGTGGCCGCACCCGCGTAGGTGAAGGAGCTGCGCACACCCGAGGTGATCATGTCGAGCAGGTCCTCCAGCGATGGCCGCAGCGGGTCGAGGTAGATGCGGCTGGACGAGATGCCCTCGGCGAACAGCGTCTTGCGCGCCAGCTCGAAGGCGTCGAGGCGGCCGAACCGCTCCTGCACCGCCTTGGTGGAGGCCATCCCCCAGCTCTCCTTGTACAGCCGGCCGTCGGCATCCTGGTTCAGGGTGCCCGGCGCCTCGAGCGTGCCGGCGAACCACGACCCGATCATCACCGAAGAGGCGCCCGCGGCCAGTGCCAGGGCGACGTCACGCGGGTAGCGCACTCCCCCGTCGGCCCACACGTGGGCACCGAGCTCCCGCGCAGCGGCGGCCGTCTCCAGCACCGCCGAGAACTGCGGCCGGCCGACCGCTGTCATCATCCGGGTCGTGCACATCGCGCCCGGCCCGACGCCCACCTTGAGGATGTCGGCACCCGCGTCGACGAGGTCGGCCACCGCCCGGGCCGTCACCACGTTGCCGGCCGCGATCGGCACCCGGATGCCCGCGCCCTTCAGCGCCTGGAGCGCGCGGAGCATGCCCTCCTGGTGCCCGTGCGCGGTGTCGACCACGAGCACGTCGACGCCCGCTGCCACCAGGGCACGCGCCTTCTCGACCACGTCGCCGTTGATGCCCACGGCGGCGGCCACCCGCAATCGCCCGTCGCCTTCGACCGCCGGCTGGTAGATCGTCGACCGCAACGCGCTGGTGCGGCTGAGGGTACCGACGACGGCGCCGTGCCGCAGCACCGGCGCGAAGTCGAGCTCGGCGGCCACCATGGCGTCGAACGCCTCACGCGGTCCGGACACGTCGTCGGCCGAGATCGCGGTGAGGGCGCCGTGCACGAGGTCGCCGAGCCGCGCATCCGGCAGCGCCGTCGCCAGGCGCGACGCGGGGATGCAGCCGACGTACTCACCCTCGGCGTCGTGCAGCACGATGCCGTGGCCTGCCACCGCCGGCACGGTCGTGCGCGCCTGCTCGACCGTGTCCTCGGGCCGGAAGTCGAAGGGCGTGTCGTACTCGACCGGTTGATCCTTCACCCAGCGGATGGCGGCGGCCAGATCTTGCAGGTGCATGTCCTGCGGCAGCACGCCCAGGCCGCCGCGCCGGGCGAGGGTTGCGGCCAGGCGTGGCCCGGTCACCGAGTTCATGTTCGCCGAGACGATCGGGATGGTCGCGCCGGTGCCGTCGCCCGGCGCGAGTGAGACGTCGAGCCGGCTCGTCACCGCCGAACGCGACGGGATGAGAAAGACGTCGGAATAGGTCAGGTCGGTGCGCCCCGCCTCGGCGTGGAATTCCATGCCTCAACGGTATCGCGACAGCTGATGAGCGGAGCACACCCGGGAAAGGTTTAGGCTTGACCGTGCACGTGTCCACGCGTGAACGAAGCAGCGCAGCAGACACCGGCACGTGCCCAGTACGAGGCAAACGGGAAGTGGGCGATCGGCTTTGGCTAGCCAATTGACGGGTACGAGCACCGACGACGGCACGTCGGCAGAATTCGGGGCGAACGAGTGGCTCGTCGATGAGCTCTACGAGCAGTACGTCGCCGACAAGAACTCGGTCGACAAGTCGTGGTGGCCGGTGCTCGAGAGCTACCGTTCCCACGTCGCCGGCGGCGCGGCCACGGATGCTGCGGCCGGCGCTCCGCCGGCCCAGCCTGCAGCTCCCGCTCAGGCCGAGCAGCCCACCGCTGCGCAGCCCGCCGCCGCACCGCGCACGGCGAAGACCGAGTCGCAGCAGATCGCCGAGGCGTCGGGTGCGGAGGCGCGCCCGCTGACGCAGCCCATCGCCCGCACCACGAGCATCGAGGCGAAGCCCCAGCCGATTCCCGCCGAGGCCCCGAGCACGCGCCCCGCGACGCCCGAGGAGGCGGCGAAGGATGCAGCGGAGGACGCCGAGAAAGACACCGTCACCCCCCTGCGCGGCATGGCGAAGTCGCTCGCGACGAACATGGATGCGAGCCTCACCGTCCCGACGGCCACGAGCGTGCGCTCGATCCCGGCGAAGCTCCTCATCGACAACCGCATCGTCATCAACAACCACCTCCGTCGCGCTCGCGGCGGCAAGGTCTCCTTCACCCACCTCATCGGCTGGGCCCTGGTGCAGGCGCTCAAGGAGTTCCCGAGCCAGAACGTCTACTACGACGAGGTCGACGGCAAGCCCGCGGTGGTCGCACCGGCGCACGTGGGTCTCGGCATCGCCATCGACATCCCGAAGCCCGACGGCTCGCGCGCCCTCCTCGTGCCCGGCATCAAGCGCGCCGACACCATGGGCTTCAACGAGTTCCTCTCGGCCTACGAAGACCTGGTGCAGCGCGCCCGCGCCAACAAGCTGACCGCCACCGACTTCCAGGGCACCACGATCTCGCTCACCAACCCGGGGGGCATCGGCACGGTGCACTCGGTGCCGCGGCTCATGAAGGGGCAAGGCGCCATCATCGGCGCCGGCGCCCTCGAGTACCCGGCCGAGTTCCAGGGCGCATCGCCCAAGGTGCTCTCCGATCTCGGCATCGGCAAGGTCATCACCCTCACCTCCACCTACGACCACCGCGTCATCCAAGGCGCCGGCTCCGGCGAGTTCCTGAAGAAGGTGCACGAGCTGCTGCTCGGTGAGCGCAAGTTCTACGAGAACATCTTCGCCGAGCTCCGCATCCCCTACGAGCCGATCCACTGGGCCGCCGACATCTCGGTCGACGAGGCGAGCGCCATCGACAAGACGGCGCGCGTGCAGGAGCTGATCAACGCCTTCCGCGTGCGCGGCCACCTGATGGCCGACATCGACCCGCTGGAGTACCGCCAGCGCTCCCACCCCGACCTCGACATCGCCACGCACGGGCTGACGTTCTGGGATCTCGACCGCGACTTCGTGACCGGTGAGTTCGGCCTCACCCGCCAGGCCCCGCTGCGCGACATCCTGGGCGTGCTGCGCGACTCCTACTGCCGCAAGATCGGCATCGAGTACATGCACATCCAGGACCCGGCGCAGCGACGCTGGATCCAGGAGAAGGTCGAGCGCCCCTACGCGAAGCCCGGCCACGACGAGCAGATGCGCATCCTCGAGAAGCTCAACGAGGCCGAGGCCTTCGAGACGTTCCTGCAGACCAAGTACGTGGGCCAGAAGCGCTTCTCGCTCGAGGGCGGGGAGTCGACCATCGCGTTGCTCGACCGCATCATCCAGGGCGCGGCCGAGGAGGGCCTCGACGAGGTCGCCATCGGCATGGCGCACCGCGGGCGCCTGAACGTGCTCACCAACATCGCCGGCAAGACCTACGGGCAGATCTTCCGCGAGTTCGAGGGCACCCAGGATCCGCGCACCGTCCAGGGTTCGGGCGACGTGAAGTACCACCTCGGCACCGAGGGCACCTTCACCTCCTCCGACGGCACCGAGATCCCGGTGTACCTCGCGGCGAACCCCTCGCACCTCGAGGCCGCCGACGGCGTGCTCGAGGGCATCGTGCGTGCCAAGCAGGATCGGAAGCCCATCGGCACCTTCTCGACGCTGCCCATCCTCATCCACGGCGACGCGGCCCTCGCGGGCCAGGGTGTGGTGGTCGAGACGCTGCAGATGTCGCAGTTGCGCGGCTACCGCACCGGCGGAACCATCCACATCAACATCAACAACCAGGTCGGCTTCACCACTCCCCCATCGGAGTCGCGCTCCTCGGTCTACTCGACCGACGTGGCGAAGACCATCCAGGCGCCCATCTTCCACGTGAACGGCGACGACCCGGAGTCGGTGGTGCGCGTCGCGCAGCTCGCCTTCGAGTACCGCCAGCAGTTCCACCGTGACGTCTTCATCGACCTCATCTGCTACCGCCGGCGCGGGCACAACGAGGGCGATGACCCCTCGATGACCCAGCCGCTGATGTACAACCTCATCGAGGCGAAGCGCTCGGTGCGCAAGCTCTACACCGAGGCACTGCTCGGTCGCGGCGACATCACCGAGGAGGAGTACGAGGGCGTCCACCGCGACTTCCAGGACCGCCTGGAGCGCGCCTTCGCCGAGACGCACGCGGCGCAGACCTCGTCGATCCCGGTGATCACCGCCGACACGAACGCCGTCGCCGATCTCGAGCGCCCGGAGTCGCAGCGCGACGACAGCGCGAAGACGCCGTTCGACACCTCGGTGGCCGAGTCGACCATCCACCTCATCGGCGACGCCTTCGACAACCCGCCCTCGGGCTTCTCGGTGCACCCCAAGCTGCAGCAGCTGCTCGCGAAGCGGCTCGAGATGAGCCGTTCGGGCAGCATCGACTGGGCATTCGGCGAGTTGCTCGCGCTCGGTTCGCTGCTCGTCGAAGGCACCCCGGTCCGCCTGGCGGGTCAGGATGCCCGTCGCGGCACCTTCGTGCAGCGCCACGCCGTGCTGCACGACCGGGAGAACGGTCAGGAGTGGCTGCCACTGGCGAACCTCACCGACAACCAGGCCCGGTTCTGGATCTACGACTCGCTGCTCTCGGAGTACGCCGCGATGGGCTTCGAGTACGGCTACTCGGTGGAGCGGGCCGACGCACTGGTGCTCTGGGAGGCGCAGTTCGGCGACTTCGCGAACGGTGCGCAGACCATCATCGACGAGTTCATCTCGTCGGCCGAGCAGAAGTGGGGCCAGCGCTCGTCGCTCGTGCTGCTGCTGCCGCACGGCTACGAGGGCCAGGGGCCCGACCACTCCTCGGCGCGCATCGAGCGCTACCTGCAGCTGTGCGCGGAGGACAACATGACCGTGGCGCGGCCGTCGACCCCGGCGTCGTACTTCCATCTGCTGCGGCGCCAGGCCTACGCCCGGCCGCGGAAGCCCCTGATCGTCTTCACGCCGAAGGCCATGCTGCGCCTGCGCGGAGCGACGAGCTCGGTCGACGAGCTCACCTCGGGCCGCTTCGAGCCGGTGATCGACGACGCGCGCATCACCGACAAGAACGCCGTGACGAAGGTGCTGCTGCACTCGGGCAAGGTCTATTACGACCTGGCCAGCGAGCTGCAGAAGAACCCCGACGACACCATCGCGCTGGTGCGGGTGGAGCAGTTCTACCCGCTGCCGCTCGAGGAGATCAACGCGGTCATCGCCCAGTACCCGAACGCGCAGCTGACCTGGGTGCAGGACGAGCCGCAGAACCAGGGCGCCTGGCCCTTCATCTGCACCGAGCTCGCCCGCCGGCTCGAGGGCCGCACCATCTCGGTGGTCTCGCGCCCTGCGGCGGCCTCCCCCGCCGCCGGCTCCGCGAAGCGCCACGCGGTGGAGCAGACCGAGCTGATCGCCCGCGCCCTGCAGCACTAGCCCGAGCCCGACTCCGACCCCTATAGTGATGATTGCTCATTCCCGAGCAATCATCAGTATGGGGGTTGGAGATGTCGATGCCTGGGGCGTCCTCACTGTTGCACCGCGCATTCGGCGTCACCGTCGCCGCGTTGGCGCTGAGTGCACTGACGAGTTGCTCGACGGGTGGCGACGGAGCGACGACGAGCGTCTTCGCGGTCGACGTCGGCGATTGCCTGAACGACGCGGGCACGGACGGCGAGGTCGATCACGTGCCCGTGGTCGACTGCGCCGAGGCGCACGACTCAGAGGTCTACTACGAGTTCGATGCGACCGGCGACATGTTCCCGAGCGACGACGACATGGCGGCGCAGGCCGACGAAGGCTGCAGCACTGCCTTCGAGGACTTCGTGGGTGTGCCCTACGGTGAGTCCGAGTATCGGTACGCGAGCTACACGCCGCTCCTGGCCTCCTGGTACGAAGACGGCGGCAAGACGATCAGCTGCGTGATCTTCGATCCGGACGGTCAGACGACCGGCTCCCTGCGCGGGGCCGGCCGCTGACGGGGTCAGTGGGCCTGAAGGGTGCGGATGCGAGCGAGGAGCTGGTCCTTCAGTTCCTCGGGAGCGGTCTCCTTGCACGCGCGCTGCACCGTCTGGGTGAGCACGATGCCGATGTGGAGCTCGGACTGACACCCCTCGCAGGTCTCGAGGTGCGCCTTGATCTCGGCCGCGTCCGTTCGGCAGATCTCGTTCCGCAGATACTCTTCGAGCTCTGCCCGTGCCTTGTCGCAACCGCAGTCAGTCATTTCTTGCTCCCTTTGGCGGATGCGGTGGCGAGGCCCCGCTCCTTCGCATAATCGGTCAACAGCCCCCGGAGAAGTCGCCGGCCACGATGCAGGCGACTCATGACCGTACCCACGGGGGTCTTCATGATGTCGGCGATCTCCTGGTAGGAGAACCCTTCGACGTCGGCCAGGTACACGGCCAGACGGAAGTCTTCGGGAATCGACTGCAGCGCCTCTTTGACGTCGCTGTCAGGCAGATGATCGATGGCCTCCGCCTCGGCCGAGCGGCTCGACAGGGTCGCGGTGGCCGACTCGGCCGTGCCCAGCTGCCAGTCCTCCATGTCGCTGGTCGACCCCTGGTACGGGTCGCGCTGCTTCTTGCGGTAGGTGTTGATGAACGTGTTCGTGAGGATGCGGTACAGCCACGCCTTGAGGTTGGTGCCCTGCTCGAACTGACCGAACGCGGCGTAGGCCTTGACGAAGGTCTCCTGCACCAGGTCTTGGGCATCGCTCGGGTTGCGGGTCATGCGCAGGGCCGCGCCGTAGAGCTGATCGAGGAACGGGATGGCCTGCTCTTCGAAGAGGGCGCGCGGGTCTGGGGTGGCTGTGCTCATCACGCCCAAGTCTACGACCGGGCCCGCCGGATCGACCTCGATGGTCGTCCTGGGCTCGGTCAGCACTGCGGTAGCCGTCACGCCGTCTTCCTCCACACGTTCTCTCAGCTGCTGTGCGCAGCCGACTACTCTGATAACCGATGCCTGTTTCGAGATATTCCAAGCCGGAGTTCAACCCCTACGGCGACGACGCGCCCCAGCCGACCGAGGAGCACTGGCCCGCGCCACGCGCCACGACGCCCGTCACCGCGGTGGTCGAGGTGCCAGGATCGAAGTCGCTCACCAACCGCGAGCTCGTGCTCTCGGCACTCGCCGACTCCCCCTCGCTCCTCCGCTCCCCCCTGCACTCGCGCGACAGCGACCTCATGGTCGAAGCGCTCCGTTCGCTCGGCACCACCGTCACCCGGGTCGGCGGCTCCGGCCGGTTCGGCCCCGACCTCGCGATCACGCCGGCCGACGAGCTGCTCGGCAGCACCACGATCGACTGCGGCCTCGCCGGCACCGTCATGCGCTTCCTTCCTCCGGTCGCCGCCCTGGCGCTCGGGCCGACGACCTTCGACGGCGACGAGGGCGCCCGGCGCCGGCCGATGGCCACCACCATCTCGTCTCTGCGCTCGCTCGGCGTCGACATCGGCGACGACGGTCGCGCCGCCCTGCCTTTCACCGTGCACGGCAGCGGCCGCGTCACGGGTGGCGCGCTCACCATCGACGCCTCCGCGTCGAGCCAGTTCGTGAGCGGCCTGCTGCTGGCAGCGGCGCGGTTCGACGACGGCCTCGAGCTGCGCCACTCCGGCGCCCGTCTCCCCAGCCAGCCGCACATCGAGATGACCGTGGCCGCGTTGCGCGGGCGCGGTGTCGAGGTCGCCGTCGGTGCCGCACACGACAGCTGGACGGTGCCGTCCGGCCCGATCAGCGGGGCCGAGGTCGCGATCGAGCCCGACCTCTCGAACGCGGCGCCATTCCTCGCCGCCGCGCTGGTCACGGGCGGCCGGGTGACGATCACCGGCTGGCCGGATGCGACGACTCAGGTCGGCGCCGATCTCGCCGACATCCTGCCCCTGTTCGGTGCCACGGTGGAACGGTCGGCGGGCGCGCTCACCGTCACCGGGGGTGAGCGCATCCGGGGCATCCAGATCGACCTCAGCACCGGCGGCGAACTCGCCCCCACCGTCGTCGCGCTGGCGGCGCTCGCCACGGAGCCGAGCGAGATCACCGGGATCGGCCACATCCGCCACCACGAGACCGATCGGCTCGCCGCGCTCGCCACCGAGATCAACCAGCTCGGCGGCGACGTCACGGAGCTGCCCGACGGCCTCGCGGTGAACCCTCGGCCCCTGCACGGCGGTGTCTGGTCGAGCTACGCCGACCACCGCATGGCCACCGCGGGCGCCGTGATCGGCCTCGCCGTCGACGGCGTGCTGGTGCACGACATCGCGTCGACCTCGAAGACCATGCCGGAGTTCCCCGAGCTCTGGCGCCACATGCTCACGGGTGGCGCATGAGCTGGTGGGCCGACGACGACGCGGACGATGACGACGACGAGTTCGATGAATCGTCGGTGCGCATCCGCCCGAATCCCAAAGGCAACCGCCCCCGCACCAAGACGCGGCCGGCCCACGAGAACGCCCTGCCCGGACGCGTCATGACCGTCGACCGCGGCCGGTTCGGCGTGCTCGTTCAGCAGGACACCCCCGAGGAGCACGAGATCACGGCATCGCGGGCCCGCGAACTCGGCCGCACCCCGATCGTGACCGGCGACTGGGTCGACCTGGTGGGCGACACCTCCGGCGAACCCGGCACCCTGGCCCGGGTCGTGCGGGTGCACGACCGCAGCACTCTGCTGCGGCGCAGCGCCGACGACTCGGATGCGGTGGAACGCGTCATCGTGGCGAACGCCGACCAGATGCTCATCGTGGTGGCGGCAGCCAACCCCGAACCGCGGGCCCGCCTGATCGATCGTTACCTGGTCGCGGCCTTCGACGCCGGCATCACGCCGATCCTCTGCGTCACCAAGACCGACCTCGCCGACCCGGCGCCGCTCCTGGCGGAGTTCGAGGCGCTCGACATCGAGATCGTCACGCTGTCGCGCGAGCGGGTGCCGATCGAGGAACTCACCGACCTGCTCGTGGGGCACACCACCGTCACGGTGGGGCACTCCGGTGTCGGCAAGTCGACTCTCGTCAACACCTTGGTGCCGGGCGCCGACCGGGCGACCGGTGTGGTGAACACGGTCACCGGACGCGGCCGGCACACCTCATCGTCGACCATCTGCCTGCGCCTGCGTGCCGCCGACGGCCGCACCGGCTGGATCATCGACACACCGGGCGTGCGTTCGTTCGGCCTCGGGCACGTCGATCCGGCGAACATCCTCAAGTCGTTCGCGGCCACCGCTCGCGTGCCGGCCGGAGACCCGCCGGACGGCATTCCGCTCACCGAGGCGCACGACTGGGAGATCATCGACCGCGTCGAGGCGGGTGAGCTCGGTGAGAGCGGCAAGGCGCGCATCGAGTCCCTCCGCAAGCTGCTCGACGGCACGGCCTGAGCGGCGCCCCGCTAGCCTGGACGGGTGACTTCGAACGACTCCGCCTCCCCCGCCACCGCGCCTCGTGACGCGGCGCCCGCTCCCGCCGATGACCTCGCGCTGGCGCTGCGCCTGGCCGACCTCGCCGATGCCATCTCGCGCGAGCGCTTCCGCGCCACCGACCTCACCGTCACGGCGAAACCCGACCGCACGCCGGTGACGGATGCCGACCGCGCCGTCGAGCAGGCCATGCGCGCCGAGCTCGCCGCGGCCCGCCCGGGCGACGCCATCCTCGGCGAGGAGTTCGGGACGGCCGGTGCCTCCAGCCGGCAGTGGATCCTCGACCCGATCGACGGCACCGCCAACTTCATGCGCGGGGTCCCGGTCTGGGCCACGCTCATCGCCCTGGCCGTCGACGGCGTGCCGACCGTCGGAGTGGTCAGCGCTCCCGCCCTCGGCCGTCGCTGGTGGGCGGCCACCGGTCTCGGCGCGTTCACGACGGATGCCCTGGACGAGCGCACCGGCGGCCCGCGCGCCATCCGCGTGTCCGGCATCGGCGCGCTGGCGGATGCCTCGCTCAGCTACAACAGCCTCAAGGGCTGGGACGAAGCCGGCCGACTCCCCGATCTCCTCTCGCTCAGCCGAGCGGTCTGGCGTACGCGCGCGTACGGGGAGATGTGGTCGTACATGATGGTGGCGGAGGGGCAGCTCGAGGTCGCCGCGGAGTTCGACCTCCAGCCCTACGACATGGCCGCACTGGTGCCGATCGTGCAGGAAGCCGGCGGGCGGTTCACGTCGGCCGACGGCACAGCGGGGCCGTGGAGCAACAGCGCCCTCGCGACCAACGGTCTCCTGCACGAGCAGGTGCTCGGCCTGATCGGGTCGCCGAACCAGCCGAATTGACCCCTCGACCGAGTGCCCCCCATAATGGTCACTCGGGGGCGTTCACAGGCTCCTCACAGGCGGAAACACCACTCACCTACGGAGACCTCATGGCGACTTCTTCCCACCGACTCGGCACATCGACCAAGCTGGGGCTCGCGGTCGCGGCCGTTCTCGCGGCGGGACTCACGCTCTCGGGCTGCACCGCCCTCTTCCCGAGTTCTGCGCCGCCGGCCACCGACTCGCAGACCGGCGAGGAGATCGAGCAGACCGACACCGACGTCTTCACCCTGTCGGTGGGCCAGTGCCTGAACGACACCGACGGCACCGAGGTCAGCGAGGTGCCGATCGTCGACTGCGCCGACGAGCACGACTTCGAGGTCTACGACGAATTCGAACTCACCGGCGACGAGTTCCCGGGCGACGACGCGATCGACGAGCAGGCCGATGCCCAGTGCCTTGCGCTGTTCCAGCCCTTCGTCGGCGTCTCGTACGACGACTCGATGTACGGCTACACCTACTTCACCCCCACCGAGGGCTCGTGGACCGACGGCGACGACCGTCTCGTCTCCTGCCTCATCGGCGACCCCGAGGGCAAGGTCGTCGGCTCGCTGCAGGGCGTGGGCAAGTAACCGCTGACACTGCTGCGGAGCGTGCGCATCAGAACGTCACCGCAAAACTGCCCATGACGTGCTCGATCGCCGGCAGATCGGCTGGGTTGGCGATGGCGAGGGTCACGACCACGACGTAGCTCTGGTCTTCGGGGTAGGCCACCACCATGACGTAGTCGCTCTGCCCGCCGCAGTGCGAGTAGTACTGGTACTGACCCTCGTACACGCCGTCGGAGTAGGTGTCGGCGCTCGTGGGTGCGCACTGCGCGGTGAGATCGGTGAAGTAGCCGAAGATCGCGTCCGGCGTGAGATCGGGCGCCATCTCGGCCGCCGAGACCGTCACGCCGGATGTGCCCCAGGACTCGGCGAGCTGCTGCAGGCTGGTGCTCGCCCGCACGTCGAGGAACTGGTGGCCGCCGATGCCCTGGAAGGCAGCGCCGTCGACATCGGTCCAGTCGGCCGGCACCTCGACGCTCAGCACGCCGGAGTCGTCGGTGATGGTGGTGTACTCCCGATCATCCGTCGCACCGCCCGACTGCTGGCCGAGGCCGGGCACGGTCACCGCCGAGAGCTCCTTGCCGTTGAACTGACCCCGGTAGAAGGTGTCGTCCGACGGACGGTAGACGTCGACATCGATCGTCCCGTCCGTCCCCTGCGTCTTGATCACGTCGCAGTACTCCTCGAGCGATCCGGACTGGGCGAGGGTGGTGCCCGACATCCGCAGCAGCACGTCGCCGGGCAGCACGCCCGCGGCATCGGCCGGGGAGCCCGCCTTCACCGAGCTGACCCAGACGCCCAGCGGCGTTCCGTCGTCGCCCACCGGCAGGGCCTGCGCGTTCACGCCGAGGCTCTGCACGTCTTCGCCGTCGATGAGCTTCTGCACCACCTTCTGGGCCTCGTCGCGGTGGATGGCGAAGTTGGAGTCGAGTTCGGCCACGCTGGCGTAGTTGACGCCGACGACCTGCCCCTGCGCGTTCACCAGCGGGCCCCCGGAGTTGCCCGGCCGGATCTTGGCGTCGTGCTCGATGATGTGATCGATCGATGCCCACGCCGTCTGGCCGCCGGTGTCGTTCTTCGAGACGATGCCTTTGGTGAGTGTGAAGTCCGGGTCGCCGAGCGGGAAGCCCGCGGCGTAGACCTCCTCACCGGTCGTGATGTCGCCCTTCTGCCAACCCAGGAACGGGAAGCCCGGTCCGTCGACCTTGATCACGGCGAGGTCGAGACACTCCGACGAGCCAAGGATCTCGGCGCCGTACTTCTCGTCTCCCCCGCCCACGTGCACCTTCGTGGTGCCGGCGCCCGCCACGACGTGGTTGTTGGTGAGGGCGAGACCGTCGGCCGAGATGAAGAAGCCCGAGCCGAGGCCGGCCTGCTCGGCGGTCTGACCGTTCTCGGGATCGGCGAAGGTACCCTCGGACTCGATCTGGATGGTGGCCGACTGCACGCCGTCGAAGTCGACGGCGCCACCCGCCCCGCCACCGCCGGTGCAGCCGGCCAGCGTCGAGACCGCGACGGCCGCGGTCAGTCCGGCAGCGACACGCCGCGGCATGGAGCGGCGGAAGGGTGGACGGGTGCGAACGGATCGGCTCATGGTCTCTCCTCAGACGGCGGGTAGTGAGCAGTGCTCAGCTACCGACCAGTCTACCGAGAGACGAGCATTTGTCAGCCTTGGTGGTGAAGGGTCCCGATCTGTGCGCCGGAGTCGTCGACCACCACGGCCGTGTCGCCCTCGATCGTGAGGCCGACCGCCTTCGCGAGCCAGGTGTCGACACCCTCGCAGTACATCATGGTCGAGGCCAGACCGGACAGGACGATCGTGGTGCCGTCGCTGGCGCTCCACGAGCCCATCAGGTTGTTGCAGCCGTCTTTGCCGGTGACCTTGCCGTCGGTGAAGGTGAGGAACACCTCGGTGCCCTGCGGCGCATCCGCCGACCAGGTGCCGAGCACCCCGGCCGTCGACGGCGTGGCCGACGCTCCATCCGCGGGCTCGGCGACGAGGGTGACCACGGGGGCGCCGTCGGCATCGGCCAGCACGAGCGACTCCCCGTCGAGGTAGGCCAGCGCGGCCTTCGAGAACATCCCCGGCAGGTCGGCGCCGTCGCAGCCGATGAGCGTGCTGAGGCCCGCCGTGACCGAGAGCGACCCGTCGGCCGCGACCGACCACGTCCCCTCCGTGCCGTTGCAGCCGTCGGAGCCCGTCCAGGTGCCGTCGGCGGCGATGTCGAGACGCGGCTGCTTCGGCGAGTGATAGCTCTCCCCGGTCACCCACACCCCCACCAGGTCGGTGGCGGTGGCCGGCTCGGTGCCGCCCGATCCGCTGCCCGACGCGGAGGGCGATGACGCTGCCCCGGAGGCGCAGGCGCTGAGCGCTACCACGGCAGCAAGCCCCAGCGCCGCCAGGCCGATCGCCCTCATCTGGTCGAGTCTCATCCCGCTCACATCCGTTCCCCGTGCTCGCCGGTCGTCGTCCGGCTCTCCTTCCACCGTAACAACGGGAGATAACGCCGAGGACACGGTCTCCCGGGAATCCCCTGACGCTTCGCGCGCGACGGCTCAGAGCTCCGCGAGCGGTACGGCCGGGTCGGCCAGGGCCGCCGGATCGACTCGCCGCCCGCGCCGGATGAGGGCCTGCACATCGTCGTTGACGTCCCACACGTTCACGTTCATGCCCGCGACGACCCTGCCGTCGGCGAGCCAGAACGCGACGAACTCCCGCGCGGCCGGGTCGCCGCGGAAGACGACCTCGCCGCCCTGCGCCAACGGCACGTAGCCCGAGTACTCCATCCCCAGGTCGAACTGATCGCTGTAGAAGTAGGGGATCGCGTCGTGCACGGCGCCGAGGCCGAGCATCGACCGCGCGGCGACCGCTCCGCCCGCGAGGGCGTTCGCCCAGTGCTCACTGCGCAGGCGCAGGCCGACGAGCGGATGCATCGCGTCGGCGACGTCGCCGGCAGCGTAGATGTCGGGGTCGCTCGAGCGGAGGTGCTCATCGACGGCGATGCCCGTCGTGACCTCGAGCCCGGCCGACTCGGCGAGGTCGAGCCAGGGCTCCGCCCCGATGCCGAACACCACGACGTCCGCGGGCAGAACCGTGCCGTCCGCGAGCTCCACGGCGGTGACCGCCCCGCTCGCGCCGATGATCCGCGCGACGGCGCTGTGGGGGCGGATGCGGACGCCGTGGTCGGCGTGGAGCTGCGCGAACACACCGCCGACCTCCGCCCCGAGCGTCGATGCCAAGGGCACCGCGCCGCGATCCAGCACGGTCACGTCGTTGCCCAGAGTGCGTGCGGTCGCCGCCACCTCGAGCCCGATCCAGCCGGCGCCCACCGTGACCACCCGGCGGCCACCGCCGGCCAGGCGCTCGTGCAGCGCCTCGGCGTCGTCGAGCGTGCGCACCACCTGCACCCCGTCGAGGCCGGCGCCGGGGAGGTCCGGGCGCCGGGGACGCGACCCGGTGCTGAGCAGCAGCTTGGCGTAGTGCACCTCGCTGCCGTCGTCGAGAGCCACGAGGTGGTCGATCGGATCGACGCTGAGCGCCCGCACGCCCCGCCTCAGCTCGATGCCGCGCTCGGCGTAGGAGTCGGCAGCGGCCACGAACACGCTCTCCCGATCGGCGGAGCCGGCCAGGAACTCCTTCGACAGCGGCGGCCGGAGGTAGGGATGGTGCGGCTCGAGCCCCACGAGCACGATCCGCCCGGCGAACCCCTCCTCGCGGAGGGTGGTGGCGGCGGTCGCCCCGGCCAAGCCGGCCCCGACGATCACGAAGGTCTGGCTGGCATCCTCGGCACCCGGCACGGCGACTCCTTTCGGCGGCGACTCGATCAGCGTACGCTCCGCCGTATGCAGACGCGACGCACCCGTGCTTTCGTGGGCATCTCGGGGTGGCGGTACCGCGGCTGGCGAGGCGACTTCTACCCGCCGGGTCTCGCGCAGCGCCGCGAATTGGAGTACGCCGCCGGGCGGCTCGACTCGGTGGAGATCAACGGCTCGTTCTACTCGCTCCAGCGGCCCGAGAGCTACCGCCGCTGGCGTGCCGAGGTGCCCGACGACTTCGTGTTCGCCGTGAAGGGCGGCCGGTTCATCACCCACATGAAGCAGCTCCGCGAGGTGACCACTCCCCTGGCGAACTTCTTCGCATCCGGAGTGCTGGCGCTCGGCCCTGCCCTCGGCCCCGTGCTCTGGCAGCTGCCCGAGCGCCTCGCCTTCGATCCGGAGTTGCTCGCCGGGTTCTTCGACCTCCTGCCCCGCTCGACCGGAGCAGCACTCGAACTCGCGCGCCGGCACGACGAGCGCCTCGACGGGCGTGCGTGGCTCGAGATCGAGGCGGATGCGCCGCTGCGGCACTGCCTCGAGGTGCGGCACCCGAGCTACCGGGCGCCGGAGTTCGCCGAGCTGCTGGCCGCACACGACATCGGGTCGGTGGTCGCCGACACCGCGGGCCGATGGCCCATGATCGAGGCCACCACCGCCGACTTCGTGTACGTGCGACTGCACGGCGCGGAGGAGCTCTACACCAGCGGATACGACGACGTGGCGCTCGAGCGGTGGGCCGAGCGGGTGCGGGGCTGGCAGGTCGGCAGCGGTGCCGTCGACGCCCGTCCGCGCGACGTCTTCGTCTACTTCGACAACGATGCCCACGGTCACGCGCCACACGACGCGGTGCGACTCCGGGAACTGCTGGCGACAGCCTGAGCGCGCCGCCCGGCAGGTCCGCGAGCCCGTAGGCTGGGAGGGATGCGACTCCTCCTCATCCGACACGGCCAGACCATCGACAACGTGCGCGGCGCACTGGGCACCGTGGTTCCGGGCCCGGGGCTCACCGACCTGGGTCGGGAACAAGCCCAGGCGGTGCCGGCGGCGCTCGCCGGCGAACGGATCGACGCGATCTTCGTCTCGACCATGACACGCACCCACGAGACCGCCGCGCCGTTGGCGGCAGCGCTCGGCCTCGAGCCGGTGCAGCTCCCCGGTCTGCGGGAGATCGACGCCGGTTCGCTGCAGGGCCGGAGCGACGACGAAGCCATCAAGGGCTACATGGGCACGATCTTCCAGTGGTGGACCGACTTCGGCGCCCGCATCCCGGGCGGCGAGAACGGCACCGAGTTCTACGAGCGGTACGACGGCGCCCTGTCCGCCATCGCGGCGCAGCACTCGGGCACGGTCGCGGTCTTCAGCCACGGCGCCGCGATCCGCACCTGGGCCTCGTGGTCGTCGCGCAATCTGGATGCGGAGTTCAGTCGCACGCATCCGCTCGAGAACACCGGCGTGGTGACCCTCGAAGGCTCTCCGGCGGACGGCTGGGTGACCACGCACTGGCAGGGCACCCCGCTCGGCGGCACCGAGCTCGAGGACGCCACTGCACCCGACCCCACCGGAGAAGCGGTCGGCTGAGCCGCCGCGCGACGACGCGTCGCGGGGAGGCGACAAGCAGCGTGCACCAGTGACCATCGTGGAGATGGGGGGAATTGAACCCCCGTCCATCGCTGTGATTCAGCGCCTTCTACGGACGTAGCCTGATGGTCGTTCTACTCGGCCCCGACCTGTGCTTCAGGCTTCTCGGTCGACGGGCCCAGCCTCAGTGCAAGTCCCGCGACGCCCTGAGGCGCGACGTCGCAGCAATCTCTCTAGATGATGCCGGAACCCGGGTAGAGAGCATTCCCGGACCGACAGTTGCTAATTAGCTAGGAAGGAAGTCCTAGGCCGCAAGGGCGAAGGAGGCCTTCTTGGCCGCAACAGTGCTGTTTGAATTGGCACTTATTTTTTTGCAGAGATCGTTTACGAGATAACCCTGCATCCTCGACCCGCTTCTCGCTGTTTCGCAGGCGATGTCGAAACCGATCATCCCCGCACCGGGTCACTGGTGCACGCTGTTGAGTTGCCAAACGCTGCGGGAACTGGCCCAGAGCAGCCCTCAAGCTTACAACAGATCCGCGCCGAGATGCACATGGAATATCGTAGGAGCATGCCGGACACCATCATCACCGTCGCCGGGACGAGCCGCATCCTGCGCGATCCGGAGCGCGCACGGGTGCGCATCGGCGTGGGCTTCGAGGGCTCCAAGCGCGACAGCGTGCTGGCGGCCACCCGCTCCGCGCACGAGTCACTCACCGGCTCGCTCGAATCGATCCTCGACGAGCACGACGGGCCGGTGATCAGCTGGCATTCCGAAGACATCCGCGTCTGGGGCCAGCGGCCGTGGAGCAACGACGGCACCCGCCTGCCGGTCGAATTCCACAGCGCCGTGTTCGTCGACGCCGAGTTCGACGACTTCGAGGCGCTCTCCGAGTGGATCGACGTCGTCTCCATCCGCGACGGCATCGCCATCGACGGCATCGACTGGCGGCTCGCCCGCCACACCGAAGCCGAACTGCAGGCCGAGGCCCGCCGCGGTGCGGTGGCGGATGCGCTGCAGAAGGCGGGCGAGTACGCCGCGGCCCTCGGCCTCGGCCCGGTGACGCCGATCTCCCTCTCGGATCCCGGCCTCCTCGACAACCCGGCTCCCCCGCAGTTCGCGGTGCAGGCGATGGCGAAGGGCGCTCCGGTCGGCGGCGGAGGCGGCATGGAGCTCCGACCCAGCGCGATCGAGGTCGAGGCGACGGTGCACGCCCGCTTCTCGGCGCAGAGTCCTTCGGCGCCGGGCCCGGTCGCGTGAGCGGCCTCGACGCGCAGGTGCCCGACCTCAGCGGCCGCACCATCGTGGTGACCGGCGGCACCGGCGGACTCGGCTACTGGGCGGCCGAGCAGCTCGCCGCCGCCGGCGCCGAGGTCGTGATCGCCGCCCGCAACCCCGAGCGCGGCGACGCCGCCGTGCGCTCGGTGCGCCAGTGGGTGCCCGCCGCACGCGCGCGCTTCGTGCGGCTCGACCTCGCCGACCTCTCCTCGGTGGCCGACGCCGCCGCCGAGCTCGCCGAGCTGCCCCGCATCGACGCACTCATCGCCAACGCCGGCGTGCTGGCCTCGAAGGGCCGCCAGACCACGGCCGACGGCTTCGAGTCGATGCTCGGCACGAACTTCCTCGGCCATTTCGCGCTGATCGGGCGGATGCTCCCCCACCTCACCGCGCAATCCGCACCCGCCCGCATCGTGCATCTGGGCAGCATCAGCCACGAGTTCACCCGGCTCGACCTCGACGACCTGCAGGCGGAGGCCGGCCGGTTCCGGGAGTTCCGCACCTACGGCCGCTCGAAGCTCGCCGTGATGACCTACGGGTTCGAGCTCGATCGACGGTTGCGGCTCGCCGGGGCGCGCACGGCCAGTCTGGTGGCGCATCCGGGGTTCGCCGTCGACGAGCTGTCGCCGCCCCGCGACATCCTGCCCGCGCCGAAGACGGGCACCGCGGTGTCGCGAGCGGCGTATCGCGCGATCGCCCAAGGCAAGAACGCCGGGGCGTGGCCGATCGTCGCCGCCGCGACCGACCCCGACGCTCGGGGCGGCCAATACTGGGGCCCGGCAGGCTGGCGCCAGCTCAAGGGCCGCCCCGCGGTGGTGGCGGCCAAGCCCTACGCGCGCGACCCCGCCATCGCCCGTCCGCTCTGGGCGACGGCGGAGCGCCTCACCGGCGTGACCTACGGCCTCCCCGACTGACCCGGCACGCGAGTCAGGCGATGCTCAGTCGCCGAGGTTGCGGCGGGAAGCCATCGCGCGATCGGCCTCGCGCTTGTCCTGCCGTTCGCGCAGCGCCTGCCTCTTGTCGTACTCGCGCTTGCCCTTCGCGACCGCGATCTCGACTTTCGCACGGCCGTCGCTGAAGTAGAGCTGCAGGGGCACCAGCGTGTAGCCGCCCTCTTTGGTCTTGTGCGAGATCTTGAGGATCTGCTCCTTGTGCAGCAGCAGCTTGCGCTTGCGGCGCGGCGGGTGGTTGTTCCAGGTGCCCTCGTTGTACTCCGGGATGTGCACGGCATCGAGCCACGCCTCTCCCCCGTCGATGAAGGCGTAGCCGTCGACGAGCGAGGCCCGGCCGGCCCGCAGCGACTTCACCTCGGTGCCGGTGAGCACGAGCCCGGCCTCATAGGTGTCCTCGATGGTGTAGTCGTGGCGCGCCTTGCGGTTGGTCGCGACGACCTTCTGTCCGCGTTCGCGTGGCACGGCGTCTCCTCGTCTCGTTCAGGTGGGGCGCCTCGAATCGAGGCAGCCCACCATTCTAGACCTTCAGGTAGCGCGTGATGGCGACCTTCGCCGACAAGGCGGCCAGGATCGCCCCGAGGACGATCAGGCACGGCGCCACGATGAACGCCGCATCGAGCCCGACGAACGAGGTGAAAGGCAGCGCCTTGGCCAGTTGGTCCTGAACGAAGAACTTGACGATCGCCACCATCGCGGCGCCGGCGAGCACCGAGCCGATGAGCGACGCGATCACCCCCTCGAGGATGAAGGGAGTCTGGATGAAGCGGTTCGACGCCCCCACCAGACGCATGATGCCGAGCTCACGCCGCCTCGAGAACGCGGAGAGCCGGATCGTGGTGGCGATCAGCAGCACCGCGGCCACGAGCATGAGCGCGGCGATGCCGATCGCGGTGACGCTGGCGATGTTGAGGATGGCGAAGATCTGCTCGAGATAACTGCGCTGGTCGGTGACACTGTCCACGCCCGCCAGCCCGGAGAGACTCTCGACCAGCACGTCCGACTGCTGCGGGTCTTTGAGGTTCACCCAGAAGGTCTCGTTCAGCAGGTCCGGCGTGACGTACGCGGTGACCGGGTTGTCGGCGAACTGCTGCTTGAAGTTCTCGTAGGCCTGCTCGTGGTCCTCGAAGTAGTACTGCTGGATGAACGGCTGCAGCGTCGGCGAGTCGAGTTGCGCCTGCACCGCCGCCTTCTGATCGGCGGTCGCCTCGCCACCGGCGCAGTTGTCACCGCCGGACGTTGCGGTGCAGAGGTAGATCGCGACCTGGGCCTTGTCGTACCAGAACGTCTTCATCGAGTTGATCTGGAACTGCATGAGCCCTGCTGCGCCCACGAAGGTGAGCGAGATGAAGGTGACGAGCACGACGGACACGACCATCGAGACGTTGCGGCGGAGGCCCGTGCCGACCTCGCCGAGGATGAGTGCGAATCTCACGTCGTGGGCCCCACGTTCTGGTCGTTGGCCGGATCGGCGGGCGCGCCCGGAGCGCGCAGCCCGAGCTTCTCGGCCAGGGTGAGCGATTCGGTGGCGGGGTCGTGCGGATCGGGTTGCGGCGGTTGCACGGGCATCGGTGGCACGGTGACGCGCTGTTCCGGGGCGGGCGCGGGCTCAGGGACGGATGCGGACGGCGCGGACGCAGGAGGCACGGGTGCCGACGGGGCGGATGCGGCCGGCACGGGCACGGGCGGTACGGCTGCGGCCGGGACCGCCGGGTTGACCGGCTGCACCGGCGGCGGGCTCACCGGGGTCGCCTGCGTCGACGTGGGCACCGGCGGCGTGGTGTACCGCGGCGGTGCGACGTGCGGCTGCGCCGGGCCGACCGGCCGCACGAGTCCGTCGCCGAGAGCGATCTCGGCCGTCAGCCCGGAGTCCTGCAGGGCGATCTCGGCGGTCATGCCGTAGCCGCCCTGGTCTTCGTCGCGCACGATCTGACCGGTGACGAGCTCGATCACACGGCGCTTCATGTGGTCGACGATCGCGTTGTCGTGGGTGGCCATGACCACCGTGGTGCCGCCGGCGTTGATGCGCTCGAGCACGGTCATGATCCCCGCGCTCGTGGAGGGGTCGAGGTTACCGGTGGGCTCGTCGGCGAGCAGGATGGCCGGCTTGTTCACCACGGCACGGGCGATCGCCACGCGCTGCTGCTCACCACCGGAGAGCTCGTGCGGCAGCCGGTTCGCCTTCTCGGCCAGGCCCACCATCTGCAGCACGTCGGGCACCGCCTCCTGGATGAAGCCGCGCGACTTGCCGATCACCTGCAGGGTGAACGCCACGTTGTCGAACACGTTCTTCGAGGGCAGCAGCCGGAAGTCCTGGAAGACCACGCCGAGATTGCGCCGGAAATACGGCACCTTCCGGTTCGAGATGGCGTTCAGGTCTTGCCCGAGCACGTGGATGTTGCCCGAGCTCGGCCGGTCCTCCTTGAGGATCAGGCGGAGGAAGCTCGACTTGCCCGACCCCGAGGCCCCGACGAGGAAGACGAACTCCCCGCGCAGGATTTCGAGGTCGATCGAGTTGAGGGCCGGCCGCTTGGTGCCCTTGTACGTCTTGGTTACGTGATCAAACCGAATCATGTCGTGACGAGACTAAGCAGCCCATCGCCGGAATCCGGGTCGCGACGCGCTGGACGCGCCGATTCATAGAAACCGGCTCGCGCATCCGCGTGGCGACTACTCGGGCTTGGTCTTGCGCCAGCGGATGCCCGCCGCGATGAACCCGTCGAGGTCGCCGTCGAACACGGCCGAGGGGTTGTTGACCTCGTACTCGGTGCGCAGGTCTTTCACCATCTGGTAGGGCGCGAGCACGTAGCTGCGCATCTGGTCGCCCCAGCTGGCCGTGATGGTGCCGGCCAGTTCTTTCTTCTGCGCCGCCTCCTGCTCCCGCTGGATGAGCAGCAGCCGCGACTGCAGCACCCGCATGGCGGCGGCGCGGTTCTGGATCTGCGACTTCTCGTTCTGCATCGACACCACGGTGCCGGTGGGGAGGTGGGTGATGCGCACGGCCGAGTCGGTGGTGTTGACCGATTGCCCGCCCGGCCCCGACGACCGGAACACGTCGACCCGGATGTCGGACTCGGGGATCTCGACGGCCGCGGCCTCCTCCATCAAGGGGATGACCTCGACCGCGGCGAAGCTCGTCTGCCGCTTGCCTGCGGCGCCGAACGGGCTCATCCGCACCAGGCGGTGAGTACCGGCCTCCACCGAGAGGGTGCCGAAAGCGTACGGGGCGTCGACCTCGAAGGTGGCGGACTTGATGCCCGCCTCCTCGGCGTAGCTCGTGTCCATCACCGTGGTGGAGTAGCCGTGCTTCTCGGCCCAGCGGAGGTACATGCGCATGAGCATCTCGGCGAAGTCGGCGGCGTCGACTCCACCGGCACCGGAGCGGATGGTGACGACGGCGGGCCGAGCATCCCACTCCCCGTTGAGCAGCGTCTGCACCTCGAGGTCGCCGAGCACCTTCTGCAGGGCCGCCAGCTCGGCCTTGGCCTCTTCGGCCGACTCCTCGTCGTTCTCGGAGTTCGCCAACTCGATCAGCACCTCGAGGTCGTCGAGGCGGCTCTCGATCGAGTCGATGCGGGCGAGCTCGCCCTGCCGATGGCTGAGCGCGCTCGTGACCTTCTGCGCCTTCTCGGTGTCGTCCCAGAGATCGGGGGCACCGGCCTCCTCGCTGAGGCGCGCGATCTCCGCCGTGAGGGCGTCGACGTCGACGACCGAGCGGATGTCGGCGAAGGTGCTGCGGAGCTGGGCGATCTGTTCGGAGAGGTCAATGTCTAACATCGTCCGCACAGTCTATCGAGTGGCCGCCGGGCAGCCGTGGGCGGCAAGGTGGTTAGCGGGCGTAAAATAGTTGCGATGAGTGTGGCGAGCGACGACTTCCGGTTCCGATCGATCGCGCTGCCCGCGCTCCTGCCGTCGCTGTTGTTCGGGATCGGCGAAGGCGCGATCATCCCGATCATCCCGGCGGTCGCCGATTCGCTCGGCGCCGGACTCGCCGGCGCCGGCTTCATCGCGGCGATGATCGTGGTCGGCCAGCTGGCCGGCGACATCCCGAGCGGCTGGCTGGTGGCGAAGATCGGTGAGCGCACGGCGATGATCGCGGCCGCGCTGCTGTCCATCCTCTCGGTGACGGTGGCGATGCTCTCCGCCACGGCCGCCCTGTTCGGCGTCGCCATCTTCTTCCTCGGCCTCTCCGCGGCGGTGTTCGCCCTCGCCCGGCAAGCGTTCATGACCACCTTCGTGCCCGTGCGCATCCGCGCCCGCGCCCTCTCCACCCTCGGCGGATCGTTCCGCGCCGGCTGGTTCATCGGCCCGTTCCTCGGCGCCGCCGTGATCGCGCTGAGCGGCTCGGTGCAGGCGGCGTTCCTCTTGCACATCGCGTGCGCGGTCATCGTCACCGTCGTGCTCGTCGTGATGCCCGACCCCACCGCGAACGCCCCGAAGCCGGACCCCGGCGAACTGCTGGTGCGCGCCGAGTCGGTGGGGCTGTTCAGCACGATCTGGCAGAACCGCGGCGTGCTGCTGCGCATGGGCAGCGGGGCCGGCGTCGTCGGGGCGCTGCGGGCCAGCCGGATGGCCATCCTGCCGCTGTGGGCGGTGAGCATCGGACTCTCCGAGTCGTCGACCGCCATCATCGTGGGCATCGGCGCCGCAGCCGACTTCGCGTTGTTCTACACCAGCGGCCAGATCATGGACCGGTTCGGCCGGTTGTGGAGCGTCGTGCCCTCGATGGTGGGCATGGGACTCGCTCTCATCACGCTCTCCTTCACCCACGACCTGCCGGGCGCCGTGCAGTGGTTCATCGTCGTGGCGATCGTGATGGGAGTGGCGAACGGGGTGGGCAGCGGGATCATCATGACGTTGAGCGCCGACCTCGCGCCGCAGCAGAACCCGGCGCCGTTCCTCGGCGCGTTCCGGTTCACCGCCGACGCCGGGGCGGCCGCGGCACCGCTCGTGGTCTCGGGCATCATCGCCGTGGCGTCGCTCTCGCTCGCGACCGCGTTCGTCGGCGTCGTCGGGCTCGTGGGAGCGGGCATCCTCATCCGCAACGTGCCCCGCTACCTCCCGCACATCCCCCGCGCGGCGCGCTGAGCCACCGGCTCGGAGAATGCCGAACAAGCACCCCCTACACTGGAACCAGTTCTGCGGGAGTGGTGGAATTGGCAGACACGCAGGATTTAGGTTCCTGTGCTTTCGAGCGTGAGGGTTCAAGTCCCTTCTCCCGTACTCTCGAATTTTGGTGCCGCCGGGCGGATGAACCGCTCCCGACGACTGGAGAAGCCCTGTGATCGCCGCCTCAGCCCCCGCCGCCCTCATCCCGTGGCTCGATCCGAACGTGCTGCTGGGCGGCGTGTTCGGCCCGATCGCCCTGCTCGTGGTGTGCGCCATCGTGTTCGCCGAGACCGGCCTCCTGGTCGGGTTCCTGCTGCCGGGTGACACCCTCCTCTTCTTCACCGGAGTGCTCGCGGCCAACGGCACGGTCAACGCGAACGGCGACCTCGTCTCGAAGTTCGGCGTCGACATCTGGTGGGTGTGCCTCGCCATCTCGCTCGCCGCGTTCCTCGGCGGTGAGGTGGGGTACCTGATCGGTCACAAGCTCGGCCCGCGGGTGTTCGAGCGGCGCGAATCGGGGGTGTTCAGCGTGCGCAACGTCGAGCGCACCAACGCGTTCTTCGAGCGTTTCGGCGCCCTCGCCGTCATCCTCGCCCGCTTCGTGCCGGTGGTGCGCACCTTCGCTCCGATCGCCGCGGGCGTCGGCCACATGAACTACCGCAAGTACTCGCTCTACAACGCCATCGGCGCCATCATCTGGGGCTCGGGGATCGTGCTGCTCGGGTTCGCCCTCGGCCAGATCCCGATCGTGCGCGACTTCACGGAGAAGTACCTCGACGTGGTGCTGATCGCCGTGGTGGTGCTCACCGTCATCCCGACGGTCTTCCACTACATCCGCAGCTCGCGCAAGGCGAAGCGCGACGCCGCTGCCGCCGCGGCCGAGGAGGTCGAGGTCACCGGCGCCGCCGAGAAGCTCACCCTCGAGCCGGAGGTCTTCGGCAACGACACCGACCTCACTCGCTGAGGCCCGCGCCCTAGAGGTGCTGCTGCTCCTCGTGCCGGGCGTGCTCGGCCGGTTCGAGCTGGAAGGTCGAGTGCTCCACGTCGAAGTGCCCGGTGAGGCACGCACCGAGTGAGTCCAGCAGCGGCCCGGAGTCACCGCGCTCGAACACGTCCCGGTCGACGACCACGTGCGCCGAGAACACGTACTGCCCCGGGGTGATGGCCCAGACGTGCACGTCGTGCACATCGACGACTCCCGGCTCCTCGAGGATGTGGCTGCGGATCGCCTGCACATCCATCGCCGAGGGCGTGGACTGGCTGAGCACGGAGAACACGTCACGGAGCAGGGAGATCGCCCGGGGAACGATCATGGCGGCGATCAGGAGCGAGGCGATGGCATCCGCCTTCTCGAAGCCGGTGAGGAGGATGACGGTGGCGGCGAGGATGACGGCGATCGAGCCCAGCAGATCGCCCAGCACCTCGAGGTAGGCGCCGCGCATGTTGATCGACGTCTTCGCCCCGCCGCGGAGGATCATCAGGGAGACGAAGTTCGCCACCAGGCCGAGCGCCGCCACGGCCAGCATCAGGCCGCCCTGCACCTCGCCGGGTTCGGTCGAGACGAGCCGCTCCACCGCCTCGACGGTCACGAACGCGGCGACGCCGATGAGGATGAGACTGTTCGCGAGGGCGCCGAAGACCTCGGCCCGCTGGTAGCCGTAGCTGTGCCGCTCGTTCGCGGGCCGCGCCGCCACGACGGTGGCGACGAGCGCGATGACGAGACCGATGAGATCGGAGAGCATGTGGCCGGCGTCGGCGAAGAGCGAGAGCGACCCGCTCAGGAGGGCGCCGCCCGTCTCGACCACGAGCACGGTGGCGACGATGGCGATGGCGATGGTGAGTCGGGTACGGTTCGCACCCGCGCCATGGCTGTGGCCGGAGTGGCCCCGGCCGCTCGATCCCGGCGCGGCAGGGTCGTCGCGACGCGCTTCGTCGCGCGCGACGGCGGCGACCTGCGCCGACCCCGGCCCACAGCCGGAGGCGGCCGCGTGCTCGTGATCGTGCGCCGAGGCGCCGGGTGCGTTCGTCATCCCTTCAACGGTAACCGCGCGCGAGCGGCCCGTGCCACCGTTGCGGCTAGTCAGGAATGACGCTCATTCTCAATACCGGTATCGCGGCGGCGAAAGCGCGTGCGCGGTGGCTCACCGCGTTCTTCTCGTCGGCGCTCAACTCAGCGGCCGTGACCCCGGAGCCGTCGGGCACGAAGATGGGGTCGTACCCGAACCCGCCACCGCCGTGCGCCGCCGTGGCGAGCCGCCCCGGCCAGCGGCCGGACACCACCTGCTCGAACCCGGCCGAGGGAACGACGACCGCGATGTGGCAGTCGAAGTGCGCCGCCCGGTGCTCCGGGGCGATGTCGGCGAGCTGGTCGAGCAGCAGGTCGAGGTTCGCCTGCGCACCCTTGCCGTGGCCCGCCCAGCGGGCCGAGAAGATCCCCGGCGCGCCGCCCAGCACGTCGACGCAGATCCCGGAGTCGTCGGCCAGCGCCGGCAGTCCGGTGTGCGCCGCGGCAGCGCGCGCCTTGATCAGCGCGTTCTCGGCGAAGGTGGTGCCGTTTTCGACCGGCTCGGGCCCGTCGTAGGCGACGATCTCGAGCTCGGGCAGGGCGGCGCCCAGGATGCCCTGGAACTCCGCCACCTTGTGGGCGTTGTGAGTGGCCAGCACCACGCGCATCCGCGTGCCCGCCCTACTCGCCCGCGCCGGCCGCGAGCACGGCGTTCTGCAGCACCGCCAGCTCGGTGGTGCCGATCAGCGCCAGGTCGAGCAGCGAGTTCAGCTCGGTGCGGTCGAACGGTGCGCCTTCGGCAGTGCCCTGCACTTCGACGAAGAGGCCGCGGCCGGTGACCACGACGTTCATGTCGGTCTCGGCCCGGACGTCTTCGACGTAGGCGAGGTCGAGCATCGGCTCGCCGTCGATGATGCCCACCGAGACCGCCGAGACGGTGTCGATGAGGGGCGTGGAGCGCTGCCCGATGAACTTCTTGCCGCGCGCCCACTCCATCGCGTCGGCCAGGGCGACGTACGCGCCCGTGATGGCCGCCGTGCGGGTGCCGCCGTCGGCCTGCAGCACGTCGCAGTCGATGACGACGGTGTTCTCGCCGAGCGCCTTGAGGTCGACGACGGCACGCAGCGACCGCCCGATGAGGCGGGAGATCTCGTGGGTGCGGCCACCGATCCGGCCCTTCACCGACTCCCGGTCCATCCGGTCGTTCGTTGACCGCGGCAGCATCGCGTACTCGGCGGTCACCCAGCCCTTGCCCGAGCCCGCCTTCCAGCGCGGCACCCCGTTCGTGAACGACGCCGTGCAGAGCACCTTGGTCTTGCCGAAGGAGATGAGCGCCGAGCCTTCGGCCTGGTCGCTCCACCCGCGCTCGATGGTGACCGGGCGGAGCTGGTCGGTGGTGCGCCCGTCTTTGCGGATGGTGTCGGTCACGAAGAACTCCTTGCGGGGTGGGTGATGGGGATGGTGCCGGTCTCGACGAGCTCGACGGAGGTCACTTCGGGCCCGAGGAACTGCTCGGCGAGCCGGAGGAACTCGGCGGCGCTGCCACCGGTGGCCTCGTAGCGGTACACCGGGCGGCCCGGCGAGGTGCGCTCGATGCCCGCGCGCACGAGGGTGCGGTAGACGTCGTTGGCCGTCTCGGTGTCGCTCGACACGAGACGCACGCCCTCGCCCATGACGTAGGAAATGGCGCCCTTGAGGAACGGGTAGTGCGTGCACCCGAGCACCAGGGTGTCGATGCCCTGCTCGGCCAGCGGGGTGAGATACCGCTCGGCGAGGGCCACCAGCTCACGGCTCGTGGTGTCACCCGCCTCCACGTGCTCCACGAACTCGGGGCAGGCCTGGGTGAAGAGCTCCAGGTGCGGAGCCGCCGCGAAGGCATCGTTGTACGCCCGCGACATGATGGTGGCGGTGGTGCCGATGACGCCGACGCGGTTGTTGCGGGTGACCTGCACCGCGGTGCGCACGGCCGGCTGGATGACCTCCACCACCGGCACGCTGTAGCGCTCCCGCGCATCCCGCAGCATGGCGGCCGAGGCGGTGTTGCAGGCGATCACGAGGAGTTTGACGTCCTGCTCCACCAGGTCGTCGAGCACCTCGAGGGCGAAGCGGCGCACCTCGGCCAGCGGCCTCGGACCGTACGGCGAATGGGCGGTGTCGCCGACGTAGAGAATCGACTCGCGGGGCAACTGGTCGCGCACCGAGCGGGCGACCGTCAGGCCTCCCACGCCGGAGTCGAAGATTCCAATCGGCGCATCGCTCACGGTATGACAGCCTAACCCGACCGTCCCGCAGCAGGCGTACGCCGTATGCTCGGAAAGGTGACCGCGTCGACCGCCCTGCTCACCGACCGCTACGAACTCACGATGGTGGATGCCGCCATCCGGGCCGGCACGCACGACCGCCGATGCGTGTTCGAGGCGTTCGGGCGATCCCTCCCGGCCGGTCGGCGCTACGGCGTGGTGGCGGGCACCGGACGACTGCTCGAACTCATCGGCCGGTTCCGGTTCGAGGATGCGGAGCTCGAATTCCTGCGCGAGCAGCGCGTCGTCAGCTCCCAGACCCTCGACTGGCTCGCCGACTACCGCTTCTCGGGCTCCATCACGGGTTACCGCGAGGGCGAGCTGTACTTCCCGAACTCCCCCATCCTCGTCGTGGAGTCCGGGTTCGCCGAAGGGGTGCTGCTCGAGACGCTGATCTTGAGCGTGCTGAACTACGACTCCTCGGTGGCCAGCGCCGCATCGCGCATGGTCTCCGCCGCCCGCGGCCGGCCGTTGGCCGAGATGGGCTCGCGCCGCACGGGCGAGCGCTCGGCCGTCGCCGCCGCCCGCGCCGCCTACATCGCCGGCTTCTCGGCCACGTCGAACCTCGAGGCCGGCCGCACCTGGGGTGTACCGACCATGGGCACCGCCGCCCACGCCTTCACCATGCTGCACGACTCGGAGGAGGAGGCGTTCCGCGCCCAGGTCGACGCCCTCGGCGCCGGCACGACCCTCCTCGTCGACACCTACGACGTGCCGGAGGGGGTGCGCACCGCCGTGCGCATGGCGGGGCCGGAACTCGGCGCCGTGCGGCTCGACTCCGGCGACCTGCTCACCCTGGTCTCGGCCGTGCGGGCACAGCTCGACGAACTCGGCAACCCGGCGACGAAGATCACCGTCACGAACGACCTCGACGAGTACACGATCGCGGCCCTGGCAGCGACCCCGGTCGATTCCTTCGGGGTCGGCACCTCGGTCGTCACCGGCTCGGGCTCGCCCGCCGCCGGGATGGTCTACAAGCTCGTCGCCCGCCAGGACTCGGGCGGCGAGTGGATCTCGGTGGCGAAGAAGTCGCCGGAGAAGGCGACGCACGGCGGGCGCAAGCATCCGGTGCGGGTGCTCAGCGCATCCGGTGTCGCCACCTCTGAGACCATCTATGTCGGCGCCGCAGCGCCCGCCGTCGTGCCCGGACGTCTGCTGCACGCACGCCTCATGACCGACGGCGAGGCGGATGCGGTCTACACCGGCCCGGCCGGGGTCGAGTCGGCGCGGCAGCGACGCGAGATCGCGTTGCGCGAGCTGCCACCGGAGGCGTTCCGGCTGGCCGCCGGTGAGCCGGCGCTCACCACCGTGTACGCCGACGGCGTCGACTGAGGCTCAGCGCGCCCGTCGGCTACTCGTCGAGCAGCTTCTCGTAGATCTCCTTGCACGTCGGGCAGATCGGGAACTTGTCCGGGTCGCGGCCCGGCGTCCACTTCTTGCCGCAGAGGGCCTTGACCGGCTTGCCCGTGAGCGCCGACTCGAGGATCTTCTCTTTCTGCACGTAGTGCGAGAAGCGCTCGTGGTCGCCCGGGTCGAACTGCTCGGCCTCGATGAGTTCTTGGAGCTCGCGGTCGAGCGTGGCGGTGCCGCCACCGGAGGGGATGTCGCCGGGCTCGGAGATGCTGCCAGAAACAGGATGGACCATGCCCTCGATTCTAGATCGCTCCCGGGCTCGCGGTGCCGATCCGCGGCGGTGGCGCGTCAGTTGCGCTGAGCGGCAGCGAGGATCTCGGGCCCGCGGGCGGTGAAGATCCGTGCACCCCAGGCCACCCCCACCACCAGCACGACGACGCCCACGGCGAGTCCCGACCAGAGCGACACCCAGAAGTACTCCGGGTCGACGAAGACGCCGAGCACCCCGTAGACCACGGCCGGAGTGGAGAGCAGGAGCGTGCCGAGCAGCGAGAAGCCCTGCGCGAGCACCGAAGTCGCGCCGGTCGACTGCGGCTGGGTGAAGGCGCTGTCCCCGGGTCGGGTGGCCGGGTAGGGGAAGCGGGCCGAGAAGATGCTGCCGAGGCCGAGGCCGGTGAGCACGAGGCAGGTGCTCGTGCCCAGCACGGCGGGCAGGGCATCCGGGTTGTCGGCGAAGACCACACTGAGGAAGGAGCCGATGCCGATCAGCGGGATGGCGATGAGCACCACCGGGATCATTCGCCCGATGCGGTCAGCGACCCCGATCCTGCTCGCCACGACGTGCAACCAGATGGCCGTGTTGTCGAAGGCGACGTCGTTGTGCACCACCCAGCCGAGGAACACGCACATGAGCGGCACCGGCAGCAGTGCCGTGAACTCGATCGGCACGCCGACGAACACGAACACGATGACGGCGATGAGCGGCACCACGGGCACGATCACCAATTGCGCGTAGTACCGGGCGTCGCGACCCCAGTAGGTGAGGGAGCGGGCCGCGATGGCGCCGGTGCGAGTGGTCGGCGTGCGGCCGAACCAGCCGAGACCGGCGTGCTCGCGTTCCTCGGTCGCGTGACCCGGCGTCACGAGCATGAGGGCGACCAGCCCCTTCCAGGCGAGCCAGAGCAAGGCGATCGTGGCGAGCGCGATGAGCAGCTTCAGCACGGCGAACACCCACTGCCCGTTCGCGGCGTCGGCGGGAATGGCCCAGACCGCGCCGAACGGCGTCCACCCCAGCACGTTCTCGAGCGCCGAGAAGAAGCCGCCGCCGTCGTTGCCCCAGCCGGTGAGCATGAGCAGCAGGATGCCCGGCACGATCACGATCACCGCGAGCACGCCCACGGTCCCGCCGATCTCGCGCGATCGGCGGGTGGTGAAGACGAAGGCCGCGATGGAGGTGGCCAGGCGCGCCCCGAGCACGCAGGTGAGCGCTCCGGCGACCGCCGAGATCACGGCGAGCACCGCCGATCCCGGTGATTGCGACCAGGTCACGATGGTGGCGAGACTGACCAGCGTGACGACGAGCGCCGGCACGCTGAGGAACGCGGCGAGGAAGAGGCCGAGGGCGATCGAGCCGTCGTTCACCCCGTAGAGCGAGAACGACCTCGGATCCATCGCGTCGTGCCGGCTGAAGAACAACGGCAGGAACCAGAACCCGATGACCACCACGGCACCCGAGATGACCACGACCGTGCGGGTGGGGTCGGGCTCACCCGAACGGAGCATGAACAGCACGGCGATGAGCACGATGCCCATGATGAGCGCGTAGACGGTTCCGATGATCACCCCGACCAGCTGCGGCGTCGGGCGCTTGGCGGTGTTGGCGAGCAGGCGGAGCCTCAGTCGGAGGAACTCAGCAACCATTCCATGCCCTCCGCGCTCTTCCGGCCGCCCGCCAACTCGACGAAACGCTGTTCGAGGGTTCCGCTGCCCTGCACCTCGGCGACCGTGCCCCGGGCGAGCACCGTGCCTTCGACGATGATGGCGACGCGATCGCAGACCCGCTGGATCATGTCCATGCTGTGGCTGGAGAGCACGACCGTTCCCCCACCCGCGACGTACTTCTCGAGGATCTCGACGACGTTCGCCGCCGAGACCGGGTCGACCGACTCGAACGGCTCGTCGAGCACGAGCAGCCGGGGCGAGTGGATCATGGAGCAGGCGAGCGCGATCTTCTTCGTCATGCCCGCCGAGTAGTCGGAGACCAGGCGCGCCAGCGCGTCTTCGAGGCCGAACGCGGCGGCCAGGTCGTCGCTGCGCTGGGCGACCGTCATCGCGTCGAGCCCGCGCAAGGTGCCGGAGTAATAGAGGAGTTGCCGCCCGGTGAGCCGGTCGAACAGGCGCAGCCGGTCGGGCAGCACGCCGATCAGCCGCTTGGCCGCGGCCGGATCCCGCCACACGTCCTGCTCGAGCACGGTGATGGTGCCGCCGTCGGGGCGGAGGAGGCCGGTGACCATGGAGAGCGTCGTGGTCTTGCCGGCCCCGTTCGGGCCGACGATGCCGTAGAAGGAGCCCTGCGGCACGGCCAGGTCGATGCCCGCGACCGCGGTGGTGCTGCCGAACTTCTTGGTGAGGCCGGAGATGGCCAGCACGATCGCATCCGGGTCGATGTCACGCACGACGACGGGCGGGCCGCTCGCGGCCTTCCGAGGTTTGCGCGGCGTCCGCGGCACCCGCGGGGTGCGCGGTTCGGCGGGGGTGACGGGCAGGAGGGTGACCGGGGCGGCGAGCGGCAGACCGGCGTCCGGCGACGGAAGGGCCGGCTCGGTCAGGTCGGGGGTGGAGCTCGGCGGCGACGCGACGACGTCGCCGGTCGGCTCGGCCGCCACCGGCGCGGCGGCGGACTTGCGCTGCACCGGCTTGCGGGGGGCGGCGGGCTTCTTGCGCGCGGGGGCGGCGGGAGTCTCCACCGCATCCGTGGCGGCGGCTTCGGTCGGCGCGGTGCTGTCGGACGCGGTGCGGTCGGGCGCTGTGGTGCTCTCGGCCTTCGCAGCGGCAGCCGTCGTGCGGGCGGCGGCGGGCCGGCGGTTGGTGGTGGGCTTCGCGGGGGTGGTGGGCTTGGCCGGAGTCGCCGGTTTCTGCGCAGGGGTGCGCTTCACCGGCGTGCGGCCCGAGCCGGCCGTCGCCGCCTTGGTAGGCGCGCGGCGCGGGGCCCGTGGACCGCCAGACGGTGCTCCCCCGGCATCTGGAGTGTCTGACTCTGAGCTCACCGCACTAACCTATCAATCCCTCTTGCGCCCTGCACCGGGCTGCGCCGCTGCTGCGCGACCCTGACACGAAGCACTCAGTCTGACACCATCCCGTGCCGCCGGCCGCATCACCAACAGAAACGATACACAGGCGTGCCCTTGCCCCGAAATGGGGTCACAGTACACTGAACACAGGCATGACGAGGTGTCTGGAACGAAACCGAGAGGTTAATCGGGTCTGAACTCTGCTGTCACACGTCTCGGTTGCCTCTCCCAACAGCACACGATCGCCGCCCGTGCACGCACCGGTGATCGCCGATCAGAGGAGACCAACGTGACCACACAGGTCGTCATTCTCGCCGCCGGCATGGGGAGCCGACTCGGCCGCTCGCTGCCCAAACCGCTCACCCCCCTGAGCGACGGCCGCACCATCATGGGTCAGCAGTTCGACAACATCCGGCACGCCTTCGGGTCGAACGCCAAGGTGACGATCGTGGTGGGGTACAAGCTCGAGCACATCATCGAGGCCTTTCCGGAGGCGTCCTTCGTCTACAACGAGGAGTACGACCAGACGAACACCTCGAAGAGCCTGCTGCGCGCACTGCAGGCCTCGTCGTCGGGCGGCGTGCTCTGGATGAACGGCGACGTGGTCTTCGACCCCAGCGTGCTCGACCGCGCGGTGCCGATGATCGCGCGTGACCAGTCCTTCGTCACGGTCAACACCGCGAAGGTGTCCGACGAAGAGGTGAAGTACACCACGACCGCCGAGGGCTACATCGACGAGCTGTCGAAGACCGTCGTCGGCGGGCTCGGCGAGGCTGTGGGCATCAACTACATCTCGTCGCGCGACAAGGCCGCGTTCATCCGCCACCTGCAGCGGGTCAACGACCAGGACTACTTCGAGCGCGGCCTCGAGCTCGCGATCGAGAAGGACGGCGTGCTCGTGGAGCCGGTCGACATCTCGGATCTCTACGCGGTCGAGGTCGACTTCCAGGAGGACTTGGAGCGGGCGAACCTCTTCGTCTGAGGCCGGCGGTGCGCGCCGTGTCATAGAGTTAGGGCCTGTCAGCAACAGGAGGGCCCCGGTTCGTGAACGCAGCGACAACGGCGCCGCTGTCTCGGAAGAGCGGCGGCTGGTCGCGCTATCGGCATTCGCTGTGGCTGCTGACGCGCCGCGACCTGCGCGTACGGTACTCGACGTCGGCGCTCGGTTACCTCTGGTCGGTCCTCGACCCGCTGGTGATGGCGGGCATCTACTGGTTCGTCTTCACGCAGGTGTTCCACCGGCCGGTCGGCACCGAGCCGTACATCGTGTTCCTGCTCTCGGCGCTGCTGCCCTGGATGTGGTTCAACGGCGCTGTCTCCGACTCCACCCGGGCCTTCCTGCGGGAGGCGAAGCTCATCCGGTCCACCAAGATCCCGCGCACCATCTGGGTGAACCGGCTGGTGCTGTCGAAGGGCATCGAGTTCCTCGCGAGCATCCCGGTGCTGGTGCTGTTCGCGGTGTTCGCCGGTGCGAGCGTGAACGGCGACCTCGTCCTGTTCCCCCTCGGCATCCTGCTGCAGGCGGTGCTCACGGTGGGCGTCGCCCTCATCGTCGCCCCGCTCGTGGTCTTCTTCCGGGATCTCGAGCGCGCGGTCAAGCTCGCCCTGCGCTTCCTCTTCTACGCGTCGCCGATCATCTACGGCACGCACGACCTGCCCGCCGAGCTGCAGCCGTGGGCGGCGTTCAACCCCCTGAGCGGGGTGTTCTCGCTCTACCGCGCCGGGTTCTTCGCCGACCAGCTCGACTGGTACCAGGTGGGTATCGGTGCCGGGATGTCCGTGGTGCTGCTGCTCATCGGCATCCTGGTGTTCCAGCGCTCCGAGCGCAGTGTGCTGAAGGAGATCTGAGGTGGAGCGCGACGTCATCACGGTCGACCGCGTCGGCATCCGGTTCAAGCGCAACCGGCGCGCACGGCGGAGCTTCAAGGACCTGTTCGCCGGGAGCGCGCGGCGTACCCGGCCGGGTGAGTTCTGGGCGCTCCGCGAGGTGAGCTTCACCGTGCGGCAGGGTGAGGCGATCGGGGTCATCGGCCGCAACGGTCAGGGCAAGTCGACGCTGTTGAAGCTCGTGGCCGAGGTCGTGCTGCCCGACGAGGGTCACGTCCACGTGAACGCCGGCGTGGCGCCGCTGATCGAGATCACGGGCGGCTTCGTCGACGACCTCTCGGTTCGCGACAACGTCTACCTCACGGCGGGACTGCACGGCATGACGCGTCGCGAAGTGGATGCGCGGTTCGACGACATCATCGCGTTCGCCGAGATCGGCGACTTCCTCGACACCCCGTACAAGCATCTGTCGAGCGGGATGCGCGTGCGCATCGCCTTCTCGGTGATCGCGCAGCTGGAGGAACCGATCATCCTGGTCGACGAGGTGCTGGCCGTGGGCGACAAGGGCTTCCGGGAGAAGTGCTATCGGCGCATCGAGGAGCTCCTCGACGGCGGGCGCACCCTGTTCTTCGTCTCCCACAACGAGCGCGATCTGCGCCGATTCTGCACCCGTGGACTCTACCTCGACGGGGGCCGGCTGGTCTTCGACGGCCCGATCGACGAGGCGCTGGAGCGCTACTCCTCCGACACATCCGGCACCCCCTAGCGAGGTTATCCACACTTTGCCGCCGGTGCCCGGCGGAAGGGGGTCCATCGTCGGTGGTGGGGGCGACACTAGCTCCCATGGCAAGCAGTTACATCACTCATCACGAAACCGAACCCGTCGCTTATCCCGTACCGCTCCGCCTCGACCGACGCGATGCACCACGGAGCTACCGGCTCAGCAACATCAGCGACGAACCGCTCCGCGGCTTGTCGTTCAGCCTGCTGGGCTCGGGCCTGATGCGCGCGACCGCACCGCTCCTGCTCGTCCCGGGTCAGGAGGTGTTGCTGCGCATCCGGGGCGAGTCGCTCCCCCAGTCGGCGGTGCTGATCATCCGCTGGTTCCGCCCGAACGGCGACGATTACCTCTGGCGGGTGAGCTTCTGATGCTCCCGGCCCGGCTCAGCCGTTCTCGCTGGCTTCCCGGGCTCGGATCAGGTCTGCCACGGTCACCTTGTGCGGCCGGTCCGGCAGCATGTCGGCCGTCATGCCGTCCAGCAGCACCGCCGGGTTGAGGTTCAACGCGCCCGCGATCCGCACGATGGTGTGCAGCGACGGGTTCGCTTGGCCGCGCTCGATCTTGCCGAGATTGGTGAAGTGCAGTCCGGCGAGCTCGGCCAGCTCCATCTGGTTGATCGCGAAGCGATGGCGCTCATCGCGGATGCGTGCACCCAGGAGGCGTGCGGCGTCGGAAGGCACAGAACTCACACCCCATGCCTACCGGCCCGCAGCCCGCGCAACCAGAGCGCTGGAACCACGTGCGCACTGAGCGCAGGCTCAGACACGGGTTGTGTTCACACCACATACCGATGGGCGCTCGCCCGGCCGTCAGAGCCCGTTGCGCTGCACGAGCGGTGCGGCGACGTTCGTGACCAGCGCCTCGAGCGTCGCCCACGCCGCTCGCCGGCCGGCGGGCAGGTGGCGCGCGTACACCGCCGTGTACTCGAGCTCGGGCTCGCCGCCCCGATTGCGCTTGAACTCCGCCACCCCGCTCGAGTTGTGCAGGTCGACGCCCCGCTCGTGCGCACGGAGCGCGATGAGGTAGCTGAGCATGCGGTAGAGGCCGGTCTCCTGCGGGATGTGCGTCTCGTAGCCCACGACCGGAGCGGCGAGCAGCCCGTGCGCGACACGCGCACCGAGCACGGCGTCGACCCGGCCGCCACGCTCGAGCAGGGTGAACTCGAGCAGACCCGAGCGGCGGGCGGCGTCGATGAACGCGGGCGTGTACTGCGGGTTCAGAGTGGAGTACTTCTCGATGTAGAGCTTCGTGTACAACTCGGCGATGCGCGCGTGGATCGCGTCGTCGCCCGGTTGCACGTCGGCGGCAGCAAGCCGGCGCACGCGGTAGCCCGACCCCTCGAACAGCGACCGATCGCGCCGGACGTCGCGGAGGGTGAGCCACTCCGCATCGCGCGTGGCCGTGAACACCACGCTGCGGGAGGGGATGAGAAGGTAACCCGCACGTCGCAGAGCGCCGGGCAGCCCGGTGCCCCGGCCGTGCACACTTCGCCAGATGACCGCCCGCTGCGGATGCGCGGCGACGAGCTCGCGGGTCGTGGCCACGATCGCCCCCTCGTCGAGATCGGGCAGCAGGTTCGTCGAGAGCAGCGCGTTGCCCACGATCACCGCATCATCGACGCGACCTGCCCGCAGCACCCGGTCGAGTCCGAAGAGCGCGGCACGGGCGGCGCGGCGCGCGGCCGCCGAGCGCACCTCCCCCAGCTCCTCGCGGGCGTAGCGCACGTAGTGGGTGTGCGGCGACACCACGTAACTCGATGCGTCCGGAACCCGCGGGCCTCGTGACGCGGAGCCCGACGCCCCTCCGGCGTACGACACCGTCACCGGCAGGAGATGTCGGCCGACGCGGACCGTGTCGAAGTCGACGGCGACGTTCGCCGCGACGGCGGAGGTGCCCCCGCGCGCCGCCACTTCCGACACGAATCGCGCCAGCGACTCCCCCTCCTCATCCTCCGCGGACACCGGCGCGTCGCCGGCCGGGTGAGGGGGACCTGGGCGAGCGGACACCGGCCGGAGCGGAAGGGGCTCGCCGCCGTACTCGAGATCGTGCGTCGCGCCGGCCGTGAGCGGCACCGACATGCGGCGCGAGGTCGCTACCTGAACGGCCAGCGAACGCAGCAGCACGGAGACCGGGAGCGGATCGGCCGGCGGCCGGAGCACATCCGGTGCCCGGAGCTGTCCGAACCAGCGCGCCGCATCCGCGGGCCGGCGGATGCCCGCCGCTGCGTAGAGGGCATGCGGGACGGCCAGCCGGGCCGAGCGGCGGCCGGGGGGCCGGGCGGCCTCGCCTGAGAAGGCGCCCGCCAGCCCGTCACCCGCGTCGAACAGGTGCACCCCGCTGGTGGCGCGCGGATTGCACTCCAGCACCTGCACGCCCGCCGGGGTCGCCATCAGGTCGAGCCCGAACTGGCCGGTGAGCTCGAGACGGCGTGCGAGCAACTCGGCGATCCGCCGCGCCTCGGCGGCCGGGCCGCTCCGCTCGTCGAGCCGCGTGAAGACCACACCGGCGCCGTTGCCGGCGCGCCAATCGGGGCGATAGGCGGCGAAGGCCGTCAGCTCTCCGCCCACCGCGACCGCGTAGCTGCAGAATTCGGTGCCCACGACCCGCTGTTGCACGAGCCACGGCTCGTCACGGGTGACCCGTTCGATCTCGGGCAACGGCTCGCCGGCCGCCACGAATCGCGTGCGGGTGCCGAACCGCGAGAAGGCCGGCTTGACGACGAGCGCACCGCTCGGCCGGGCGCGGCGCCGTTCCGCCGCTCGGCGCCACGCGATGCGCGAGGCGATCACCACGGTCTCCGGGTGCGCCACTCCGAGGCCGGCCAGGAGTTCGCCGAACGCCGCCTTGTCGTGCAGCCGGCGCAGCACGCCGATCGGCGGCGCGAAGAGGAGCCCGCCGAGGGTCGACAGCGAGTCGGCGCGGCCGGTCGCAGCGGTGCCCGCCACCCCGACTCCCGGCGCGGTGGCCGCCGCCTCTTCGACCACCGCGGCCAGCCAGAAGATCTCCTCACAGCTCGGCACAACGAGGTCGACGGCGTGGCGCCGCGCGATCCCGCCGACGGCGGCGGCGAACTCCCACGGGCGGAACCGCGCCGACGGCACGCGGTAGGCCCGCGTCACCACCCGCGACGACGAGGTCAGCGCCGGCTGGCTGTCGGCCACCACGACGGAGTAGCCCTCGTCGGTGAAGCGCCGCGCGAGGTCGAGGGTCGCGGGGGCACGCGAGCCGGTGAGGAGGACGGCGGGCATCCGCCGGTCACACCGCGCTGGAGGCGTGCCAGAGGTTGATGTCCGCCTCGACCGCGAACTCGTCGATGCGGGCGAGTTCGGTGGCGTCGAATGCGAGGTTCTCGGTGGCGTCGAGGTTGTCGTCGAGCTGCTGCACCGAGGATGCCCCGATCAGCGCCGAGGTCACGCGCTCGTCGCGCAGCACCCAGGACAGTGCGAGCTGCGCCAGCGACTGCCCCCGGCCGGCGGCGATGTCTCCGAGCGCACGCACCCGGCCGAGCACCTCGTCGGACAGCATCCGCGACGACATCGACCCTTCGCGGGCGGCGCGCGACGACTCCGGCACCCCGTCGAGGTACTTCGTCGTCAGCAGCCCCTGCGCGAGCGGGGAGAAGGCGATGCAGCCCACGCCGAGCTCGGCCAGGGTGTCGAGCAGTCCGTGCTCGATCCAGCGGTTGAACATCGAGTACGAGGGCTGATGGATGAGCAGCGGCGTGCCGAGGCCGGTCAGGATGCGCGCCGCCTCGGCCGTGCGCTCGGGCGAGTAGGAGGAGATGCCCGCGTACAGCGCGCGCCCCGACTGCACGGCCGTGTGCAGTGCGCCCATCGTCTCCTCGAGGGGCGTGTCGGGGTCGGCCCGGTGCGAGTAGAAGATGTCGACGTAGTCGAGGCCCATCCGTTCGAGGGACTGGTCGAGGGAGGCCAGGAGGTACTTGCGCGAGCCGAAGTTGCCGTAGGGACCTGGCCACATGTCGTAACCGGCCTTGGTGGAGATGATCAGCTCGTCGCGGTACGGCTTCAGGTCGGTGGCGAGGATGTGCCCGAAGTTGCGCTCGGCGCTGCCGTAAGGCGGCCCGTAGTTGTTGGCCAGGTCGAAGTGCGTGACGCCGCGATCGAACGCCCGGCGCACGATGGCGCGCTGGGTGGCCAGGGGCGTCTCGTCGCCGAAGTTCTGCCAGAGGCCGAGCGAGACAGCCGGCAGCTGCAGACCGCTCCGGCCGGTGCGGCGGTACGGGAACGAGTCGTAGCGGTCGTCGGCGGGGAGATAGCTCATCCGTCGATGATTCCACGGCGCGCTCGATCCCGCCCGGCGACACGACCCGCGTTCAGCCCTCCGTGGCCACCCGCACGCACTCGGCCATGGATCGGTGCATGTACCTCGTCCAGATCGGGCCGATCAGCCGATGCACCACGAAGCGCCGGCGAGGCAGCGGCCGGAAACCGTACGACCAACGGATGACCGACCCGCCCGGTCTCGGCTCGAACCGCCAGGTGGCGACGCCGTCGGAGACCAGCGAACCCAGGATCTTCGTGTAGGCGCTGATGCGGTAGTCGAACAACCCGACCGCACCGTCGTCGGCGGGTGGCGCGTACTGCACGAGCTCCTCCCGGAACTGCCCGCCGTCGGAGAGGTGAACCGTGCGCTGTTCGCCCGGATGGTTCCACGGCCCGGTCTGATCCGAGATGCCGCTGACCGCCGGCAGCACTCCGAGATAGCCGCGGAACAGCGTGCTGTCGTCGCGGGGCACCACGCGAGCGAACGCGACGGCGGCCGACACCGGCGCCCGGCCTTCGACGCTGAATTCGACGAGCTCCATACGCCCACCGTATTCCCTGCCCGTACGCTGGAGCCATGCCCTCCTACCGCGTGACCATGATCGTCGGAACCCTCGAACTGGGCGTACGCCCCGAGGAGGTGCTGCCGACCCTCACCCAGGCCATCGCCGACTTCACGACGGTGGAGTCTTCCGACATCGCCGTGGTGGCCGGATCGCCCCGGGTCACCGTGCGGTTCACCGCCGACACCGACGAGGCCGCCTTCCTCATCGCCGAGCAGGGCATCGACGGCGCACGCGTGTCGGCCGAGCCGATCGCCTGGCAGGTCACCCGGCGGGTTCAGGGGCGCTGGGAGTCTCTCGAGTGAGCCGGAGGAACGCCGACAGCGTCGCCAGGTCGGCGGCGTTGATCGGCAGGTGGTCGCCGAGCGCCGGCGAGTACACGAGGTAAGCGGCCCACTTCGCCCGGGAGATCGCCACGTTGAGGCGGTTCTTCATGAGCAGGAAGCCGATGCCCCGCGGCACGTCGACGGCCGACGACGCGGCGAGCGACACGACCGCGACCGCCGCCTCACGGCCCTGGAACTTGTCGACCGTACCCACCGGCACGTCGCCGAGCCCCGCGGCCATCAGCACGGCGCGGAGCCGTTCCACCTGCGCGTTGTAGGCGGCGACCACGATGACGTCGCCCTGTTCGAGCGGCCGCGTCACGCCGTCACCGGTGCTGTGACCCTCGCCACGCCCCTCGCCGGCGTGCTCGGCCGGATCGGCCCACCCGCGGCCGATCACACCGCGGACGATCTCCACCACCCGCTCGGCCTCCTCGAGCGACTCGGTCGAGTTGCCGTGGTGCTCGACCGGGTGCAGGTGCAGCCCCGGCGCGATGCCGCTGAGGGCCCGCTCGGTCGTGACCGGGAGCTTCGCGTGCAGGGCGCCCTCGTAGGAGAGCTGGCTCACCGGTTCGCAGACGGCCGGGTGCATCCGCCAGCTGACGTCGAGGAAGTAGCCCAGTTCGGGCGGCAGCACGTCGTGCCCGTCGGAGAGCCAGCCGAGCGCCGAGCTGTCGACCGGCTCGGGATGGATGCCCTGCGTGACCTGCGGCAGCTGCTGCGGATCGCCGAGCAGCAGGAGGTTGCGGGCGGCGACACTCACCGCGATGGTGTTCGCCAGGGAGTACTGGCCGGCTTCGTCGATCACCAGGAGGTCGAGCTGGCGGCGGCCGACCCGGCCGGTGTTCGTGAAGTCCCACGCCGTGCCGCCCACGACGGCGCCGTGCCGACCACGGGCCCGGGCAAGGAATCCGCCGAGCCCGTCGCGCTGCAGGCGGGTGAACGTGGCGCCGGGCGACTCGCTCGCCTTGCCCACCGCGTCCGGCGCGACCCCGGCCGCCACGATGGCATCGAGCATGTTCTCGACGACCGCGTGCGACTGCGCCACGACCCCCACCGTCCAGCCGTGCCGGTTGACCAGATCGGCCACCACGCGGGCACCGGTGTAGGTCTTGCCGGTGCCGGGCGGCCCTTGCACCGCGAGGTAGGAATGGTCGAGGGCCAGGAGCGAGTCGCGGATGGCGTCGATGGCCCCGCGCGAATCCGCTCGCACCGGCTCCAGCGAACGGCCGTCGCGCCTGCTCGGGGCACGACGGCGCAACAGATCGACCGCGGCGTCGCGCGGGAACGCGGGCAACCCGTCGGCCAGCCGCTGCCCCCACTCCGCGATGGCGACCTGCAGTGCCGTCGTCTTCGGCGGAGCCGAGGGGGTGACCGCGATCGGCAGCGCCCCGTAGGGGGCGCCATCCATGCTCTGCCGCTCCTCGAACACGTACTGGGTGACGCCGTTCGGCAGCACCACCACGTCGAGCAGCGCGGTGCGCGGATGCGCCACCCGGTCACTCGAGCGGCTGCGCGGTGCGGGCCACGGATGCGGCGGATCGTACACGAAGAAGCGCCCCGACTCCCCCGGGTCGAGCCGGCTCCCCGGCGCCAGCTGCCCGCGCAGGCGCAGTTCACGGCGGTCGCTGCGGTGCCCGGGCCCGCGGTACCAGTCGGTGTCGACCACCGCCGCCGTCACCACGAGCACGTCGCGGGTGTCTGCCCACTCCTCGACCGGCTGGTCGAGCCGGTTGAAGTGCTCCCACCAGAACGACTTGTCTTCGCGCCGGTGGTAGTCGATGGCCGCCGCGGCCAGGGCGATGGCAGCCTCATCGGGCGTGCGCTCGCCCGGGCGATCCTCCGTGCCCGTGCGCTCCCGCTCCAGCTGGGCGAGTCGCGCCTGGAGTGCTCGGTGCAACGGGCTGGGCTCGAACGGCGCGCCCGCCTCGGTCACGTTGGCGGGCGGCGGCGCGCCGATGAGCGCCGCATCGTCGGTTGCAACGCCGGTGAGCGGCTGGCTCGCCGCACGACCGTCGACGCCCGGCACCACCCCGTTCTCGGCCCCGCGGGCGAGCAGCCAGTCGCGCAGCCGTAGCGTCGAGATGCAGTCGTACTCGTTGTAGTCGGCGATCTCACGCAGCTGGGCCGCCGCCTCGGCCGCGGCCATCGCATCCGTTCGGCCGCGCTCGCGCAACTGCGCGTAGTTCACGTAGGCGATGATGGAGTCGGCCCCGTTGGTGACCTCGCTGTCGCGGTAGAGCTCGCCCATGTAGAGCGGCTCGAGCTTCTTCAGGCTGTACGAGGGCGAACTCACCCGGATGCTCTTCTTCACCACGGGGTACAGGTCGACCAGCACGTTGCGGCGCAACAACTCGTCGAGCTGCTCCTCTCCCACGCCGTGGCGCGCCGTGAGGGACTGCAGGTGCGCCCGCTCGTAGTTGGCGTAGTGGTAGATGTGCATGCCCGGATGCGCGGCCAACCGCTCGGTGGCGTAGTCGAGGAAGGCACGCAGCGCCTCCCGCTCCTCTGCGTGGTCGTGCGCCCAGAACGGCCGGAACACGGTGCCGTCACCACCGCCGGGCGCATGCTCGACCACCCCGAACAGATAGTCGAGACCCCAGTCGGGCCCGCCGTTCTCGCTGTACAGCGGGTCGCCCTCGAAGTCGAAGAAGATGTCGCCCGCGTCGGGTTCGGGGATGCCGGCGAGCCCGCGTGGGTCGTGCACGCGGTAGCGCAGGCCGTCGCCGCCCGCCACCTGCATGCGCGCCTGGTCGCGGAGGCCGTCGAGGGTGGCTTCGGCGATGTCGGCCACGAGCCCCTCGGACTCGGCGAGCTGATCGATGGTGGTGATGCCGCCGTCGTGCAGCCGCGTGCGCTGATTCAGCCGCATGCCCGCCACCAGCAGCAGGTCGCGGTGAGCCTGCACTTCGGGGGTGCACACCTCGCAGCGCCCGCAGACGGCGTAGCGCGGATCGCCCCATTGCACCGCGGGCTCGGTGAGCCGCTCGTCGAGCAGCTGTTCGAGCCGTGCCCGCCGGTCGCGGTAGACGGGCAGGATGTCACGCAGCTGATGCGTCGAGGTCGAGCCGTCGCCGAGCAGCAGATGCACCTCGGGACCGACGGGCACGCCGAGACGCTCCAGCTGGTCGGCGTAGGCGGCCACTTGCAGGAGCGCTGTGACCTTCGCGTGCCGCGCCAGCTTGGTGTCGTAGACCTCGTAACGCGGTGGGGTGGCGGATGCGCCGACCGGGCCCCGTGCATCCGCCGTCTTGATGAGGAAATCGGCGAAGCCGAGGAATCGCCCGTCGAAGAAGGTGCCCTGGAACACGACGTCGGCGCCGGCGCGCAACGCCTCGAGGGTGGCCTGCTGGGGTGCCAGAAGCGTCTCGGCGGTGGTCTGCTCGGGGCGCGGGATCTCTGCCACGCCCTGCGGCGTCACACCGTCGAACGCGCCGAAGCGCTGCCGGAACCGTTCGAGAGCGCGCTCTTCGTGGGCGTCGCCCAGCCGTGCCGCGCGCTCGAGCATGACGTCGTCATTGCTCGGCACCGCGTCGATGCGGCCGAGCTTCGCGTCGAGCCGACGCACGAGCGCGAATTCGCAGGTGGCCGCCGCCGTGAGGTCGGTGGCGCTGTAGAGCACCGTCTGAGGCGCTCCGGCTCCACCGCTGACAATCATTCGAACCCTCCCGTGGCACACCCCGTTCTCGAGGCCACAGTCAGGTTAGACCCGGCCACCGACATCGGCGGCTCACCGGGCGGGATGCCGGCCGGCCCGCCGTGCTAGGCCTCGACCGGCGCCCGCACCCCGGCGGCCGGCAGGATGACGCCGTCGATCAACCCGATCAGGAACTCGCGGTCGACCGGCTGTTTGAGCACGAGGGTGCGGTACGACGCCATGGACGGTGACACCAGCGCGAGCGCGTCGATGTCGACCTCGGGCGAGATCTCGCCCCGGTCGAGGGCGCGCCGCAGCAGGATGCGGTTGACCTCGGCGCGCGGCTCGATGATGGCCGCACTGATGGCGTCGGCCAGCTCGGGCGACCGCGAGAGCACCGACATCAGTCCGCCCATGATTTGCACCTTGCGCTCCGCGTCTTCGAGCGTGCGCGGCTTGATCATGGCCACCAGGTCGCCGCGCAGCGTTCCGGTGTCGGGCAGATGCTCCAGGTCGACCTGTTTGAGACAGGCGACGGCATCGACCACGAGCTCGCCTTTCGACGGCCAGCGGCGGTAGAGCGTGGCTTTGCCCGCCTTGGCCCGCGCGGCCACCATGTCGATGGTCATCCCGTCGTAGCCCTCCTCGGCCAGCACGTCGAGGGCCGCCTCGAGGATCTCCGGGTCTCGGCTGTGGTCGCGCTTGCGGCCGAGCCGCGGCTGCTGGGGTGCCGGGACCTCGGTCGCGTCGTGGGAATCGTCGAGCGTCATTGCCGCGATCTCCTTTCCTGACTGTCGGGTTAATTCTAGACCGATCAGATCCGAAACTGGTCAGTCTCGTATATAGTGACTGTCATGTCTCAGACCCTCCCCGACAGCGCCGCCTCCGCCGGCGCACCCACGGCCTCCTCGCGCCGCTGGTGGACGCTCACCACCGTCGCCCTCGCGCAGCTCATGGTGGTGCTCGACGCCACCGTCGTCAACATCGCCCTGCCCGCCGCTCAGGCCGACCTCGGCTTCTCCGACGGCGACCGGCAGTGGATCATCACCGCCTACTCGCTCGCCTTCGGCAGCCTGCTGCTGCTCGGCGGCCGGCTCTCCGACCTCATCGGCCGCAAGCGCACCTTCATCATCGGGCTCATCGGGTTCGCGGCGGCCTCCGCCCTCGGTGGCGCCGCCGACAGCTTCGGCACCCTGGTGGCCGCCCGGGCGCTCCAGGGCGCGTTCGGGGCCCTGCTCGCCCCCACCGCGTTGGCCGTGCTCACGACCACCTTCACCATCCCCAAGGAGCGCGCCCGGGCCTTCGGCGTGTTCGGCGCGATCGCGGGCGCGGGCGGCGCCGTGGGCCTCCTGCTCGGCGGCGTGCTCACCGAGGCGTTCGACTGGCGCTGGAACCTCTACATCAACGTCGTCATCGCGGCGTTCGCCGTGGTGGGCGCGATCATCTTCGTGTCGAGCCTCAAGCGCAGCGGTCCGCGGCCGAAGCTCGACATCCCCGGCACGCTGTTCGTCTCGGGCGCCCTGTTCTCACTCGTCTACGGCTTCTCGAACGCCGAGACCGATGGCTGGGACTCCCCGCTCACCTGGGGCTTCCTCGCCGCAAGCGCCGTTCTGCTGGTGGTCTTCGTGCTCTGGCAGCGCCGGGCGGCCCATCCGCTGCTCCCGTTGTCGATCGTGCTCGACCGCAACCGCGGCGCCGCCTACAGCTCCGTGCTCATCGCGGGCGCCGGCATGTTCGGCATCTTCTTGTTCGTGACGTACTACCTGCAGGCGTCGCTCGGCTACTCCCCCATCCAGACCGGTCTGTCGTTCCTGCCGATGATCGGCATGCTCGTGCTCGCCGCCCAGCTCTCCACGAACATCTTCGTGCCGCGCTTCGGGCCGAAGATCATGGTGCCGTTCGGCATGCTCGTGGCGATGAGCGGGATGATCTACCTCACGCATCTCGGGCCCGACAGCAGCTACGCGGCCGACATCCTGCCACCGCTCATGATCCTCGGCTTCGGCATGGGGTCGATCATGCCCGCGTCGATGCAGACCGCGACCCTCGGCGTCGATCGCCAGTTCGCCGGTGTCGCCTCGGCCATGGTGAACACGAGCCAGCAGGTGGGAGGCTCGATCGGCACGGCGCTCCTCAACACCCTGGCCGCCACCGCCCTCACGGACTACGTGGCGGCGAACCTGCCAGCGAGCCCGGAGGTCGTGGCCGATGCCGCCATCCACAGCTACTCCGTGGCGTACTGGTGGGGCGCCGGCTTCTTCGCCTTCGGCGCCGTGCTCTCGGCACTGCTGTTCCGGCGCCGTGGTCAGGGGCTGTCGCTCTCGCACAGCGCGGCACCTGCCTCGGATGCCGCAGCGCCGCAGCCCGCCGAACCGGTCATCGCGCACTGACCGAAGCGTGCCGCCGCTACGGCAGTGGCACGCTCTCGGCCGCGACCGCTCGCCCGCCGACCTCGATGGCATCCCCGTCGAGGCGGCGGGTGAGGATGCGCGACCCCGCACCCTGATCGATCGCCAGATCCCGGCCGAGCCGCGCCGTGAGGGCGACGGCGGCCGCCCCGGTCGCCTCGTCCTCCACGATCCCCATGCGCGGCGCGAACATGCGCGAGCGGAGGTGCCCGGATGCCTCGTCCAGCCACGCCCAGGCGTAGTGCGCGCCCTCGGTGAAGGCGGCCGGGTCGAGCGCGTCGACCTCGGCCGCCGTCGCCAGGGCGTGCCACGCGAAGTCCGGGGTCCAGGATGCGCGCCCGGTGATCCAAGTGAGCTCGCCGTCGTAGCGCACCCGCACGTCGCCCGCGGCGACACGGAGGGTGCCGACGGGCAGTCCCGTCCGCGCGAGCCACCAGGCGGTGCCGACGCACGGGTGGCCGGCGAACGGGAGCTCGGCGGCCGGCGTGAAGATGCGGATGCGCGCGCGGCGCCCGTGTGCATCCGCACCGTCTTCCTCGATCTCGTCGACGAACACGGTCTCGCTGAAGCCCAGGGCCGTCGCGATGGCCTGCTCGCGGCCCCGCGTTCCGGCAGTGGAGCGGATCACTCCGAGCGGATTCCCGAAACCGCCTTCGGCATCGGTGAACACGGAAACGACATCGACGGGGTGGCTGCTCTCCATCCTCCGAGTGTGCGCCACGGAGGCACCGCGCGAAAGCGCCGCCTGAGAACCGGTGGCCTCGGTGCTCGGTGGCCTCAGTGCTCGGTGGACCGACGGCGCCCGGTCAGCGGATGGCGATGTTCGGCGCGATCGAGGTCCACGACGGCCCCACGGTCATGTATTCCGTGTGCAGCCACACCCGCCGGTCCGGCGAGTCGATCTGGAGCGTCGCGCCGTAGCGGCCGAAGTGATCGGCGTCGAGGCAGTCGGCGGCGGTCTGCTCACCGGTGCGGGTGCTCTCGGCGAGGAAGCAGACGTCGTTGTCGCGCGTGACGCCGGCCCAGAACTCCGTGTCGTCGTACTCGGCGAGCAGGCGCAGCGACGAGCGCACCAACTCGGTGTCTTCACCCGGCACGAGCGGGAGCGACTGGTCGGCCGCGAGTGTCGCGCCCTGGTCGAGGTGCGCCATCTTCGAGTAGGCCTCGGTCGGATGCGCGGTGCAGCCCGCGAGGGTGAGCGCCCCGGCGACGACGACAGCGGGGACGGCAAGCAGGAGGATTCTCGAACGCATGAGTACTCCTTGAGGGAACGACCGACCGGCGGACCTTCGCTGCACGAAACGTCCGCCACGACCCTAGGGCACGAAAATGACCGTCTGCTCAGAGGCGGGTGGACACCCGCCGCCACCGGGATGCTTGGATGGGAACATGGCCGACACCGCGACGTACATCGACGACTTCGCCGACTTCATCCGCTCCGCCCCCTCGTCGTACCACGCGGCAGCGGAGGCCGCACGGCGGCTCGGGGCGGCCGGCTTCCGTGCGCTCGACGAGACCGAAGCCTGGCCGAGCGAGGCCGGCCGGTACCACGTGATCCGCGACGGGGCGATCGTCACCTGGGTGCAGCCGGAGGGTGCGACCGCCCTGACGCCGTTCCGCATCCTCGGTGCTCACACCGATTCGCCGGGCTTCAAGCTGAAGCCGCACCCCACCACCGGTTCGAACGGCTGGCTGCAAGCGGGTGTCGAGGTGTACGGCGGCCCGTTGCTGAACTCCTGGCTCGACCGCGAGCTCGAGCTGGCCGGCCGCCTCGTGACCCGCGACGGCGAGCACCATCTCGTGCGCACGGGCCCGCTGCTGCGCATCCCGCAGCTCGCCATCCACCTCGACCGCGACGCGAACAACGGCCTCACCCTCGACCGGCAGCGGCACACCGCACCCGTGTTCGGCACCGGCACGGCCGGCCAGGCCGACCTCGTCGCGCTGCTCGCCGAGCGCGCAGGGCTCGGCACCGGCTCGGCGGCCGGGGCGGAGGTGGCCGGGTACGACATCCTCACCGCCGACACGAATCCGCCGGCCCGTTTCGGCCTCGACGACCAGCTCTTCGCCGCCGGCCGCATGGACAACCTCAGTTCGGTGCACGCCGGTCTGCTCGCGCTGCTCGCCGTCGCCGATGCTCCGGCCGAGGGCCACATCTCGGTGCTCGCCGCGTTCGATCACGAAGAGCTCGGCTCCGAATCGCGCTCCGGCGCGAGCGGACCCTTCCTGGCCGAGGTGCTCGCCCGCATCGGCGCCGCCCTCGGCGGATCGCTCGACGACCGCGCCCGGGCGCTCGCCGGCTCGTGGTGCCTCTCCTCCGACGCCGGGCACTCGGTGCACCCGAACTATCCCGAGCGGCACGACCCGGCGAATCTCCCCGTCGCCGGCCGCGGCCCGCTGCTGAAGATCAACGCGAACCAGCGATATGCGACGGATGCGGCCGGCGCCGCGTTGTGGAGTCGCGCCTGCACGCAGGCGGGCGTGCGCTACCAGGAGTTCGTGTCGAACAACACGGTGCCGTGCGGCTCGACGATCGGCCCGCTCACCGCGACCCGGCTCGGCATCCGCACCGTCGACGTGGGCGCACCGTTGCTCTCGATGCACTCGGCCCGCGAACTCGCCCACGTCGACGACCTCGTGGCGCTCTCGGCAGCCATCGAGGCGTTCTTCGCCCCCGCCGCCTAACGAGGCGCCGCGGGCGTGTCTGCCGGAGCATCCTCCGGCGAATCCGCGTCGGCACGTGCGACCTTCGCCGCCGCGACCGCCGCCCGGCCGGACGGCAGCAGCACGGCCACGACGATCACCACGATGGTCGCGACCCCGGCCACGACGAGCAGGGTCTGCACGCTCACGACGTCGGCCAGGGGCCCGAACACGGTCATGCCGATGGGGGTGGCCAGCGCCATCACGATGCCCACGTAGCTGAACACGCGCCCGTGCTTGTCCGGGTCGACCGTCTCCTGCACCAGCGTCATGAAGGGCGCCGAGAACAGCGGCACCAGCAGGCCGAACGCGAACATGAAGGCGTAGAACACCCACAGGTTGGGGCTGAGACCGAGCCCCACGGTGAACGCCGCGAAGCCGAAGGTGGCGAACAGGATGAGCCCGATGCGACTGAACCTCGCCAGCACCGTCGACACCAGCACACCGCCGAGCAGCATGCCGACGCTGAAGGCGATCTCGAGCACCGTGACCATCCACACCTCCGAACCGAAGGTGCGTGCCACCATCAGCGGCGTGATGAACGACGGTGCGACGGTGAGCAGGAAGATGATGGCGAAGACCACGAGCAGCCAGCGCACCACCTGGTGCCGCCAGATGTAGCGGAAGCCCTCGACCAGATCGTCTCGGTAGCTGGTGGTCTTGGCGGCGGCCCGTGCCAGGGTGGGCACGACCACGAAGGCCAGGAAGACGATGCCGATGGCCGCGGTCACCACGTCGATGAAGAACACCGGCACGATGCCGAACACGCCGAACACCGCGCCGGCCGCCGCGGGCGCGAGCAGGGCCATGGCCGACTGGATGGTCTGGAAGATGCCGTTCACCCGCATCAGCTGGTCGGGCGGCGCGATCTGCGGGATCATCGCCTGCACCGCCGGCGTCTGCACCCCGGCCCCGACCGAACGGGCGGCTACGGCGAGCAGGATGATCCACAGATCGGTGACGCCGTTCAGCATGAGCAGGGCGAGCACCAGGGTGACGACGGCGATGGTGCCGTCGGCCAGCATGACGAGCACGCGCCGGTTCATGCGGTCGGCGAAAACACCGCCGAAGATCGAGACGATGCCCTGCGGCAGGAACGCGGCGATGGCGTACAGCGCCACCGCGAACCCGGAGCGCGTCTCGAACGTGACGTACCACATCACGGCGTACTGCACGACCATCGACCCGAACAGCGAGATTGTCTGCCCGCTGAGGAACAGGGCGGTGTTGCGTCTCCAGGGGGTGGTGGCGGGGCTCTGCTCGGTCATGTGCACAGCGTACACATGACCTCCGACACCGCCGGGCTCAGGTGGCCGACTGCGCGATGGTGAGGGTGCCGAAGGCGTGGGTGATCAGGTTCTTCGCGAGGTAGACCGGCTTGCCGTCCAGCAGCACGTTGTGCGTCAGCACGAGCACGGGCTCGGATGCCTCGAGACCGATCCCCCGGCCGCGCTCCGACCCGGCGCGGCCGACCGTCACGTCGTAGACGGCCGGCCCGAGCGCCGCGCCGAGGATGTCCATGACCGCGGCCAGGAGGCTCCGCCCCGGCCGCCGGATCTCTTCGAGCCTGGCGGCGAGCACGGCACTCCGCTCGAGCAGCACCGACCCCGCCGGGATGATCTCCAGCATCTGCGCCACCGCCTCGCCGTCGCGACGCAGCACGTTCTCCTGCACCCAGACCTCGGCGTCGTCGCCGAGCTGGAGCCCGCGCGAGATGAAGTCGCTCGTGGGCTGCAGCTCCTCGAGCACCCGCTCGACCGTCACCACGCCGGAGCCCTCCGCGATCTCCTCGAGCGGCCGCAGGAGTTCGAGCCCGACCTGCGGCAGCGCCTCGGCGACGAACCGGCCGATCCCGCGCCGGGTGCGGATGAGTCCGTCCTCCTCGAGCAGCATGAGCGCCTCGCGCACGACGGTGCGGCTCACCCGCAAGGCGACACCGAGATCGGCTTCATTCGGCAAGAGGGACCCGAGTTCCACCCGCCCGCTGCGGATAGCCGCCGCGAGGGACGTGTACACCGCCACCCGGAGGGGTTGCCCGGTGGGCACCACCAGGGGGTCGAGCCGCAGGGTCGAGACCGCAGTCGTCATGGGCATCCTTCAGATCGCCGTTGGTTGTATGACATCATACTCAGCACCTCGGGGAATCTCGAGCGGTCCGGGCAGCGATCCGGATCCGAGCATCGAACACGAAGGACGATCATGGTATCCAGCAACGTCGACAAGAGCGTCGTCGGCCTCGGCGAACGGCAGTACCACATCGGCGTCGCCCCCGGCGAGGTCTCGACGGTCGCACTGCTGCCCGGCGATCCGTTCCGCGTTCCCCTGATCGCGGAGTTCCTCACCGACGTGCGCACGGTCGCACACCAGCGCGAGCACCTCACGATGACCGGCTACTACAAGGGCCGCCACATCACCGCAACCTCCACCGGCATGGGCTGCCCCTCGACGGCGATCGCGGCCGAAGAGCTGATCCGCGTCGGCGTCACCTCGCTCATCCGGGTGGGCTCGTCGGCCGGGCTGCAACCGGGCATCCGGCCGGGCGACCTGCTGGTGAGCGAGGGTACGTTGCGGAACGACGGCACGACGGCGGCGTACGCGCACCCCGGCTACCCGGCCGTGCCCGACCTGCGCATCGCGACCACCCTGACCGACGTCGCCCACGAACTCACCGCCGGCAGCCGCACGGCCGTGCACGCAGGGCTCAACGTCAGCGACGACGCGTTCTACGCCGAGACGCCGGAGTGGATCGCGCAGCTCAACGCGCTCGGCATCCTGAACGTGGAGATGGAGAGCTCCGCGCTCTACGTGGTGGCGCGGCTGCGCGGGGTGCGAGCCGGCATGATCTGCGCGGCCTCGAGCAATCTGCACGACGGCACGAGCCTCTACGACGGCGTCAAGGAGGCACTGGCCGAGGGCTGGTCGCGCAGCATCGAGGTCGCGCTCGAGACCGCCGTGCGCCTCGAACTGTGAACGCCGCAACCGGCGCACCGACCGAAATATGTTTGACACATTGGACGTATAACATCCATCATCATACGAACCAAGGGAGGGTGCGATGAGCCTCGAACCACCGCTGCCGCTGTACGTCGACTGCGACACCGGGATCGACGATGCGCTCGCGCTCGCCTACCTGCTCGCCTCCCCGGAGGTCGAGATCGTGGGCATCGGCACGGTGAGCGGCAACGTCTCGGCCGCGCGCGCCGCGCGCAACACGCTCGATCTCCTCGCGCTCGCGGGCACGCCGCGTCCGGTCGCCGTCGGTGCCGCGCATCCGCTCGCCGGCCGCTTCGACGGCGGCGCGCCGCACGTGCACGGCGACGACGGGCTCGGCAACCATCCGCTGCCCGGGTCGGACGCCGAGCCGGTCGCGGGTGACGCCGCAGACCTCCTCATCCGCTGCGCCCGCGCGTGGCCCGGCCGGCTCCGCATCCTGGCCGTCGGTCCGCTCACCAACCTGGCGGAGGCGCTGCGCCGGGAACCGGAGCTGCCGGCCCTCGTGAGCGACGTCACCATCATGGGCGGCGCCGCCCTCGTGCCGGGCAACATCTCCCCCGTCGCCGAGGCGAACATCGGCAACGACCCCGAGGCCGCCGCACTCGTGCTGGCGGCCGACTGGCCGGTCACCCTGGTGCCGCTCGACGTGACGCTGAGCAATCCGCTCGAGGAGAGCGACCGGATGCGGCTGCTCACGTCCGGCCGCCCGGTCGCGACCGCGCTCGGCGGCATGCTCGACCACTACTTCGACTTCAATGCGACCTTCTACGGCGACCGGCGGTCGGCCCTGCACGATCCACTCGCCGCTGCGATCGCCGTGGGTGCGGTCGTGCCGGCGGTCGCGCCCCGCGTCGAGGTGATCGTCGACGACACCGCGGGCCCGGGCCGCGGCCAGACCATCTGCGATCTGCGCGGCCGATTCCTGGGGCACCCGGATCAACCCGGTGCCAACGTGCGGGTGGTGTTGAGTCTCAGCGAGGACTTCGCGCCACACCTCCTCGACCGGCTGCTGGCCCTCTGATGCCGCCGCGGGAGGACGCACGATGCTGATCAATCTGCACAGCCACCTCGAGGGGCGGGTGCGTCCGGCGACGGCCGCCGAGCTCGCGGACGACCTCGGCCTCCCGGCACCCGAGGGCGGCTGGGCGAACGCCCTCGAACTCGCGGGGCCCGCCGACCTCACCGTCTACCTGCAGAAGGTCGCGGCCAGCTACCCGTTCTTCCGGCGGCGCGACGCCATCACCCGCATCGCCCGCGAAGCCGTGCTGGATCACGCGGCCGACGGCGGCGACTACCTCGAGCTGCGCTTCGGGCCGGCCACTCACGTCTCCGGCACTCTCCCGCTCGACGAGGTGATCGCCGCCGCCGTCGAAGGCGTGGTCGAGGGCTCCGCCGCGGCCGGCATGCCGGCGGGGCTGGTGATCGCGGCCCTCCGCCACCACGACCCGGCCCAGAACGTCGCCGTCGCCCGAGCGGCCGCGCGGTTCGCCGGCGCGGGGGTGGTGGGTTTCGACCTGGCCGGCGACGAACTGCTGTACCCGGAGCTCGAGTCGCATGTCGAGCCCTTCCGCATCGCACGGGCAGCCGGTCTCGGCCTCACCTGCCACGCGGCCGAGGCGGCGCCCGCCCGGGCGGCGCACCGCGCCGTCGAACTGCTCGGGGCCAGCCGCATCGGGCACGGCGCGCACCTCGCCGACGATCCGGCCGAGCTCGCGTGGATCGCCGCGGCGGGCGTCGCGGTCGAGGTGTGCCCCACCTCGAACTGGTACACCGGCGCCATCGCGGCCGTGCACGAGCATCCGGCCGCCCGCTTCGCCGCCGCCGGCGTCGACGTCGTGCTCGGCGACGACAACCCGGTGCAGACCGGGTCACCGCTCTCGGCCGAACGTTCCGTGCTGGCCGGGACCCTGGGCTTCGACGACGGGGCGCTCGAGCGCCTGGATGCGGCGAGCATCCGCGCCGCCTTCGTCGACGACTCGACCCGCCGAGACCTGATCGACCGTTCCACCCGTTCCACTCCCGCACCACCCGTCAACCCCCGCGAGAACCGGAGAACACGATGACCCCCACAGCAACGCGATCGACGATCGGCCTGGCACTCACCCTGGCCGCCAGCACCCTGCTCCTCAGCGCCTGCGGCAGCGCACCGGATGCCGCGCCCGGCGACGCGAGCGGCACCGATGGCGCCACCGGCGGCTTCCTGCCCTGCGCCGTGTCCGACCTCACCGGCTTCAAGGACGGCCAGTTCAACGAACTCACCTACGACGGCGTGGCCAAGGCCGCCGACGAACTCGGGGTGGAGACGCGCACCGCGGAGTCCACCTCCGAAGACCAGTACGCCGGCAACATCTCCGCGATGGTCGGTGAGGACTGCAGCCTCATCGTGACCGTCGGCTTCGCGCTGGCCGCTGCGACCCGGGACTCCGCCGCCGAGAACCCCGGCATCGACTACGCCCTGATCGACTCGACGGTGTCGGACGACGACGGCGCGCCGCTCGTGGTCGACAACGTCAAGCCCGTGCTCTTCGACACCGCCCAGGCCGCCTACCTCGCGGGCTACCTCTCGGCGGCCGCCTCGAAGACCGGCGTCGTCGGCACCTTCGGCGGGATGCCGTTCCCCTCCGTGACCGTGTTCATGGACGGCTTCGCCGACGGCGTGGCGAAGTACAACGAGGCGCACGGCGCGTCGGTGAAGGTCGTGGGCTGGGACAAGAAGGCGCAGGACGGGCTGTTCGTCGGCAACTTCGACGACCAGGTGCAGGCCAAGACGATCAGCGAGGGCCTGCTCGACCAGGGCGCGGACGTGATCATGCCCGTGGCCGGCTCGCTCTTCCTCGCCACGGTCGAGGCGATGAAGGACCGCGGGATCGACGGCGGCGTGCTCGGGGTGAACAACGACGCGTACGAGGCCTCACCCGAGAACGGCTCGTACTACCTCACCAGCGTGCTGAAGAACCTCACCACGGCGGCCGCCGAGGTCACGACCGCAGCGGGCGAGGGCGAGTTCGACAACACGCCGTACGTCGGCACGCTCGAGAACGACGGCGTGGGCATCGCGCCGCTGCACGACTGGGCCGACCGCATCGACCCGGCGGTCGTCACCGAGCTCGACCAGCTGAAGGCCGACATCATCAGCGGCGCGATCGTGGTCGACTCGCCCTCCTCACCCAAGGCCTGAGCCGGCCACAGGATGCGCGACCTCCGCGCCCTCGGTGTCAGTCGGCGCCGAGGGTGCGGAGCCAGGCCGCGAGGATGCGCTCGAGCTCGGCCCGATCTCTGGCGGGCACCCCCGCGAGCAGCCGCTGCTCGTTGGTCATGTGCGCGGCGAACGCCTCGTCGATGAGCTCGCGCCCGCGCGGGGTGAGCGCCACCACCCGCCGGCGGCCGTCACCCTCGGCCGCGCGCCGCTCCACCAGGCCAGCCGCCACGAGTCGGTCGATGCGCTTGGTCATCGCCCCCGTGGTGACCATGGTGTGCTCAGCGAGCTCCCCCGGTGCCCGCTCGAACGGCGCACCCGCGCGCCGGAGTGTCGTCAGCACGTCGAACTCGCCCTCGCCCAGCCCGAACTCGCGGTAGACCTCGAGGAGCGCTGCCGTCAGCTCCGCCGAGACCCGGTGCAGCCGCCCGATCACGCCCTGGGGCGACACGTCGACGTCGGGCCGCTCGCGTCGCCATTCGGCCTGGATGCGCGCGACCCGGTCGTCCTGCTCGGTCATTCCCCCACTATATCTTCCATGGAAGCTATAGTGTCTTCCATGGAAGCAAAATGGCGGTGGCTGCTCGTGACGGCGATCGCGCCCGTCGCCTGGGGCTCGACCTACTTCGTGACCCGCCAGTTCCTGCCGCTCGAGCATCCGCTCTGGGGCGCGGTGCTGCGGGCGTTACCCGCGGGCATCCTGCTGCTCGCGGTGGCCCGCCGCCGGCCTCGGGGCTCGTGGTGGTGGAAGTCGCTCGTGCTCGGCGCGCTCAACGTGGGCGCCTTCTTCGTGCTCGTGTACGTCGCGTCGCAACTGCTGCCCTCGAGCGTGGCCTCGACCGTGATGGCGACCTCCGCGGGGGTGCTGCTGCTCCTCGCCTGGCCGGTGCTCGGTGAGCGACCGCACTGGCTCTCGGCGGTCGGTGCCGCCATCGGTTTCGCCGGGGTGTGCGTGATGCTGCTCGAGGGCACCGGCGCCGTGAACCTCTGGGGCGTGCTGGCCTCGGTCACGGCGATGGTGATGTCGTCGGTGGGGTTCATCCTCACCAAGAAGTGGGCGTCGGGGCAGCCGATCCTCGCGGTGACCTCCTGGCAACTGATGGCGGGTGGCCTGCTCGTGCTGCCGTTCGCGGTGATCCTGGAGGGCGGCGTGCCTGCCCTCGATCCGCCCGCCGTGATCGGCTTCGCCTACGTGACGGTGGTCGCGACGGCGCTCGCATTCGCCGCCTGGTTCACCGGGTTGCGCCATCTCCCCGCCGGCACCGTCGGGCTCGCGGGTCTGCTCAACCCGGTCACCGGTGTGCTGCTCGGCACGCTCGTGGCGGGCGAGGTGTTCGGCCTGCCGCAGGCGCTCGGCACCGCCCTCGTGCTCGGCGGAGTGTTGCTCGGACAGCGCGGCGCCGGCCGCGCCCGCACCGTCAGCCGATGATGGGCGTCGACGTGGCGTAGTGGAACCGCACCCGGGAGCCCAGCCAGACCGTGCGCGAGGTCTCGAGCAGTTCGCCGTCGGCGCGGCCGACCGACCAGTCGACGAACAGGGTCGACTCGGTACCGGCCTGCAGCAGCAGCGCCTCGACGGAGTTGACGGGGCGCACCTCGAGGAAGTGGTTCGCCTCGGTCACCTGGATGCCCGCCACCGCGAGCGTCTTCGACAGCGAGCCCTCCAGCAAGGTCTGGCCGCGCAACGCGTCGGCGGCGCGGCCCACGAGCCACGAGTCGGTGACGCCGATCGGCTTGCCGTTCACGAGGTGGAGGCGCTTCAGGTGCAGCCGCTCGAGTTCGCGCTCCGCCGGCTCGATCTCGCGGCTGAGCTCGTACGGCTCCCCCTCGGGCGCGGCCTCCTGCAGGTGCAGCGACACCGCATCCTCACCCGCCGCACGAAAACGGTCGCGCCACGGGGTCATCAGCCCGAAGTCGTGCTGGATGAGGCGGGGGCGGTCGGCCACGAAGGTGCCGGTGCCCTGCCGGCGCTCGACGTACCCGTCTTCGGCCAGCGCCGAGAGCGCCTGCCGGATGGTGATGCGGCTGATGCCGTAGATGGCCGCCAGCTCGTTCTCGGTGGGCAGCTGCCCGCCGATCTCCATGCCCTGGTCGATCAGGGTGCGCAGATCGCGTTGCACCTGGGCCCACGCGGGCAGCGGCGACTTGCGGTCGACCCGGGTGGCCAGCGCGGCCAACGGATGCGTGTTCGTGTCGATGCTCATCGCGCCCCCTGTGGTTACAGATACATTTCGTGATTATAACAACATGACCACCGGGCGTGTCGATGATGCGTGCGGACCCGGCTGCGCGTGTCGTCGCAGCCGGGTCGCGCTCAGCCGGCGATCGGCTGTTCGTCGAGTTTGATGTGCCGGGCATCCATGTTGACGGCACCCCCGCGGAACGGTGGGCGGCCCCAGCGGGCGGCGGCCGCCTCGGCGAGCACCGTACCGACGACCGCGCCGGTGAGTTCGTGCAGCAGGCGGTCACGGTCGCTCGCATCGACGGCGTCGCCGACGATGTCGACGGCGAGCACGGTCTGACCCGTGCTCTCCAGGGCCCGGGCGAGCCGTTCGTGGCGCGCGAGCCCGTGGGCACCGGTGAGCTGTACCGCGAGGTGGCTCTCGGGCCCGATGAAGTAGTCGACGTGCCCGCTCTCCTCGAGTGCGGCAGTGCGCACGGTGAGGCCCGTCGCCTCGATGAGTTTGAGCATCCAGAAGTCGGCGGCTCCGCGCAGGTCGGGCAGGGCCAGGATCGAGATGCCGGCCGGCGCATCGGCCGGGAGGGCGGCGACTGCGGCGTCGAGCGTCGACGCCTGGTCGCGCACGCGTGCGGCCAGGGCGGTGGTCGTGGCGGCCGTCTGCTCGCCACAGACCGCGGCCACGCCGAGCCCGAGCATCAGGTGCCCGGCGCACGGCACCACTTCGTCGACGACGAGCGTCGGCACGATCTGCACCTCGTCGGCGGCGTCGGCGAGCGGCGCGTCGGCGTTCGAGGTGATGGCCACGGTGCGGAGTCCGGCGTCGCGGGCCAGCCGGAGCGCGCGCACGGTGGCGCCGGAGGTGCCGGAGTGCGAGATGCCGACGACGGTCTCGGCGCCGGCGGGCATCCGCTCGAGGAAGGTGATGTCGCCGGACGACATGGCGCGATGCCCGTACGCCTCAGCCAGCAGTGCGGAGGAGAGCGAGTCGCCGGAGCCGACGAAGACGGCCCGGCCGAGGTCGCCTCGCACGGCGGGTTCGACGTCGGCGGAGGCGGTGAGCGCGTCGACCAGGGCGTCGAGCGTGTTGCGGTGGTTCATGAGTGTTTCCTGTCGGTCGAGGGGAGCGGCGGATGCCGGAGTCTGAGGTCGTGGGAGGGTGCCCGGGTCAGGCGGAGGTCACGGTGACCTCCGGGAAGGGTTCGGCGAGCGGATGCGCGTGCTCGAGCGCGCGCCCGCCCACGTCGGAGAGCGCGATGCGGGCCACGCTGGCGCCGAAGCGCGCCGCGGTGACGAGGTCGGCGCCCTGCGCGAGCGCGGCGACGATCGCCGCTGCGGAGGAGTCGCCGGCGCCGGTGGTCTCGTGCACGGCGACGGCGGGGTCGCGCACGGTCCAGGCCCCCCCGGCGCCGATGAGGTACATGCCCTCGCGGTCGAGGCGAGCGACGACGGCGACGCCGAGTTCATCGGCGATGCGCCGCGCGGCCGCCCGAGGCTCGGGATCGAGCAGGCGCAGCTGCACGCGGCTCGGCAGCAGTACGGCGCCGGGCGGTGCCACCCGCCGCAGGTAGTCGAGGCCGTCGCGCTGCAACGGCAGCTGGTGCGGGTCGACGCCCACCACCGTGCCGGCCGCCACCCGTGCTCGGGCGAGCGGCGAGGAGTCCAGCAGCCCCGCGAGGCCGACGGTGAAGGCGTCATCCCCCGCCGAGCCGGCCGCGTCAGACGGCGAGGCAGCGCCGCCGGGCGCCGCCGCTTCGGGCGCGCCCTCGAGCTCGACGGCTGAGCCCCCGGCGGTCTCGACGATGCGCCGGCCCTCCGGTGCGTCGAGGATCCATACGCGCGGCACATCCGCGACCTCCGACGTGAACGACACGTCGACGCCGAGCGCGTCGAACACCTCCGCGAACCGCGGCTCGGCAGCGGGGAGCTCGGCCGAGAGCCGCACGGTGGTGCCCCCCACCAGCCGTCCCCCGAGTGCGCCGTAGAAGCCGGGCCCGCCGAGCTGGTGGTAGGCCGCGGGCGCGCCCACGGCGACGAGGTGGTCGACGGAGAGACCACCGCGCACGCCGAGAACGGAGCCCATCAGAACGTCTGCAGCGCGTACTGGATGGTGCGGTCGCGCGGCCCGTCGAGCTCGAGCAGGTACACGCCCTGGCTGTGCCCGATGCCGAGTTCGCCGCTGATGACGGGCAGCGCGAGCGATTGCACGCCGAACACCAGGCGCACGTGGGCAGCCGCGTCCTGCGGCCCGTCGTGCAGGTGCACGAAGGGGCGGTCGACCGGGATGGACTGCTCGATGAAGAGCCGGATGTCCTGCAGCGTGGTGCCGTCGACCCCCGAGTTGAAGATGAGGGTGCAGGTGGTGTGGGGCACGAACACGTGCAGCACGCCGTCGCCGCCCGAGCCGCTCACCGCCGACCGGAGTTGCGGGGTCACATCGACGTACCCGGTCGGCGCGGGGAAGCCCTCGGCCGGCTTGGTGTTGATGGAGAAGCTCTCCCACTGGCCTGGTGTTGCGGTCATGCTGGTGCCTTTCGTTGGATCTGTGCCCGTCGGATGTTCGGGGCCCGGTGGTTCGGGATGTCGTGCGGCCCGTACCGGCGGATGACGGTGAACCCGTCGGCCGTGAACGTCCCGCGTTCGACGAGGAAGCCCGCTCCCCCGCCGCCCGTGCGCGAGGTGCGCGCACGGAGGATCTCGTGGCCGTCGACGGCGAGCACCAGCTCGGCGCCGAGGCAGGTCAGCTCGACGTGATAGCGCCGGTCGAGCTCGGCGGCGAACGGCGCCTCGGCCAGCACGGTGCGCCGGGCATCCTGCTGTTCGATCAGTTGCACCACCCCGCCGGTGACGATCGCCGCGCAGAAGCGGCGGTGCCCACGCGCTCGCACCACGAGTCCGGCGGTCTCGTGCAGCGACAGAGTGAGCACCGAGGCGGCGCTGTAGTCGGTCCAGGAGCGGGTGCCGATCGTGACGACGCCGAGGTCGCCCGGGTGCGACACGCAGTAGGTCGAGCCGAAGTCGGCCTCCCAGTTGCGCGCGGAGCTCACCCACGGGGCGAGCCCGGCGGGTGCGGTGTCCCAGATGTCGGCGAGCAGGATGCCCTCCTGCCGGAACGCGGCCGGCGCGCCCGCCCAGTCAACGCTGTGCACCAGCAGCTCTGCCGGTTGCGGCGCGGCCGCAACGGCGACGCCCACCCGGAACGGCACGAGATTGCCGTGCTCGGGCACGTCCCACTCCACGACGGAGGCCCACTCCTCCACGCGCATCGAGCGCGACTGCTCGCGGATCACCCTGCCGCCGTCGTCGTACAGCGCGTAGAGTCGCACCTCGCTCCGCCGCGACGCCGAGAGCCGCAGCCGCACGGTGTCGCCGGGGTACAGCGTGGGACTGGCGAGGGTCGAGAAGTTGCTCATGGCGTCGAGCGGGTCGAGGAAGGTGGGCGTCGACACGCACACGCTCACACCGGCCGGCACCGGCACGCGCAACCCGTCGGGGCCGCCTGAGGCGTTGTCGTTGCGCACGACGGCAGCCTCGTGCTCAGGATGCGCGGTCGCGTGCGGGCAGAGGGTGAACCCGTGCACGGCTCCCGGCAGCGCGAAGTCGAACCGCGGAGCGAGCACCGGTGGAACCGGCTCTCCACGCGACAAAGCGGCCGACGCGACGATGCGCGCGGTCTCGCGGGCCGCATCCGTCACCGCTTCTCCCCCGTCGGCGCTGACCACGATGGCACGGTCGGCGACCGGTACGCGCAGCGACGGCGCCGCGTCGATCGCCGCGAGGCCGAGCCGCACGCCGTTGAGGCAGCCGACGGTGCCGGCGTTGCTGTCGGTGTCGAAGCCGACCGACGCGGCGATCGCGACCGAGCGCCGGAAGTCGTCGCCGCCGAGCCGCAGCGCGGCGAGAGCCATCGCCGTGTTCGACAGGGCGTGACACGGTCCCGGGAAGAGCGCGTAGCCGTAGTGCGCATCGACCCACGCCCGCGCCTCACGCCAGTCGTCGGCCTCGCCGACCCGCGCGCTGACGGTGTCGATCACGTCGAGGAGCCGCGCATCCGTCACGAAGGTGCGCCCGATGGCGGTGAGCTCGTCGAGGTCGCGGGTGACGAACGCCGCCGCCCGCATCGCCGCGAAGAAGCCGGCCGCGTCGAGCGCGACTCCGTCATGGCTCACCGAGGCCGCCGCCCGGGTGAGCGCGACGGCGGCGGCGGGGTCGCCCGGGTGCATGAGACCGAACGCGTCGCTGAAGATCTGCGCCCCGATCTGCTCGGCCAGGGTACGGCCGTTGCGGGCGATCGACCCGCTCTCCGGGGCGCGCAGGCCGTTCCGCAGGTTGAGGTAGGCGGTGTGCTCGGTGGAGCGCCCGAATCCGCCCCACCAGAGGATGGTGCGGTCTTCGATGATGTAGTTGAGCCAGGTGTCGCCGACGTCGGCGGCGGTGATCGCGGCGGCATCGGTCCCCGCGTCCTCCACCACCCGGCCGAAGGCGAGGGTTCCCGAGATGTCGTCGTCGGCCACGATCAGCGGGATGCCGAGGGCGTCGTTCACGTACTCGTCGACGAGACCGAACTCGGCCTGGATGCGCTCGTACGGCCACCCCTCCACAGGTCGCCCGAGATACACCCCGATGAACTTGCCGAGCAGGCCCGCGTAGACGCGCTCGGCATAGGCGGCATCCAGCGCCGGCGCTGCGTCCGCCGCGCTCATCCCTTCACCGCGCCGCTGGCCATGCCGTCGACCACGTAGCGCTGCAGCGCGATGAACACCGCGAGGATCGGCACGATCAGGATGAGCGCGCCCGCCATCATCGTGCCGATGTCGGTGCTGAAGGTGCCGTTCATCGTGAGGAAGCCGAGGGTCAGCGTCTTGGTGTCGCTGTCCTGCAGGAAGGTCGACGAGATGAGGAACTCGTTCCAGGCGTTGAGACCCACGATCACGCCCACCGTGATCAGACCGGGCCGCACCATCGGCAGCAGCACGCGGCGCACGAGCTGGAAGGTGTTCACCCCGTCGACGAGTGCCGCCTCCTCGATCTCGAGCGGCACGTTCAAGAAGAAGGTGCGCATGAGGAAGGTGGCGAACGGCATGTTGATGGCGGCGAGGATGACGCCCACCACGAACACGTTGTCGGTGAGCCCGGCGCCCGCCACCACCGAGTAGAGCGGGAAGATGAACAGCTGGATCGGCACCGTCATCGCCATCGTGAGATAGACCATGATGATGGGCCAGGTGCGCACCTTCTGCCCGGCCAGCACGTACCCGGCGAGCGACGAGCAGATCAGCACCACCACGACGGTGGTGCCGGTGAGCAGGATGCTGTTGACGAAGCCGAGCCCGAACTTGCCGTAGTTCCAGGCCGTGACGAAGTTGTCGATGTCGAACGACTGCGGCAGCACGAACGGGTTACCGAGGATCTCGGAGTTGTCCTTGAAGCTGTTGAGGAGCACCAGCACGAGCGGGATCAGTGCGATCACCGCGAACACGGCGAGTACCAGGTGGCTCACGAAGGAGCGGGCGTAGTCTCTCATCGCGTGAGGTCCCTCCGGCTGATCCAGGTGTAGAGAATCGAGGCCAGCAGCCCGAAGAAGCTCATGATGAGCCCTACGGCGGCGGCTTTGCCGAATTGGAACGACGAGAACGCGAACGCGTAGGCGTAGGTGCCCATCACCTCGCTCGAGTGCGCCGGCCCGCCCTGGGTGAGCAGGTAGACGTAGTCGAAGGCGAGGAACGAGAAGATCACCGTCATCACGCCCATGAGCAGCAGGGTCGGCCGGATGCTCGGCAGGTACACGTGCCGGAACACACCCCAGCTGCCCGCGCCGTCGAGCGATGCGGCCTCGACCTGGTCGACCGGGGTCTGGCGCATGGCGCCGAGGTACACCACGGTGAGGAAGCCCCAGTAGTGCCACATGTCGACCGCCGCCGCCGCGTACAGCGACGTCGCCTGCGAGGAGGTGGGCGGTGCGAGGCCGAGCAGCCCGAACACCCCGCCGTTGGGGTTGTAGATGATGGTCTGCCAGACCAGCGCGTTCACCACCGGCGCGAGCACGTAGGGCATCAGGAAGATGACCTGGTAGAAGGTGCGCATCCGCTTGCGTTTCAGCAGGAGCGCCGCGGTCAGGAGGCCGATGATCGCGGGCAGCACCAGGAACAGCACGAGCCACTTGATGTTGTTCGTCAGCGACGTGGCGAACACCGGGTCGGCCAGGATGTCCTGGAAGTTCTGGATGCCGATGAAGTCGACGTCGAAGCCGATGCCGCTCCAGTTCGTGAACGCGAACAGGAGGGTGAGGATGCCCGGGAACACGACGATCACGATCGAGAGCAGCAGGGCGGGAGCGACGAGCAGGTAGTTTGTCGCGGTCTGCCGCCGGAAGTGCCCGCGGCGGCGGATGACACTCGGCCGGGGCTTCCCGGCACGCCCCGTGTCGGCGGCGATCATGGTGACCATGGCGTGTCCTTCTGTTGCAGGGTGAGGGGGCGCATCCGCCGTTCGGATGCGCCCCCTCCGGGTCAGTTCGCCGGTTCGGGCAGCGGCGGCACCAGGCCCTTGGCCTTCTCCTCGTCGAAGGTCTTCTGCACGTTCGCGAGGAAGTCCTCCGCGGTCACGTTGCCGAGCCAGACCGAGTCGATGTCGGTGAGGGCCGCGGCGGTGGCGGGCGGGAAGAAGGTGCCGACGAAGTAGCCGTAGTTGCCGTCGTTGACGCCGGAGATCGTGTCCTTGATCGCGGTGACGAAGGGCTTCGAGAGGCCGGAGTAGTCATCCGCGTTCAGGTCGAAGTCCTTCAGCGGCACCGCCCAGTAGCCGGGCCAGGTCTTGTTCATCTCCTTGGCGAAGTCGTCGGTCATCATGTAGTCGATGACCTCGGCGGCGCCGTCCTGGTTCTTCGAGGCCGCGTTGATCGAGAGCGACGCCGTGGTGCCGAGGGTGTAGTACGGGCTCGGCAGATCGGGGTTGATCGTCGGGAACGGCATGTAGCCGAGGTCGGCGGTGTTGCCGGTGTCGTCGTTGAAGTAGTTCGACGCGAACTGGAACGCGAGGCTCGGACCGATGAAGAAGGGCGACTTCTCCTCGCTCAGGAGCTTCATCGACTGGTCGAAGTTGAGGTTCGCGTAGTCCTTGCCGCCGAGGTAGCCGGCGTTGTAGAAGTCGGCGGAGTCCTGAACCGCCTTCACGAGTGCCGGGTCGGTCCACGGGATGGTGCCCTGCAGGGCGTCGTACATCGTCTTGCCGCCGGCGACCTGGGACATGAACAGGGAGATGTAGTTCTGGTTGACGGGCTTCCAGCCCTGGTTGCCGGTGACCGAGGAGTAGAGCCCGGCGGCGGCCGCCTTGTCCATCACATCGACGAACTCGTCGTAGCTCTTCGGCACCTCGACACCCAGCGTGTCGAGCACCTTCGTGTTGTAGAACACGCCGATGTCCTCGATCGAGTTCGGCAGCGAGTACAGCTTGCCGTCGACCGTGCCCGACTCGTACATCGAGTCGAGGATGCGATCCTTCCAGCCGTACTTCTCGGCGTACGGCGTCATGTCGGCGAGCTTGCCCTCGGCTGCGTAGGCCGAGGAGAACGCAGGTCCCGAGCCGTAGACGATGTCCGGCCCCTTGTTGGCACTCAGCGCGACCTGGATGTTCTTGTCCACCGCGTTGTCGAAGTTCACCTCGAGCTCGTACTCGTCCTGCGACGCGTTGAAGCCGTCGACCAGCACCTTCTGCATGGTCTCCTGCTGCGCCGGCGGAGCACCCCAGAACCACAGCTCGAGCTTCTGCTTGCCGCCGTCCGCGCCGCTGCCGCCGGCGCATCCGCTCATCGTCACGGCGAGAGCAGTGGCGATGCCCGCCGCTGCGATCGCGAGCCTTGATCTCTTCATCTGCTGTGTGCTCCTCGATGTCCGTCGGGCCAACGGTTCGTCGGGTCGACCCGGTTGTTAGGTTGTATGGAGGTTATAACCACCACATATCCGTGTCAACGATCTGCGTGTTACGAACAGGTTTAATGAGCGGAGCCGAGACGGATGCGGCCCGCCGCGGCCCGCACGCGCGCCCGGACACCCTCATCCACGACCGGGGCACCCGGCTGCGCGATCACCGCCGCGGCCGCCGCCGCCCCCAACCGACCCGCGGCGAGCGGATCGCCCGTGCGCACGTACTCGGCGAGGAACGCCCCCGAGTAGCTGTTGCCACCGCCCGTCGGGTCGGCCACGGCACCCTCCGCCACACCCACGACGACGGGTTCCTCCCCTCGGCGCAGCACCAACGAGCCGTCCGCGCCGAGGCGAAGGGTGACGACGACGGGCAGCTGCCGCAGCCGCTCCACCGCGGCCGCGACATCCGGCACGTCGAAGAGCGCCACCGCCTCGGTGCGGTTGATCGAGAGCACGTCGACCAGTTCGAGCGCGGCGGCCACCGCCGGCAGCGCCTCGGGCCGGCAGGCGCTCTGCGAGATCTCCCAGAGCACCGGCGCGCTCGTGCGGGATCGATGGTCGGCGACCTCGCGCCAGTACGACTCCTCGACGTCGTGGAAGAGGTAGAGGCCCGACACCTCCTCGACCGGGTACGGGATGTGGCGGGGCAACGGGGTGTGGGCGTCGAAGTGCTCGAGCCCGAACACCGGCGTCTCCACGCGCTCGCCGTCGGCGAAGTACTGGATGTGCGTGCGCGGGCTCGACTCCCCCACCGCGAACAGACCAGCCGGATCGATCTGGCGCCCGGCGCACCATTCGGTGAGCAGCGCGCGATCGTCGCGGCCGACGCCGGCCACCAGCACCGCGGATGCGGGTGCGCCGGCGATGCTCGCGCCGACCGCGGCGTAGGCACCGGCACCGCCCACCTCGACCGCCGGCGACGTGTCGCCCGGCCGGTGGATCTCGTCCACGACGATGTGCGAGAGCACCGCTGTCCGCTGCATGCCGTCCTTCCGTCGCAATTCATCTTGTTGTTATGTTTACATTACCCATGCGGCGAGTGGACCGCACCGTCCCGATGCTCTGCCAGGAGAGGCCCCATGCTGAACGTGCTGATCGACACCGACCCCGGTATGGACGACGCCCTCGCCATCGCCCTGGCGCACAACTCACCGGCGCTGCGCATCCTCGCCGTCACCGCGGTCACCGGCAACCTGCCGGCCGACCGCACGGCGGCCAACGCCCTCAGAGTGCTCGACCTCCTCGGCGCACCCGAACTGCCGGTGGCGCAGGGAGCGCTCGTGCCGCTCGGTGGCGACTACCCCGCCGATCCGTTCTCGCACGGCAGCGACGGCCTGGCCGAGTCGAACCTCCCCGCGTCGGCCCGCCGGCTCGACCCGCGCGGCGCGGCGCAGCTGATCGTCGACACCGTGAACGCGCATCCTGGCGACATCGCCATCTGTGCACTCGGCCCGCTCACGAACATCGCCGCGGCCCTCGCGATCGACCCGGAGCTGCCCGGCAAGGTGTCGCAGCTCACCATCATCGGCGGCGCCTTCGGCGCGACGCCCTACGCCTGGAGCCAGGCCACGGGCGACAACCCGGTCAGCGAATGGAACGTGTTCGTCGACCCGGAGGCCGCCCACATCGTGTTCAACGCCGGCTTCCGGATGCTCGCGGTCGGCCTCGACGTCGCTACGCACCCGGCCATCAACTTCCGCCCCGCCGATCTCGAGCGGCTGCGCGCCAGCGCCAAGCCCGAGGCGCAGCTCGCCGTGCGGGTGGTGCAGTTCGTCGAGGGGCGCGGGTACCAGTCGTACTGCTCGCTCATCGACAGCGCCGCCGTGGCCTCCCTCATCGACCCGACCCTGGTACGCACCGAGACCGTGCACTGCGACGTGGCGACCGAGGGCCGGTTGACCCGCGGCATGACGGTGGTCGACCGCCGCAACCACCACAGCTGGACCGACCTGCCGCAGATCGAGATCGCGGTGGGCTTCGACTACGATCGGTTCCTCGACCTGGTGACCGAGGAGCTGGCCGCATGACCCCCACCGATACCGCACCGTCGCTGCCGAAGCTGCCGAAGCTGCCGTTCTGCGAACTCCACGTGCACATCGAGGGCACCCTCGAGCCCGCCACCATCTTCGCGCTGGCGGCAGCCAAGGGCATCACGCTCCCCTACGCCGACGAGGCTGCGCTGGCCGCCGCCTACGACTTCAGCGACCTGCAGTCCTTCCTCGACCTCTATTACGACAACATGCAGGTGCTGCAGACCGAAGACGACTTCGCCGCGCTCGGCGCCGCCTACCTCCGGCGGGCGAGCGCCGCGGGCGTGGTGCACGCCGAGATGTTCGTCGACCCACAGGCGCACTCGACCCGGGGCATCCCCGAGACCGTGGTGCTCGCGGGGCTGCACCGGGCGATCGCCGAGGTCGGCGCCGAGACCGGCATCACCGCTGCCATCATCGTCTGCGTGCTGCGCGACCAGCCGATCGATTCGGCCGAACGGATGCTCGACCGCGTGCTCGAGAGCGGCTTCGCCGTCGAGGGCATCGGCCTCGACTCGGCCGAGGTGGGCTACCCGCCGTCGCTGTTCCGGTCCGTGTTCGAGCGGGCGCGCGCCGCCGGCCTGCACGCGGTCGCCCACGCCGGCGAGGAGGGCCCGGCGGCGTACGTCTGGGAGGCGCTCGACCTCCTCGGCGTCGAGCGCGTCGACCACGGCAACCGCGCCCTCGACGACGCGGCACTGGTGGCGCGGCTGGCCGCCGACCGCATCCCGCTCACCCTGTGCCCGCTCTCGAACGTGCGGCTGAAGGTCATTCCCGCGATCGAGGCGTTCCCGCTACGGCGCCTGCTCGACGCCGGGCTGCTCGTCACCATCAACTCCGACGACCCGGCGTACTTCGGCGGCTACCTCGACGACAACCTGCGCGCCCTGCGCGGCGCGTTCGGGGTGACGGACGACGAGCTCGCGCTCCTCGCCCGCAACTCGGTCGAGGCGTCGTTCCTCTCCGAGGCCCGCAAGCGCGAGCTTCTGGCCTAGCTCATCGGGCCAGCCGCACCTCTCCGTTCAGCGCCGCCACGCGTTCCCCGTTCGCGAGGCGCGCCGACCAGGGGCGGTCGAGCGCCGAGCGGACGAGCACCTCGCTTTCGCCGAACTCCACCACGAATTCGGCCGACTCGCCCGTGGGGGCGGTGACGGTGCGGTGCACGGTGCGCGGCGCATCCGCCGGGTAGACAGACAGGGTGAGACCCTCGAGGTAGTCGTAATCGGGGCGGTCGACGCGAGCCCCGGTGGCGATCACACCGCCCTCCCGCAGGTAGAGCGGCAGGCGTTCGAAGCCGTGCTGCTCGCAGCGCCAGCGGCCGCCCCGCACGCGGGCGCCGGTCCAGTGGTCGGTCCAGGTGCCCTCGGGTAGGTAGAAGTCCACCTCGCCCGATGCCGAGAAGACGGGGGCGACCAGGATGTCGGAGCCCAGCAGGTACTGCCGGTCGAGGTAGGCCACCGCCGGGTCGCGGGGGAACTCCAGCGGCATCGGCCGCATCAACGGGGTGCCGTGCTCGTGCGCCTCGAGGGATGCCTGGAAGAGGTAGGGCATCAGCGAGTTCTTCAGCCGCGCGAAGGTGCGCGTGACGTCGACCGCCTCCTCGTCGAACTGCCACGGCACCCGGTAGGAACGACTGCCGTGGAAGCGGCTGTGGCTGGAGAGCAGGCCGAAGGCCGTCCAGCGTTTGAACACCGCCGCATCCGGAGTCCCCTCGAAACCGCCGATGTCGTGGCTCCAGAAGGCGAAGCCGCTGTAGGCGAGCGAGAGACCACCGCGGAGGGTCTCGGCCATCGACTCGAACGACGAGGTGGAGTCGCCGCCCCAGTGCACCGGCAGCTTCTGGCCGCCCGCGGTGCCGGAGCGGGCGAACAGCACCGCCTCGCCCGCTCCGCGCTTGCGCTCGAGCGAGTCGAACACCGCCTCGTTGTAGAGCTGCGTGTAGTAGTTGTGCATGCGCTCGGGGTCGCTGCCGTCGTGCCACACCACGTCGGTGGGGATGCGCTCGCCGAAGTCGGTCTTGAACGCATCCACCCCCTGGTCGACCAGTGCGTCGAGCTTTCCGGTGAACCAGGCCCTGGCGGCCGGGTTGGTGAAGTCGACGAGGGCCATGCCCGCCTGCCACATGTCCCACTGCCAGACGTCGCCGTTCGGCTTCTTCACGAGGTAGCCCCCGGCTTTCGCCTCTTCGAACAGGCGCGAGCGCTGGCCGATGTAGGGGTTGATCCAGACGCAGACGTGCAGGTCTTTGGCGTGCAGGCGATCGAGCATGCCGTCGGGATCGGGGAACACCCGCGGATCCCACTCGAAGTCGCACCAGTTGAACTCACGCATCCAGAAGCAGTCGAAATGGAACACCGAGAGCGGGATATCGCGGCGCGCCATCTCGTCGACGAAAGCGCTCACCGTGGCCTCGTCGTAGTCGGTGGTGAAGCTCGTCGACAACCACAGCCCGTACGACCAGGCCGGCACCACCGCAGGGCGGCCGGTGAGGCGGGTGTAGCGGTCGAGCACCTGCTTCGGGTCACCCTCGATCACGAAGTACTCCAGCGACTCCCCGGGCACCGAGAACTGCACGCGCTCCACGGCCTCCGAACCGATCTCGAAGGAGACGTGCCCGGGGTGATTCACGAACACGCCGTAGCCGCGGTTGCTGAGGTAGAGCGGCACGCTCTTGTACGACTGGTCGCTCGAGGTGCCGCCGTCGGCGTTCCAGATCTCGACGCTCTGCCCGTTCTTCACCACGGGGCCGAAGCGCTCGCCGAGGCCGTAGATCAGCTCGCCGACGCCGAGGCTCAGCTGCTCGTGCAGGTAGGCGGCGTGCAGCCCGCCGTTCGTGGCGGGACCGGCGTCGACCACGGCGTCGGGGCTCACGCCCACGTAGGCCACCGACTGGGCGGTGCTCGCGGTGAGCTGTTTGCCGCGGGCGCGGAAGTCGAGCTTCCAGGGCGCACCCTTGGCGACGGTGGCGGTGAGGTCGCCGGTGGTGAGGGTAGCGGTCTCGCTCTCGTCGATGCTGACGCATCCGCTGCCCTCCAGCGCGCCGGGGAGCGGGAAGCCGAAGCCCTCGGCGCCGCCGGTGAAGTGTTCGATGCGCACCCTGACAACGCCCTCGAGGGGCGACGTCAGGGTCACCGTGAGGACGGCGCGGTTGAGGGTGTCGCCTCGGTTCTGGATCACTTTCGTGGGGGCGGTGACGCGGAGACCTGGAGCGGGCGTCTCCGTGATGTCGTAGGCCTCCTGGGCGTACAGCTTCGTGACTCCGGGCCGGAGCATCCAGAAGCCGTCGGTGAATTTCATCGGGTGGTGCTCGTTTCTGCAGCGGTTTCGAGGGCCGGCGCGAAGTCGGCGGGGGTGAGGAAGGTGGGCTGGGTGGTGAGGGTGATTTCGCGGATGTGGTCGCCGAGGCGCACGCGCACCCGGGGCGGGATGGCGTCGTGGCGCAGGCGGAGGGTGACACGCACGAGCGCGCCGTCTGCCCATCCGAGGTCGACGAGCACGCCGGGGCGCGCGACGAGCCCCCGCACCGACCCGGTGGCCAGCTCGGTGGGCACCGCGGGCAGCAGCTCGATCGCGCCGTCGTGGCTCTGCACGAGGCACTCGGCGAGGGCGGCCACGAAGCCGAGGTTGCCGTCGATCTGGAACGGCGGATGCGCGGCGAACAGGTTCGGGTACAGCCCGCCCGACCAGGACCCACGGCCGGCGTCGGCGTCGCGCACGACGAGGCGGAGGAGGTCGGAGACCTTGTCCGGGCGTTTCAGCCGGGCCCAGAGGGCGAGCTTCCACGCGAGCGACCAGCCCGAGGAGTCGTTGCCGCGCGCCTCGAGGAAGCGGGTGGCGGCGGCGCGCAGTTCGTCGTCGAGGGGGCCAACGCCCGGGTAGACGAAGTAGAGGGGTGAGACGTGGCGATGGTGGGGGTCGACGGCTGCGCCTGCGGCGTCGCCCGCACCCCACTCGGCGATGCGGCCGTCGGCGGTGAGCGCGGGCCGGGCCGGGAGCGACGCCAGGGCATCGCGCACCTCGGCGAGCAGCTCGGCATCGCCGGCGCCGCTCGCGGCGGCGGCAGCGAGGGTGGTCTCGAACAGCTCGCGCAGGAGCTGCAGGTCGAGGGCCGACGACGCGGTGAGTCCCGTCGCCTCGCCGCTCCCCGCGTCGCGGAAGGTGTTCTCGGGCGAGGTCGACGGCACGGTCGCGCGACTGCCGTCCCCCAGCGTGATGAGCCAGTCCAACCCGAACTCGGCCGCGCGGCGGATGACCGGCCACGCCACCTCCCGCAAGAACGCCCCGGCGTCGCCCGCGTCTGCGCCGAACTGCACCTGCGCCCACAGGTGGCGGACCAGCCAGGGACCGGCCATGGGCCAGAATGCCCAGGAGGGATCGCCGTGGCGGGCGCCCGCCATGCTGCTGAAGAGCCACGCGTCGGAGTTGTGATGGGCCACCCAGCCGCGGGCGCCGTAGAGCCGCTCGGCGGTCTCGGCGCCGGAGCGTGACAGCTCGTCCACGAACCGGTGGAGTGGCTCGGCGGTCTCGGCGAGGTCGGCGACCTGCGCAGGCCAGTAGTTCATCTGCAGATTGATGTTGAGGGTGTAATTGGAGCTCCACGGCGGTTGCATCGAGTCGTTCCAGATGCCCTGCAGCGTCGCCGGCAGCCCACCGGGCCGCGAACTCGCCGCGAGCAGGTATCGTCCGTACTCGAACAGCACACCCGCCAGTGCCGGGTCACCCGCCAGCGGGTGCACCTCGTCCCCGAACGCCCGAGCGAGTCGCGCTCCCGTGTCCAGACCCTCGACGCCACCCTGTTCCGTGTCACGACCGCCGCCGTCGAGGGCGTCTCTGCGGGGCACGGTGGAGCGGCGGAACTCGATCGCGACCCTGCCCAGCAGGGCCCGCGTGTCGGCCTCGGCTCGATCGAGCACGGCGTCGACGCCCCGGGCCTCGGCCGCGTCCAACCGCGCTGTGGCGCGAGCGAACGCGTCGTCGATCGTGCCGGACAGACCGCGGCCGAGGCCGCCGTAGGTGGAATCGGTGGCGATCAGGATGCCGTAGCGGCCGTCGCCGCCGAGCGCTTCGCGGCTCACCCGGCGCACCATCACCACCGCTTCGACCGCTGCGCCGGGTGCATCCGACCATTGCGCGGCCGGGAACGACGGCTCGTGCGTGGGCGCCACGTCCGACGGCGCGCGCAGCAGCAACACGGCATCCCGACTCCGATCACGGCGCTCGAGCACCCGCAGTGGTGAGTCGATCTCGACCTCCATCTCGGTTGCACCGGCGCCGGACGGGAGAACGGCGGCAGGGATGGACGGGCGGACGGCGTCGATGACGTGCAGAAGAACGCCGTCCGGCGCCGAGACCACGGTGCGCTGGAGCACGCGGTCGTCACCGGCACCCGCGCTGACGCTGTGCAGGCCGGTGGTGAGGTCGAGCGAGCGGCGGTAACCCGCGGGCACCGACAGGGGGACGCGCACCGTGACCGTGGCCAGAGGGAGGAAGGCCTGCGAGTAGTCCGACTGCAAGCCATGAACGGCGCGCGCGGCGGCAGCGGGCGCGCCCGCCAGCACCTGCTCGCGGGCCTTCGCGAGCAGCACGGCCGCCGACGCCGCCGACGGTCGCGGCTGCGCGGCCTCGCTCGCGGGCGACCCCGACCACACGGTCTCGTCGTTGAGGTCGAACCGCACCGTCGACACGCCGCCCCAGCACATCGCGCCGAGCCGCCCGTTGCCGAGCGGCAGCGCCTCCAGCCAGCCGGCTGCGGGCTGGACGAATTCGAGGGACGACATCTAGAAGCGCACTCCGCCGGCCGTGATGCCGGACTTCCAGAACCGCTGCAGCGAGAGGAACACGACGGCGATCGGGATGATCGACACCAGCGACCCCACGACCGTCAGGATCTGCAGCCCCGGAATGGTGATCGAGGACTGGTTCCACCCGGTCAGCCCTACGGTGAGCGGCATCAACTCCTGGTCGGTGAGCACGAGCAACGGCAGCAGGTAGCTGTTCCAGCTGCCGAGGAACGCGAAGAGCAGCACCGTCACGAGCCCGGTCGCCATCAGCCGCAGCCCCATCGAGACGAAGATGCGGAACTCGCCCGCCCCGTCGAGCCTGGCCGCCTCGATCAACTCGATCGGCACCGACGACTGCGCGTAGATGTAGCAGAGCAGCACCCCGAACGGGTACACCAGCGCCGGGAGCAGCAGGCCCGCGTAGGTGTTGTTCAGCCCGAGCCCAACGAGCAGCACGTAGGTCGGCTGCGCGATCACGGTCCCGGGGATCAGCATGCTCCCGAGGACGACCGCGATCAGCACCTTCCGTCCGCGGAAACGGTACACCGCGAGTGCGTACCCGGTCAGCGCACTGACGAGGGTGGTGAGCAGCGACCCGAACACCGAGTAGATGATGGAGTTCAGTCCCCAGCGCCAGAAGATGCCACCGTCGTAGGTGCTGAGGTTGGCCAAGTTGTCCCAGAGGTGGAAGTCGCTGAAGGCGAATCCGGGCGTGGAGAACAGGTCGCCGGTCGACTTCGTCGAGGCGATGACCAGCCACACCACGGGGACCAGGAAGTATGCGGCCGCGACGACCATCGCCGCGGTGACCGCGATCATCCACCCCCGGCTGACCCGGTCGCCGGCGAGCGACGGGGCACGACGGACGGCCCGGGGCCGTACGAGGACCTCAGATGCCATCGGTCGCTCCCATCGATCGGCGGTTGGTGATACGCAGGATGACCAGCGAGATGATGAGGGTCACGACGCCGAGTATCACCGCCATCGCGGAGGAGTACTGCGAGTCCTTGCCGAGCGTCGACGCCGCGTAGATCGCCATGTTCGGCGTGTAGTCGCTCGAGATGTTCGAGGTGATCGACTTCAGCACCTGCGGCTCGTTGAACAGCTGCAGCGTGCCGATCACCGACGACAGCGTGGTGAGCAGGATGGCGGGCGCGATCATCGGGATCTTCACGCTCCAGGCGATCCGCGCCTCCCCCGCCCCGTCGAGCCGGGCGGCCTCGTACATCTCGCGCGGCACGGTCTGCAGCGCGGCGAACAGGATGATCATGTTGATCCCGGTGTACGACCAGACGCTGACGTTCGCGATCGACCAGAGCACCGTGCCCGGTGCGAGCAGATTCACGTCGATGCCGAGAGCGGTGAAGGCCTGGATGATCGGGCTCACCGAGGGCTGATAAAGGAAGCCCCAGAGCAGCGCGGCGATGACCCCCGGAACCGCGTACGGCAGGAACACGGCGAACTGGAAGAAGCGCTTCGCCTTCACCAGCGCCGAGTCGAACAGGAGGGCCAGGATACCGGCGATGATCATCATCACCGGCACCTGCACCACCCCGTACAGCAGCACCCGCCCGAAGCTCACGACGAAGTCGGAGTCCTGGATCGCCCGGACATAGTTGTCGATGCCGACGAACACGAGCTCCTGGCCGCCGAAGCCGAGCCCCGAGGACTTCTGCGACAGCAGGCTGTTGCCGATCGCCACGCCGATCGGCGCGACGAGGAAAACCAGGAAGAGCACCACGAACGGCGCCACGAACGCATAGGGCACCCAGGGCCGCCCGGCGGCGGAGAACCGCCGCCGCCGGACGACCGGGGCAGGAGTGGAGACGGTCATCGGCTATTCGGAGACGCTCAAGCCGCGGCTCTTGAGGTCGGCGATCGTGGCCGCCTGCGCGTTGTCGAGCGCCTGCAGGAAGGTCTCCTGACCGGTGACCACCTTCGAGAACTCGTCCGTGACCGCGGTCTGGGCGGTGCCGTAGTTCGGGCCCTCGGTCCAGGTGGCGGGCGTGTTCTCGGCAGCCTCGGCGAAGACCTCGTTGATCACCTGGTCGCCGTAGAACGGCTGCGGCTTCATCAACGCATCGGAGGCGAGCCCGTTCTTCGTGGACGGGAACAGTCCGCCCACGGTGATCAGCGCATCCTGGGTCTCGTCGGAGTCGTTCAGCCAGCTCGCGAACTTCGCGGCGGCTTCGGGGTTCTTGGAGCCCTTCAGCACCACGATGGATGCTCCACCCGAGTCGCCGGAGTTGGTGCTGCCCGCGTTGGTGGGCAGCGGTGCGACGCGCCAGAGACCGGAGGTGTCGGCCGCGTTCTCCGCCAGCAGGCTCGGGAACCAAGCGGCGTAGGAGATCGTCGCGATCTTCCCCGAGTTGACGAGGGCCCAGTACTCCGGCGTCCACATCTGCTCGGTGGTCACGAGGCCCTCGTCGAGCAGCGTCTGCCAGCGCTCGGCCACCATCTTCGACGCGTCGTCGTTCACACCGACCGTCCAGGAGTCGCCGTCCACGCCGTACCAGCTGCCCTCGGCCTGCTGCACCTCCTGCATCCACTGGCCGATCTCGGTCGGCGACATGTTCGCGATGTACGTGTTCGGGTCGGCCGCGTGGATCTTCCGCGCGGCGTCGAGGTACTCATCCCACGTCGCGGGAACCGTGAGGCCGAACTTGTCGAAGAGGTCGGTCCGGTACATCAGGCCGGCCGGGCCGATGCCCTGCGGCACGCCGTAGACCTCGTCGCCGAAGGTGACGGCGGCCCAGGAACTGTCGGTGTTGTTGGCCTGGATGTCGGCGACGTAGTCGGTGATGGGCTGCACTCGGCCCGAGATCACGTAGTCGGGCAGGTCGTGACTGGACAGCTGCACGAGGTCGGGGCCGGCGCCCGCGTCGACCGCGGCCTCGACCTTCTGGCCGTCGTCGCCGGTCATGCGGTGGAACGAGACCTGAATGTCGGGATTCTCACTGTTCCACTGGTCGACGAGGTCTTCGAGACCCGGCACCCAGCCCCAGAAGTCGACCGTGGCGGCGCCCGCCGTGGCGTCGTCGGCTGTGTCGCCTCCCGATGCCGAGCATCCGGCCAAGAGTGAGATCGCGGCGGCCCCCGCGACGGCGCCTGCGGCCCAGCGGCGCACAGTGCGAGACGTCAGCCTCGTTGCTTTCATCATGTTTCCCTTCAGACGACCTTGTCGTGACAACCGTGTGTGGTGCACAAGCATTTTGTGCCGCTATGGAACAAAATGTCAAGACGGATGCTAGAACTGTGATGATCCGCACCGGATCCTCCATCCCCGATGCTTAGGACGCACCGTTGCCTCTCACCGATCTCCCGCTCGACCTGCTCCGCGACTACCGCCCGGAGGTGAGTGAACCGGCCGACTTCGACGACTTCTGGGCCGATACCCTCGCAACCTCCCGCGCCGCCGGCGGCGCCGTCGCCCTTGCGCCCGCCCCGACCCCGATCACGCAGCTGCGGATCGACGACCTCACCTTCCCCGGGTTCGCCGGCGAGCCCATCAAGGGCTGGGTCGTGCGCCCGGCCACCGCCGCCGGCCCGCTGCCCGCGGTGGTGGAGTACAACGGCTACAACGGCGGGCGCGGCCTCGCCGGCGAGAAGATGCTCTGGGCCGCCGCCGGCTACGTGCACGTCTTCATGGACACCCGCGGACAGGGCAGTGGCTGGGGAACGGGCGGCGACACGCCGGACCCGCACGGCTCGGGGCCGGCCACCTCCGGGTTCATGACCCGCGGCATCCACGACCCCGCGGAGTACTACTACCGGCGGCTGTTCACCGACGCGGTGCGGCTGATCGACGCCGTGCGGTCCTTCGACTTCGTGGACGCCTCGCGGATCGCCGTGACGGGCGGCAGCCAGGGCGGCGGCATCGCCCTCGCCGTGGCGGGCCTGGTGCCCGGCTTGCGGGCGGCCATGCCAGACGTACCGTTCCTGAGCCACTTCCGCCGCGCGGTGGAGGTCACGCCGGAGGCGCCGTTCACCGAATTGGCGAACTATCTCGCGGTGCACCGCGACGTCGAGGCGCGCGTTTTCGAGACGCTGTCGTACTTCGACGTGGTGAACTTCGCGCGCCGTGCCACCGCACCCGCCCTGTTCTCCGTGGCTCTGATGGACGGCATCGTCATGCCGTCAACCGTCTTCGCCGCCTTCAATCACTACGGCCACGCCGACCGCGAGATCGAGGTCTATCCGTTCAACGGCCACGAGGGTGGGCAGATGCACCAGTGGCTGCTCCAGACGGAGTGGCTCGCCCCGCGCATCTGACCTCGAGCCGCGGACTTCTCTCAACCGCGCGCCATCCTCCGCCCCCGGCGGGCAAGGTCGACGCGACGCTTGGAGAAGTCCGCACGGTCAGGCGCCGGCGTGCTCGCGCACCACGGCGACGCCGCCGGCCGGCACGACCAGTGAGCCGTCGGCCCGAGCGCCTGCCACGAGGTCGAGACCGTGGGCCGCGATCGTGAGCGGCTCGCCGGAGTGGTTGATGGCGAACAGGTAACTCACGCCGGGACCGACCCGTCGCACCGCCTCGAGGCCGGATGCGACGGGCACCGTCGCCGAGACCCCGGCCGCTGCCAGCAGGTCGACCGTGAACGCCGCCAGCGACGCGTGGTCGAGTCGCGCGGAGACGTACCAGGCCTCACCGCCCGCACCCCCGACGCGCCTGCGCGTCACGGCGGGGTGCCCGGCGGTGACACCCGAGGCGTACAGCGCCACCACCTCGGCGTCGTCGGCGTGCACGAACTCGCTCCAGGTGGTCGCGCGCCAGCCGGTGTCGAGGTCGACCACCTCGTCGTCCAGTAGCACGAAGAACTCCTCCACGAACACGCCGAGCAGCTCTCGGAAGGCGCCGGGATAGCCCCCGCCGCGCACTCGATCCGTCTCGTCGACGATGCCCGAGAGATAGGTCACGACGACCGTCGCTCCGGCTGCCGCGGCCTCGGCGATCGTGGCGGCGGTCGCGTCGTCGGCGAGGAACAGCGCCGGCACGATCACCAACCGGTACCGTTCGAGCGCCGCCCCCGGCGGCACGATGTCGGCGGTCACACCCTGCTCCCAGAGCGCACGGTGATACTCGCGCACCGCATGGGCCGGGGGAAGGTCGTGGTGCGGCTTCTGCCCCGAGTTCCAGGCCCAGCCGGCCACGTCTCCGTACACCAAGGCGACCTGCGCGAGCTCGACCAGCGTGCCGCGAACCTCGGCGATGGCGCCCAGGATGCGGCCGAGTTCGCAGACATCCCGCCACACCTTCGTGCGGGTGCCCGCGTGCGGCAGCATCGCTGAGTGGAACTGCTCGGCGCCCGCCGTCGACGCCCGCCATTGGAAGAACATCGCGCCGTCGGCGCCGCGTGCGATGTGTGCAAGAGAGTTGCGCACGAGCTCGCCCGGCGCCTTCGACCGGTTGCGCGCCTGCCAGTTCACGGCGCTCGTGGAATGCTCCATCACGAGCCACGGATGCACGGGGTCGAGTCCGCGCATCCGGTCGCCGCTGAAGGCCAGCTCCTCCTCGCGGTTCGAATCGACCGAGAGCGAGTAGTGGTCGTTCGCGAGCACGTCCAGGTGCGGCGCCCAGGACGCGTGGTCGATGACTCCGGGGCCCTGCGACACCATGAAGTTCGTCGTGATCGGCGTCTCCGGCGCGAAGGTGCGCAGCAGGTCGCGCTCGGCGAGGTAGTGCTCGAGCAAGGCGTCGGAGCAGAAGCGGTCGAAGTCGAGCACGAGGGCGGGGTTCGGCGCCGACTCGCTGTCGCGCGGCGGCAGCACCTGCTGGAACGACGAGTACTGGTGCCCCCAGAAGGCGGTGCCCCACGACTGGTTGAGTGCCATGACGTCGCCGTAACGCTCGGCCAGCCACGCGCGGAAGTGCCGCGCCGACTGGTCGCAGTAGCAGTGCCGGTTGCCGCCCCCGAGCTCGTTGGAGACGTGCCACATGCGCACCGCCGGATGCGCGCCGTAGCGCCGCCCGAGTTCGGCCACGATGCGCAGCGCGTACTCCCGGAACACCGGCGAACTCGGGCACCAGCCGAGCCGGCCGCCCTGCCAGTACCGCTCGCCCGTGCGCGACACGGGCAGGATCTCACGGTGCGCCTGGTGCAGCCAGATCGGCGGCGATGCGGTGGGCGTGGCGAGGTCGACGGCGATATCGGCCTCGTGCAGCAGAGCGATCACGCGGTCGAGCCAGCCGAAGTCGAACTCGCCGTCGGCGGTCTCGAGGGCGCCCCAGGAGAACACGCCGAGCGTCACGATGGAGACGCCGGCCTCGCGCATGAGGCGGACGTCTTCGGTCCACACCTCCTCGGGCCACTGCTCGGGGTTGTAGTCGCCGCCGAAGGCGAGGCCGTCGACCGGCCACGGAAGCGTGCGGCCGCTGGGCGTGGTGGGGATGCTGGTCACGCTTGGAGAGTGTAAGCGGAGAGCGCTCTCAGCGCGACCCGGCGATCGGATGCCGTGTGGGCCCGGACAACCGGTCAGACCACGTGGCGGATGGCGCTGATCGCCGCCGCCCAGGCGTAGTCGGCGAAGTCGAAGGCCCGCGCCTCCACCGGAGCATCCTCCGAAGCGGGGTCGAGGCGGTCGCGGATGCCGGCGGCCATCGACTCCTCGGCGAGTTCCAGCACGGCGAGGCCCTCGCCGGTCACCACGATCAACTCGGGGTCGACGAGGTCGATGATGGTCCCGATGGCGGAGCCGAGCGCGTACCCGGCTCCCGCGAACGCCTCGGCAGCGAGCGGATCGCCCGCCCTGGTGCGCGCGATCGCTTCGGCGTAGTCCTCGGTCTTCGCGTTCGCGATGATGGCCGGACCGGTGACGTAGGCCGAGACGCAGCCGACATGCCCGCGGTCGCAGCTCGGCCCGTCGGCGGTGACGGGGAGGTGCCCGATCTTGCCGGGATGACCTCGGGCGCCCTTGATGATCTGGTTGTTCGCCACGATGCCGGCGCCGATGCCGGCACCGAGGCCGATCACGGCGAAGGAGCGGAGGCCGACGCCCGCACCGAACCAGTGGTGTGCGGCCGTGAGCGACTGCACGTCGTTGGCTGCCACGGCGGGCAGGCCCGTGGCGGCTTGCACCAGGTCGGAGAGGGCCACCTGGTCCCAGCCGAGGAAATGCGAGCCCACCACGAGCTCGCGGCCGCTCACCTCCTCCACGTCGCCGGCGAGGTTCACGCCCACGGCGGCGAGTCGCGGATGCGTGCGCCGTAGCCGCGCGATCACCTCGCCGATCAGGGCGACCACGTCGTCGACCTCGCGGGAGTGGAGCTCGTGGTCCTCGCTCAGCAGAACAGTGGCGTGCAGGTCGGCGACCGCCACGTAGAGCGCGTCGCCGGTGAGCTTGACCCCCGCGAACATCGCCGCGTCCGGCCGGATGTGCAGCATCTCGGACGGGCGGCCGCGCCCGCCGACGGGCAGTGTCTCGCCCTCGGCGACCAGGCCGAACTCGACCAGGTCGCGGGTGAGCCGCGAGAGGCTGGTGCGCGAGAGGCCCAGGCGGCGAGAGAGCTCTGCACGAGACATCGAGCCGTGAATCAGAACTTCGAGCAGGACGAGCCGCTGCGCCTCGTGCAGCTCGGGCCAGACCCAGGTGTCGCTGTCGGGCGTCGGAGAACTCACAGCGAGAGCATATCGCCGCAGGGTCTGGACGCCGGGAAGGCGAAGCGGTACGGTGTAACCGATCGCTTACGTAAGGATTTGCTTACATGCCAGCTACGGATCAGTTGAGCCTCGTGTTCGGCGCACTCGCCGACCCGACGCGCCGCGACATCCTGAGCCGGCTGCGCTCGGAGCCGCGCACCGTGGGCGAGCTCGCGGCGAACTACGCCATCAGCCGGCCCGCCGTCTCGCAGCACCTCGCCGTGCTCGAGGGCGCCGGGCTGATCGTGCGCACCGCGAATGCGCAGTGGCGTGAGTGCAGCATCCGCGAGGCCGGGCTGAACGACGCAGCCGAGTGGGTGGAGCGGCACCGGGCCGAATGGGGCGAGCGCCTCGACTTCTTGGGCGAACACCTCCGGAACCGGCGGGCCGGCGGCACGAGCACGACCTGACCTGACAACGACACGAAAGGACGAGCGATGATCGACATGAACAAGGGATTCACGCTGACCCGGGAGTACGACGCCACGCCCGAGGAGATCTGGCAGGCGTGGCTCGATCCCGATCAGGTGGCGGTGTGGTGGCACCCGGCGGGCCTCCGCACACCGCGTGATTCGGTGTCGATCGACGCGCGGGTCGGCGGGCGGTATCGCTACACGATGGTCGACGACAGCACCGGTAAGTCGTATCCCACCGGCGGGGAGTACCGCGAGCTGGTGGCGAACGAGCGGCTCGTCTTCACCTGGGGCGGCGTCGACGACGACTCCGACGACCAGGCGCTCGTCACCATCACCATCGAGTCGCTCGGCGAGCTCACCCGGCTCACCTTCGACCTCCGCGGTTTTGAGGGCATGGCCGGCGACGGAAACGTCTACGACGGCTGGGAGAGCGCGCTCGACGAACTCGCCGAGCACCTCGGGCAGACGGCGGTCGCGGGGTGAACACCGCCGACGTGCTGGCGCTGCTGAACGACGATCCGTTCGCGCAGGAGCTCCTCGGCAGCCGCATCCCCGCCCGGCTCGCCTATGTCGCGCTCGACGGAACGCCACGGGCCATCCCGGTGGCGTACCAGTTCACCGGCACGGAGTTCGTGATCGCGACGCCCGACATCGCGCCGAAGGTGGCTGCACTGCAGGCGAATCCGGCGGTCGCGCTCACCATCGACACCGAGACGCAGCCGCCCCTGGCCCTGCTCGTGCGCGGGTCGGCGGCGGTGACGTTCGTCGACGGTGTGGTGCCGGAGTTCTTCGAGGCGAATCGGCGGATGATCCCGGCCGAGATGTGGGACGGCTTCGAGCAGCAGGTGACGGCGTTGTACGACCGGATGGCCCGGATCGCGATCACACCCACCTGGGCGAAGATGCTCGACTTCCAGACCCGGGCACCGGAGACGGTGATGAAGCTCGCGGCGGCGAAGGGCTTCGGGCCGGCCTGATGCGTGCCTGGCCTGACGCGCCCGCGGCCGGCGGTCAGTCGACGAGGGCGCGGAGGTAGCCGGCGAAGCCGCCCGGGGTGCGGCCGTCGACCCGGCCGGAGGTCTGCACCAGCGAGAACGGGAGGTCGAGCACGGCAGCCCCGTTCGCCTCGGCGGCCTGCACGAGCGCTACGTCCTCCCCCACCCGCACCCCCGGGAATCCGCCGGCCGCACGGTAGACATCGCCGCGGATGCCGAGGTTCGCGCCGTAGACGTGCCGCCGGTCGCCCGTGTGCTCACGCCGCCACGCCAACAGGGCCGCGGGGTCGAGGTCGGCGGCCTTGGGCTCCGCACGCCCCACCACGAGCTCGGCGCCGGCTCGCGCGGCAGCGAGGTGATCGAGCAGCCACCGTTCGGGCACCTCGGTGTCGGCATCGGTGTTGGCGATCCACGATCGTTCGTGCGCACTCGGGGTGACGGAGGCGCCGAGCAGCCGCTCGACCCCCGCTCGGCGCGCCAGCCCGACGTTCGCGACGTCGACCTCGAGCACCTCGATCGCGCTGCCGAAGGTGCGGGCGATCCCGAGCGAACCGTCGACGCAGGCATCCAGCACCAACACCACGCGCACTCGTCCCGCCCGCGCCCACTCGGGTTCGGCCCGCACCAGAGCGGCCCGCGCCGTGAGCACCGCGTCGAGCGCCGCTCCGAGCAGCACTTCTTCGTCGCGCGCCGGCAGCACGACCCCGATCGACTCGATCACACGATCCCCTCCCGCCGCGCCACCGACTCCCCCGGTGCGCGCACCAGCACGTCGAGCACGAAGTCCTCCTCGAGGTGCCGCGCCAGCCGTGCGAACTCGCCACGCTCGGCGAAGGCCGCATGCACCGCGTCGCCGTCGGCCGCGCGCCCGGCCACCGGATGCCGCCAGTGACAGAGCACCACCGCGCCCCGCGGGGTCAGCGACCCGAGGATGCGTTCGATCAAGCCGGTGAGATCAGGCGGGTCGAGGTAGTACCCCACCTCCGAGACGACGACGAGATCGAACCCGCCGTCGGGCCACTCGGCGGGCACGTGCATCCGTTCGAACGTCGCTCGGGGCAGATCGGCGTTGCGCTCACGAGCACGGTCCACCGCGATGGGCGACACGTCGACGCCGAGCAGCCGGCCGGATGCGCGTGCCGCCAGCTCCCGCGACAACACCCCCGTCGATGAGCCGACCTCGAGCACGGCGGCGTAGGCGCGATCCGGTAGCGAGGCGAGCAGCACCGCTCGTTTGCGCTCCTCGTACCAACGGGACTCGAAGCCCCACGGGTCGTCCGAGCGCTCGTGCAGGCCGTCGAAGTAGGCGGTGGCGACGCCGTCGTCGTCGAGCGCCGCCGGGGCGACATCGGTCGGGGCCGCCGCCGGGCGCACCGCGCGCGCGGCGCCCGCAGCGGCTCCTGTGGCGGCGACGGTGTCGACGAGCACGAACGCCTCGAGCGGCCGCGCGAAATGGGCGAGCATGGCCGGGTGCAGCAGCGCCTCCTCGCCCGGGCCGTCGCCGAGCGGCAGCACTTGGCTCCGGTGCAGAGCGACAGCGTGTGCCTTGCGGTCGCGGGTGGCGTCGTCGAGGGGCAGCACCGTCAGGTCTCCCCACGGCACGGCCGGGTCGTCGGGCGCCGCCCAGTGCCACAGCCAGATCGGGTACTCGTAGACCCTCAGCCCGGCTCGCGCGGCCACGGTGCGCGCAGCATCCGACGCGCCGGCGTGGTCGGGGTGACGATCCCCGGCCCAGGGCGCGACGAGCACCGTTCCGGCCGCAGCGCCCGCGCCGACCGCGTCGGTCAGCGCGACCTCCAGCGCCGGGCGGTGGGTGGCGAGGTCGCCATCGGGCAGGCGGAGGAACCGCACGCTCGCGCCGGGGTCGACCGCCGCGACCGCGGCCCGGGTCTCCTCCTCGCGCCGACCGGCCAGCATCCTGCCGTCGACCGCGGCATCGGGGTGCGATCGTTCTCCGGACGTGGCCACGAGCACGGTCGCGCGGGCACCCGCGGCGCCGGCGCGGGCGAGCAGGCCGGCGGCACCGAGGGTCTCGTCGTCGGGATGCGCCGCGACCACGATGAGGTGGTCCAGCGTCTCGAAGAACGCCGCGTCGAGCGGGGCGAAGGAGGGCATCCGGTCGTCGAACGCGCTCTGCCACGCCGACTCGGGCGTTCCCTCGTCGTGATGGGTGAACGAGGCCGGCGTCATCGGAGTTCGCCCAGCAACAGGCGACCGGCACGGGCCTCGTCGCGATCACCGTGATCCTGCAGCAGGTACAGCGAGAGGTCGGCGACGCGCGCCGCGTAGGCCGGGTCGAGCGCCTGGGGAGCCGGCCCGAGCGCGTGCGCCGCCGCCTGCAGCACCTCCTCGCAGGCACGCCGCACCACCGAGCGTGTCAGCTGGGCGAGCACGGCCCGCTCGTCCGCACCAGCCGAGCCGTCATCGCCCGCACCCCGCTCGCGGGCCGGTGCGCCGGCACCGGCGGGGACGTGTGCCGGCCGAGTGGGGTCGACGCCTCCGATCGACCTTGGCAGAGCCTCGTCGACGCCGTCGGTCGAAGCGCGCAGCGCCGCGTCGACGCCGCCGGTCGCCATGGGCACAGTCGCGTCGATCGTGCGGGCCGCCGCGGCGAGAGCGGCGCGCGCCGCTGCCAGCGAGGTCGCGACCCGGCCGGCGTGCAGCTCGGCGAGCTCCCCGCCACGCTGCGCAGCCGTCTCGTGCACCCGGCGCGCCACGCCGACGGCCCCACCGAACCAGGCCGCCGCCACCCCGATGCCGCCCCATTCGAACCCGGGCCGCTCCAAGTACCAGCCGGGCTCCCCGACCGGCACGGCCGGTACCTCGGCGAAGTCGGTCGGTCCGCTCGGCACGGCCGGGAACCCGCGCGCCACCCACGCCTCCGGATGCGCGGTCACCCCGTCGCCCTGCAGCGCCACGGCGAACAACCGACGCGACGACCCGACGTGTGCGGTCACCAGCGCGTGACTCAGCGCACCCGCGAGCGAGCACCACGGCTTGGTGCCGTCCAGCCGCCAGCCGTCGCGCACCTGGGTCGCCGCCAGCCGCACGCCGGGCCCTTCGGCCGCGAAGACGCCCCAGGTGCTCTCCCCCGTCGCGTCGACCCGGGCGAGCTGCACCGGCACCGGACACTCGGCCAGGATGGCCAGCGCATCCAGGTGCGGCTCCATCACCCGCGCCACCGTCACATCGGCGGCGGCCAGCGTCGCCAGCACCTCGAAGTATCCGGCCGTCGCTCCGGCACCGGGGCGCAGACCCGAACGCCCGAGCTCACAGGCTAACTCGAGGCTCGCCCCGATATCCCCTGCGGCCGCCTCGGCCCGCTCGAACAGCACGTCGAGCCCCGGATCACGCCCCCAGAGGGAGATTCCGTCAAGGGTGACCGCGCGCGACATCCAGCTCCATCCGTCGCCCTTCATTCTGGACACGGTCTGCCGCCACGCCCAACCCCGGAAGCCGCCGAATCCCGTCAGTCGTGCAGGATGCGCTGGAACAGCAGGTGGTCCTGCCAGCGCCCCGCGATCCTGAGGTACCGCGGCGCAGCACCGATCGGCTCGAACCCGTTGTGCCGCAGCACCGCCTGCGACGCCGCGTTCTCGGGCAGCGTCGCCGCTTCGACGCGGTGCAGGCCGAGCTCGTCGCGCGCCAGCCGCAGTGTCTCGGCGACCGCCGCGGTCATGATGCCGCGCCCGGCGAGGGCCGCATCGACCCAGTAGCCGAGCGAGGCGCTCTCGAAGGCGCCGCGGGTGATGCCCGAGAGGGTCAGCCGACCGACGACGGCGTCTCCGGTCGCGAGCACGAGCGGCAGCACGACGCCGGCCACACAGGCCTGCAGGGCGCGATCGATCTCGAGGGTCTGGCCCTCGGCGGTGAAGAAGCCCGCGGGGCGCACCGGGTCCCAGTGCGCGAGGTGCTCGCGATTGCGCTCGAACGCGGCGGCGAGGGCATCCGCGTCGCCCGGCCGGAGCATCCGCAGCACCACCCCGTCGGCCACCACGAGTTCGCCGACCACGATCTGCACCACCATCCCAGGCTAGACCGCCGTGCCGACATCGTGCTTAGGCTGGATGGGTGGATGAACCGACGTCGCGCGATTCGCGGGTGAACGCCGCCCGCTACCGAGTGGAGCGCCTGGCGGCGGAGTTCGCCGCTGCTGAGGCCGGCGACGCGGCAGAGCCGTCCCGCCCCGACGGAGCCGCTGCAACGGTGGCAGCGGACGAGCACACGAACGACGCCGGCGCTCCCACGATGGAGCAGCGGGCGCAGTTCGTCGAGATCCAGATCGCGCAGGCCATGCGACGGGGCGACTTCGACGACCTTCCCGGCGCGGGCAAACCCCTGACGCACCTCACCGAGAGCTACGACCCGAACTGGTGGATCCGCCGCAAGATCGAACGCGAACGCCTCACCGGTCTCGGGCCGCCCGCCCTCACCTTGCGCACCGAGAACGCCGGCCTCGATGCGCGGCTCGACGCGACCGGCTCCGAGCACGCCGTCCGCGAGCTGCTCACCGACTTCAACCGGCGTGTGATCGAAGCGCGGCGGCAGCTGCAGGGCGGCCCGCCCGTGGTGACGCCCACCCGCGACGTCGACCTCGAGGTTGAGCGCTGGCACGAGCGGCGCGCCGCTCGCCGCCGCGCGGCGGACGAGGAGCGCGAGCGGGCGGCCGCCGCCTGGGCCGCGCTCTCCCGCCGCGAACGCCGCGCCGCGCGCCGGGCTCAGCGCAGGCCCGGCGTGACGGACCCGCCGGCACCCGGCCCGTAGCGAACCCACCGGCCCGGCCGCGCCCCGGCGCGGCCGCTCACCAGAGCCCCTGCGCCGCCAGTTCCCACCCGATCGACGGCGCGATGACCTCCGCGAACCGCGGCGTGAGATGCACCTCGTCGTACTTCGTCGGCACCGTGCCCGCGAACGCCGGGCACGCCCCGTTCGCGCAACTGAACGGCAGCGAGCTGATGACGTGGTCCCCGCTCGCGGCCGCCGCCGCCTCCGTCGCCGTCTGGAAGTCCTGCCACGCCTGATCGATGCCCACGGTGCAGTTCTGCGGTGTGGTCGCCGGCGAGTAGCACTGCCCGAGGGAGGCACCGAGCGGCGGAGGTGCGAGGTACACCAGCCGCCCCGGCACCCCGTACTTCGCGGTCTCGGTCGCGGTCGCGGCCACGATGTCGGCGGTGCTGAGCGGATGCCCGTCCGCGGCCTTGCCCAGCGCGTACGCGTTCGACACGACCACCAGCTGCGGGGCGTCATTCGCGATGCGCTCGGCGATGTCGTGCTTCCGCTGCGGGCACGCATCCATCACCCCGGCGCCGTCGTTCTGCATGAGCACGTCGGTGAACCGGCAGCCGTAGAGCCCCACCGTCGTCACCTTCCACTGCCCGTTGCTCGACTCGGCCAGGGCCTTGAACGCGGGCGCGTAGGAGAGCGCGGTGGAGTCGCCCACGAGGTAGAGGTGGTTCGGCGCGCCGCCGTCGCCCCAGGTGCACGAGCCGAAGTCGGGGGTGGCGCCGATGTCGAAGCACTGCCGCGCAGGATTGGTGCTCGAGGTGGCCGCGATGGCGTCGTCGAGCGAGGGCGACAGGTCGCCCGGCCACGAGGTCGCCGCGACCGCCGCCGCGAGCTGGGCCTGCAGCGCATCCTCGGGATTCGCCGCCGGAGCTCCGTCGTCCGGCCCCGACCCGGTGCCCGCACCGGCCGCGGAGCCCGCTTGCGCCGGCCCGCCCGCGGACGGCCCACCCCGGAGGGTCACCTGCGCCGTCACGACCACCGCCACCACGATCACCACGAGCCCCAGCCCCGACAGGATGAACTGCGCGCCGAAGCGCTCCCGCCACGCCTCCCACGACGCTTTCCGCACCGCCCGGTCGTCACCGGCCCCATCCGCGGCCCCATCACCGGCATCCGCACCGGCGAGCCAGGGCGACCGGTGCAGCGGCTGCTCCACCAGGAAGTACGACACCAGTGACACCGCGAGCGTGAGGCCGAGGATCAGCCCGGTGACGGTCGGCGTCTGCTGCGGCATCAGGAGCAGCAGGAACACGAGGATCGGGAAGTGCCAGAGATAGAGCGAGTACGACACAGTGCCGACGAACACGCTGACCGGGTTCACGAGCGGAACGAGGTGGCGCTGCGGCCCGCCCACGCCCGCCGCGATGACCAGGGCCGTCGCGAGCACCGGCAGCGCAGCACCCGGGCCGGGGAACGGCGTGCCGGGCGTGATGACGAAGAACGACAGCACGATGCCGCCGAGACCCAGCCACCCGCCCAGCACCCGGCCGGCGAGCGGCAGCCGGGCGAGGAGGGGCGCCGCCGTCGCCAGCAGCGCGCCGACGCCGAGCTCCCACACCCGCGTGAGCGTGGAGAAGTAGGCGACGGTCGGGCTCGTCGCCGTCTGCCAGAGCGCGAATGCGAACGACGCCGCGACGATCACCGCCAGCAGCACGCCCACCACGACCCGCAACCGGGTTCCGGATGCCCGGGCCGACCGCGCGGCGACCGCCACCACGACCAGCAGCAGCCACGGCCAGACGAGATAGAACTGTTCCTCCACCGACAGCGACCAGAAGTGCTGCAGTGGCGACACCGCATCCGTCGCATGGAAGTAGTCGGTGCCCTCGGCGGCGAACCGCCAGTTCGAGACGAACAGGAGCGACGAGACCGCGTCCCAGAGCGTCGTCATGGCGCGGGGCCGGTTGAAGAGGAAGAACCCGGCGACAGTCGTCGCGACCAGCACCACCACGGCGGCGGGCAGGATGCGGCGCATCCGTTTCGCGTAGAAGCGGCGCAGCGAGAGCCGGCCGTGCTGCTCCCGGTCGCGCAACAGCAGTCCGGTGATGAGGAAGCCGGAGATGACGAAGAACACGTCGACGCCCGCGAAACCGCCCGCCGGCCAGCCGATCACGTGGTTCAGGATGACGGCGATCACGGCAACCGCCCGCAACCCCTGCACATCGGCCCGGAACTGGCGGGCGGCCGGGGGCGGAGAACTCATCCGCCCGATCCTAGCGCGGCCCGGTGACCTCGGTCGTCGCGCGTGCCGCGGTCACCCCAGCGGCCCGGTAACCTGGATACGGGTGTGCCGGGAAGTCTGGTCGGCGGGCGGCGAGGTGCCGTTCTGATCCGTCGTCGAGCCGCGCAGCGGCAGCAAGGACCGCCATGTCACTCATCCGTTCGGAACGCGTCGCCGCCGTTCTCCTCCTGGCCGCCGCCGCGCTCGGCCTGCTCGCGGCCAACAGCCCGCTCGGCACCGCCTTGATGGGGTTGCAGGATGCGCACCTCGCCATCCCCGGAACCCCGCTCGACCTCTCGGTCGGTCACTGGATCAGCGACGGCCTGCTCGCCGTCTTCTTCTTCGTGGTGGCCGTGGAGCTGAAGAACGAGTTCACGGTGGGGCAGCTCAACTCCGTCTCCAAGGCGATCCGGCCCGCCATCGCGGCGCTCGGCGGCGTGCTCGTGCCCGCGCTGATCTACCTCGCGGTGACCGCGGGGTCGGGGTACGCCGGCGGCTGGCCCATCCCCACCGCCACCGACATCGCGTTCGCGCTCGGAGTGCTCGCGGTGTTCGGCAAGGGCATCCCGTCCCGGTTGCGCATCTTCATCCTGGCGCTCGCCATCCTCGACGACATCGTGGCCATCCTCATCATCGCGGTGTTCTTCACCGCCGACCCGAACCTGCTGATGCTGCTGTTCGCCGCAGTCGGCGTCGTCGTGTTCGGTCTGCTCAGCCGCCTTCTCGGCTCGCGCTTCCGGGTGCTGGTGGCCGTCGCCATGGTCGCGGTCGCCCTCGTGACGTGGTCGCTGGTCTACCTCTCCGGGGTGCACGCGACCATCGCGGGCGTCGCGCTCGGGCTCGTCATGGTGCGGAAGCCCGCCCTCCGGGTTCGGCACGTCCTCGAGCCGGTGACCAACGGCGCCATCCTGCCGCTGTTCGCGTTCTCGGCCGCGTTGGTCGCCATCCCCGCGGTCTCGCCGAGCCAACTCGCGGCGCCGTTCTGGGGCATCCTCATCGCGCTGCCCGTCGGCAAGCTGATCGGCATCACCGTCGGCGGGTGGCTCTCGCAATTCGCCGGCCCCCGCGGGCAGCGCCCGCATCTGACCCTGCAGGGGCTCGTCACGGCCGGAGCGCTCGGCGGAGTGGGCTTCACGGTCTCGCTGCTGATGAACGAGCTGGCGTTCGCGAACTCGCCGGAGGTGGCCGACGAGGGAACGCTGGCCGTGCTGCTGGGCTCAGCCGTGTCGATCGTGGTGGCCGGCATCCTGGTCTCCCGCCTTGCCGCGTACTACCGCCGGTTGCGGCAGCTCCGCCTCGCAGCGGAGCAGAACCTCGGGCGTCAGCCGGGAACGTCCCCGGCGGTCTGACGCCGCCGCCTGCGGTCGCGAAAGGCCGAGACGAACATCCACCCGGCGTAGGCGAACAGCCCGCCGACGACCACGGGAACGATGAACGGGCGCCACTGTCCGTTCACGGAGTTGTTGAGCCAGCCCAGCAGCGGAATGCTGTACCAGAGCACGCCCACGACCTGGACCTCCTGCACGGGCGCCTCGTCGGGCAGATCGTTGTTGTCGCCCTTCGTGCGGAACGTGGTCGAACCGTCGGTCGAGATGGTCTTCTCGATCACCCGGTGGCTGACCACCGCTGGCTTGCCGGATTCGAGCTGATAGGTCACGACGTCCCCCACCCTGATCTCGTCCGCCGGCACCGGGTGCGTGACGATCAGCGTCCCGGGCGGCAGGCCCGGCTCCATGGATGCGGTGAGTACCGTGAACGGCCGACCGCCGACCAGGGCGGGCAGCGCGATGGTGAGCACTGCCAGCGCGACGACGAGCACCAGAGCCGCCGCGCTCAGCGCTACACCCAGATAGTGCAGCAAGGTCCTCTCCCGCTCCGGCGCGGCACGGCGGCCGCGACCGGCCGACGGCGACGACGTGCTCATCGCCCGGCCTTCGCCCGGCGCCGGGCATGACGCCGGGCGAGCACCACCAGCGTGGCGAGACCCGCCACGACGGCCGACCCGCCGACGATCAGCGGGGTCACGACGAGCGACCCGGTGTCGGCCATCCGGTCGCTAGCCTCGCCCGGCTCGCCCGGTGCAACGGCTGGCGCACCGGGGACGACTGTGCCGGACGAGCAGTCGGCGGTGTCGGTGGCCGGCTCGGCCGGATCGCGCAAGGCCACCACGAAATCGAGACCGCCGGAGTCGCCCGCTCCCTCCCGACCGGTCACCGCGGATGGGAACGCGACCGTGACGACGACCGCGGCGCTCTCTCCCGGCTGCAGCACCGGGCCGCGCAGGAGGAGCACGCAGTCGCCCGTGTCCGCCAGCGCAATCGGCTGCGGCGGCGTCGACCCTGCAGCCGTGGCGGAGACCGTGATCGCCCCTGCGAACGCGGCACCGGACCACCAGCCGCCGGTGCCGGACAGCCGGAGCACACCCGGGATGTCGCCGGCGTTGCGCACCCACAGCGTCACCGGCTCGCGGTCACCCGGCACCAGCGTCGGCAACTGCGCGAACAGGGGTGCGCCGAGCTCCTCGCCGTAGCTCCGGCCGTCAGCACTCACCTGCACGGCCGACTCGCGGGCCGTGTGCACGGTCGCAGCCGCGACGGGCGCTGCGCCCAGGGCGAGGGCGCCGAGGGCGAGTGCCAACAGGCCGACCGCGCGCCACCGTGACCGGCCGTGCATCCGCGCGACGCTCATCACGCCGGGCACTTCACCTGCAACACGGTCGCGACCAGCGAGTAGCGCAGGGCGACCGATGTGCCCGCCGAGGTCGTGCCGTAGACCGAATCCTGGGCCTGCACGAGCACGTTCACGGTGCCCGGCCCCAGCACGCTGCCGAGGCCCAGCTCGAGACCGTTCACCGTCACCGAGGTGGCCGTCGTGGAGGCCTTGACCACCGCACCGCTCGACGCCAGCACCACGCGGTAGCTGGTCGCCCCGCTCACCGCCGGCCACGACAGGGTGACCACGCCGGTGGAGAGCCCCGAGCCGTCGACGCACCCGACCGGCGCCGGATCCGGCACGCGATAGACGGTTTGGGTGAAGACCCCTGGGGCGGGCGTGGCGACCCAGTTCGTGCCGACCCGGCCGGTGAACGTGAACGTCGACGTCACGCTCTGCCCCTGCGAACCCGCGACGGTGGTGCTGAGCCGAGTGGCGACGCACAGGGTCGCGGCGCTGCCCGCGGCAACGGCGGCGAACGCGTCCGGCAAGGCCGGCACCGAGGCGAGCGTGCCGACCGTGGTTCCCGAACCCGGAATCGAAGCCGCGCAGGCCCCGGCAGCGCCGAGCCAGAAGGTCACGGCCACGTTGGGGGCGAGGGTGTTGCCCGTCACGCCGGTCACCGCGAGCGTGACGGCAAGCGGTGTCGTCCCGGTGTTGCTGACGACGAGCGGCGCGATGAACGGGGTGGATGCGGCGCCCGCCCCGGTGAAGAGGTACTGCTTCTGCAAGCCGGATGCGCCGCTCAGGGTCGCGTTCGCCGAAGCCGCGGTCACCGTCGCGCCGAGCGGCACCCCAGCTGCGGTCCAGTAGGCGCCCGCCGCCGTTCCGGTCACGGCGACGAGGAGGGTCGCAATGAAGACGCCGAGCGGAAACCGCCAGGGGCTTGCAGTACGGCTGCGGCTGCGAGCGTTCACGCCACCTGCCTCCCGTCGAGCGTCACGGTGAAGGCCGGCCCGGACTGCCCGTTGGCGCTTGCCGGTGCCGCCAGCGGCAGGGCGACGCTCACGCAGATCACGGCGGTCGCTCCCGGCGCCACGGTGAGCGCGAGTTCGGCGGGCGTCACCGCGGCGAAGGTGGCCGTCCAGGCCGGACTGAAGCCGGCTGAACAGGCGCCTGCCGTGCTGCCGGGAGCCACGCCCACGACGACCGCCGCGGTGAACGCGTTCGCGGTCGAGCCGAGAGAGAGCCCTGCCACGCGCACACGGAGCGGCACCGACCCGGAGTTCGTGACGGCGCCCGACCCGCTGACGGTCTGGCCGGGATACAGCGGCGTGGCGGGCAGGGCGAGCGCCGAACTGACCGTGAGCATCGCAGAGCCGCTCACCACGGTCGCGCCGGCCGATTGGGCGGTCGACGTCAGATAGGCGTAGGTGCCCCCAGCGCCCACGGTGGCGAGCACGACCGCGGCGGCCGTCCCGAGCGCGAGAGCGAGCATCCGCCGACCCGGATGACCGTGGGCGTGACGCAGACGGTGACGCGCTCGGGAGCGGGGATGCCTCCCGGACGCGCCGCCGCCCTGCTCCGCGATCACTGGGTCTGGGTGAGGGTGACCGCGAGGTTGCTGAGATTCACCGAACCGAGCTTGGCGTCGTTCTCGGCGCCGGCGACCGCGCCGAACGGGAACTCCAGGGTGACTGTGACGGTCACGACCTGGTTCACGCCGGTCGTGCCGGCCACCACGGTGTAGGTGGGGCTGGTGCCCGTGATGCCGGTGCCCGAGGCGTCGAGCACGGCGTTGTCGTCGAGGTAGCCGGCGAGTGCCACGTCGGCGGCGTTGCCGGCGTCGGCCGGCGCGATCGAGCCGCCGGCGAGACCGAGCGTGGCCTCGAGGTTGTCGCCCACGGCGGTGACCGTGAGGTCGTCGGTGTAGGTGAGGGTGTCGCCCGGCACGATCCGGTAGCTGGCGGGGTTGATCACCGTGTCGTTCTGGTCGGTCCAGACCCCGGCTCCGCCGGTGTTCTCGACCAGCAGGTTTCCGGCCGTGACGGTCCCGCCCGCCACGCCGGCGGTCGAGTTCCAGAAGGCGAAGGTGCCGGCGCCCCCGAGCAGCAGGACGACGCCTGCTGCCCCGGCGATCGCGCCTTTGGCGAGCTTGTTCATGAAGGTTCCTTTCGAGCGCGGTCCCCCGGCGCACTGAGCGACCCGTGATCGCGAGAGTTGACGGTGCAGGTGGTGCAGCCGTCCTCGATCGGCGATCCCGCCCCCATTGGCGTCGTGACCCCCGCACCAGACGGTGCCATCCGAGTGTGGGTGGCCGTCCGGTGGCGCGACACCGATCCGCGCCGATCTGGCGCGGACGTGACGCAAGCTGTCGCCGAGGTGATCAGCGCACGGTCAGAGGGCCGATCTCAGCGCGCGACGCGCGTCCTCCGCCAGGTTCAGGGCGCGCCGCGCCTGGTCGAGCGAACGCTGATACAGCACGCCATAGGTGAACGAGCTCTCACCCGCCGCTTCGGCGCGCCGCGAGGTGAGCAGCATGTACTCGGCGAAGAGCGCGGCGTCGCGGTGCCAGCCCAGCGCATCCTGCAGCTCTTCAGCGGCGTCTCCGACAGCCTCGGCGTGCGCACCCAGCACACCGGCACCGCCATGGGTCGAGAACTCGGCGGCGTACCGCAGGCGGCGGGCCGCCTTGCGCGACTCATGCAGGGCACCGAGCGTGCCGGCGGCCGACACGATGTCCGGCCCCAGTGCCTGGCGGGCCTCCCGGCCCTTCACCGAGCGCGCCAGGGCGCGTTTGCCTGCCCTGCGCAAGGCTCGGCGAGCCTCCTTCTTGGGAGTCTGCCGCGCATCCGTCGCGGCCGGCGCGGCACCGACGAAGCCGTCCAGGCTGTCGAGCAGGCGGTAGTAGGTCGAGGCCGACATGACCGTGAGCAGACGCGCGTGGGCCTCGTCGTGCTCGGCTTGGGTGTCGTCGACCAGGCGGCGTCGGGCATCCGGATCGTCGATCCCCCGTTCCGACTCGAGCTCGTCGAGCGCGTACGTGGCCCAGTCGCGCCGTACTTCGAGCTCTCGCACCTCGCCGAGCACACCGCCGAAGCGGGACAGGGCCGCGCGCAGGTGCTCGACCGCCTCCGGGTCGAACAAGCCGCGATGGGTCGACAGGATGCTCCGCAACCGCCGCACCGTGACGCGGAGTTGGTGCACGGCGTCGGGCTGGTCGGCCCGAACCGCGGGGTCGAGGTCGATCACCCGTGCCGCGAGCTCGGCGACACCCTCGAGCACGCGCGCTGCGGCGGGCGACCCGCTACGGTGCGGCTCGGTCTCGCTCGTCGCCGGCGCGCCCAGACCCGTTCGGCCCACCGCCTGCGCGAGCTTGGACACGCTCGGCGACACGGTCGCCCCGGCCGCGAGCAGACGCGCCTCGACCTCGTCGAGGAAAGCGGCGCGGGCATCCGCCGTCGCCGGTGCCGCGGAGCCGAGCTCCACCTCCCATTCGCGCCAGACGCGAACGGTGCCCTCCCGGGCATCCGTGGCGGTCACCGTGTCGTCGGCGACCTCGGCCACCACCGCACCGGCTTCGTCGAGCAGGTTCGTCACGCGGCGGGTCGTCGACACCCGCGCCAATGGGGTGAGCGGGTGGTCGCGCACGTGCACGCGGACGGGCGCCAGCACCTCGGCGGGCACGGAATCGTCGGCGGTGAGGGGCCACTGCAGCTCGGTGCGGCCTTCGGCAGCGGGAAGTTTGAGGTGCCAGCCCTCGTCATGGCCGCCCGCGCGACGGCGCAACGCGATGCGCTGACGCGCGAGCGAGGCCTCGGCCGTGTCGAAGTAGGTCGCCTCGAGCTGTACCGCGTCGAGCGACTCGGCCGAGACGACCGGCGAACCCGTCGTCGCCCCCACCCCGATGAGGTCGGGCAGGGGAAGCGCCTCCCCCACCGCGTACTTGCGCTCGATCTCGGTCTGCTCGGTGTGGGTCTGCTCGGCGTGGCCGGCCGGCCCGGTGGTGGCGGATTCGTTCTGGCCCATGGTCTCGGTCTATCTCTTCCCGGCGAGTTCCGCTCGCCGCCGGTGCGATTCGGAGGACACTGGCACTGTGCCGGTCCCTCTCCTCATTCTGGTCACTAGACCCGTCATCGGTGTAACCGACGGGCGAACGGATGGCGTCGCCGCCTCCCTGCCGGCAGACGGGCAGGCCGCGCACGACCCGGGTTTCCGTCTCGCCGACGCCACGCAGCCGCAGCTCAGCGTGCTCGACCTCGGTGTGACCCGCGGCGACGGTGTGTTCGACTCGCTCCAGGCCGTCGACGGGCGCGTGCCCGACCTCGAGCTGCACCTCGCCCGCTTCGCGGACTCGGCCCGACTGCTCGACCTGCCCGAACCCGACGCCGAGGTGTGGCGGGCCGCTGTCGCCGCGGCGGTGGCGGCGCATCCGGCCGTTCCGGTGCTGGCGGTGAAGCTCGTGCTCACGCGGGGCATCGAGGGCGGCGACGGGTCTCCCACCGCCTGGGTGCTCGCTCAGGCCGCCCGCGACTTCACGGCGGTGCGGCGCGACGGAGTGCGGGTGGTCACGCTCGACCGCGGCTATCGGCACGATGTGGGCACCACCGCACCGTGGCTGTTGCAGGGCGCCAAGACCCTCTCCTACGCGGTGAACGCGGCGGCCGTCCGCGAAGCGACGCGACGCGGCGCCGACGAGGTCGTCTTCGTCAGCTCCGACGGGTTCGTGCTGGAGGCACCGACCGCGAGCGTGCTGTTACGGGAGGGTGACCGGTTCTGCACCCCGGCGGTGGAGCTGGGCATCCTGCCCGGCACCACTCAACGCCGGGCGTTCGAGTTCTTGCGCGGCCTCGGCTACCAGACGGATGCGGTGCGCCTGCGGGCGAGCGAGTTGCGTCGCGCTGACTCCCTCTGGCTCGTCTCGAGCATCCGTCAAGCCGTTCCGGTGACCGAGCTCGATGGCGAGCGGGTCGCGGTCGACGAAGCGCTGACCGGGCAGCTCAACGCGTTCTTGTCGGGCCGGATCGAGTGACGCGGGGGTGCGTCAGGCGGCGACAGCCGTGCGCTGCACGTTGGCGCTGACCCAGCGCACGAGTGGGATGAGCAGGGCGGCGAGCTCGTCGCCGAGCGCGGTGAGGCTGTAGTCGACGCGGGGCGGCACGGTGCCCATCGATTCGCGCAGCACGAACCCGTCGGACTCCAGGGCGCGGAGGGTCTGTGCCAGCATCTTCTCGCTGATGCCCTCGACGTAGCGGTGCAGCTCGCCCCAGCGCATCGGCTTCTGTGAGAGTGCGACGAGCACGAGCACACCCCACTTGCTCGTGACGTGGTCGAGCACCACGCGGCTCGGGCAGTTCGATGCGAACGGTGTGGTGAGGCCGTCGCGGGGTGCGTCGGGCCAGTCGGCGTGAATGGCGTCCCAGATTCTTTCGGTCACGCCACTAGCTTACCGAAAAGTGGGTACCATCGGTCGGGAAGTAAAGCGGATGCGCGCCGGTTCTCTCCAACGACCGGCTCGAGAATGCGGGCCACGGAAAGGATCGAACCCATGACCATCGTCGTCACCGGAGCCACCGGACACCTCGGACGCCTCGCCGTCGACCACCTGATCGCGCGCGGCGTGCCCGCGACCGACATCATCGCCACCGGCAGGAATGCGGAGAAGCTGGCCGCGCTGGCCGACGCCGTTCCCGGCGTGCGCACCGCAGTGGTCGACTTCGCCGACCCGACGTCGATCGACGCGGCGTTCGAGGGTGCCGACGCGCTCGTGCTCGTCTCGACCAGCGAGCCTGGCCAGCGCGTGCCGCTCCACGTGAACGCGATCGAGGGGGCGAAGCGTGCCGGTGTGTCACGCATCGTCTACACCAGCGCTCCGCAGGCGACCACGTCGGCGCTCATCCTCGCGCCCGAGCACAAGGCGACCGAGGAGGCCTTGGCCGAGTCGGGTCTCGCCACCACCATCCTGCGCAACAACTGGTACCACGAGAACTACGGCAGCTCACTCGCCCAGGCGGCGTCCACCGGGGTCTACCTCGCCAGCACCGGCGACGGCCGCGTGGCCAGCGCATCCCGCTCCGACTACGCGGAGGCGATCGCGGCCGTGCTCACCACACCCGGTCACGAGGGCGCGGTCTACGAGCTCTCGGGCGACGTCGCCTGGACGGGCGACGACTTCGCAGCGGCGGCCAGCACCGTGCTGGGCCGGCCGGTCGAGTATCGTTCGGTGACCCCCGAGGAGCAGACGAGCATCCTCACGGATGCCGGGCTCGACGCCGGGACGGTGGGGTTTGTGGTGGCTCTTGATGGGAACATCCGGGATGGCTTGCTGGCCGAGACGTCCGGCGACCTCGCACGGCTCATCGGGCACCCGACGACGCCTCTCGTCGACGGGCTCGCGGCCCTGGCACCGTCGGCGTAGCCTTCCCCGACGGTGCTGCCGCGCGCTGCGCGCTTGCCGACGATGGGATCAGGGAACACCCATAAACACGGCTCGGTCACCCGGCCATCCGGTCGTGGTCCGTTGTCGAGACGGATGCGCGTGGCCTGACCCGAACCCAGCCACCCACGCATGGCGACCGGGGTCCTTTTCAGGCAAGCGCGTAGCGCGCGGCAGCACCGCTCAATGTCGGAGGCTCATGCTTGAATTATTCTCATGAAGGTTCGGTTCGAGACCCCCGACACGGGCGAGGAGCAGGCAGCTGCTGACGCGCAAGCCGCCGCCGACGCCCGCGCTGCGGTGTCCGAACTCGGCCTCCTCGACCTGCACCTGGACTCCGTCATCGAACGCGTCACCGCCTACCGGGAGATCATCGCCCGCGCCGAAGCCGGTATCGCCCGCTGCCTCGCCGAGGCCGCCCAGATCGCGGATGCCCGCGCGGGGCTTGCTCGCCCGGAATCGGTGTCGAGGTCAGACGCCCGGGCCAGGGAACGGCAGCTGGTCGCAACCGAGATCGCAACCGCCACCCGGCAGTCCGAGCGCACCGTCACGACCCGCATCAACGACTCCGAAACCCTGATCACCCGATTCCCCACCACCCTGGCCGCGCTCGACGCCGGCCAGATCACGGTGCAGCACGCCCGGCACCTCATCAACCACGCCAGCAGCATCCCCGTGGAAGCGCAGGCCGCCTTCGAGGAGCAGCTTCTGGCGGTGGCGGTGGAGACGACCCCGTACCGGTTCGAAGACACCGCCCGCCGGATGCGCGAAACCGCGCACCCCGAATCCATCACCACCCGCACCCAATCAGCGGTCGAGAAACGCACCGTGTTCATCGAACCCACCTGCGACGGCATGGCCACCCTCACCGCCCACCTCCCCGCCATCCACGCCATCGCGATCGACGACCTCATCGACAAAATCGCCCGCGCCTCCCGCACCAACCCCTACGGACACCTCGGCCGCCCCGGCCTCCCCGACCCCACCACCACCACCACCACCAGCACCAGCAGCAGCACCAGCACCAGCACCGACCCCACCACCAGCACGGATCCCACCATCAGCACGGATCACCGCACCCACCTGCAACGCCGAGCCGACGCCTTCACCGACCTCCTCCTCAGCCCCGGAAACCCCGCCCACCCCGCCACCATCACCGCCCAAGTGATCATCACCGCACCGGCCACCACCATCACCGGCAACCCCAACCACCCCAACACACCACCCGGCCTCCTCCACGGCTACGGCCCCATCGACCCGGACACCACCCGCACCGTCGCCGCAACCGCACCCACCCACCTCCGCGTCACCACCCACCCCACCACCGGCGAACCCACCATCACCCGCCACCGCAAACCACCAACCCCCCACAACATCGCCACCACCAGCCACCAGCACACCGAACTCCCGACCCCACCAGCCCCCACCCAACCCACCAACACCGGGCAGAACCCCACGGCCGACACCCCTGCCCTGACCGGGCGGGAACGCTACAGCGCCCCCAACGACCTCCGCCTCCTCCTCGCCACCCTCGACGAAACCTGCCGCTTCCCCCACTGCACCCGCCGCGCCAACCGCTGCGAACTCGACCACACCCACGACTGGGCCAAAGGCGGCACCACCACCCCCAACAACCTCCACCACCTCTGCACCAAACACCACCACCTCAAACACCAAACCAACTGGACCATCACCACCCACCCCAACCACCCCCGACACCTCACCTGGACCAGCCCCCACGGACGCACCCACACCACCAAACCCCCCAACCCACCACCCTCCTGAACCCACTGAGCAACCGGCCCATCACGAATCACCCTGCGCCTGCGCAAGGGGGCTGCGGAGTGGACCCGATCGTGGCAGCGTCGAAAGAAGCACGCGCGACACCAGCCGTACTGCGGACCAATAGCGGCGACCCCGCGGAGAACAGGAGACGACCATGGCACGCTTCGGATACACGCTCATGACCGAACAGAGCGGTGTGAAAGACCTCGTTCGCTACGCCGTGGCCGCCGAGCAAGTCGGCTTCGACTTCGAAGTCTCCAGCGACCACTACTCACCCTGGCTCACCGAACAGGGTCATGCACCGTACGCCTGGACCCTCCTCGGCGCCGTCGCCCAGGCCACCGAACGCGTCGAACTCGCCACCTACGTCACCTGCCCGACCATGCGCTACCACCCGGCGGTCATCGCCCAGAAGTCCGCCACCCTGCAGATCCTCTCCGACAACCGCTTCATCCTGGGCCTCGGCTCCGGCGAGAACCTGAACGAACACGTGGTGGGCGAGGGCTGGCCGGCGGTGGATGCCCGGCAGGACATGCTCGAAGAAGCGGTGCACATCATCCGTGAGCTGCACACCGGCGAACTCACGACCTGGGAGGGAAACTACTTCCGCGTCGATTCCGCGCGCATCTGGGACGCCCCCGAGGGTGGAGTGCCGATCGGCCTCGCGGTGTCCGGCGACAAGTCGATCGAGCGTTTCGCACCCCTCGGCGACCATCTGATCGCCGTCGAGCCCGACGGCGAGCTCGTCGACGGGTGGGCCAAGGCCAACGGCGGCGAAGCACCCCGCTCGATCGGCCAGATCCCCATCTGCTGGGACCCGTCAGAAGAAGCCGCCATCGCCCGCGCCCACGAGCAGTTCCGCTGGTTCGGCGGCGGCTGGGCCGTCAACGCCGACCTGCCGACGCCGGCCGGCTTCGCGGGTGCCACCCAGTTCGTGCGCCCCGAAGACGTCTCCGCGGCGATCGCCTGCGGCCCCGACCTCGACGCCATCGCGGAGAGCGTGCGCCCGTACCTCGACGCCAGGTTCACCGACATCGCCGTCGTCCAGGTGGGCGACGAGGGCCAAGACCGCTTCCTCGCCGAGGCAGCGGGCCCCCTGCTGGAGAAGCTTCGCGCACTCTGACCGGCCGCTCACTCCATCCGCAGAACTGCGGGGCCGAGACGCAGAGTCCCACTCGTCACGGCCTCGCAGCGCACTCCTCCGCGTCGTCGTAACGCCTTGTGGGCGCCCTCGGCCAGAGTCACGTTCATCCACGCGCACGGATTCGCGGGCCGATGCCCCTGAAACATCACCGGCCCGGAGCCTGAGTCGAGACTGAAGGCGACGCCGGCCAACGCATCCACATCGACTCCCCGCACCAGGATGTTCCGGCGCGTTGCCGCCGGGGAGAGCGGATGCTCCACCCCGAGCTCGGCCCGCACCGCGTCGAGCGACTCGGCGGCCATCACCGTCACCGCCGCACGCCGGTGCGCTGCACGCCCGAAGTACCGGTCGCCCACGATCCCGAGGCCGGCCCGTACCTCGATCTGCTCACGTGACTCGAGCTCGCCGGCCGGAATCGGCAGGGGCCCTTCGGCCGGTCGCCCTTCGTAGCGATGCACCGACGACACCAGCAAGAACTCGATCTCCACGGGGCGCTCGAACGCGAACAGCGCCTGACCGCTCATGACTGGTGCTCCGACTCCGCACGCCGGATGGCCGCATCCGCTCCGGCCACAGCGGCGTCGAGATCCGCGGCCAGAAAATCGGCCGAACGCGGCAGCCGCACCGTCACGGCCGAGTAGCTCTCGATCGCCAGTTCGCCGCTCACCCCGGCGAGACCGAGCACGTGCCCGCCGGCATCGCCGTCGGCACTGACGAAATGCAGATGCGCTCCTGCCACGGTGACCCCTTGGAACACCCCCGGCGCCACGAATCCCACCAGCGTCCCCCGCACATCCGTCACCAGGTTCTCCCGCTGATCGTGAACGGCTTCGGCCAACGGCAGGTAGGGCTTCGACTGCCGCTTCGCCTCACGCAGGCTGACGGATGCGAACTGCCCGTCGACACGCACCGCGTGAAAGAGGTTGACGCTCGACACCCGCTCCCGCACCGCATCGATGAGCGCCTCGAACGACGCCACACCGTCGACCGGGTTCGACGAATCCGGCTCGAAATCCGCCACCTCGGCGAACGCGAGGGAATCGGATGCGCCGAGCACCGTCATCCGCCCGTCACCGTGAAACAGCCGGAACACCCCGTCGAGCACCACCAGCTCACCATCCATGTGGTCGCCGCAGCCCAACCCGAAGCCGCCCGCCCGTGCGACCTCGGCGACCGGGAACACACCGTCGAACAGACCCGCGACGAGTGCGTCGACGATCGAGAACTGCACGAGCGCCTTGCCGACGTCACGATTTGCACCCATAACCCGTCATTCTCCCGCACTCTTCAGCAGAACCGACCAGAGTAGAAGCATGGCGACTCGACTCGAGCGGAACATCGACCGCGTGCTGAGCATCCACCGGCCGGCGGTGCTGGCGCACCTCCGCAGCATCCGGCGCATGCACCCGGATGCCTCGCCGGCTGAACTCCTGGTCATCCTCGAGCGTCGTTACGTCACCGCGGTGACGAGCGGCGGTGCCGCCGTCGGGGCGAGCTCGATGCTCCCGTTCGTCGGCACCGGCATCTCGCTCGGCCTGAGCGCGGTCGAGACCGCCGGATTCCTCGAGACCACGGCGTTGTTCGCGCAGTCGGTCACGGAGGTGCACGGCATCGCGGTCGATGACCCCGATCGTGCTCGCGCGCTCGTGATGACCCTGCTCATGGGCAAGGCGGGCAGCGACCTGCTGAAGCAGATCGCCGGTCAGGCGACGGGCGGGATGGGCAGGAACGCGTACTGGGGGCAGGTCGTGACGAGCAGCCTGCCGCAATTCGTCGTGGGGCCGATCGCCGATCAACTGCGCAACGCCTTCGTCAAGCGGTTCGCCGTGGGGCAGGGGGCGAACGTGCTCGGCCGGGCCATCCCCTTCGGCATCGGCGCCGCCATCGGCGGGGTCGGCAACCTCGTACTCGGGCGCACGGTCATCCAGAGCGCTCGCACGGCGTTCGGGCCGCCACCCTTCACCTTCCCGATGGAGCTCGCCGTCACCATCAAGGCCCCGAAGGCAGTGACGGTCGACGGTGGCACGAGCGAGAAGAAGCGTTTGAAGAAGATCCTGCCGAGCCGCAAACCGAAGGAGATCACCGAGGCCCCCGGCCCGCGGCACGATGTGGAGACACAGCTTCCTGACATCCGCATCTGAATGCCGCTCATTCACAGCGCAGTGGTAGATTAGAACCTCAGCCGAGGCGTGTCAGCTTTGGGCTCGGTTCGAGACGGTGAGGGGGAAGGCGATGAGATACCGCATCGTCGCCGCCGTGCTCGCCACACTCTCGCTCCTCGGCTTCGGAGCGGGCGCGGCGCTCGCGCACTCGCAGGGTCACGGTGTCGCCGCCGACGACGCCGCCGCGCAACCGGTGCTGGCGGCCACCGGGTACGACTTCACGCCGATGCTCGTGACGGCCGGCGTGTTCCTGCTCATCGCGGGCGTCGCCGTTCTCATCGCCAAGTACGTCCTCGCGCGTTCCAGTCACAGCTGAGCGCCAGGCGGCCGGTCAGCACCCGACCGACGCCGGCTCACAACCGGTCGTCGTCGCGATCGCCCTCCACGTCATGCTCGTCGACCGGCTCGTCGCGCGCGTGCAAAGCCGCGTTGCGCTCCCATTCGGCCAGCATCGTCTCGACGGCCGCGTGGAAGCGCCGGGTCGCGGCACCCGGCGTCGTGTCGCCGAAGTAGTGCTTCACCCAACGGCTGAGGCGCACGCCGGCGGCAGAGTCGTGCGAGACCTGATCGATGCGCGCGAGCACCGTCGGGGCATCGGCGGCCAGCAGCCACTCGCAGTCCGAGAGGTATCCGCCGGTGTCGATCTCCGCATCCGGTGACACCGGGCGGGTGATGAGCAGGGGCTTGCCGGTGGCCAGGCGGTCGTAGACCATGGCCGAGACGTCGACGATCGCGACATCCGCCACCGCCAGCTGCCAGCCCAGCTCCGCGCCGGTGTCGTGGACGTGCTGGGCGCCCGCGTCGTCTCGGTTCGCTGCGGCGATCGCGGCCACGATCTCGCGGTTCGCGGCGGCATAGGCCGGGTCGAGCACACCGCTGCGCGGGTGCGGTCGGTAGATCAGCCGGTGTGTGGGCGACGACAGGATGTCGCGCACGAGCGCGACGCCGTGGGACGCGATGGAGCCGTACGCCGCAGCCGCGCGGTCGCCTTCCCAGGTGGGCGCGTAGAGCACCACGGTGCGCCCGTCGGACGGAAAAGGCACGGTCCCGGAGTAGTGGTCGGCCTGCGGACGCCCGATGGGCAGGGCGCGCTTGCCGAAGTCGTAGTCCCAGAGCACGCGCTTCAGGCGGGCGATGGCGGCGTCACCGGCCACGAGACTGTAGTCGTAGGCCTTGAACTGGTTCGTCGTCATGTACATCTTGTCGCTCTCGCCATGATTGATGAACACGTGCCACCGGCGGCCGTAGCGCATCATCTGGAAGTTGCGGGCGTTCTGGTTGACGTAGAAGACGATCTTGAGCTCGTGCTCGTCGATGAACGACTCGAGCGCGTTCACCGTTCGCACGTAGGCCACGGGCAAGGGGCTCTCGTCGAGCAGGGCACTGGCACCACTCGGCGCGCGGCTGAGAATGACCACCGGGTGGGTCTTGGCGAGCTCGACCAGAGGCTTGTACCACTGCCGGATCTGGTAGAGATTGACGTCGCCGTCGGCGAAGTAGACCCCGATCTCGAAGCGGCGGGTGCCGAGTGGTGCCCGCGCGGTCAGCTGCCGGGCGAGTTTCGCGCGTACCCGTCGGGCCTGAACCAGGTCGCGCACGACCGTCCAGCCCAGCTTCGCATCATTCAGAACACCCACACGTTTCAGGCTAGCGACGCCGTCAGGCCGACCCGTCCGGATCGGCCCGTGGGCGGTCCTTCTTTAGGGAATCGTGACCTTGGGCTCACACGATCGGCGGGCGGCCGGCCCGCGTCATGCGCCACACGGTGCGCCAGGAGATCGGCCGGCGCTCGCCCGCATCCGTTCGCCAGCCTTCCGCCCAGCCGCCGAACCATGCTCGGAGGGCGGCAGGGCGCCGGGCCCAGCGGAGGAGTTGGATGCCGGTCCAGCTCGCCACGTACAGCGGCACCAGGAGGGCCGGCAGGTTGCGTTTCGCGAGCCACACCCGGTTGCGGGCGTTCAGCCGGTAGTAGTACGCGTGCCGGGTGGGTTCGATGGCTGGATGGTTGGCCACGAGCTCACCGGCGTACCACGTGCGGAGCCCCTGGTCCCAGACCCGCCAGGCGAGTTCGATGCCCTCGTGGGCGTAGAAGAACGGTGCCGCCCAACCGCCGGTGGCGTCGAACACGCTTCGCGGCAGGAGCGTCGCACCCTCCCAGACCGAGAACACGTTCCCCGAATCCGTCGGGGAGCCCTTGCGGATGCGGGGTACCCAACGCCGCGGGTTCGTGGCACCCGAGGGGTCGACCACACGCGGCTGCAGCAGGCCGATGCCGGGGTCGCGGCGGATGCGCTCCACCGCCTCGGCCAGGAACCCGGCGTCGGGCAGGCTCGCGTCGTCGTCGAGGAAGAACACGTACTCCCCCGCCACGACCGCCGCGCCGGCGTTGCGGCCGGCCGGAATGCCGACGTTGGCCGGCAACGAGAGGGTGCGCACCGCATCCGGAAGCCCCTCGGGCACCCAGCCGTTGCCGACGCAGACGATGTCGAGCACCACGTCGCGCTGCGCGAGCAGCGACTCGGCACCCCGCACCAGGTCGGCTGGTCGTGTGCCCTGGGTCAGCAGCACGACGCCGATCGTCGGCGGGCTTCCGGTGGCGGCGTCGGACGAGCTCAGGAGCGCACCCGCTTCGACGCCATGATGGCCACGAAGTGCCCCACCACTGCGAGGAGCGACAGCGGCACCAGCGCCACCAGCAGGATGCGATCGGCGAGCACACCGCCGATGAACAGGCCGAGCACGGCGAACGCGAAGATCAGCATCGTCAGCTCCACCGAGTGGTAGAGCCGGTGGAACGGCACGAACCGGGCCGCCCGGCGCAGCCGTGCGACGAGTGCCTGCGACGGCGCCGACTCGCCGTGTGTGTCGGCCAGTTTGGCGAGACCCGCATTCGCCCGTGCGACGTGCACCATGTCGTTGAGTGCCTTGTTCAGCACGATCACGAGGGCGAGCAGGAGGCCGAGGGTGGTCCAGAGGAAGTCGGCGGGCGCCTCGAAGGGGTATCCGGCGGCCCTGATGCCGAGCGCGATCGGGATGAGCGCCTCGGTCGTGTAGTGCCCGACCTTGTCGAGGAAGACACCGGCGGGCGAGGAGGTGCCGCGCCAGCGTGCGACCTCGCCGTCGCAGCAGTCGACCAGCATCTGCAGTTGCCCCAGCACGAGCGCGAGCGCCGCGCCACCGATGCCCGGGATGAGCAGGGCGGCCGCGGTGGCCCAGCCGGTGAGGATCATGAGGCCCGTCACCCCGTTCGCCGAGATGCTCGTCTTCAGCAGCAGCCAGGTGATGTACGGCGAGAGGCGCCGCAGGTAGAGCGATGCCGTCCAGTGTTCGGCGTTGCGCCGGCCACGCACCTCGGGCGGCTGGGCCACGGCCTTCAGCTCGGCGATGCTCGACGGGCGCGCCGGCCGGGGAGAGGTCGAGGACACGGTCACCTCCCGGTGTGCGCGGTGATGTTCTTGGTGAGCTTCAGGAAGCCGAGGATGAACCCCAGGCCCCAGCTGAAATGGATGCACGGCAAGACTACGAGAAACCACGCCCCGCTGCGGGCTCCCGCGGCGCGCCCCGCCGACACGCTCGCCAACGCGACGAAGACGAGGTACACGGCCGGCACCACGAAACCGAGGGTGAGCCACGCGCCCACCGCTCCACCGCCGGCCGCCAGCACGACGAGCCCCGCGACCCCCACGAGGAGACCGAGCAGCGCCGCGGTGACCATCACGGGCGGCACGAAGTACTTCAGCGCGTTCGCCGAGAAGAACCGCCGCGCCAGTTCGCCGCGCCAGAGCCCGGTGGAGAAGAACTGCCGCGCCAGGCGCTCGAGCGAGGGCCGTGGGCGGTAGATGACGACGAGTTCCGGGGTGAACCAGACCACGCCACCGGATGCGCGCAACCGGCGATTCAGCTCCCAGTCCTGCCCGCGCCGGATGTCCTCGTTGAACAGGCCCACCTTCGTCAGCCAGTCCCGGCGGAAGACACCGAGGTAGACCGTCTCGGCCGGGCCTTCGGCGCCGCCCAGATGGTGAGCACCGCCGCCGAGACCGGCCTTGGAGCCGTAGGCGACAGCGACCGCGCTCTCGAACGGGGTCGTGCCCTCCGCCTTCATGATGCCGCCGACGTTGGCGGCGCCCGTGCGCAGCATGGTCTCCACGGCGATGCGGGTGTAGTCGCGCGGGAGGAGGGAATGGGCATCCACCCGCACCACGATCGGGTACTGCGACGCCGCGATCGCGACGTTCAGACCGCTCGGCGTCGAACCCGTCGGATTGTCGATGACCCGGATGCGCGGATCGACCCGCGAGAGCCGCTCCAGCAGCTCGTTCGTTCCGTCGATCGACGGCCCCAACGCCACGATCACGTCGAACGGGCCGTCATAGTCCTGGTCGAGGAGGCTGCCGATCGCGGCTTCGACATGGGTGACCTCGTTGAGCACCGGCATCACGTAGGAGACGCCCGGGCGCTCGGCCGTGGGTTCCGGGGTGGGGTGGGTCATGCCGTCCGCTCGTTCTGGGCATCCGCTCGTTCTGGTGCCGGTGCGGCTGCAGACGGAAAAGGCTGGTGGGCCGCCGCCGCGTTTCCGCGACGACGAGCCTACCAGCCTGATTCCGGGGACCGCCTGGCCCCGATGCTGCGCCGACTACTGGGCGAGCTGCCCGAGGGTGACGTCGACCGTCTTCGATTCGCCACCGCGCGTGTAGGTGATCTTCGCGGTGCCGCCGGCGGGCAGCGTGCGCACCTGGGCGGTCAGGTCGATCGAGTCGGTGATGGGCAGACCGTTGAACGCGGTCACCACGTCGCCGGCCTTGAGGCCCGCCTGCTCCGCCGCGCCACCCGAGGTGACCGACTGGATGATGGCGCCGGCGGTGGTGCTGTTCGCTTCGGATGAAGCATCGCCCACCGTCGCCCCGAGCAGTCCATGCGTGGCCGAACCGTTCTGGATGATCTCGTCGGTCACGCGCTTGACGAGATTCGCCGGGATGGAGAAACCGACGCCGATGTTGCCCGACTGGCTGGAGCTGTCACTCGAACCGGCACTAGCGATAGCGACGTTGATGCCGATCAGCTTGCCCTCCGAGTCGAGCAGGGCGCCGCCGGAATTGCCGGGGTTGATCGCCGCGTCGGTCTGGATGACCGAGAGCGAGATGCTCGACGTCTGAGTAGGGGTCTGTTGCTGCTGCGACTGGCCGTTGCCGTCGGGCAGGTCGAAGTTCCAGAAGTCGTACGGGCCCTGGTTGCCGTTGCCGCCACCGTTGCCCTGATCGGGCGAGGGGTTGGTCTCGGTGTCGTCGGGCGCTGCCGAGGAGGCGACCGTGATGCTGCGGTTCAGAGCGCTCACGATGCCGTTCGTGACGGTGCCGGAGAGGCCGAGCGGCGCACCGATGGCGATCGCGACGTCACCGACGTTGAGCTTCGAGGAGTCGCCGAACTCGATCGGGGTGAGACCCGATGCATCCTTCAGCTTGATCACCGCGAGGTCGGCGACCGGGTCGGTGCCGACGACGGTGGCGTCGTAGAGCTTGCCGTCGTTGGTCTGCACCTTGATCTCGGGGTTCGCGGTCTCGCCGTCGAGGGTCACCACGTGGGTGTTGGTGACGATGTAACCGTCGTCGGTCAGCACGACACCCGAACCCGTGCCCGCGGCCTGATCGCTCTGCACCGAGATGGTGACGACCGAGGGTGAGGCCTTCGCAGCGACAGCGGTGATGAGGTTCGCGTTGTCGGGGTTGTTCACGGTGATGCTGGTGGGGCTCGACGCGGTGTTGGTCGTGGTTCCGCCGTTCTGGCTCACCGCCCAGGCCGTGACGCCCGCGCCGGAGGCGCCGCCGATGAGGGCGCCGATGGCCAGGGCCGCCACGAGCGCGACACCGCCGCGGCGCTTCTTGACCGGGGCGGAGGTGGTGGGCGTCTGCTGGCTGTAGGCGCCCGACGCGGCGTACATGGCCGAGTTGAAGTTCGGATCGGGCACCGCGCTGTAGGGCGGCGTGCCGCTCGGCGGGGTGCCGAAGGAGCCGTTGCCGTAGTTCGCGGTGTGCTGCGCGTGCTGCCCGTAGGCGGCGGGTGCGGCGGGGGCGGCCGGCGCGGCGGGGGCCGGGTAGCCCGCGAGGTGCGGGTTCACGCTGGTCGGCTGCGGCAGCGTGGGCTGTGCGCCGGTCGGCTGTGCCGGGGTGGCCGGGGCCTGTGCGGCCGGGGTGGGCGGCACGATCGGGGGGACGACGGCGGTGGTGTCGTCGCGGTGCGGGAACGCGGGGGTCGCCGGCGTGGCAACGGGCTGCTGCGCCTCAGGCTGCTGTGCCTCGGGCTGCTGCGGCTGGGGGGTGGACTCCGAGGCCGGGGCGTCGTTCGTGGCGCCCGTGTGGTCGGCCGGAATGCCCGCGGGGTTCTCGGTGCTCTCTGACATGTGTTGCTCCTTCCAAGCACTCGCAAGCATCCTCACCCAAGCTGAGGGAACTCTATGGACCGCCTGTGCGCCGTCTGCCGTCTCGTTATGACTGAGCTTGGAGAGTCGGCCGACTACTAAGTTTGTACCCGGAACGACACGACGGGGAGAGCATGACCATCACCGGATCCTGGCAGCGCACCGCCCGAGGTGCGGGCCTGCTGGCCCCTGACGGCACGATCGCCGCCACCATCTTCGCCGAGATGAGTGCGCTCGCGCAGGCCACCGGCGCCATCAATCTCGGCCAGGGGTTTCCCGACGAGGACGGGCCCGCCGAGGTGCTGGAGGCGGCACGTCAGGCGATCGCCGACGGCGTGAACCAGTACCCGCCGGGCATCGGGATGCCCGTGCTCCGGCACGCCATCGCCGCCCACCAGCAGCGGTTCTACGGGTTGACGGTCGACCCCGACCGTGAGGTGCTCGTCACCGCCGGCGCCACGGAGGCGCTCGCCGCCACGATCCTCGCCCTCGTCGACGAGGGCGACGAGGTGCTCACGCTCGAGCCGTTCTACGACGCCTACGGCGGACTGATCGCGCTCGCCCGGGGCGTGCACACCACCGTGCCGTTGCGCCGACCCGATTTCCAGCCCGACCACGACGACCTGCGGCGCGCGGTGACCGACCGCACCCGGGTCATCCTGCTCAACAACCCGCACAACCCGACCGGTGCCGTGCTGGCGCGCGAGACGCTCGAACTGATCGTGGAGCTGGCGCATCGCCACGACGCGATCATCGTCACCGACGAGGTGTACGAGCACCTGACGTTCGAGCATCCGCACATCCCGGTGGCCACCCTCCCCGGAGCGGCGGAGCGCACCGTCACCATCTCCTCGGCGGGCAAGACGTTCAGCACCACGGGCTGGAAGATCGGCTGGCTCACCGCCCCGGCCGAGCTCGTCACGGCCGTGCTCGCGGTGAAGCAATTCCTCACCTACGTCAACGGTGCGCCGTTCCAGCCCGCGGTCGCACTCGGTCTCGGGCTGCCCGACGCGTTCTTCACGGGCATCGCCGACACCCTGCGTGACAAGCGCGACCTCCTCTCCCGTGGTCTCGTGGCCGCCGGCTTCGAGGTCTCCCGCCCGGGCGGGACCTACTTCGTCGTGGCCGATGCCGCACCACTCGGCTACCCGGATGCGGCCACCCTCTGCCGCGAACTGCCGGCCCTCGCCGGCGTGGTCGGGGTGCCGATCAGCGCGTTCGTGAGCCCCGCGCACGCGCCGGAGTACGCCTCGCTCGTGCGCTTCGCCTTCTGCAAGAAGACCGAAGTGCTGGAGCTCGCCGCCGACCGCCTGGCCGGCCTCGCCCGCTAGCGCGGGCGCGTGGTGAACCGGCGCAGAGCCAGCGCGGGGTTGACACGGCGAACCTCGTCGATACGCCGCGGATCGATCCACGCCACCGCCACGTCTTCGCGTTCGCCGAGGCTCGCGATCGTGACCCCCATCGGGTCGACCACGAGACTCGCCCCCACCCCCACCGGCGGCGTCTGGTCGGCCGCCGCGAGGTAGATCGTGTTCTCGAGCGCGCGGGCGGTGACGAGGCTTCGCCAGTGGTGCTCCTTCAGCGGGCCACGCACCCACTCCGCGGGCACGACGACGAGGTCGGCACCGGCGTCCACGAGCCAGCGTGAGACCTCGGGGAAGCGGATGTCGTAACAGGTCTGCATGCCGATGGTCACGCCCTCGATCGAGAAGGTCTCCGGGGTGCCGATGGTGCCCGCCTCGACCCAGTCGCTCTCCCGCCCACCGAACGCGTCGTAGAGGTGCACCTTGCTGTACCGCGCGATCACGCCGTCGACCGGGGAGACGGCGACGAGCAGGTTGGCGATGCGGTGCGCATCCGCCGTCTGTGCCACCATGCCCGCGATCAGGTGCACGTCGAGCTCTGCGGCGAGGGCACTGAGGGCGGTGACGAACGGGCCGTCGACGGGCTCGGCATTTGCGACGACGTCGGGCCCCAGGGGGTCGCTGAAGTACGACGAGTACTCGGGGAACACCACGAGCGACGCCCCGCGCTGCACGGCGGTGCGCGCCAGGCGGGCGATGGTCTCGAGGTTGGCGGCGCGGTCGGTGCCGGGAGCGAACTGAGCGACGGCGACGCCGAAGCCGAGCCGGGCGTCGTCGGCGCCGGTCAGGTCGGTCATGCGAGCCTCGCCATGGCCTTGACCGCGCGCCGTTCATCCATCGCCGCGTAGCCTGCGGGGAGCTCGTCGAAGGGCACCTCGAGATCGAACACCAGGCCGGGGCGGATGCGGCCGGCCAGCACATCCGCCAGCAGCTCGGGCAGATAGGTGCGCACGGGGGCGAGTCCGCCGCCGAGGCCCACGTTGTTTTGGAAGGCGATGTTGACGGGGAACTCGATGTCGTGCGGCACGCCCACGAAGCCCACCCGGGAGCCCGGCCGCGCGATCGCGAACGCGGTGGTCATGGCTTCGGCGCTGCCGACGCACTCGAGCGTCGCGTCGACACCGAGGCCGCCCGTGAGCTCGACCACGGCGCCCACCGCATCCTGGCCGCGCTCCTCGATCAGGTCGGTGGCGCCGAACTCGGTGGCGATGGCCTGCCGGGCCGGGTTGCGGCTCAGCGCGATGATGCGCTCGGCGCCGAGGCGCTTGGCCGCGAGCACGCCGTTCAGGCCCACCGCGCCGTCGCCCACGACCGCAACGGTCATGCCCGGGCGCACTCCTGCCCCGACGGCGGCGTGATGGCCGGTGCCGCAGACGTCGGAGAGCGCCAGCAGGTGCGGGATGAGCTCCGCGTCGGGCTGCCCGCCCGGCACGACCACGAGGGTGCCGTCGGCGAGGGGCACGCGAACGTACTCGCCCTGGCCGCCGTCGGTGCCTTGGCTGCCCCAGAACCCGCCGTGCACGCACGAGGAGGTGATGCCGTTGAGGCAGTGCGGGCAGGTCCCGTCGCTGAACATGAAGGGTGCGATCACGAAGTCACCCACGGCGACCGAACCGACGTCGGTACCGATCGCCTCGACCACACCGACGAACTCGTGACCGATCCGGGAACCGGCTTTGCGCGGGCTCACGCCGCGGTAGTACCAGAGATCGGAACCGCAGACGCAGGTCGCCACGACGCGCACGATGGCGTCGCCCGCCGACTGGATCTGCGGATCGGGTACCTCGTCGACGGTCACGTCGAAGGCGGCGTTGAACACGAGTGCGCGCATGCCACGATGCTACCCGGCGGCGGACGTGGCGGCGGTGCGGCGTCGTGGGCTTCGCCGTCAGCGGCTGAGTGCGAGACGGGCGTACGCCGGGATGAGGGTGCCGCGCTGGGCACGCCGCCCCGCGATGCGGAGCGGTGCGGCTGCCGCGGCGTCGAGCACGGCGCCGAGGGTGGTGTCGATCTGCGCCATGGCGAGCGGTGCGCCGAGACAGAAGTGCACCCCGGCGCCGAACCAGAGCTGCTTCAGCGACGCCGCCGGGTTGCCGACGGGATCGAATGCTCCGGCCGCCCGGTCGGCGAGGAAGGTCGCGAGCACGAGCCGGTCGCCCGGATGCACGGGCACGCCCCCCACGGCCGTCTCCGCCCGCACACTCCGCAGCATCACGGGCGACGGCGTCGTGACGCGGAGCCCCTCTGCCACCGCCGCGTCGACCAGCGCCCGATCGGCGGCGAGGCGGGCGAGCCAGCCGGTGTCGTGCAGGATCGCGACGAGGCGCGGCAGGTACGACACGAGCGTCTCGGTGCCGGTGAGCACGAAGGCGCCCACCGCGCCCATCGCCTCGTCTTCGGAGAGCCCGAGTTCGCGCATCCGGCCCGGCACCGTACTCGCGTCACCGTGGTAGGCCAGGCGCGCGTGCTCGGTGAGCTCGGCGAGCACCGACCGGGCCACGGCCACCTGCGCGGGCGTGAAACGGGGTCGGGCCAGCCGCACGTATCCGGTGACCGCGGAGACACGGGCGAAGAGCTCCTCGCCGATGTCGTCACGGTCGAGACCGACGAGGCGGCTGATCACGCGGCCGGCGTAGTCGCGCACCTCGGCGACGAGGTCGACGCTCTCCCCCGCCACGAGGCGTTCGGTGAGCCGAGCGGCCGCCGCGCCGACGGTGGCCCGGGTCAGCTCGCCCACGAACGCCGGGGCGAAGAGGGGCGCGAGGCGGCGACGCAGGGCGAGGTGGTCGACGCCCTCCATGTTGAGGAGCACCGACGGCCCGAGCACCGGCGTCCAGAGCTCGGCGGGCGAGCCGGGGCCGGTCTTGGTGAAGCTCGCGGTGTCGAGCAGCACTCCCCGCAACAGCCCCGCGTCGGTCACGAGCACTCCGATGCCCGGCACCCGTAAGGCCGGGCGCCGAACCCGCGAGAGCAGCGGGTACACGAGCGGATGCGCGGCGCGCTGCACCCGCTCCTCCCAGCGTCGCTCACTGCCGAGCCGCACCGCCGCAGTCTTCACAGTCGCACCAGCATCGCACCGAGCGAGATGCCGCCGGCGAGCCCGACCAGGGCGACCAGGCTCCCTGGGCCGACCAGGCCGCGCTCTCGGGCGAGCTGCAGTTGCAGCGGGAGACTGACCGAGGCGAGGTTGCCGTGCTCGCCGATCGTGACGACGGTGCGCGCGGGGTCGATGCCGAGCACCGCCACGATGGTGTCGTGGTACGACCGGGCCACCTGATGCACCGCCACGAAGTCGAGCTCGGTGACGTCGTGGCCGAGGTCGCTGACGGTCTGCTCGACGAGGCCCACCCCCACCTCGGCGAAGGCCCGTTGCAGCGCTGCGCCGTCCATGTCGAAGTAGGCTCCGCCCTCGGCGTGCGGGTTCACCGATCCGCCGGCGGGCAGCGTGCCGACCGCCCAGTGCTCGGAGCGCGCGATGAACCGCGAGCCGAGCACGCCCGCGCCCGCGGCTTCGGTGCGCTCGAGCAGCACCGCCGCTCCCCCGTCGCTCATCGTGTAGCCCGCGAAGGAGCGGAAGAACTGCTGCTGGTCGTCGAGCCGCCAGCGCACGGCGTGGGAGGGCTGTTCGCCGCTCACCACCAGCACGCGACGGTACTGGCCGGTGGCGATCAGCGCATCCGCCACCTGCATCGCGTTGAGCACGCTGTTGCAGGCGTTCTTGACGTCGAGCACCGGGCAGTCGAGGCCGAGCTTCGCCGACACGATGTGACTGGTCGCGGGTTCGATGAGGTCTTGGCTGGCCGAGGCGAAGAGCAGCAGATCGACCGGCCCGGGTGACTCGTCGAGGGCACGGCGACCCGCGGCCGCGGCGAGGTCGGAGGTCTGCCAGCCGTCGGGCCGCACGTGCACGCGTTCGACGCCGGTGAGCCGGCGCACCAGACCGGTCGGCAAGGCGAGCCCGGGGTTCAGGCGCCGCAGCTCGGCCTCGGTCTCGCCGGTGCTGCGGACGGTCTCGGGCAGGTACGTCGCCACCGCGGCGATGCGGGCGCTGCCGCTCACCGCGCTCCTCCAGCGGCGTCGAGGCGCCCGTCGCCCAGGAGCGCGTCGGCCGTGCGGGCGAGCGCCTCGTCCAGTGGCGGCACAGCCGGCCCGAAGAGCTCGCGGCAGAGGCGGGCGTCGAAGGTCTTCGAAAAGGCGTACACGATCACCGAGTATCTCGTGATCGGCGGCTCGCCGCCGCGCCGGGCGAGCCGCCACGCCCATTCGGTCAGGGTGGCGGCCGCCAGTGCGGTCCGGCGGGACACCGTGCGGGTCGGCCGCGGCACGCCGAGGCGGTCGAGCAGTTCGAACACCGTCTGCTGCAGCGGAACCGGATCGCCGCCGGTGAGCACCACGGTCCGGCCGACCGCGGCCGGCAGCCGGGTCGCAGCCACCAGCTGGTCGACGAAGGTGTCGATGTAGAGCAGATCGGAGAGCGCCGGCCCGCCCGCGCCGTCGCGGAACCGGGGCAACGCGCCGCGGCGGGCGGCCGTCACGATTCGAGGCAGCACCGTCGTGTCTCCCGGCCCGAACACCGCACGGGGGCGCAGCACCACCCACTCGCCCGGGTACCCGCGCACCACCGTCTCCGCTGCATGCTTGGAGGCCGCGTAGCCGTTCACGAAACGCGGGCCCGCCGCCGCGTCGTCGGGCACGTCGAGCTGGTCGCGGGCGGTGTACAGCACGGATGCGGTCGACACGAACACGATGCGGGGCGGCTTCGCCTGAGCGGCAGCCGCCGCCACGACGGCGTGGGTCGCCTGAACGTTGTCGCGCTCGAACTGCGTCCGGCTGCCCCACGGGGAGCTCCGCGCGGCCGCGTGCACGATGACGTCGGGTTCGAAGCCGGTTCGACTGAGACGCTCGGTCGCGTCGGGGGCGGCGAGGTCGAGCATCCGGTAGTCGGCCCGGACGAGCGCTCGGCGCCCGATGCCGAGCACCTCGAACGCCGGGTCGCGCGCGAGCCGTTCCACCAGGACCCCGCCCACGAAGCCGGATGCCCCGGTCACCAGCACGCGCAGGGCTGCGGTGGGGGGTGGCGTCTCCGCGTTCCCGCTCACGGCGCGGCCTCGCGCACGATGCGGCGCATTTTCGCGGTAGGGTCGGGCTCCTGCCACGGCGCCGACAGCACGGTGCCGTGGCAGCCGTAGCGGGCGAGCAGGGCGGTGAGCGAGGCAGCGACCTGCGCGTGCGCATCGGGCGCCGGCTCGGCGAGCGACACGTGCAGGTCGAGACCGGCCTGACGGATGCGCCAATCGGCGTAGGCGGACGACCCCCGCGCCATCACCTGCCGCAGCACGTCGGGAAAGACCTCCACGACCGAGCGGCCGTCGATCGCCGGCAACCGCAGCACGGCGTCGGCCCGGCCGTCGACTGCGGCGACCACGGCGGTCACCCGCCCGCAGCGGCACCGAGCCGGCGCCTCGGGGTCGACGCGCAGCACGTCATCGAGGCGGTAGCGGGCGATGATCTGCGTCGTGCGGTCGAAGTCGGTCACGATCGGCTGGAAACGGGTGCGCGCCTCGTCGAGCCACTCGCGTTCGATGTGCACCGACTCCTCGTTGAGGTGCAGAGAGCCCTGCAGGCAGGTGATCGCGAGCAGCCCCTCGGTGGCCTGGTAGACCTGCCTGGGCGCAACGCCCCAGGCGGCTTCCACGCGCTCGGCGGTCTCGGTCTCGAGCACCTCGGCCACCGAGATCACGAGCCGCGGCCGGATGCCGAGCACACCCGACCGAGCCTCCCGCGCCAGCGCATCCAGCACCGAGGCCGGGGCGACCAGCACGTCGGGCCCCGCCCCGCGGCGGGCTGCGGCCTGGAGCTCGGCGACGTGCGCCGCCATCGGTTCGGTGAGATCGTGGAACGCGAAGCGGATGCGCGAACTCGCCACCGACTCGTAGAGGTTGCCGCCCGCGCGCAAGAAGAACGCGATGCGCACCGGCGGGCGCCAGGGCTGCACCAGCTGGCGGAGCGAACGCGCGTCGAGCACCCGGCCCAGCACGGTGCCGGCCCAGAGCCGTCGCTCGCGCGGACTGACGAGGAACGCCGCACGGCGGCCTGAGGTGCCGCTGGACAGGCCGACCGTGAGATCGCCGTCGACCAGCGGAGTGAAGTCGCGACTGCGCTCGGCCTCGAGGGCCACCCCGAGGGCGTCGGCGAGCCGCACTCCGCGGGTGTTGAGGGCGTCGAAGTGCTCGAGCATCGTCGCCTTGTCGATCACGGGCAGGTCGCCGAGAACGCGTCGCCCGTTCGCGCCGTCTGCCGTCGCTGCGGCACTGCGATAGAACGGCACGCGCGCGACCCGGCGCAGGAACGAGCGGATGCGTCGCCGCTGCCAGGCCTCGAACCGTGCTCGCGTGCGGAACCGGAACCCCCACCGCGCACGGACGAATCGGCCGATCATCGCGGCGACGAGCGCGCGGTCCGTCATCGACCGTGTCACCTGGCCAGGATAGCCGCAGCAGGCCCGGTTGCCCGCCCGAGCCGCGCGTGCGGACACGGCGGCAGGACGGCTGCCTCGTAGAATGGCGCCATGGCGGGCATCATCGGACACATCCTCCCGCTCGCCCTCGGCGTGGCACTGAGCTCGGTGCCGATCGTGGTGATGGTGCTCATCCTGCTCTCGCCCCGCGGTCGTTGGTCGAGCCTGACGTACCTCGCCGGCGCCGTGGTCGGGCTGGCCGGCCTCACCACCCTGTTCACGGCGGTCGCGACGCTGCTGCCGCCGGCCCCGGCGGAGGCGAAGAGCCCGCTCATCGCCACCATCGAGGCAGCGATCGGCGTCGGCCTCCTCGTGATGGCGGCTCTGCGCTGGCGCACGGCCCGCCGACTCCGCCGGCAACCGGCGCTTCCTTCAGTCGCCGACGGAGACCCGCCTGTCGCGAAGCCCCAGACCGCCACGGCGCGGCTGATGGCCCGGGTCACCACACTCGGGCCGGTGGCCTCGCTGGGCCTCGGCTTCGTGCTGATGCTGCGCCCCAAGAACCTCCTGCTCACGATCGCGGCCGGCGTGGCCATCGGCGCGAGCGGAGCGCCGCTCTCCGAGGTGGTGATCGGCATCGCGCTGTTCGTGGTGCTCGGCATCTCGACGCTGGCCGCTCCGATCATCTTCGCGTTCGCCGACCCCGCCCGCATGCGCAAGCCGCTGGAGGAGACGCGGGTCTGGATCGAGGGCAACAGCTCCACCGTCACCACGATCGTGCTCCTCGTGCTCGGCACCGTGATCATCGGCAGCGGGCTGGCCCACTACTGACGCGGCGCGCCCGCCTCACCCGAAGTCGCGGATGAACCGTTCGAACTCGCTCCGGCCGGTCGAGCCCGAGGCGGTGACGTCGGAGATGCGCAGAAGGGTGAGACCCGAGTACGCCGTCGCCCCCGAGAAGGTGTCGCGGATGTGCGACCAACCGGGCGCCGTGGTGGAACCCGCACTGCCCAGGTTTTCCGCCAGCGCGTTCTCGCCCTTCAGGGTGATGTGGGCCTTGGCGGCCGCAGTGCCCACCCAGGAGACGAGCGACGCGGCGTTCGAGTAGGCGTGCGCCGAACCGTCCCACTCCCGTCCGTCGGGCATCTCGAGCGCCGTGAAGTGGAGCAGCACGCGGTGGGTCGGGGTGCCGGTGCCGTCGCCGTGCAGATCGAGGTCGTGCACCAGGTTCGCGATGCCGTCGTAGCCGTGCGAGGTGGTGATGTCGTTGTAGGCCTGATCGGTGTGGATCAGCCCCGCTGCCACCTCCGGTGCGCGCTGCATCGGGCTGGTGGACATCGTCTGCCAGTGCACTCCCGGCACCTTGATGCCGAGGGGCACGTTCGCGAGCCCGCCGTCGAAGGCGCCGATTGCCTGGTTCATGACCTCGCGGCCGTGCCGCAGCAGGCTCTCGTTGTACCACCGCGTGAAATCACGGCCGTAGGTGATGGATCGGTAGGCACCCGAGTCGATGAAGCGCTCGTGGTCGGTGGGCGGCGAGATCATGGCGTACGTCAGGCCGGGGATGCCCCAGGCTGTCGCCACCCCCGCCACCGAGCCGTACCGTGCCACCGCCCAATCGGCGAACGCGGTGACGGCGGCGGGCGTGTAACTCTGGAAGGTGCCGCGGTTCGGGTAGCCCGCCGGGTTGCCGGCCACCATCGAGTCGTGCGACGCATACGACGGGTACCGCAACTCGCCTGCCGGGCCGGTGCTGACGGTGACTTCCTGCACCCGATCGGCGAAGTCGCTGCCGGGTGCCGTGTAGTGCGCCTCGAAGGAGTTCATGAAGTCGCGCATGTCCTGCAGCGTGCGCTCGTTGCCCGTGCCCCACGGCGACGGCGCCTCGCGGTCGACGTTGCCGTACTCGCTCCGGTAGTAGTTCTCGACCGGCACGCTCGAGCACCAGCCGGCGACGCCGCAGATCTGGAACGGCTCCCAGACGAAGGCCGGCACCGGGATGGAACAGGTGTCACCGACGTTGCCACCGCACTGATGGAACGACATCACCGGCACGAGGTCGAGGCCGGCCCCCACGATCGCACCGAAGACCTTGTCGTAGTACCGCCAGTCGAAGGTGCCCCGACTGGCTTCGACGGCACCCCACCACACGTCCACCGCCACCGCGTCGGCACCCGCCGCATCGGCCACCGCGAGCGAATCGGTGAACGCCTTCCACTCGGGGCCACCGGTCTGCCAATCGTCGATCCAGAGCGGCGCCATCACGTTGACGGTGGTGGCCGCGCCCGAACTCGCCGAGGCGGCCGGTGCCGCGAGCGGCGCCACCGCGAAGGCGGCAGAGGCGAGAACGGAGAGGGCGGCGGTCGCCACGGCGACCCGGGTTCGGGGGTGGGTATGAAGAGCCATCCCCCTACGCTAGGTTCGCGCGCCCGCCGCCCCTCCTGAGTACTTTCTCCCTAATTCTCGCGGTGGCCGGTGCGCTCGGAGGCGACCGCTCCGGCACGCGTGGAGCGCATCCGCACGACCGCGAGCACGATCCCGGCACCGAGCAGCAGCGCGGCCGCCGGCACTGCACCGAGGGCACCGGAGGCGCCGGTGGCCGCGAGCTCGGCCCCGGGGCCCGGGTCGGCGACCGGCGCCGGCACCGGCGTCGGCGTCGGCGTCGGGTCGACGACGGCCGGCGGGAACTGATTGATCGCCGTGGTGTCGTTGGCGAGCGACGCGGTCACCGACGCGATGGCGCCTGCCATGATGCCGAGCGCATCCGCGTTCACGTTCGCGATGTCATCGGCCGCCGAGTGGTAATTCGGGTCGGGCGTCACACCGGGGCCGCCGGTGCCGCCGAAGAGCGCCGCCTGGTCGACCGTCTTCTCGTCGTCCGCGCCGGTGAACAGGCCCGAAGCCGGCACGCCGTTCGCGATGAACGCGTCGTAGTCGCTGCGGGCGTCGAACGCGGTGTCGATCCACGGCTGCCCGATGGCGTCGAAGTAGTCGGTGAAGGCCTTCTCGGTCGCGATGGAGCCCTCAGGCACCTCGACGGGTGCCTCGTAGGTCGACTGGTCGGCGTCGTAGACGCTGATCACGTAGTTCGGCGACGCCACCATGTCGAAGTTCAGGTAGGTCGCGATCTGGTCGAGTTCGGCCGGGTCGTTCGCCGCGAGATCGTCGACGTAGTAGGTCGAGCCGACGAGGCCGACCTCCTCGGCGCCCCACCAGGCGAATCGCACCTGGTTGTTGAGCGGCCCGGATGCGGCCAGCTGGACCGCGGTCTCGAGGATCGCGGCCGACCCCGAACCGTTGTCGTTGATGCCCGGACCCTCGGGCACGGAGTCGAGGTGCGCACCCAGCATGACCGTGTTGTCCGATCGCCCGGTCGATGTCTCGGCGATGATGTTGAAGGTGTCGACCGTCGTCGTCTCCTCCTGCAGCTGCAGGTCGACGGTCGGCGAGTCCGGCAGCGCGGCGACCAGGGCTTCGCCCTCCTCCTGGGTCAGGCCGACCGAGGGCACGAATTCCGGCTGCTGTTCGCCGAGGGTGCCGTTCAGCGGGCCTGCCTCGTTGTTGTAGACGAGCAGCGCGATCGCACCCGCCTCACCCGCGGCCAGCGACTTCTCGGCGAACGAGCAGACGCCGCGGCTCACCACGGCGACCTTGGCCGTCGCGTCCACGCCGCCCCACTCGCTCGCGTCGCAGCCGGTGGCCGTGGCAGGCGCGACCAGCGCGGCCCCGGTGATCCCGGCCGGAGGCGTGGCGGTCGTGCCCTCCATCGGGATGCGATCGCCGGAGAGGTCGGTGGTACTGCCGAGCAGCGTGATCGAGAACTCGGTGATCTCCTGGGTGGTCGCCTCGAAGTCCTGGCGCACCGGCGTGTAGCCGGCAGCCGTCAGCACGCTCTCGATGTATTGGCCGCTCGCCTCGTAGCCCGAGGTCCCGATCGCCCGGTTGCCGTCGTTCGCGTCGGAGATCTCCTGCAGGGCCTGCAGGTGCGCCGTGATGCCCGCGACGGTGACCCGCGACTCGAGGTCGTCCGGGTCGACGGCGAACGCGGCACTCGATCCGAAACCCGCGACGCCCGCCACCATCACCCCCGCCCCGATGCCGAATGCCGCCAGTCGCCGATGCCGTCTTGTCACGTGGTGCTCCCCTAGATGTACTGCCCAGGGGCGTTGGTTGATGTGTGATGTCTTGAGTTGACGAAGACCTCCGGTGGAGGGTTGGAGCTGTCTAGTTCCCCATGACCACTGCCGGAGGTCTTCGTGTCTCACCGTAATGCTGCTCTCACGCCCATTCAACGTCTGCGGGTTGCCCGGTTGATCGTCGATGACGGGTGGCCGGTCGCGCACGCAGCCAAGTTCTTCCACGTTTCATGGCCGACCGCGAGACGGTGGGCCGACCGCTACGTGCTCGTCGGCGCCGCGGGGATGGAGGATCGTTCCTCGAGGCCGCACCACGTCGCGAACCGGACCCCGCCGCCGGTGGTGCGGAAGATCGTGCATCTGCGGTGGAAGAAGCGCCTCGGCCCCGTCGCGATCGGCGCGAAGCTCGGTGTTCCAG